>CAZBJI010000272.1:0-2922 GCA_964492175.1 uncultured Polyangiaceae bacterium | reverse complement strand
GCGCGCGCGTGATGATGGGCTCGAAGCCTTGACGACCCGCAACGGCGTCCTGCGGCAGGGCGTCCTCGATGCGCTGGCGGTGGGTCGCGGCGAGGCTGGGAGGCAGGGTGCCGACCGCGAGCGCCTCGCGCGCCGCCCCACACGCGTCCTTCAGGCGCGGGCTCAGCGCCGCCCACGGCGCCACGACGAGGAGCCAGAGCCTCAGCGTCTCGACCGGGTCGAGGTCGAGCTCCAGGGTGCCGTCGACGACGACGAGGGCCCGGCGCTTTCCCGACGAGAGCGCGGCCTCGAGGGAGACCTCGAGCTCCTCCGTGCAGAGCTGCCCGTGCGCCAGCGTCGAGAGGACCCTCCGGCCGTCCCCACGGTCCCCGGCGCCGTCCTTCGGGTCTACCCACTCGTCGACGAGCGGGGCCTCGGGATCCCCGAGAGAGGCGCCGATCGCCGTGATCTCTGCGACGCGCCCGGCGTCGTACCAGAGCAGATCGACGCAGCGCCCCGCCGGCGCGTAGCGACCGCCGGTCTGTGCGGCGCGCTGCGCGGACCTCGCCTGGGGCGGAGCGGCCTCACGCCACGCCGCTGCGTTCGAGGCGACGAGCGCGGAGCGCGGCGGGGTCTCGGCGTACTGGCCGGCGGAAGGGGTCGGTCGCGGCTCGAGTCGGACAGGAACGCCCGCGCCGCTCGCGTAGATCGCGGCAGCGGCCGTGGGGCGCGCGTACGCAGACCCGGTCGGCCCCTCGGCCCGGACAGGACGGTCGTAGGTCGGGTCGGCCGGCGCCGAGATGGGCCGAGGCCGAAAGGGCAGGGCCGGGGCGAGCGGCGCGGTGCCGGAGAGGGTCTCTCCCATCAGGGCGTCGACGTCGAGCGCTGCGGACGATTCGGCGGGCATGACGTCCCCTACGCCGGGCGCGCCTGGCCCTTTGGGCTCGCCTTCGCTCACGCGCGAACGAGCCTCCGCCGCGTGCGCGTCTCCCCGGTGCGGTCGTTGCGGAGGCCGGCGTTCGCCGGCTTCGCCCCACCGTTCAGGTGATCCCGGAGCGCGCCGGCGATGGCGGCCGCCACCGCCGCCTTCTTGGGCAAGTAGGCGTCGAGATCCCGGCGGTTCATGAAGCACACCTCCAGGAGCACGCCACCAGCGCTGCAGAAGCCGAGGCTCGGGTGACGGGACTCGGACGGGTCCTTGTAGCCAGCCTTGCCGCGGAGCCGAAGGCCCAGCGTCTTGGCCACCGCGCGCGCGAGCAGCGAGGCGAGGGCCTCATGCGCGACGAGGGAGAAGCACTCGACCCCGGTCCCGCCACCGTCCCGGGACGCGTTGAAGTGGAGGTCCACGGCGGCGTCCGCCCGTTTCACTTGCGAAATGGAGTAGGAGCGGGAGCGGCTCTCGCCCCGGTCGCCGTCCAGGAGCACGGCGTAGCCCACCCGCTCGAGCTCGTCGGCGACCAGGTCGCGTAGCTCCAGCGTGAGATCCGCCTCGGTGAAGTCGTAGTCCGGCGCCCCCGGCCCGGCCGCCCCCGGATCCCCCGCCCCGTGCCCCGCGCTGACCAAGATCGTCTGGCTCACGAGAGGGGCTACGCCCTCCACGCTGGGAACGTTTGTGCGCCGCGACCCAAAGGCGCCCGAGCCGGGTGGCGTAGGGGCCGTCATGGACGACGAACCGACCTACGACACCCCCGCAACGGCCGAGGAGCTCCTCGGCGAGCAGCGCCGGTCCCCTGCCGTCCTGGTGACGTTGCCACCGCCTCGGCTCAAGCATCCGCGCGTCGCGCCCTCGCTGCGCCTCGGCGCGCCGACCGGCTCGTCCTCGTCCACCCGGAGCTGAGGGAGAAGACGATGCAGAACCTCGAGCTCACGTTCCCGTCCGCCAACCTCACCCTCCCCGTCCGCGAGTTCCGCGTCGAGGAGGCCATGAACAAGCCGTTCGAGGTCTTCCTCACGGTGAAGAGCAAGGAGCCCCTCGATCTCGCCGCGCTGATCGGCCAGAGGGCCCGCTTCGTCGCCGCGCTGTCCGCCACCGCCAAGAGCGACGACGTGACGCGCGGCGCCGGGTACCTCGCCGACTGGAACGGCGTCGTCGTCGACATCGACGAGTTCGCGAGCGAGCCGACCGGCCTCTCCCTCTACCGGATCCACCTCGTCCACCCGCTCTGGATCCTCTCGCGCAACAAGAACTACCGGGTCTTCCAGCACCTCTCCGAGCTCGACATGGCCCGCGCCTTGCTCGCCGAGTGGGGCATCGCGGACAACCCGCGCCTCGACGTGGCCCGGTACAAGAAGCGCGACTACCGGATTCAGTACGGCGAGAGCGACCTCGACTTCCTTCAGCGCAACCTGGAGGACCTCGGCATCTCGTACTACCTCGAGGACGCGGACGGCGCGGAGATCGTGACCTTCTCCGCTTCGCCGGAGAAGAACGAGGTGCGCCCCGAGGCGCTCCGCTACCACGACGAGCCGCCCGCCTTCTCGCGGGTGCCGTGGGTGACGGGCGTCTCCGTGCGGCGCGCCGTGAAGGCAGCGAAGTACACGCTGCAAGACGTCGACTATCGGTTCCCGCCCGAGCGACAGCCGCGCCTCTCGTCCGAGTTCGTGAAGAAGCCGGACGCGGAGCTGCCGCTCACGCATCGCGTGAGCGACGTCGAGCGGTCGCTCGAGACGTACGAGTACAACCCCGGGATCTTCTGCGTCGAGGGCAAGGGCTCCGGCGACACCCCCACCTCCGACCGCAAGCTCGCGGCGCGCACCGACGACAAGTACGGCGCGTGGCTCACCGAGGTACGGCTCCGCTCCGTCCAGGCCAGTCGCTACCGAATCCACTTCCAGACGAACGCGTTCGATCTCCACCCCGGCTCGGTCGCGCGGGTGGAGAACCACCCGCGGCCCGAGCTCGCAGACCCGCTGCTCGTCATCGCGCTCACGTTCTCCGGAGAG
>CAZBJI010000271.1:0-3561 GCA_964492175.1 uncultured Polyangiaceae bacterium | reverse complement strand
TCCCCCACGGCGCGCGTGCCCCCCCCCACCCGCGCCCTCCGCAGCACGGTCGCGTGGCAGTCGCGGCTGGCGAGGACGAACAGAGCGTGCAGAACCGAGTGGTGAATGCGATTCATGATGACGGTTCTAATGAGCACCTGAATCGCTGTCCAGTTTCCGGCGTGCAGCTCCTTCACTTCGATAGGTACTTCTTCAAGGCTGCTTCGGATCGTCCTGCTTTCGGTCCTTCATCGCCGTGAAGTAGGCCACGAGCCCATCGAGATCCGCCTCCGTGAAGGTCGGGTGGGCGGGCATCGTCGAGTAGCGGAACGTGAGCGGGTCCTTCACGTAGGCCTTGATCTGCTCGGGCGTGCGGTACTCCACGACGCTCTGGGGGACGTTCAGCTCCGGCCCGACCCTGCCCCCCTCCCGGTTGATCGCGTGGCAGTGGATGCACTGCTCACGGAAGCGCGAGAACCCTCGCTGCGCCGGGTGGTCGGCGGCGAGGCCCTTGGGGACGGTGCGCGGAAACACGTCCTCGAAGCGCGCGATCTCGATCGCGGCGAGCTGGTAGGGCCGCGGGTGCGTCTCGAGGTTCGTCTGGTCCTTGTTTGCCCACACCAGGTAGAACGGCGCCGGGTTCGCGCGCTGCTGCCCGATGGGCTCCCACGCCGGCGCGTCCAGGTCCTCGAACGCGATCACGGCGCCGGCCTCGAACACCTTCGCGCCGCGGAGCGGGACCGTGTAGCCGTCGCGCGCGCGCAGCACGTACTCCTTCGCCGGCAGATCCGCCTGCCCGCGGAACGCGAGCTCGATCACCGCGGCGAGGGGGATCCCCCGGTAGCGCTTCGTCCGGTTGTAGTACGGGTCGAGCTGCTCCACCGTCACCGGCGCGATCGCCCGGGTGAGGTCGTCGAGCGTCAGCGTCGCGACGCGCTCGCCCTCACGACGGAACGTGAGCTCCGCCGCCGCGGGCGCAGGCGCGCCGACCGACGCCGACGCCGAGGCCGTCGTGGCTCCGTGCGACGCGCTGGCGCACGGGGGACAGTCCCCGGCGGCCGGCCCACACCCCATCACCGCACACCCCAGCCAGACCCCGAGACGCCGAGAGAGCCGCACCCACGCGAGGTAGCCCAGCGGCGGCGCGCCGACCCGACTCTTTTCGCCGGCCCCGGTTGACAGCCCCCACGGCCGGGGTAAAGGTTCGTACACGAAGCATTCGCTCGGCATCCGTCCGAGCGGATCGAGAAGCAATATTCACGCGGTTTGCGCGCATCTTTTCTGGCGGTCCGAGCTCCAGCGCGGACCGGTGGAAGCCAGAGCCGAGGCACGAGCCGAGCGAATGTCCCCTTTTGATTCACACGGCAAGCCGGGTGAATTCGAGCCCGACCCCCTCGGGGGCGGGCATCCGCGAGGAGGTCTCATTATGTCGAGCGAGCTCCGCTTTGATGGTCGCGTGGCCATCGTCACCGGCGCCGGCAACGGCCTGGGCCGCTGCCACGCCCTGCTCCTGGGAAGCCGCGGCTGCAGGGTGGTCGTCAACGACCTCGGCGGCGGGATGCACGGGGGAGGCTCCGACAAGACGGCCGCCGAGAAGGTGGTCGCGGAGATCAAGGCCTCGGGCGGCGACGCCATCGCCAGCTACGACTCGGTCGAGAGCGGCGACAAGATCGTCCAGGCGGCGATGGACACCTGGAAGCGGCTCGACGTCGTCGTGAACAACGCCGGCATCCTCCGCGACGTGAGCTTCCAGAAGATGACCGAAGAGGACTGGGACCTCGTCTACCGCGTGCACGTCCTCGGCTCGATGCGCGTGACCAAGGCCGCGTGGCCCCACATGCGCGACGCCAAGTACGGGCGCATCCTCATGACCTCCTCCGCGGCGGGCATCTACGGAAACTTCGGCCAGGCGAACTACGCGATGGCCAAGATGGGCCTCATCGGCTTCGCGCAGACGCTCGCGCTCGAGGGCCGCAAGAGCAACGTCTTCGTCAACACGATCGCGCCGATCGCCGGCTCGCGCCTGACCGAGACCGTGCTCCCGAAGGAGCTCGTGGACGCACTGAAGCCCGAGGTGGTCTCGCCCCTCGTCGCCTACCTCGCCCACGAGAGCTGCCAGGAGTCCGGCGGCACGTTCGAGGTGGGCGGAGGCTTCATGGCGAAGCTCCGCTGGGAGCGCTCCGCCGGCAAGGTGTGGGCGAACGGACGCCCGATCTCGATCGAGGCCGTCCAGAAGGCTTGGGGCGAGATCTGCGGCTTCGCGAAGACGACGCACCCGACCACCATCAACGAGTCCATGCAGCCGGTGCTGGAGAACGCCCAGCGCAAGAGCAAGGGCGGCAACGAGCTCATCGACGTGGACCAGGCGCTCGGCTTCGAGATGCCGCCGTTCGAGTCGAAGCATGACGCGCGGGATCTGGAGCTCTACGCGCTCTCCATCGGCGCGGCGCAGGACCCGCTCGACGCGAAGGAGCTGTCGTACGTCTACGAGATGAGCCCGAAGGGGTTCCAGCCGTTCCCCACCTACGCGGTGACCCCGATCCTCAAGGGCATGCTCGACGCCGCCAAGCGCGGGGAGCAGGTGCCGGGGCTCAACTACGGCTTCGATCGCCTGCTCCACGGCGAGCAGTACACCGCCGTGACCCGCCCGTTCCCCACCGAGGCCACGCTCACGCACAAGAGCCGCGTCAAGGACATCTGGGACAAGGGGAAGCACGCGGCCATCGTCTACGAGACCAAGACGTACGATCAGGCCGGTGACCTGCTCGCGGAGAACGAGTTCACGGCGATCATCCGGGGCGCCGGCGGCTGGGGAGGCGAGCGCGGCCCGTCGGGCGACGCGCACACCCCGCCCGAGCGCAAGCCCGACCACGTGGTCGAGCAGAAGATCGACGCCCACCAGGCGCTTCTCTACCGACTGAACGGCGACTGGAACCCGCTCCACGCGGACCCGACCTTCGCCAAGAACTTCGGCTTCGACAGGCCGATCCTCCACGGGCTCTGCACGTTCGGCTACGCGGCGCGCCACGCCGTGAACGCCTTCTGCGACGGCAACGCGGGCCTCTTCAAGAGCATCCGCGCGCGCTTCGCCGACAGCGTGTTCCCGGGCGAGACGCTCGTCACCGAGATGTGGAAGGACGGCGACAAGATCATCGTGCGCTGCAAGGTGAAGGAGCGCGACAAGGTCGTGCTCTCGAACTGCGCGGTGGAACTCTACAAGGAGGTCCCGAAGCCCAAGGCGAAGACCGCGGCGCCCGCCGCGCAGGCGCCTGCGGCGGCCGGTCCCCCGGCGATCACGAGCGGTCTGCTCGTCGACGTCATCAGCTTCTTCATCGAGAAGAACCCGGACGTCGCCAGCCAGACCAAGACGAGCTTCCAGTTCGTCCTCAAGGCGCCGGACTCGGCGTTCTTCATCGACCTGAAGTCCTCCCCCGGGAAGGTGGCGACCGGCACGCTCCCCTCGGCGGACGTCACGCTCGAGCTCACCGACGCGAACTTCATCGGGATGGCCACGGGCAAGCTCAACCCGCAGAAGCTCTACTTCGGCGGCAAGCTCAAGATCTCCGGCAACGTGATGGCGTC
>CAZBJI010000270.1:0-4193 GCA_964492175.1 uncultured Polyangiaceae bacterium | reverse complement strand
CCGTGGTCGCCGCGGCGCCAGCCGTCGCCGCCCCGCCGTCCGCAGCCGCCCAGGCTCCGGCTGCGCGCGCCCCCAACGCCCCCGCGCCCGCCGTCGCCCCGCAGCCGGAGAAGAGCGCCAACAAGGAGAGCCCGTGGGCCGCGGTCGAGAAGCGCGACGACGGCGCCTTGCCCCCCGAGCAGCAGGCGCACCTCGACGCGCTCATCGCGCGCGTGTGCGCCCGCGCGCCGACGTCGAAGCGGATGACGGCCGAGCACCGCGCCCATTTCGCCGATCCGAGGACGGTGCAGGGCTTCCGGCTCCAGTGGAAGGACATGGTCTTCCCGATCGTCGCGGCGAAGACCGAGGGCTCCAAGCTCTGGGACATGGACGGCAACGAGTACATCGACCTCGTCAACGGCTACGGGGTCACGTTCCTCGGCCACAACCCGAAGTTCATCCGCGACGCCGTCCTCGAGCAGCTCGAGCGCGGCGTGGAGATCGGCCCGCAGAACTACCTGGCCGGGAAGCTGGCGAAGGTGTTCTGCGAGATGACCGGCAACGATCGCGCCGCGTTCTGCAACACGGGCAGCGAGGCCGTGCTCGCGGCGATGCGGCTCGCCCGGACGGTGACGGGCAAGGACGGCATCGCCACCTTCTCCGGCCACTACCACGGCATCTTCGACGAGGTGCTCGTCAAGGGCACGATGCTGGGCGGCAAGCCGCGCACGGTGCCGATCGCCCCCGGCATCCCGCAGCGCGCGGTCGAGAAGACCCTGGTGCTCAAGTACGGGGACCGCGCGTCGCTCGACATGATCCGGGAGCGCGCCGGCGAGCTCGCGCTCGTGCTCGTCGAGCCGGTGCGCAGCCGCAACCCCGACCTCCGCCCCGTGGAGTTCGTCCGCGAGCTGCGCAAGCTGACCGAGGAGTGCAACATCGGGCTCCTCTTCGACGAGATGGTCACCGGCTTCCGCGCCCACCCTGGCGGGATGCAGGCGCTCTGGGGCATCCGCGCCGATCTCGCGACCTACGGCAAGGTGGTCGGCGGGGGCTTCCCGATCGGCGTCGTCGCCGGCAAGTCCCGCTTCATGGACGCCCTCGACGGTGGACAGTGGCGCTACGGGGACGGCTCCGTCCCGGAGGCCGACATGACCTGGTTCGCGGGGACGTTCGTGCGCCACCCGGTGGCCATGGCGGCGGCCCTCGCCACGCTCACCCACTTGAGAGAGCAAGGGCCCGGCCTCCAGGAGCGCCTGAACCAGCGCACCACGGAGCTCGCCAACGAGCTGAACGCGTACTTCCAGGAGACGGGGGCACCCCTCTGGGTGGAGCACTTCTCGAGCTTCATCGTGCTCAAGTTCACCTCGTTCCAGGACTTCTCTCAGCTCCTCTTCTACCACCTCCACAACCGCGGCATCTTCACCTACGAGGGCCGCCCCGCCTTCTTCACCACGGCCCACACCGAGGAGGATTTCCAGAAGATCGCGCGCGCCATCAAGGAGAGCGTGGAGGATCTGCAGCGCGTGAAGTTCTTCCCGGGTACGCCGCCCGAGCGAGAGCCCCGCACGATCCCGATGAGCGAGGGCCAGCAGGAGATCTGGCTGGCGACCCGCTTCGGCCGCGACGCCTCCACCGCCTTCAACCTCTGCAGCACCCTCCACCTGAAGGGCCGGCTCAAGCTCGACAAGCTGAGGCAGGCGATGCGCCTGTTGGTCAAGCGCCACGAGGCCCTCCGCTGCATTCCGAACGCGGACGGCCTCACCCAGCGGGTCATGCCCGCGGGGGATCCCGAGCTCGCCCTCGTGGACCTCTCCGAGCTGAGCGGCGACCGCGACGCACGCCTCGAGCAGATCAAGCAGCGCGAGGTGACGGAGGAGATGGACCTCGAGCGGGGCCCGCTCTTCCGCGCGCAGGTCGTCAAGCTCGCCGAGGAGGAGCACCTCGTGCTCATGACGGCGCACCACATCATCGCCGACGGCTGGTCGTGCGGCGTGATCTGCCGCGACCTCGGCAGGCTGTACGCCGCGGCGTGTGAGGGCAAGCCGCACGGCCTCGTGGACGCGATGGCGTACAGCGAGTGGATCACGCTGCGCGCCAGCGCCGCGGAGGCCGCGGAGCGGCGGACCTCCGAGGACTACTGGGTGAAGGAGTACTCGGGCGGGCCGATCCCCGTGCTGGATCTCCCGACCGACCGGCCGCGTCCCCCCGTCAAGACGTTCGCAGCGGACCGCCTGAGCCTGAAGCTCGACGACGCGTTCGCGCAGGGGCTGAAGAAGATGGCGGGCAAGCAGGGCGCGACGCTCTTCGCCGGGGTGCTCGCCGGCTTCCACGTCCTGCTCGGCCGGCTCAGCGGGCAGTCGGATCTGGTGGTCGGCTTCTCCCTCGCCGGGCAGTCCGACATCGAGGACCGGGCGCTGGTCGGCCACTGCGTGCAGTTCCTCCCGCTGCGGCTCTCTCTGGACAAGGACGCCTCGTTCGCGTCCCACGTGAAGCGGGTCCGCGGGAAGGTCTTCGACGCCTTCGAGCACAAGAACTTCACGTTCGGAACGCTCATCAAGCGCCTCGCCGTGCCCAGAGACCCGAGCAGGGTCCCGCTGATGAGCGTCGCGTTCAACCTCGACCCGAGCTCTCTCGGCATCGAGTTCGGGGATCTCGCGTGCACCGCGGGGAGCGTCCCGCGCCGGTTCGAGAACTTCGACATCTTCTTCAACCTGGTCGAGTCGGCGAGCGGGCTCGAGATCCAGTGCACGTTCAACCTGGACCTCTTCGACCGCGACACGATGCGGCGCCGCATGGATCAGTACAAGGTGCTCCTCGAGGCGGCGATGCGAGACCCCGAGACGCCCAGCGCCGATCTCCCGCTCATGCCAGAGGCGGAGCGCCAGAAGGTCCTCGTCGAGTTCAACCGGACGGAGGCCCCGTACCCGCGCGACGCGAAGCTCTTCGAGCTCATCGCGGAGGCCACGCGCCGGACCCCCGACGCGGTCGCCGTGCGGCACGGGGAGGTCGCGCTCACCTACGCGGAGCTCGACCAGCGCGCCAACCAGCTCGCGCACTGGCTCTCGAGCCGAGGGGTCGTCGCGGGCCGGCGCGTCGCGCTCCGTATGCCCAGGTGCCCCGAGCTGCTCGTCGCCGTCCTCGGCACGTGGAAGGCGGGAGGCGCGTACGTCCCGATAGACCCCGCGCTCCCGGAGGCGCGAACGAGCTTCATGATCGAGGACGCGGGGGCGGAGGTCGTCCTCACGCACTCGCGCTGCGGGGCGGCGGCCGCCAAGGCCAAGGTGACGCTCGCCCTCGACACCGCGGAGGCGCGAGAGGAGCTGTCCGGTCGCCCAACGACCGCGCCGAGCGTCGCCGTCGCGCCCGAGGGACTCGCCTACGTCTGCTACACGTCCGGCTCCACGGGGCAGCCGAAGGGCGTCATGGTGCCGCACCGGGCGCTCGTGCACTACCTGAGCTGGGCGGTGGCGCGCTACGGGATGGGCAGCGGGATCGGCGCGCCGGTGCACTCGTCCATCGGCTTCGACCTCACCATCACCGCGCTCTTTGGCCCGCTTCTCGTCGGCAAGACGGTGTGGCTCATCGACGCGGAGGACGACGTGGAGGCGCTCGGCCGCGCGCTCACCGAGCCGGGCGGCTTCAGCGTCACCAAGGTGACCCCGGCGCACATGGGGATCTTGAGCGAGCAGCTCCCGCCGGACTCTCTCAAGCACACGAGCGGCGCGTTCGTCGTGGGCGGCGAGCAGCTCCTCGCGTCGCACGTCGCGCCCTTCCGGGTGCTCGCCCCCAACGTCGCCATCTACAACGAGTATGGCCCCACCGAGGCCACCGTCGGGTGCGTGGTCCATCAGATCTCGGGCGACTCGCCGATGAGCGGCCCGATCCCGATCGGTCGGCCGGCGCCCAACACGCAGATCTACCTGCTGGACGACCGGCGCCACCCGGTGCCCATCGGCGTGACCGGGGAGATGTACATCGGCGGCGAGCAGCTCGCCCTCGGGTACCTGAACCGGCCCGAGCTCACCGCGGAGCGGTTCGTCGCCAACCCGTTCTCGCGCGATCCGGCCGCGCGCCTCTACAAGACGGGGGATCTCGCGCGGCACCGGCCGGACGGGGAGATCGAGTACCTCGGGCGGACGGATCATCAGGTGAAGGTCCGCGGCTACCGCATCGAGCTCGGCGAGATCGAGGCCGTCCTGTCGTCGGATCCGGGC
>CAZBJI010000269.1:0-4638 GCA_964492175.1 uncultured Polyangiaceae bacterium | reverse complement strand
GCCGGAGCCTCGACGCGCGCCGGAGCCTCGACGCGCGCCGGAGCCTCGACGCGCGGCTCGGGTCGGACGGGCGGCGGAGGCTCGATCCCGTCGGGGCGCTCGGCGCGATCCACGACCACCGTGCTGCCGAGCCGGAGGCCGGCGCCGAGGTTGCCGCTCTCCGCGACGGGCGGCGCCGCTTGCGCCCTCGGCGGCGTGCCCCCCTGCCGGATCTCGTCCAGCTCCAAGTCGGCCTCCACGCGCCATCGCCCGCGCTCCCCGCCAGAGAACGGGAGGTTGCCCCGGTGGATGAGCGACACCTCGAGCGCGTCCGTGTCGATGACCACCGTCTCGAGCTTGAGCGGAATCACGACGCGGCCGCCGCCGTCGTCACAGAGCCACGCGCTCGGACGGGGCGCGGGCAGGCGCGTCGCGAACCTCGGGATATCCGGATGTACCCCGTCGATCACGATCCACTCCGTCCCGGTGAGCGCCGCCGGGCGCTGGTCGTCCGGAGCGGAGCACAGCGCCGCCGAGGCCAGATCGCTCGGCCAGTCCCACACGTCGAGCGACCCGCCCCTCGGCCCCGGGGCCCGCCCCGGCCAGGTGGCGCTCCGCGGCCCGAAGCCGGCGGCGCCCTCCGGGCGCGTGGGGTCGATGATGAAGGGTGGACCATCGTCGGGCGACATGCCGACCGGGTTCTCCGTGCCAGGCCCGCCCCGCGTCCGCTCGTACGCCAGCGGCATGGTGACGAACTCCCGCGGGTAGGCGTCGAGCCGATCGCGCTCGCCGAAGACGTGGAGCGTCTTGTCGAGGACCGGGCCCCGGCCCCAGAGGACCAGCCGCACCGCGACCGCGGGGGCTGGCTCTCGGTGCGGGCTGGCCGCGTGTCCTCGCAGCAAGACCTCGACACACGGGAGCGACGGGAGCACCTCGCTGGCCGCCTCGAGGCTGCGATGGGGGCGCGCCATCCAGGTCCGATCACAGAGCTCGATGGGGTGGGCGGCTTGGGGGGCCGCGAACCCCTCGTGCACCATCGCGTACGTGCTCTTCACGATGGCCGTCACGCGGCGATCGTCCCGGCGCCGCCAGAGCAACGTGCCCACCGCCAGGTAAGGGCTCGCGCTCGTCTCGATGGGCCATGCCGGGCTGTCGGAGCTCATCTGCCGGCCGCAGGGTATCGCCTCGCGCTCCGTCGGGCGAGGCCCCCGAGGCCTGCGCTTCGTGCTACGAAGGAGTGCCACTGGCTCGCATGGACAAATCGGCGGCGCTCACGCTCACCAAAGACGAATTCGAGCGGCTGAGGGATCTGCTCCACGTGCACGCCGGGCTCTGGTTCGGAACCGACGCCCGGAGCGCGATCGAGCGGCGGCTGCAGAAGCGCATCGCGGCGACCCAGTCGCTCACGTTCGCGCAATACCTCAAGCGCCTGTTCGACGGGGACGAGGCCGAGCTCGAGGAGGCCGTCGAGGCGTGCACGGTCAACGAGACGTACGTGTTCCGTCAGGAGTACCAGCTCCGCGCGTTCCGACAGCAGGTCCTGCCCAAGCTCGCGCGGCGCGAGCGCCTCTCGGTCTGGAGCGCCGGCTGCGCGACCGGCGAGGAGGTGTACACGGTCGGATCCATCGTGCTCGAGTCCGAGCTGTTCCCGCCGGATCGCGTGCACGTCTTCGGGACCGACATCTCTCGGCGCTGCATCGCCGCCGCGAGGCGCGGTGTGTTTCCCGCGTCTTCGTTCCGAGGGACGCAGAACCCCACCTACGGCCGCCACTTCCTCAAGCAGCCCGACGGCTCACGGACGGTGTCCCCGGAGCTGAAGTCCATCTGCCACTTCCGGCACGCCAACCTGCTCTCGCCGACCGCGTTCGCAGGGTCCGTGGACGTCATCTTCTGCCGCAACGTGCTCATCCACATGGGCGAGGGCGCGCGGCAGCGGGTGGTCCGCAGCTTCTTCGATCGCCTGACGCCCGGTGGCTATCTCCTGCTCGGGCACTCGGAGTCCCTGCTGAACGAGAAGACGCGGTTCGAGGTCGTCCAGCTCGCCGAGGACATCGTGTACCGCAAGCCTGGGCTCCACTCCCTGGATGGGTCCACATGGTGAGCCCCAAGCTCCGGGTCCTGGTGGTCGACGACTCCCGCATCGTTCGCCACGTCATCACGGACGCCCTCTCGTCCTCCGACGAGATCCAGGTCGTCGGTCACGCCTCGAACGGCGAGCAGGCGCTCCGCATGGTCGCCGAGCTCAACCCCGACGCGCTCACGCTCGACCTCGAGATGCCCAAGATGGGCGGCTTCACGTTCCTCCGCCTCCTCCTCGCGAGGAGGGCGACGCCGGTCATCGTCCTCTCGAGCCACGACGCCACGGAGAACGTGTTCAAGGCGCTGGATCTCGGCGCGGTCGACTTCATCCCGAAGCCCGCGGATCCCCTGCTCTCGCCAGGTCCGTTCCGCACGGAGCTGGTGCAGAAGCTCCTGCTCGTCCGGCACTTGTCCCACTCCCCACGACCGAGCGAGCTACCGCCGCGGGCCCGCTCGAAGGACCAACCGCCGCCGTCGGTACCGCCGCGGTTCCTGGTCGTGATCGCGTCGTCCACCGGCGGGCCGACGGCGCTCCTGCACGTCTTCTCGCGCCTCCCGCCCGCCTATCCCGGGGCGGTCCTCGTCGCGCAGCACATGGCGCCGAACTTCACGCGCACCTTCGCGGAGCGCCTTGACCGCGTGTCCGCGGTCACCGTCCGCGAAGCGAAGGACGGCGACCTCGTTCTCGCGGGCCGCGGCTACGTCTGCCCTGGCGGGTACAGCATGTCCCTCCGCAAGGAGAGCGGCTATCTGCTCCTCGACGTCCGGCCCCCCGAGACGGGGGATCGGTACGTCCCGAGCGCCAACCGGCTGTTCACGAGCGCCGCCGCGACGATGGCCGCACGCACGCACGCGGTCATCCTGACCGGCATGGCCGACGACGGCGTGGTCGGGGCCACGGCGGTCCGCCGCGCCGGCGGCTCCGTGCTCGTGGAGAGCGAGGACTCGGCCGTCGTCTACGGAATGCCCGGCGCCGCGGTGCGCGCCGGCATCGCCACCCACGTCATGACGCTCACCGACCTCGCCGCCGATCTCGCCCGCCTCGGCGGCGGCTGACCCGGACGTCGGCGGGGGCGTCCGCCGCGGCCGTCGAAACGAGGCAGGACCTCACAGCACGATCTTGCAGTGCAGGGACGCGCTCGGCCCGATCCTCGCTCGCTCGAGATCGCGGACGTCGGCCTCGACGTGGACCCGCGCCTCCACCGTGCCGCCCAACCTGCCCGAGGCGAGGCGCCGCGTGAGGATGGAGCCGCCGAACCCGAGGTGCGCGCCCACCACGCTCGCCGCCACGTCGCTGCACGGGACGGACCCCGCGAGGTCCATGGTGAGGCTGCCGGTGAGGCCCAGCCGCCCGGACCCCTTCATCTTCAGCGCCCCCGCCTCCACCACGAGCTCCTCGAGCGCGACGGCCCAGCCGTCTACCCGCAGCTTGCCCGACGCTTTCGTCGTGGTACCGAACAGCACGCCGTTGAGCTCTCGGGGATGCGGCGGCACGTAGCCCTGCACCTTCGCGTCGAACTTCCCGGACAGCGCGTCGGCTCCGGCGAGCGAGAGCTCCAATGTCCCGCTCAGACTCTTGCCTGGCAGCTCCACGGGGATCCACCTCGGGAGCGTGGCCGGGACCAGGCCGTCCACCTCGAGGTACGCGCGCGACGCCGCGCGGTTCAGCCCGATGCGCGCCGCTTGCAGATCGGCGGGTCGCACCCAGACGCGGTCTTCACCCCGCTCGATCGTGACCGAGACGCTCGGGACGCCGAGGTCCACGAAGGGGATCGAAGGCTGCATCTTCGCGTCGGTCAGGGTGAGGACGCCGCGGTCCGCCGACGCGCGGGCCAGCGTCATCTCGACCGCCACGGGCAGCGCCTCCGCGACGCGGCCGACGGCGATGTGAACGCCTTCCACGGCGATGGGGATCTCCTTCGCGCGGCCCTCCCGGAGCGCGTCCTCGAACGCGAGGAGCGAGACGACGTCCGGCGCAGCCACCCGGACGCCCGTCGCCGCGACCCGGATGGGCTCTTGACGCGCCAGCTCGACCCGCAGCAGCTGGACCTCGACGACGACGTCGGGCGCCGCCACGTTGTGCGCCTTCACGCCGCGCAGCACGAGCGCCGCGGGCCGGTCGTCCCAGGGGAGGATCCCCTCGACGTCGATCGCCCCGAAGCCGAGATCGAACCCGCGCTCCTTGGCGCCGGCAACGGCGCGCTCGGCTGCCATGCCGGGCAAGCGTTGGGCGAAGAGGTACGCGCCCAGGGCGCCGAGCGCCGCGACGGCGAGCAAGGTCGCGAGGACGACGAGCGGCCACCGCCTCCTTCGCGGCGTGCCCAGAGCCGCCGGGTCGTCGGCGCGCCGCGTCGGAACGGCGGCCTCGGAGTCTCGGGGGGGAACGTCCTCGGCAGGTGCCACCATCCCACTGTACGCCACGAGAGGTCAGACGTCGGGACCCGCGGCGAGAGTCACTTCCCCTGGCGCGCTCGGCCGCCCCGCCCCGCCGGGGCGGGCGGGGCCCGAGCCGAGACACGCCGGAGGGCTACTTCTTGCCGGCGACCTTGGCCTTCTTGTCGCCCGAGTGGCCGTGGAACG
>CAZBJI010000268.1:0-5304 GCA_964492175.1 uncultured Polyangiaceae bacterium | reverse complement strand
TCGCGTCGTCGGCTTCGAGCTCGGCGCCGACGACTACGTCGTCAAGCCCTTCAGCGTGCGCGAGCTCCTGCTCCGCGTGGACGCGATCCTGCGACGAGGACGGCGGGACAGCCAGGCGCCCGCGAGCGCGCCCATCCTGTTCGGGCGGCTGCGCCTGGACCGCGACGCCCACCGGGCGTTCATCGACGACGCGGAGATCGAGCTCACCCCGCTCGAGTTTCGCCTGCTCGTCACGCTCTACGATCGCAAGAACCGCGTGCAGACGCGGTCTGCGCTTCTCTCCGACGTGTGGGGGATCGAGGCGGACGTCACGACCCGCACGGTGGACACCCACGTCAAGCGCCTACGAGAGAAGCTCGGCGACGTGGGCGACTACATCGAGACCGTGCGCGGAGTGGGCTATCGCTTCGCGGAGAAGCCGGGGTAGAACGCGCGCGTGAAGGTCGGCGTCCGCGGCAAGCTCCTGCTCGTGTCCGTCGCGATCATCGCGGTCTTCGGGGGCGTCGCGGACACGTACGTCTCGCGGAGCCTCGCGCAGGATCTCACGACGCAGCTCGAGGCGGACCTCTTCGTGCGCGCGGATCTCGCGGCGCGTGAGGCGAGCGCGAGCCGCTCCCCTCGGGACGCGACCGCCGCCTGGGACGCGACCGCGGACGACCTCAGCCGCGTGACGCGGAGCCGCGTCTCCATCATCCACGCCGACGGCGCGTTGCTCGGCGACTCCGAGCTCGACGTCGCCGGGCTCGCCGGCGCCGAGCCCCACGGGGACCGCGAGGAGGTGCGGCGCGCGCTGGCCGGCGGCCGAGGCTCCGCTTCACGGCTGAGCGCCACGCTCCGCTCCCGCATGATGTACGTCGCCGTTCCTTTCGCGACCGCGAACGGAATCCGGGGCGTGACCCGCCTCGCCGTCCCGCTCACCGACGTGGACGCGGCAATCGCGAAGCTGCGCGGGGTCGTCCTGGCCGGCTCGGGGATCGCGTTCCTGCTCGCCTTCGCGATGTCGACGCTCGCCGCTCAGCTCCTGTCCCGGCGCACGCGAGCTTTCACGGAGGTCGCGCGCCGCATGTCGTCGGGGGAGCTCGACGCGCGCACGCGCGCCGTCGGCAACGACGAGATCGCCGAGCTCGGCCGAGCCCTGGACGCGCTGGCCAGCAGCCTGTTCGGAGCGCTCGCCGAGCTCCGGACCGAGCGGGATCTGCTCGGCGGCGTCCTCGACGGGATGCGGGAGGGTGTGCTGCTCGTCGACCACGAGGGGCGGGTCGCGGTCACCAACCCCGCGCTCCGAGAGATGCTCCTCCTCGGCGCCGACGTCGCGGGCAAGCGGCCGCTCGAGCTCGTGAGGAGCGCCGAGCTGAAGGAGCTGCTCGACGGGGCGCACCAGGACACCGGCACCCGCACCGCCGAGATCGAGATCGGGGAGCTGAAGCCGCGGCGCCTGCTGGTCCACGTGACGCCGCTCGCCGGGCTCGCCGGCACCCTGGCGGTGTTCGTCGACGTCACCGACATGCGGCGCCTCGAGAGCCTCCGGAAGGACTTCGTCGCGAACGTCTCTCACGAGCTCCGCACGCCGGTGGCGACGGTCCTCTCCGCGACGGAGACCCTGAAGGACGCGGGCCTGGTGGAGGGCCCCCCGCGGGAGTTCCTCGACATCATCGAGCGCAACGCCCAGCGGCTCCACCGCCTGGTCGAGGATCTCCTCGATCTATCGCGGATCGAGTCACGCGAGTTCAACCTGACCCTCGAGCCGATCGAGCCCGCGTCCGTCGTGGAGCAGGTCGTGCCGCTCTACCGAGAGCGCGCCGACCGCAAGCGGGTGCGCGTGGCCATCGAGCTCGGCGCGGGAAAGGTCCTGGCGGATCGGAGGGCGCTCGAGCAGATCCTCTCGAACCTGGTGGAGAACGCCATCAAGTACACGAGCGAGGGGTCCACCGTGACGCTCCGGGACGCAGCGACCGACGAGACCGTCGCCCTGTCCGTGGAGGACACCGGCCCCGGGATCGAGCCGCGCCACCTCCCGCGGCTCTTCGAGCGGTTCTACCGGGCCGACAGGGGGCGGGCGCGAGACGTGGGGGGAACAGGCCTCGGGCTCTCGATCGTGAAGAACCTCGCGGAAGCCATGGGGGGCTCGGTCCGGGTGGAGAGCGAGGTGGGCGCCGGGTCCACGTTCACCGTCACCTTGCCCCGGTCGACCTGAGCGTCCGACCCACGCGGCCGGAACCTCACCGTCCCGTCACACTCCCGTCACACGAGGATCCCAAGGTGGCGCCCAAGGAACCCCATGCGCACCTCCCCCCGCCGCGCCCTCACCGTCGTCGCCAGCCTCGCGCTCCTCGGCGCCGCCTGCAGCAACAAGGACGTGACCTTCGTCAAGGTCGACGGGTCCTCCACGGTGTTTCCGATCACCGAGGCGGTGGCGGAGCAATTCAAGAAGGAGAAGCCGGGCGTCCAGGTGACGGTCGGGATCTCGGGGACGGGCGGTGGGTTCAAGAAGTTCTGCTCCGGGGAGATCGACGTCGTCGACGCCTCGAGGCCGATCAAGTCGGTCGAGGTCGAGGCATGCCAGAAGAGCGCCGTGGAGTACGTGGAGCTCCCCGTGGCCTACGACGGGATCGCCATCGTCGTGAACCCGAAGAACGACTGGGCGACGTCGATCACCACGGAGGAGCTCAAGAAGCTCTGGGAGCCGGCCGCCCAGAACACGATCAAGAAGTGGAGCCAGGTCCGCGCGGGCTGGCCGGACGAGGAGATCCACCTCTACGGCGCGGGCGTGGACTCGGGCACGTACGACTACTTCACCGAGGCTATCGTCCACAAGGAGCACGCGAGCCGCGGCGACTACACCGGCAGCGAGGACGACAACGTCCTCGTCCAGGGCATCTCCAACGATCGGCTCGCGCTCGGCTTCTTCGGCATCGCGTACTTCGAAGAGAACAAGGAGAAGCTCCGCGCGGTTCCCGTGGACGACGGCAAGCCCGACAACGGCGCCGGGCCCATCGCGGCGAGCGCCGACTCGGTACGCGACGGCACCTACCAGCCCCTGTCGCGGCCCGTCTTCATCTACGTCTCGAAGAAGAGCCTCGACCGGCCCGAGGTGCTCGCGTTCACCAAGTTCTACCTGACCCACGCGCCCAAGCTGGTGCCCGAGGTAGGGTACGTCGCCCTCCCGCAGCGGGCGTACGAGCTCGCCGCGGAGCGGGTGGACGCACGCACGGTGGGATCCATGTTCGGCGGCAAGGGCTCGCAGGTGGGCGTCTCGGTCGAGAAGCTCCTCGAAGCCGAGAAGAAATAGCCAGGGCCGGCCATGCGGAGCGACGGCATCCAGCACAGCCTCGAGGCCCCGCGCGCGCCCGCGGAGCGGATCGTGGCGCGCACGCTGCAAGCGTGCGGCTGGCTCTCCGTCGTCACCACGGCCGGCATCGTCGCCGTGCTCGCGACCGAGGCCCTCGGGTTCTTTCGAGAGGTCTCGTTGTGGGCGTTCCTGACGGACACGCAGTGGACGCCGCTCTTCGCGGACAAGCACTTCGGCGTCTGGCCGCTCCTCAGCGGGACGCTCCTCACCACGCTGGTGGCCATCGCCGTGGCGCTGCCGCTCGGCACGCTCGCTGCGATCTACCTCGCCGAGCTCGCGCACCCGCGCGTCGCGAGCGCGCTGAAGCCCGTGCTGGAGATCCTGGCCGGCGTCCCTACCGTCGTATACGGCTACTTCGCCCTCATGCTCGTCACCCCCGCCTTGCAGCGCGTGGTGCCGGGGCTCGCAGGCTTCAACGCGCTCTCCGCGGGGATCGTGATGGGCATCATGATCCTGCCGATCATCGCGACGCTCTCCGAGGACGCGATGCGCGCCGTGCCCGCGAGCCTCCGTGAGGGCGCCTATGCGCTCGGCGGGACCCGGCTCGCGACCATCTTTCGCGTGGTGCTCCCCTCCGCATCCTCCGGGATCATCGCCGCCGTGATCCTGGGCGTCTCCCGCGCGATCGGCGAGACGATGATCGTGGCGATCGCCGCGGGCCAGCAGCCGCGCCTCACGGTCGATCCGCGCGTGCCCGTGGAGACCATGACCGCCTACATCGTTCAGGTCAGCCTCGGCGACACACCCGCGGGGACGCTGGAGTACCGAACGATCTTCGCGATCGGCCTCAGCCTCTTCGTGATGACGTTCGTGCTGAACATGTTCTCGCACCGGCTCCGGGCGCGCATCTTGAAGGGCGGGGCCCTGTGAGCGCGCGGGTCCTCGCCGTGGCGCCCCCCGAGCGCGAGGTTCCCTCGCTGGAGGGCCTCACGTCCAGCTCGGGGGAGGGCGTCGAGCGCGCGTTCCGGGCGATTTGCCTGCTCGCCATCGGGCTACCGCTCCTCCTGCTCGCGGTGCTCTTCGGCGGAGCCCTCTTGGACGCCTGGCCCCGCCTCGGCTGGGACTTCCTCTCCGGGTACCCGTCGCGGCACGCCGCGGCGGCCGGCATCCTCCCGGCGCTGGTCGGGAGCGCGTGCCTCATGGGCCTCACCGCCGTGCTCGCGATCCCGGTCGGCCTGGGCGCCGCCGTCTACCTCGAAGAGTACGCGCCGCCTGGCCGCATCACGTCGGCGATCGAGCTGAACATCGCCAACCTCGCCGGTGTCCCCTCGATCATCTACGGTCTGCTCGGCCTCGAGCTCTTCGTCCGCGTGATGGGGCTCGGCCGCAGCCTGATCGCCGGCGCCGCGACGCTCGCGTTGCTGCTCCTGCCGATGGTGATCATGGTGTCGCGAGAGGCGCTGCGGACCGTGCCGCGGTCGCTCCGCGAGGCCTCCTACGCCCTCGGCGGCGACCGGTGGGAGACGCTCCGCCGCGTCGTCCTCCCCATGTGCATGCCGGGCGTGCTGACGGGCATCATCCTCTCGCTCGCGCGCGCCATCGGCGAGACCGCGCCGCTCATCACCATCGGCGCGCTGACGTACGTCGCCTTCCTGCCGACGGGCCTCGACAGCCCGTTCTCGGCCCTCCCGATCCAGATCTTCAACTGGGTCTCGCGCCCGCAGGCCGCCTTCCACGCGAACGCCGCCGCGGGCATCATCGTCCTGCTCGTCCTCATGCTCGTGATGAACGGCCTCGCCATTTGGCTCCGAACGCGGCTGCGGCGCCGCATCGTGCTCTGACATGACCGAAGAAGCCACCCCTCCCGAGAAGATGCGCGCCGAGGACGTGCACGCGTGGTTCGGCCCCACGCACGCGCTGCGGGGCGTCACCATGTCGATCGCCCTCCACAAGACCACGGCGATCATCGGGCCGTCGGGCTGCGGCAAGTCCACCTTCGTCCGCTGCCTCAACCG
>CAZBJI010000267.1:0-5492 GCA_964492175.1 uncultured Polyangiaceae bacterium | reverse complement strand
TACCCGCCAGACTTTCCGGATCCTCACCCGCCAGACTTTCCGGACGTCACACGGTCGCCATCAGACGTACTGAGCGTAAGCAGGACGTCTGGCTCACAGCGCCCGCCATCGGCGGCCTCGAACGACGGCCAGAAGGTAGCTTGCGCGGCGACGATGGGCGGCAGGTCTAGACTGGCGCCGTCCTCGCGGCAGGCAAGGCGCAGCCACGGAACGAGGCTCGTCTCCGGCGGGAGCAAAGTGAGAAGTCCGAACGCGGCACCGGTGAGCACGTCCTCGCTTCGGCGGGCTTCGAGACTGATCTTGCCGTGCAGTTCTGCGAGGGGCACGAGCCTATCCTTCACCCTCCCAGCATTCCGAGTCCAGACCGTACAGCCTTGCTCTTGGAGAGCTGTGGCAGGAAGCGCCAGCACAAGGCGACCAAGGCCAAAGCGAAGCGAAGGCCGACGTCGAAGCCGGCTCTAGAGTTTTCCGTCCAGCTGTTATCCTCTTCGCACTCGGAGTGGGCTTGACCCGCATTCCCAAACACTCTCCGAAAGGCGGCTGCGATGGCGAGGATGTCGAAGGATGCGAGGGGCCGGCGACGTTGCGGAACCTAGGGGTGCCAAGCACGCCAATAGAGAAGTACGTCAGGGACGGCGACCAGGAGCAGGAGGCGAAGCCCAGGTTCGGCGAGACCCACTCTTCGGCGCGCCCCCCCACGGCGCACCCAGCGCGGCCTGCCCTCAGCGCACCACCTCGACGCCGCCGGCCGCGAGGTCGAGCGTGACCGCGTGCGTTCGAAAGAAGCTCATCCCGATGAGGCCGTCCGCGGGCAACCCTTCGAGGTCCGCGACCACGAGCTCGAGCGCGATCGGTCGCCCGTCGAGCGTCACCTCGGGGGGCTGGAGCCGAGCGCCGTCCTCCGAGAGGTACCGCGCGCCCTGGACGCGGTCGCGCCGCACCACGGTGTGCGTCGAAGCCGTGTCCCAGATGAGATCGAGGTCGAGGTCGCCGGCGCGCACGGTCGACACCAGTCCATCGCGGGTCACCCGAGCGGGGACGGTCGACCCCCGCCGGACGCCGCACGCGCCGGGCTCCCCCCAGGCCACCGCGCCACCTCCGACGTCGACGTGGAGCGGCCTCGATCCGAGGAGACCCCGCCCGACGTGCCCGGCCCGAACGGGCGGCGCGTGACCCGCGCCCCACCGCGACTCCCACGCCACGACGCGGTGGAACACGGCGCGGTCCATCGCGACGTGGTCGATCTCGAAGGCTCGCACCTGGATGCGCTCCCCCCACGCGTTGGTGACCGTGCGCGTCGCGCCCGCCAGCCCGAGGCCGAGCCGCGCGGCGTCCTCGCCGAGCACGGTGAGCGGCTGCACGCTCCCCGTGTCGAGGATGAAGCGGACGGGCTCCCCTTGGACGCGCAGCGAGACGACCGGCAAGCCCGCCTCGATCGAGAGCGGTAGGCGCGCGCACTCTCGCGCGCCGGCGGGCCACGTCGCCTCCTCGGGGCGAGGCGCGGCGCAGCCGGCGAGCGCGGCGCTCGTCGTGACCCCGATGACCCAGGCGGCGAGGCCCATGCCTCCGCATCCTACCCGGTCCCTCCCCGCTGCCCGCCCGCGCCTTCCGCCGATAGGATGCCTCGATGAGCTCGAAGGCCGCGTGGATCACGCTGTTCGTCGGGGCGCTCGGATGCGGCGCGGACAAGCCGGCGGCGCGGGAGGCCGATCCGGCGCCATCGCCCGTGGAGACGCGCGCGGACCCCGCGCCGCGCGCACCCGAGCCGAGCGCGAGGCCCGTGGAGACCGCCAGCGCAGCGCCGAGCGCGGCGCCCACGGCCGCCGGCCCGGAGGCCGGGCCGGGCTACCCCATGGAGGGCGTCACGGCGACTTTGCGCCGCGCCAAGGAGCGCTTCCTCGTCTGCGCCGAGCTCGAGGCGGCGCCGTCCCCGGCGGTCCTTCGCTTCGTGATCGACGAGCGCGGCAAGGTCGCGGAGTCCGCCTATTGGCGCGGCGAGAGCTCGGTCAAGCCCGACGCGCGGCAGGCGTGCTCGCTGCTGGTGCTTCGGTCCCTCGAGTTCCCGCCGCCCCCCAAGGGAAAGCTGACGATCACCTACCCGCTCATCGAGGAGGCGCTCTGAGCGGCTCGCGCCGCGGCGCGCATGCGCGCCTCGCTCTTGGGGCCCGCGTCGGGCGCTTCGTGCCGCACCTCGGCCGCCTCGCCGCGCCGCGGCCCTTGTCGTGAGCGCCGCTGCGGGTGATCCTCCCCCCATGACGCGACCGTCGCTGGCGTACCCGGCGCTCCTCCTCGTCACGTCCTGCGCGGCGGACGCGGGGTACGACCCACCCTCGAATGGCGCGCCGGACCGCGACGCGCCGAGCAGCGCGCCCGCAGAGAGCGCCGCCTCCGCGGCCCCGCCGCCCGGCTCCGAGCCCTCCACCAGCCCGCTTGCGCCCGGCTCCGCGACGCCCGGGCCGGCGGCCTCGGCGAGCGCGGGCAGCGGCACCTGCGTCATGTGGTACGCGTGCGGCTGCAACGTCGGCTGCTCCAAGATCGCCGAGCCGCGCTCCGCGCTCCGCTCTGGCCTCGAGGTCGCGGTCGTGTCGGGAACGAGCGCCGGGAAGAAGGGCTTCGTCCACGAGTCCAAGGACAAGGACGGCAAGACCGTCTTCAGCCTCTCGCACCACGAGCCGGGGAAGCCCAGCGTCTGCGCCCTGCCTGATCCGCGTTACATGGGCTACGCGTGCGAGACATCGAAGAGCGGCGAGCTCCGCGCGCACGCCTGCGACGATGCGTGCAGGTAGGCGGAGCGGCCCGCCGCACGACGAGCGCCAGGCGCCCCGTCCCTTCCACTTTCCCCACGTCTCGGGCATTCTCCAGACCGTGCTTTCAGGGAAGAAGAGCTCGCGGGTCCTGTCGGTCGCGCTGGTCGCGCTCGTCGCATGCAGCGACGACACCGGATCCTCCACCAACGATCCTGCCGGAGGAGGAGGCGCTGGGGGCGACCTGGGGGGCGGGGGCGGCGCCGGGGGCGGCGGCGCGGGCGGCGAGGCGCCGTGCGACCTCTCGGAGGCGTGCCTACAGGAAGAGCTCGACCGCCTCTGCTACTTGCTGAACCCGCTCGGCGCGGTCCTGGCCGTGCAGGTCGATCCCGAGACACGGTATGTCGCCGCGTGCGGCTTCGCCGACATCGCGAAGACGCGCCCCATGGTGGTGAACGACCGCTTTCGCGTCGGGAGCATCACCAAGACGTTCACGTCGGCGCTCGTGCTGAGACGAGTCGAAGCGGGGACGATCGCGCTCTCCGACACCGTCGACTCGTTCGGCCTGACGAGCGACGCTTCGGCGAGCATCACGGTGGCCCACCTGCTCTCCAACACGAGCGGGTTGATCGACTACAATTTTGAGCCGACCTTCGACTGGGACTCCGTCTGGACCACGCCCGAGGTGTTGACGTGGGTCACCGATAACTTCGAGCCGGCGTTCGCCCCAGGCGAGAGCTTCCTCTACTCCGGCACCGGGTTTCTGCTCGCCTCCGAGGTCGTAGCAACGACGGGGACGCCGTACACGGAGGCCCTCCGCCAAGAGCTGTTGGTTCCCCTCGGGCTGCAGGACACGTTCCTCGAGGGCGCCGAGCCGATCCCCGGAGGCCTCGTCGAAGGGTCGCTCCTTTCTGGGAGCGGCCCGATCCCACCCGAGCACGACGTGCTCTGGCCCTCGGCAGATGGAACGCTCGTCTCGACGGCGGACGATGTGCTGACGTTCTTCCAGCACCTCCTCATGTCGCGAGACGTGCTGTCCGCCGCCACGCTCGAGACGATGCTCGAGCCCACGATGCTGACGGGCGGCGCGACGCCCGACTACCCATCGTTTCTCGGCGACAGCAGCTACGGGCTCGGCATTGCCACGCAGCAAGACGCCGATGGGCCGATCCATTGGCACGGCGGGGTCAACTTTGGTTTCGTGTGTCAGGTGTCGTTCCAGCCCGCCACCGGGCGGGGCGTTGCCGTCATGATCAACACGGAGGACGTAAGCCGGTTGCCCTTCGTCAACCTCGGCTGGGATCTCTTGCGGCGCTGAGGGGGGCGCTCGAGCTTCGGCCGGCTCCACAAGGCACGGCCGTCTGAAAAATAGTTCGGGACCGACCGCTCATGCGGGCGGGGTCCGGGGACCAACGGGGGATGAGGGTTGGAGTCCAGTTCCTCGGGGCTTGGCTGGTCGTCGTCGGGTGCGCTGAGGTCGAGCTCGGCTCGGAGGACGACGATCCCTCGGACGACGGCTCGAGCGCGGACGCGGGAGGCGGGGCGGACGGGGGAGGCGCGTCGGACGGGGGAGGGAGCTCGAGCGCCGGCGGGCGCGGGAACGGGCGGCGGGGTGAGGATCCACCCGCGGCGCGCCGCGTGTTCGTCACGTCGGACTCCTACGCCGGGGACCTCGGAGGCTTGGCAGGAGCGGACAGCCTTTGCCAAGACACCGCGACGCGCGCGGGGCTCTCGGGCGAGTGGCGGGCCTGGCTCGGGACGCACTCGGTCTCCGCATCCGACCGGTTGGCCCACTCGGCCGTGCCCTACGTGAGGCTGGACGGCGTGGCCATCGCCGCGGACTGGGCAGACGTCATCGACGGGGCCCTCGACGCCCCCATCATGATCGACGAGATGGGCTCCCCGATCGGGGAGGAGAGCAGCTTCGTCTGGACCGCCACGGGTCCGGCGGGCCTCCCCCTGGGTGGGACGTGCAACGACTGGACCGAAGCGGTCTCCGGCGGGTTCTACGGCGACGCGCTCGCCGCGGACGACGCGTGGACGCACTCGGCTTGCCAGCCGTGCACGATCGAGGCACACCTCTACTGCTTCGAGCAATAGCGCTCGAGGCCGCCGGAGCACCGTCACCGTGACGTTCCCCGCCGATCCCGTAGATGCCGAGGCGACCCGTGAGCCGCGGACGCTCATGGAGATGTTCGCGCTCGTCGAGCGGCAGGTCGCCTCCCTCGTGCGCGGGCGCGACGGCGACTTCCAGGATCTGGTGCAAGCCGCGAACGAGCAGGTCCTCCGGGCGCTGCCCGACTTCGAGGGCAGGTCGCGCCTCTCGACGTTCACCTACAAGATCTGCTTCCACACCGTGGCGAAGTTCGCCCGATCGTACCGCCGCCGCGCCCGGAGGCTCACGCTCGTCGACGATGACGTCCTCCATGCAGTGGCCGCGGACCGGACGAACACCGCCCGCTCGCCGGACGCGATCGTCAGGCACGAGCGGGCCCGCAGGCTGCGCGTCGCGCTGCCCAGGATCTCGGAGAAGCGACGCGTGGTGGTCATGCTCCACGATCTCGAGGGGCGCTCCGTCGACGAGATCTCGGACATCATCGGCGTCGCCCCGCTGACCGTCCGCTCACGCCTCCGCGACGGCCGCAAGCGCCTCGCCGAGGTCCTCTCGGACGATCCCTACTTTCGAGACGAGCCGTAGCGCGCCGGCACGCCTCCACCTCCGGCGCTCACGGCTGCGCAGCCGCGAAG
>CAZBJI010000266.1:0-5883 GCA_964492175.1 uncultured Polyangiaceae bacterium | reverse complement strand
GCTCCACGACATCGACGCGAACAAGCCCGGCGGGTCCATCAAGATCCGCGTGAAGACGTTCGCCCACAGCCTCAAGCTCTACCAAGAGACGCTGGAGGACCTCGCGACCAAGAAGCATTCGCTCGGCCTCAGCGTGGAGAAGAAGCGGCTCGAGCTGCTCGAGCTGCGGCGGGACCAGCTCGCCGATCGGCACCAGTCCGATCCGGAGCTCGAGCAGCGCATCGCGGAGGTGGCCGACCGCCTCCGCCGATACGAGGCGCCGCCGCGCAAGCCGGAGCCGCCGAAGGAGCTGGTACAGCTCAAGCGGAAGCAGGCCGACGGCAGCGTGCAGGCCGTACAGAACCAGGACAGAGCGGGCGTGCCCGCCGGTGCGTGACGCGACGAGGAGAATGAAGATGGATCAGACGACGACCCAGAACGGTTCCAGGCGCCTCCCTCTCATCCAACTCGACGCCGCGCGCGCTCCCTCGGACGAGCCCTCGCGCTCGCTCGAGGACGTGGAGAAGGAGCTCGCGTTCTTCGAGCAGGTCGAGCGTGAGCGGCTCGGCATCAAGGCGCAGCGCAAGCAGTGGGCGGACGACATGCTCGATCCGACCATGACGCGCAAGGAGCGGGAGCACGTGACGCTGCTCATCAGCGGCCTCACGGCGGCGCAGGACTTCCTCTGCGAGGGCGCCCTCCGCGGCCTCGGCTACAACGTCGAGTTCATCGGCGTCTGCGACAACGAGGGCCTGCAGACCGGCAAGGAGTTCGGCAACCGCGGCCAGTGCAACCCGACCTACTTCACCGTCGGAAACCTCGTCAAGCACCTGATCGATCTCCGCGACAAGAACGGCATGACCTCCGAGGAGGTCGTGAAGAACTACATCTTCCTCACGGCCGGCGCGTGCGGCCCGTGCCGCTTCGGCATGTACGTCACGGAGTACCGCAAGGCCCTCCGAGACGCCGGCTTCGACGGCTTCCGGGTCATGCTCTTCCAGCAGAAGGGCGGGCTCTCCCAGGCCACCGGCAACGACGTGGGCCTCGAGATGAACCCGGACTTCTTCATCTCGATCATCAAGGCGGTCGTGTGCGGGGACGTGCTGAACGCGCTCGCCTACCGCATCCGCCCCTACGAGGTCGTCCAAGGCGCGACCGACTCCGTGGTCCTCGAGTCCAAGAAGATCCTCTACAAGGCGCTCTACGAGAAGACGAACATCTTCTGGGCGCTCTACAAGTGCCGGCGGCTCTTCGCCGGGATCGAGGTCGACAAGCTCCGCGCGAAGGCGAAGGTCTGCATCATCGGCGAGTTCTGGGCGATGACGACCGAGGGCGACGGCAACTACGCCCTGCAGCGCTTCCTCGAGAGCGAGGGCGCGGAGAACGACATCCAGCTCACGACGGCGTGGCTCCTCTACAACATCTGGGAGACGGCCCGCGACACCCGCGAGCGCATGCACCTGAAGGGGCTGGACGACAGCCACTACGGGCTCCAGGAGGTCGCCGGGGAGGACGACCTCGGCGTGGCCAAGCGCCTCGCGACGATGCGCCTGGCGGAGTGGGGCCTGCGCCTCGGGTTCCAGGCCTTCGCGCAGCCGCTCGGCCTCTTCGGCTACCACCTGCCGGACATGGACCTCGTGGCCGAGGTCGCGCAGGACTACTACTCGAACGATCTCCGGGGCGGCGAGGGCCACATGGAGGTCGGCAAGTTGATCGTGAACATCGTGATGTCGAAGGCGCACATGACGCTCAGCGTGAAGCCCTTCGGCTGCATGCCGAGCTCGGGCGTCTCCGACGGCGTCCAGTCCCTCATCACGAACCGGTACCCGGGCACCATCTTCTGCGCCGTGGAGACCAGCGGCGACGGCGCCACGAACTTCTACTCGCGCGTGCAGATGTACATGTTCAAGGCGCGGCTCGCGGCGCAAGAGGAGCTGCGCAAGGCCTACGAGGCGTGCGGCGTCACCGAAGAGCAGGTCCGCGCCTTCCTCCAGGCGAACCCCAAGTACGCTTCGCCGCTCTACCACGCGCCTCACGAGCACGACGGCGGCGTCCGCGGCGCCGGGAGCGCGGTCAACATCGTCTACCACGTGGCGCCCATGATCACGATGTCGCGCGCGGAGCGGGCCTCCAAGAGCGCCCGCACGGCCGCGGCGTCCGTGGCCGCGACCGCGAAGGCGATGCCGGGCAAGGTGCGGGACCTCGCGGCGTGGGCGCGCGCCCCCGAGACGCGCGAGCGGCTCGGACACGACCTCGCGCTCGTGAAGGATCTCGCGCGCGGCAAGGCGGACGAGCGCTTCGGGCCGCTCCTCAAGAAGCTCTTCGGGAAGGCCGTCTTCGAGAACAACCCCGAGGTCGCCCACGTCGTCCGGGAGGACGCGCAGGACGCGATCGCCGCCGAGGAGTAGGCCTCCTACCCGAGCGGCCGAACGGGGCCCTCGTCGCCGACGCGACGGGGGCCTCGGCGTTTGGGCCGCTCGCCTCCGTCGCCCGGCGTCCGGTCAGCGCATCGCGGTGATGCTGAAGAGCTGGTTCACGCAGGGGGTCCCCAGCATCCCGCTGAAGCAGCTGCAGTCGGCGCCGGTGAACTGGACCTGGTACGTCCCGCTCCACGTGTCCGCGTCGAGGTACGACCCCTGGAGCGTGTACGTCTCGGCGCACCCGCCCGGGATGTTGCCGGTGTTCGTGAAGCTCCCGGACGGGCACGTGGTCTGCGAGCCCGTCATCGGCACGGGGTTGGAAGGGGAGGAGCCGATCGACGCGCCGTCGGAGGAGAAGATGAACGAGCTCACGTTGATGCTGACGAGGCCGAGGCAACACGTGTAGCTGACCGGCGATCCTTGGATGACGTAGGTCCCGTCCGGGTCGCACGAGACGATCTCGGTCTGGCAGGTGGAGCTGCATCCGTCGCCCGACGTCGTGTTGCCGTCGTCGCACTGCTCCCCCGCCTCGACCGCGCCGTTGCCGCACACCGACCCGGTGCACCCGGAGGTGTCGAGCTCGCAGTCGGGGGAGCACGCCAGGGTGCCGCCGACGAAGCCCTCCGTCTGGCAGGTGTTGCCCCCGAGGAGCGCTCCGTCACAGACCTCGAGCGCGTCGAGCGCCCCGTTGCCGCACATGCAGATCTTGATGTCGTACTCGCAGTCGTCCGCGCACCCCGGGTTCGCCCCGCTCATGGGGAAGCCGAGGGACGCGCAGCTCGCCAGGACCAGAGGATCCCCTTGCGCGTCGAAGTCGCAGTCCTCCCCCGTCTCGGGCTCGATGACGCCGTTGTGGCAGCCGTCGCACATGGAGAGGTCGAAGGTGCAGTCGGGCAGGCAACCGAGGACGCCGCCGAAGTAGCCGAGGTCGAAGCAGCTGTCCGCGGGGGGACCGTCACAGAGCTCTCCGGTGTCGACGACGCCGTCGCCGCACGCGGGGCCCCCGGTCGTGGTCGACGCGGTGGTGGCGCCGCCGCCGGCGCCAGAGGTCTGCGCGGCCGTCGTCCCTGCGGTGGCCGTGGCCGTGACCGCGTCCGTCGAGGTCGCGGCGCCGGCGCCTCCCCCGCCCTCGGGGCCTGATCCCTCTGCGCAGCCGCCGCACGCGAGGATGATGGTGAGCGTCGTCGCGTAGAACGCCGGCCTGCCCAATCGCGCCTCCTGAAGGAAAGTGACGATCAGAGGGTATGCGACAAGCATCCCTCGCGCGAGGAGTCGTGACGTCCCTACAGTGTGCGCTCGGCTCAGACGCCGCGCATGTCGTGGTAGGCCTTAACCTTGGGCTCGGCTTTGATGCGCTCGAAGTGCGCGACCAGGAGCGGCGCCACCCGGTCCGGCAGATCCTTGGCGACGTGGTCGATGTTCCCGGAGCGGAGGTGCCGCACCCAGAGGAAGACCTTCAGATCGGCGACGGTCAGCTTGTTGTCCGCGAAGTACTGCCCGCCGCGCGCCTCGAGCCGCTTGGCGACGCGCGTGAGGTACAGGGTGATCGGGCCGGCGGCGAGCGCCTCGCGCTTGGCCTTCTTCTCCGCCTCGTCCTTGATGGAGAACGTGGGGATGAGGAGGTTGCTGGCGTCCTCGACCGCGTCCATCACCTCGTCGCAGAGCGCGGCCTGGAGCGGATCGGTCGGGTAGAGGCCGGTGAGCTTCCCTACGAAGCGGTTGATCCCGTTCGACTGCGCGACCTCCACGCCGTCCACCTCGAGGACGGGGATCGCGTTGAACGGAGTGCTGTCCCGCAGGGCAGGCCAATCCGCGAACTTGATGCGGTGATCGTCGTAGTCGACGCCGCCGATGAAGAGCGCGATCCGCGCCGTCTCCCCTCGACCCGCGTGCATGTCGAAGTAGGTGAGCTTGAGCTTGGGCACGACGACGTTGGTAGAGGGGCCGTGGCGCCGGGTCAACGCCCCCGCGCCACCGCCACGGCGCCAGCGTGGCGATCGTCGATCGCGACGTCCTCGACGATGGCCGGCTCGAACGCCGCGCCCGGCGCGTCGACCACCCGGACGGGCGCCTCGTCGACGCCCACGTGGACGCTGCGTGGATCCAGCGAGAGCCCGACGCCCCAGGCCTTCATCGCGGCCTCCTTGCGCGCCCACAGGCGATAGAACGCCGAGAGACGGCCCGCCGCGTCCAGCGCGCCGAGCGCGTCACGCTCGGCCTCGGTGAAGACCGACCTCGCGAGGGACAGGACGTCGAGATGGGGCCGGGCCAGCTCCACGTCGACGCCCACGTCGTGCGCCTCGCAGAGCGCGACCGCGACCCAGTCGCCCGAGTGGGAGAGGTTGAAGCGCAGGGTGGCGCCGCCGAGGAGGAACGGCTTGCCGTGCGCGCCCTCCCCGAACGCGAGCCGACGCGGATCCGACCCGAGCGCGCGGCCGAGGACGGATCGAGCGAGGCCGTGCGCCGCGACGAAGCGGTCCCGGTCCTCCTGGAACCGAAAGCGCGCCGCCCGCGTCCGCTCCGCTGCGTCGAGCAGAGCGCCGTGCTCGAGCGCCTCGGGGACGCGCGCGCGGTGCAGCGACCAGGGGCGACCGCCGCTCACCCGAACAGCTTGCCCTTGAGCCGCCCCAGCAGCGAGCGATCCTCCTCGGGCGCCGGCGGCGAGGGGTCGCCGCGCGGCGCGGGCTCTCCGGCGGACGCGACCGGCGCGGCGCCCGCCGCGCTTTGCGCGTCGAGCTTGGCGGCGAGCTGCTCGAGGGTGTGGAGCAGGAGATCCCGCGCACTGATCGTGACACCGAGCTCCTTCCGCGCGCGGGCGACGACCACCATGGAGAGGAGCGAGTGCCCGCCGACGTCGAAGAAGCCGTCGGTCGCCGACACCGACTCGACGCGCAGGACGTCGCAGAACAGCGCGGCGAGGGCTCGCTCGGTCTTCGACTCTGGGGCGCGGGCGTCTCGCTCGGCGACGACGCCGGCAGGCGCGGGGAGCGCCTTCCGGTCGACCTTGCCTGCAGGCGTGAGCGGCAGCGCCGCGAGCTCGACGAAGTGTTGCGGGATCATGTACTCGGGGAGCTTCCTCCGGAGGTGCTTGCGCAGGTCGCTCTGGGTGACGGGCCTGCCCCGGGCGGCGACGGTGTACGCGACGAGCCGCTTGTCGCCCGGCGAGTCCTCGCGCACCACCACGGCGGACGCCTCGAGGCCGTCGTGCTCGGAGAGGACGGCCTCGATCTCCCCGAGCTCGATCCGGTGCCCGCGGACCTTCACCTGCTGGTCGAGCCGGCGGTGGTAGACGAGGCATCCGTCGGAGCGGAACGATCCGAGGTCCCCGGTCCGGTACATCCTGGCGCCCCCGCCGCGGAATGGATCGGCCACGAACCTCTCCGCGGTGAGCTCGGGCCGATCGTGGTAGCCGAGCGCGACGCCGAGCCCGCCGATCGTGATCTCTCCGGCGACGCCCGGCGGCACCGGCGCGCCGCGCGGGTCC
>CAZBJI010000265.1:0-6459 GCA_964492175.1 uncultured Polyangiaceae bacterium | reverse complement strand
CGACGAGCGCGACGTCCGCGACGAGCGGAGGCGGCGGCGAGTCCGGGAGCGGCTGCGGCTCTACGGCGCTGGTCGAGGGAGCGCCTCCGCCCGCGTCGCAGCCGGCGCCCGAGGGGCCGTACCGGTGTGGGCCCGCCGAGGGAGACGATCCCATGCAGGGGGTCGACGAGCTCAGCGTCAGCGGCCTCGAGAACGGCCGAACCTACGCGGTGGCGATCTCGGCCGTCGACGATCTCGGCAACCCTGGTGCGCTCTCCGTGGTCGTCTGCGGTGAGCCGGTGGAGGTCGACGACTTCTTCGGCGAGTACCGCGCGGCCGGGGGGACCGGGGGCGGCGGCTACTGCTCCGTCGCGGGTGGCGCCGGGCTCCGAGGCGCAGCGGGCGTCGGCCTGCTCGCGCTCGGCGCGCTCGCGGCGCTCCTCGTTCGGCGCCGCCGCGCCGCCGCGTCGTCGGGCGCGAAGACGGGCCTGCTCGGCGCGGCGCTCATCGTGGCGGCTCCGAGCCTCGCCGAGGCGCAGTCCAAGATCCCCGACAACGACTGGCGTCAGACGGAGCGCGGCCTCGAGGAGCCGGCGGACACACAGTTCGCGGTCGAGGTCCGCTTCGGCCCGTACTGGCCGGCCGTGGACGACGAGCCCGGCCTCTCGGGCAAGCCCTACGAGCGGACCTTCGGGACCGATGGGCTCTTCTACTTCGGGCTCGAGTTCGACTACCTGCCGCTGCGGATCCCCTACGTCGGGATGTTCGGACCCGGCGTCGGCTGGGGCTACACGTGGGCGAGCGCCGACGCCAAGAAGACCGGCTGCACGCCGACGGAAGAGGACGACTGCAGCTCGGGCGACGTCACCTCCCTCACCATCATGCCGATGCACCTCTCCGCCGTGCTGCGCGCCGACGAGCTGATGCGTCGGACGGGCGTGCCGATCGTCCCCTACGGGAAGTTCGGCGCTGGGCTCGGGATCTGGTCGGCGGCGCAGACGGCGGGGCTCTCCACGGTCGAAGAGACCAGGGGCGGCAAGACCGTCGAGGTGGAGGGAGAGGGGCTCTCCTGGGGCCTGCACGTGGGTCTCGGCGCGATGTTCGCGCTCAACTGGCTCGACACCGGCTCTGCCGGCCGCCTTCGGGAGTCCACCGGCATCGCGCACGTCTACCTCTTCGGCGAGTGGATGGACGCGATCCTCACCGGCCTGGGCACGGGCAACACGATGTACGTCGGCTCGTCGACCGTGGTAGTCGGGCTCGCGGCCGACTTCTGATCGGCGCGGCTCAGCCCCGGCGCTGCATCACGAACGTGAAGTCGCGGCCGTGGCCGGCGGCCATCGCGAGGTGGATCCAGAGCATCGCGAGGTTCTCGAGCACCGCAGCGTTGCGCAGCGGGCCGGCGTCGACCGGGCGGAAGCCCGCCTTCGTCGCGACGTCCGCCACCGTCTTCTTCGCGTCGGCGTCGTCGCCCGCGTAGAACACCTGCGCGGCGCCGCCCGGGAGCGAGGGATCCGCGTGAAACTCGGCCCCGAACGTGTTGAAGGCCTTGACGACGCGCGAGCCCGAGGCCGCGCCCGCGATGGCCGCAGCGAGCGAGCCCTCTGCCGGCGGAGCCCAGACGGGACCAGCCTCCCACCGCAGCGGGTTGTTGCAGTCCACGAGGACCTTGCCCTCTAGGTCCTTGGCGAGCGAGGCCGCGACGGAGACAGCGGCGCTGCCGGGCACGGCGAGGAACACGACGTCGGCCCAGCGCGCCGCCTCGTCCGGGGCCGATGAGGTCGCCCCAGGACAGCGGGCGAGCAGCTCCGCGAGCCCCTTGTCGCTCCGTACGCCGAACCGAACGGGGAGCCCCGCGCGCGCGAAGCACGCCCCGAGACTCCCTCCCACGTTGCCGGCCCCGATGATCGCGATCTTGCAGTCCACGGAGCGATCAATAGTACATCGAGCTCGTGTCGTCGTCGGTGTTGCTCGTCTCGTCGGTGATCACGATCGTGTCCTTGCGCCGCTCGCGGGGGCCTTGCCGCTTCTGATCCGGGGGGCCCGCGTCGGTCGGGACGCCCGTGCCCGACTCCAGCGCAACCTTCGTCTCCGGGACCGGCGCGCCGTGGATCTTGACGACCGTCACCGCGGGCTTGCCGTCGCGCTCGAAGCCGATCCGAAGCTCTGTGGCCTCGGCCATGGCCATCCACGCGGACCACAGGTCCTCCGGCTTCTCGAGCGCGATCCCGTTGACCTCGGTCACGACGTCGCCTGGCTGCAGGCCGGTCTTGTCCCACTCGGCCGGGAAGGACGCGAGGCGCCAGCCCACGAACTTGTTCTGGCGGAGCACCTCCTCGATCTGGACACGCGAGAGCACGTACCCAGGGCGCCGCAGCAGAACGGCGTCCATCGCACGGCGCGCCACGGTGCCCGGCGGCGCGTCGTCCACCTTCGGCGGGGCGTCGTCCTGGGAGGCGCGCACGGGCTTCTTGGGCGCCTCCGCGTCCGGCGTGCTGGAGCAGGCGAGCAGCAGGGCGGCGGCGAGCGGGGCGAGGAGGAGTCGCATGGCGCGGACTATGACCACGGAGGGCGTCAGGGCCAACATTCGAGATCGGATCGTGGCAGGCTCCGGGCGGAGCCACAAGGTGCAGAGGCAAGTGATCGACATCCTCGACGGCGCGATGGGGACGGTCCTCGAAGCGCAGGGCGTGCGCGTGGACGGCCCCGCGTGGGCCTCGCGCGCGGTGTGGGAGGCGCCGGAGGCGGTGGCCGCGCTGCACGAGGCGTACGCCGCGGCGGGCGCGACGCTGCACACCGCGAACACGTTCCGCGCCACCCGGAGAGCCCTCCGCGACTGGTCGCACCCGTCCAAGCCGCCGAGCGCCGAGCGGTGGGTCGCGGAGGCCGTGGCGCTCGCCCGGGGAGCGGTCCCGCGCGCGCACTCGGTCCTCGGCAGCCTGGCCTCGGTCGCCGACTGCTACGCTCCGGCCGAGGTGCCGGGCGACGTGCGTGAGGAGCACCGGGCCGGCGCGGCCTCCCTCGCGGCCGCCGGGGTGGACGTCGTCCTCTGCGAGACCTTCGCGAGCGAGCGCGAGGCGCTCGTGGCGGTGGAGGAGGCAGGCAGGACGGGGCTCCCCGTGTGGCTCTCCCTCACGGCCGGTCCGAGCGGCACGCTCCTCTCGCCCCGAGAGATGGCGCGCATCGCCCGGCGGGCCGTCGACCTCGGCGCCGCGCGCGTGGTGGTGGGCTGCACGCCGGCGCGCGTCCTCGCGGGCTACCTCCGGGCGCTCGTCGCGGCGGGGATCCCCGCGGGGGCGGCGGGGAACGCCGGCGCGCCCGAGGACCGGCTCGGCTACCTCCCGGACTGGGGGCCTCCCGCGCCTACCGAAGCAGATATCGAAGCGGCGGCGGCGCGTTACGCCCTGCTGGCGGCCGCGTGGATCGAGCTCGGGGCCGAGGTCGTCGGCGGCTGCTGCGGGACGACCCCCGCCCACATTCGACACCTCGCGGCAGCCCAGGGTTGTCACAAAACCCGAAGACCCCTCCACTAGCCCTCAGCAAGGAGAGACCCATGCGACGTCTGCTGTTGGCACTCGGGCTTTCGGCCCTTCTCGGATGCGGAGCGGGGGCGAGCACCTCCACCGCGTACCCTTCGAACCAGGTCGCCGGCGCGCCGGCGGGTGCGGAAGGCGGGGCGGTGGCCGTCGACGCGCCCAACCCGAACGGTGCGTGGGTCGGGACGGCAGCGGGCAGCGACGCCTTCGTGTCCGGCATGCAGGATACGTTCGTCGCCGTCTGGGTCGACATCCCCAAGGACGACAAGGTGGGCAAGGCCCCCGCCGCGGTCTCGCTGGTCATCGACACGTCCGGGTCGATGGCGGGCGACAAGATCCGACACGCCCGCGACGCGGCGCAGAAGCTCGTCTCGGAGCTCCGGGACGGGGACATCGTGAGCGTGACGACCTTCAGCGATCGCGCCGACGAGCGCGTCGCGCCTGCCCGGCTCGACGCGCACTCGCGCGCGCGCATCGCGTCGGTGCTCGCCGAGCTCCGCGCCGACGGCGGGACGAACCTCTTCGAGGGCGTGCGGCAAGCTGGGATGACCGTGATGGGCGCACCGGCGTCCCACCCGGTGCGTCGCGTCGTGCTGATCTCGGACGGCCTCGCGACCGTCGGGATGACCTCACGCGATCAGCTCGCCATGCTTGGCGAGAAGGCGGCGGACCGTGGCGTGCAGCTGACGGCGATCGGCGTAGGCCTCGACTACGACGAGCTCACGTTGAACCAACTCGCGATCCGCTCGAGCGGCCGCCTCTACCACCTCACCGACACGCGCGCGCTCCCCGAGATCATCGCCGCGGAGATGAACCTCCTGAAGGCCACTCGCGCGACCAACACCCGCGTCTCCATCGTGCCCGCGCCCGGCGTGGAGCTCGTCTCCGTCGAGGGCGCGCGTGGGATGTTCCAGCCTTGCGGCGGCGCCGGCTGCCCGATCGAGGTCCCGCTCGGATCCATGTTCGCCGGGCAGCACAAGGAGTTCATCGTCCGGGTGCGGCTCATGGCGCCCGACGCCGGCTCCCACCCGGTCGCGAGCGTCCGACTCCTGTTCCACGATCCTTCGGAGAACAACCTCGAGCGCGTGCAGGAGGCCGTCGCCCGGTTCGACGTGGTGAACGACCCCTCCCTGGCCGCGCAGCGCAAGAACGATCGGGCGTGGAACGTCTTTGCGATGCTCGACGCCAGCAAGTTCACCGAGCGCGCCGCGCAGTCGCTGAACGCGGACGACTTCGACCGCGCCGATCGCGAGCTCGCCGAGGCGGAGCAGAAGCTCCTTCGCCAGGCCGCCACGACCAAGTCGGGGCACGACAAGGCCCGCCTGGAGGAGTCCGCTGCGCGGGTGAGCCAGGCGCGTGCGGGGGCGGCCAAGGTGAAGGCCGCGCCCAAGCCGGCGCAGGCCGCCGCCAAGCGGGACAGCGCCCTCAAGGCCAACGAGGCCGCGATGGACATGCAAGGCTTCTAGCAGCGGGGGGCGCGCCGCTTCCGCGCGCGCCCCGGCCCAGGGCCCTGTTCGGATCGGGGGCGATCGGCTACGATCGCCCCCGACTTCCCATGAAGCACCACATCGCTTGTGCTTGGTCGTTCTTGCTCGCGGCTGGCTCGGTCTCCTGCGGGACGGACGTCGACGGGCTCTTCGGCTCCGAGGGGTCGGGCGGCGATGGCGGTAGCGGCGCCACGACGAGCGCCGCACAGACTGCGGGCAACACCTCCGGCCCAGGCGGGCAGACCGCCCAAACGGGCCAGACCTCCGGGCCAGGGCAGACGAGCGGGCCGACGACCACCGGGCCCACGACCACCGCGACGACCGGCAACGCGGTGACCACGGGCGGCAACATGCCCAACGTGTACTGCAACAACCAACCTTGCAGCCCGGGGCAGGTGTGCTGCTACCTCATCTACGAGGCGGGGCAGGACTTCTGTGGGGCGCCGGGCCAGTGTGAGCTCCAGGGCGACGGCTGGATCGAGCTCGCGTGCAACGGCCCCGACGACTGCCCAGGCCAGGAGTGTTGCGGCACCTACGACAACAACCAGCAGAGCTGGGTCGGGTCGGCGTGCAGCGCGAACTGCGGCGCCGGGCAGCTCGAGCTGTGCGACGGGGACCCCGGCGCGTGCGACACGGGGATGTGCTCGCAGAGCCAGCTCCTCGGCGTCGGGTACAGCTATTGCGGCGGCGGCTGACCTACTTCACCTTCAGCAGGTCACGGATTTCGGTGAGGAGCTTCTCGGTAGGGGGCGGCTCGGGCGGGGGGGCGTCCTCCGGCTGCTTCTGCGCGCGCTGCACGACCTTCACGAGCACGAACACCGCCGCCGAGACGATGAGGAAGGTGATGAGCTTGTTCAGCAGCGCTCCGTAGCGCAGCGCCACGCCGCCCGCCTTCACGAAGGCCTCCACCGAGGTGAACGACCCGCCCGTCGGTGGCTGCTGCAGCGCGATGTAGAGCTCGTTGAAGTCGATGCCGCTGAGGGCCATCCCGATCGGCGGCATGATCACCCAGTCGACCAGGCCCTTGACGATGTCGCCGAAGGCGGCCCCCATGATGATGCCCACGGCCATGTCGATGACGTTGCCGCGCGCGATGAACTTCTTGAACTCTTCGAGCATGGCCAGCTACTCCGGGGTGGTCACGGGGTCGTCGGGGCACGCGTAGGCGTCGGTCTCGCTCGTCACGAGCTCACAGTCCTCGCCACAGTTTTCGTAGCAAGCGACGCAGTCTGCGAAGACGGCCTCGTCGGTCCCTGGGGGAGAGGTGAGCTCTCGGCAGATCTCGTAGGCCTCCTGCGTGCTGTACTGCGAGCAGCCGAGGACGCCGAGGAGGAGAAGGAGGAGGGCGCGTCTCGTGGTGGTGGTCATCGGGTGTCGCCTCACGGGATCGGGGGCGGCGTCGCGGGGGCCGGTGTCGCGGGGGGAGGCGTCGCCGGGGCCGGCGTCGCGGGCGCCGG
>CAZBJI010000264.1:0-6698 GCA_964492175.1 uncultured Polyangiaceae bacterium | reverse complement strand
GTGCTCCGCCGCGGCGAGGTCGATCTCGCCGCGGGCGTGGCCGATGCGGCGCCACTCCGGGACGTCGTCCCCATGGAGGCGCAGGCCCGCGACGCCGCCGTCCGGGTAGATCACGAGGCGGACGTGCGAGAAAGCGTGCGGGCAGTCGATGGGGAACCGGTTCTTGGCGTTCCCCTGGAGCTCGGCGCGAGGGAGCACCGAGGTCCACACGGTGGAGGGGTCCAGGAGCACCTCGAGCGGCGCGTCGATGGGCGCCGCGCACGCCTGCAGCTCGCACGACTCCGGGAAGTTCCCCCGAAACCAGCTCGTGTCGACGACGGCGCCCCGGAGGACGCCGGGCAGACCGAGGCGGACGATGCACCAATCGTGAAGATCCGGGTGGAGCGTCGTGTCGGCGGTGCCGTCCGGGTGACGCTTGCGGCGGCTCTCCCAGCCGTCCATCCACTTGCCGCGATCGGTGTAGGCGTGCTCGCGCCACTCGGCGTCGTGGCGGAGGAGCAGGTTCTCCTTCTCCGCGAAGAAGTCGTCGCTCGCGGCGAGGACGGTCGCGCCGAGCCGCAGGGACGCGAGATCCAGGTGGTCGGTGAAATCGGTCATTGCCTTCCTCCTCGGAGCCACAGGCCCCGCGCGCCGGGGGTGGGGGCGCCAGCCTCGGCCACCCGCTCTCCCCGCAGGTACGTGGCGAGCACGGCGCCGGCGAGCGTCTCTCCGTCGTACGGCGTCAGCTTGTGCCGGTGCTCGATCATCGAAGGCGCGACGCGCGTCGTGCCCTCGGGATCGAAGACGACGAGATCGGCGTCGGCGCCGACGAAGATGCCGCCCTTCCGGTCCGCGAGCGCCGCGTGCCGCGCGGGCGCGGCGCACATCCAGCGGACGACGTCGGCGAGGCCGAAGCCTCGCGCCTTGGCCTCGGTCCATACCGCGCAGAGGCTGAACTGCAGCCCTGCGATCCCGCCCCAGGCGCGGAGGAAATCTCCCTCGGCGGTGCGCTTCAGCTCCGGGACGCAGGGCGAATGGTCGGAGACCACCATCTCGATGAGCCCACCCCGCACCGCCTCCCAGAGCCGCTCGCGGTTGGCCTTCTCGCGAATGGGGGGCGCACACTTGAACCAGGTCGCGCCGTCGGGCACCGCCTCCGCCGTGAAATGGAGGTAATGGGGCGCGGTCTCGGCGGTCAGGGGCACCGCCTCGTCGCGCGCGCGCTGCAGCCACCCGAGCGCCCCTGCCGAGCTGAGGTGCACGACGTGGATCGGGACGCCCGTGGACTTCGCGAGCCCGAAGAGGAGCTCGACCGCCCGGTCCTCGGCGGTCGGCGGACGCGACGCGAGGTAGGTCGCGTACCGGCGGCTGTCGGCGCCCTCCGCCTCGAGCGCCGCCGTCGCCGCGTCGATGGGCTCGGCGAGCTCCGCGTGCACCATGAGCGGGACGCCGGCGTCTCGGAGCTGAGAGAGCGCGGCCTCCACGTCGGCGCGCGTCGTGAAGGGGAACTCGTCGACGCCCGACGGCACGAGGAAGCACTTGAAGCCGCGCACCCCCTCGTCGAGCAGCTCCCGGAGGCCCGTGGAGCGACCGGTCGTGTTCGCAGGGACGGCGCCGCCCCAGAGGCCGACGTCGACGTGGACCCGCCCCTCGGTGAGGGCGGCCTTCTCCGCGACGCCGCGGGGGGTGATCGCGGGCGGGATGCTGTTCAGCGGCATGTCCACGATCGTGGTGATGCCGCCCGCCGCTGCCGCGCGCGTCGCGGTCTCGAACCCTTCCCAGTCGGTGCGGCCCGGCTCGTTGACGTGGACGTGCGTGTCGACGAGCCCGGGGAGGAGCGCCGCCGGGCCGGCCTCCACCAACGGCACCCCCTCGGGCGTGTCCTCGAACGCCGAGATCCTCTCGATCCGTCCGCCGCGGACGTGCACCGTGGCCGCGCGCACGCCGTCCGGGCAGACCACCCGGCGGGACCGGAGCACGAGGGCCGTCACTCCGGCCCCTTCGCGCCCTGCGCGATCCAGGCGCGGAGCGCCTCGCGCTCCTCGGCGGTCATGTTCGTGACGTTGGCCAGCGGCATGTTCTTGGACTTCACGGCGCGCTCGTCGATCTTCGACGCGTACCGCACGATCTGCTCGGCCGTGTCGAAGGTCACGCCGTTCGGGGCGAGCTTGTACGTGTCGTTCGTCGGCGTGACCGAGTGGCACGTCGTGCACCGGTTGTGCACGATCTCCGCGACCTCCGCGAACGGGACCGGGGTAGTCCGCTTCCCGGCCGAGAGGATCTCTCTGTCGCTGACGAGGATGAGCACGAGCGCGAACGTGCCGAGCGCGCCGAAGCCGGTGGGCCAGAGCCACATCGGGTTCGTGAAGCGCATGTTCATGCCGAGGCGCACGAACGCGCTCCCGGCGGCGAGCACCAGCAGCACCAGCCACGACTGCGGGTGACCGTACGTGGACGGGAAGTGCCCGCTCAGCATGATGAAGAGGAGCGGGAACGTGAAGTAGTTGTTGTGGATCGACCGCTGCTTGGCTTGGTAGCCGATCGCTGGATCCTGCTCGCGCCCCTCCTTCGTCGCGGCGATGAGCTCTCGCTGGGAGGGGATGATGACCATCCACACGTTGCCGGTCATGAGCGTCCCGATGAGGACGCCCACGTGCATGTACGCCGCGCGGCCGCTGAAGAAGCTGAAGTAGACGGCCGCCGCCGCCACGAGGGTCGCCAGGGTGAGGAACGTGGCGAGGCCCACGCGCTTGCCGACGGGCGTGCGCCAGATGAGGTCGTACGCCAGGAACGCGGCGGGGAGGGAGGCCGCGCTGATGGCGACCGCCGTGCCCGGCGTGATCGCAGCGACCTCGGGATCGACCATCATCGAGGCGGCGCTCATGTAGTAGATGAGCACCAGGAGCGAGATCCCGCTCAGCCACGTGATGCCGTTCTGCCACTTGAACCAGTGGAGCGTCTTGGGCATCTGCGACGGCTCGAGGAACTTCTTCTCGACCTGGTAGAAGCCACCGGAGTGCACCATCCACATCTCCCCGATGAGCCCAGGCTTGGATCCGGCGGGCTTCTCGAGGTTCCGGTCGAGCCAGTTGAACAGCATCGAGTTGCCGATCCACATGATGCCGGCGATGAGGTGGACCCATCGGGCGAGGAGGTTTGCCAGCTCGCTGGCGTGGTCGAGCATCGGCGCCGGAGCATACGCCGGCCGCGCCCCTCCGAGAACGGCGCTGCGTCGAAGCGCGGGACGAGCTAACCTCCAGCGCTACGCAGCAGGCCGAGCTTTGACCGGACACGACCTACCTACGACCATCGAGGCCTCGTCGGAAGGCCACCAGGGCGGCCAGGCCATGTTCATCGTGACGCACGGCCCGGAGCGCGGCCGGATCATCGCGCTGCCGCAAGCGGCGGAGCCGATCCGGGTGGGCAGGGCTGCCTCCTGCGAGGTGCGCATCGACGATCCGAGCCTCTCTCGGGTGCACGCGACGGTGCGCTGCGTCCGCGGGGAGTACTTCATCCGCGACGAGGGCTCCCGCAACGGCACGCTCCACAACGGCGTGAAGGTCGACTACGCGGTCCCGCTCGTGGAAGGGGACCGCATCACGCTCGGAGACGTGCGGCTCCGCCTCACCTACCTGGAGGACGGGGAGCCCTACGGGGCCGCGCGAGCCGAGGCGGCGCCCACACGCGTCGACTCCGCCGTCCGCAAGGTGGTGATGACCCCCGCGCTACGGGGCGTCTACGACGAGGCCGCTCGCGCGGCCAAGAGCCTCATGAGCGTGCTCATCCTGGGCGAGACCGGCGTCGGGAAGGAGGTCCTCGCCGAGGCGATCCACGAGGGGTCTCCGCGCGCGGGCAAGGAGCTGCTGAGCATCAACTGCGCCGCGCTCACCGAGTCGCTCCTCGAGAGCGAGCTGTTCGGGCACGAGCGCGGCGCGTTCACGGGCGCGGTGTCAGCCAAGCCGGGGCTGCTCGAGGCCGCGGACGGCGGCACCGTGTTCCTCGACGAAGTGGGGGAGCTTCCCATGACCACACAGGCGAAGCTGCTGCGCGTGCTCGAGGAGCGCCGCGTGCTCCGCGTCGGCGCCCGCGCCTCCAAGGCGATCGACGTACGGTTCGTCGCCGCCACGAACCGCAACCTGGAGGACGCCGTGGCCGCGGGGACGTTCCGCAAGGACCTGTATTTCCGCCTGAACGGCATCACGCTCGTCCTCCCGCCGCTCCGCGAGCGGCCGGGCGACGTCGTCGAGCTCGCCGAGGCGTTCCTCGTGGAGGCGAGCGCGCTCGCGGGCGGGCCGCGGCGCGTCCTCACGGACGAGGCCAAGCGCGCCCTGGTCCGCTACGAGTGGCCGGGCAACGTGCGCGAGCTGCGCAACGCGATCCAGCGCGCGGTCGTGCTCACCGCGGCGCGGGACGTGACGGCCGACTCGCTCCCCGCGAGCGTCACACGCCCTCGCAGCGCGCCGGAGCCGTCGCCGGACGGCGCCGCGGGGCCGCAGAGCGCGAGGAGGGGCGTGCTCCTCGACGCCGTTCAGGAGGCCGAACGCCAGAAGATCCTGAAGGTGCTCGAGGACTGCGGAGGCAACCAGACGCACGCCGCGGAGGTGCTCGGGATTTCCCGCCGAACGCTGGTGGCCCGCCTCACGGAGTGGGGCATGACGAAGCCTCGCCGCTCTCGCTGAGGGCCGCACATCCCTCTCCCGAGGTTCGGCGGATGCGTTAGGCTTCGCGTGGGAATGCCCCTCGATCTCACGCCCGGTCTCGTGGTGGCGGAGCGCTACCAGCTCGAGCGCCGCCTCGGCGAGGGGGGGATGGGCGTCGTCTGGCTCGCGCAGCACCGGAAGACCAAGAAGCGCGTCGCGCTCAAGTTCGTGAAGAAGGAGGGCGCGGGGGAGCAGGGCAAGCGCCTCCTCCGCGAGGCGCGGGCGGCGAGCGTCGTTCGGCACCCCAACGTCCGAGAGGTGTACGACGTCCTCGAGGACGCCGGCGGCTCCCCCATCATCGTGATGGAGTACCTGGAGGGCCGGCCGCTGAGCGCGCTCCTCGCGGAGGAGAAGCGGCTGACGCTCGAGCGGACGGCCTCGATCCTGATCCCGGTCATCTCCGCGCTCGGCACGGCGCACGCCCTCGGGATCGTGCACCGCGACCTCAAGCCGGAGAACATCTTCCTCGTCGAGGTCCCGTCGCCCGACGTGAAGGTCGTGGACTTCGGCATCGCCAAGCTCACGGCGACGGAGGGCGACGCGGCCGCCACCGCCGGGATCACGGGCACGGGCGCGATCCTCGGCACGCCACACTTCATGGCCCCCGAGCAGGTCTTCGGCGAGAAGCGCATCGACCACCGCGCCGACATCTGGGCGCTCGGCCTCGTGCTCTACCAGGCGCTCTCCGGCGTCCTCCCTACGGAGGCCGAGAACGTGGGGCAGGTGATGAAGATCATCGTCAGCCGCGGGATCCAGCCCCTCGCGGTCGTCGCCCCGGATGTCCCGGAGGACGTCGCGGCGGTCGTCGACCGGATGCTCGTGCGGTCGCTCTCCGGGCGGCTCACGGACCTGCGCGAGGTGCAAGAGGTGCTCGCCAAGCACGCTGACGTCGAGGTCCCCGACTTCGCGCAGCCCGCCGTCGTGCCGTCCGGGCGAGACCAGACGGAGCCCGAAGGATCTGGCTCGACGTACGGGGCGGCGACGACCGCCGCGGCGAGCGGTCGATCCCACCGCGCCACGCGCTCGGAGCCGCCGCGGCGCGGGTTCCCGTTCGGGGTAGCGGCGCTCGTGCTGGCAGGGGTGGGCGCCGTGGCGCTGCTGGTCACCCGGGCCCCCGCGGGGGGCGCGCCGGTGGCTGCCTCGGCCGCGAGCAGCCGACCCACCAGCGAGCGCGTCGCGGACGCGCCTTCGGGCGCGGTCCCCGAGGTCGCGGCGACGGGGCTGGCCGCGACCGCCGCCGAGCCCACGAGCGCGGCAGCGGCGGCGACGGCCACGGTGTCGGCGGATCGACCGGGGGCTCCCGCGCCAACGCTGAAGGCCGCCGCCACGACGACGCCCTCGGGCACGACGGCGGCAACGGGACCGCCGACCAGCGAGCCGGCGCCCACGGTGCGTGTCCAGACGGAGTGGTAGCGCGTTGCCCAGTTGCGCCGCCGCGTGCGCAGTTGCGCGAGCCGTCACCCCGGGACGCGCAGCGAGCCGCCGGGGGGGCGTCGCCTCCCCTTGGCGCGCCTCTTGCGGGAGCGGGGGTGGGCCGAGCCGCGCTCTCCGTCCCACCCTCCCCATGCGTCCGCACCTTTTCGCTGGCCTCTCGGCGCTGCTGGCGATCGGCTGCGCTCCCGCAGGGCGAGCCACGGACGGGCCGGAGGAGCGCGCCGCAGGGTCACCCCTCGCTGGCGCGCCGGCCGAGGTGCGCGCCCTCCTGCCCCCGAGCGCCGCCCCGCCCGCGCGTACGACGCGGGGCTGGATCGTGCGATCCGTCTCGCCGCCCTCACCGCCGGCGCACTTCGCCGGGAGCCGTGATCGGGTCACGACGACCTCGGTGACGACCTCGGTGGAGGTGTGGGACGACGGCGTCACCCTCTCGGTCGGCTCGGATCGCGACACGCTGAGCGTCGCCCTGCGCCGCCTCGGCCCCGCGCCGGGCTCGGTGCGCGTCGACGGGCCGGCCGTCACGACGCGCGCCGACGCCGGCGTCGACGCCGCGACCTTCCCGAGGCCGCGCGGCGTCGAGGATCT
>CAZBJI010000263.1:0-6860 GCA_964492175.1 uncultured Polyangiaceae bacterium | reverse complement strand
CGAGGGCAAGCGCCTCAAGCGCGTCGAGATCCTGGCGCGCGAGGTCATGCTGACCGGGCGGCGCCGCGCGGGCGCGCCGTCCCCGTCCAGCGCGGGCGGCGCGGCGATGCCGTTCGAAGAGGAGCCCTACGTGGACGACACCGCGCCCGGTGATCCGGGGGCGCCCCCCGGCGAGGAGCCGACGCGCGCCGTCGCGTGACGTGTCGGGCCCCGGCGCGGAGGCGCGCCGGGGCCGCGCCTCCGCTCAGCCGAGCGGGGCGGAGGCGCGCGCCAGGACGGCCTCGAGGTCGGCCCGCGTGAAGGGCTTCGCCAGCACCTGCGGTCGGAGCGCCAAGGGGGCGGTCACGAGCTCGTCCGGGACCTCGCCGCCGGTCACGATGACGAACCGCCGCGCGTCGAAGCCGCGGCGGAGGGCGTAGCTCAGGATCTCGTCGCCGCGCAGGTCGGGCATGTTGAGATCGCAGATCACGACGTCGAACCGCTCCGCCAGGATCTGGGTGAGCGCGTCCTCCGGGGCGCTGGTGGTCGTGACGTCGTGGCGGGCCAGCATCCTGCGCGTCGTGACGAGGAGGGCAGGCTCGTCGTCCACCACCAGCACGCGCAGCCGCGGCTGCTCGTCGAGGGCTGGCGCTGACGCCGGCGCGGGCGCCGGCGGGTCGGCCGCCTCGAGGTCGATGCGCAGGACGCAGCCGCCGTCGACGGCCTCCGTCACGACGCGGCCTCCCAAGGCGCCGAGCGTCCGCTGCGCGGCGGCGATGGCGAGCGGTCTGGCCTCGAGCACGCTCGTCTTGGAGATCACCTCGATCATGCTCCGGCCGCCGACGCGGTCCAGGCGCACGCGGACGGTGGAGTCCGGAGCGGTCGCCGCGAGCGCGCCCGCGAGACACCGCGCGACGGCGTCGGCGTCGCCATGCCCGAAGACGGGCTCCGCGGCGCACGTCTGCTCCACCCGGATGTTCAAGCGCCGGAAGAGCGGCGCGATGTCCCTCAGCACCGCGTGCGTCGTCGCGCTCAAGTTCACCGCGCCGACCGGCGGAGCGCCCTCGGGACGGGCGGGCGGGGTGCTCGCGAGCGCGCTCACGTCCTTCACGAGATCGCGCAGGCGCTCCGCGCCGACCCTCGCGAGCTCGCCCGCCGGCCGGACGCTCTCGGCCTGGCCGAGATCGGCGAGATCGGCCATCACGAACGCGAGCGTGTTGTTCGCCTCGTGCGCGAGCGAGCTCGAGAGCCACTCCATCGAGTGCCGATGGGCCGCCTCCGTCGCGGCGACGCGCGCGGCGGCGGCGGCCGCGGCTGCCTCCACCTCGGCGTCGGCGAGGCGCCGGGCCCTCTCGTACGAGAGCATGATCCCGAGCGACGCCATCGTGAACACGAAGGCGCCGACCGCCTTGATCTGCTTCCACGTCTCCGGGAGGAACTGGATCTGGGGGCTGAGGCCGGCCCGGTCGGCGACGGCGTACGCGAGGATCACGCCGCCTGCGAGGAGGCCCCACGCGGTCCCCGCGCGGCGTCCGGTCACGGCGACGGCGATCATCGGGACCAGCATCAGGGCGAGCAGACCGGGCGACGTCGCGCCCCCCGAGGCGTGCACCATCCCGACGATCGACACGAGGATGACCGCCACGAGCGCGTGTCCAGCCGGCCTCAACGCCCCGAAGACGCGCGGCATCGCCGGGATCGCCAGCGCGACCGCGCCGGCGATCCCGAGCGTCGCGGCCTGTCGCGCCGGACCGACCGAGAGGAGCGAGGGGAGCCGCGCGAGGACCACGAGCAGGAAGATCGCGGTGGTCGCCAAGAGGACCCGCGCGCGCGCGCGGCTCCTGGGGTCGGCGCGCTCGCATGGGGGCAAGAGCGCGCGCGCTGCGCCGTCGAAGCGTTCTCGGAGCGACGGAAGCGCCACGATCCCATCTTTACGCGGGCGCGCCGCCGAGGCCAATCCTTGCCGTCTCTCCGGGCCGGTCGGGAGCGGGCGGCAGCTCGCCGTCGCGGGGACCGGGCGGGGCGCCGAGAACTGGGCCGGGCGCCCCAGGGCCTGCTAGCCGGGCATGATGCTACCGACGACCGACGAGCGGCGCTTGGAGGCACGAGCCGAGGTCGCGATCTGGGTCCAAGAGCGGACCCGGGACGCCCTCTACTTCCAGCGAGCGAAGAACCTGTCCGCGACCGGAATCTACCTCGACGGCACGCTGCCCCATCCGGCGGGCACCCGCGTCGCGCTCGACTTCGAGCTGCCGAACGACGGGCCCATCCGCCTCGAAGGCGAGGTCGTGGGACGCCGCCCGGGCCAGACCGGCATGGCGGTCCGGTTCGTGGACGTGGGGTCGCGGGATCGCGCGCGCCTCGCCGCCTTCATCGTCCGTTCCTGACCGCGTCGCGCGAGGCGGCCGGGCGTCGACGACCGCCGGCGCACATCGCCCTACGCCGCCGCCTTGCATCGCGCCCCGAACCCGTAGCGGCTGGTGCGGTCCGGTTGGTAGGCTGGTGGATCGATGCAGTTTACGCGCAAGCGGTTCCCGAAGCCGATGTTCGACCAGGTCGAGCGCGCCTTCCTCAGCGAGACGCGGCCGCACCTCTGCTCGGTCGCCGGGGGGGTCGAGGCGTCGAAGCAGAGCGACGCTTCAGCCGCTCGCGTCTCCGAGGCGCTCTTGATCGCGACGCAGGTCGTGGCGTCGCGCGCGGACGTGTCTGCGTCCAAGCGTCCCTTGCTCGCCGACTACTCGTATGAGCTGTTCGGGCGCATGTGCCCCCACGGGGTCGCCCTCGAGCCCAACCGGCTCGAGGAGTTCCTGACGGCGGAGTGGGGCGAGCCGATCCGGATGAAGCAGCTCTCCGAGGCGCCCAAGAGCATGCTGAGGAAGACGGGCATCGTGTGCTTCCGAGGCATCCCGTGGCGCGCGGCGAAGAACCACGTGGATCTCTGGAACGGCGAGCGCTGCCTCGATCAGGCGCACTGGGAGGCGGCGGACATCAGCTTCTGGCCGCTCAAGTCGGCGCCGGGCGGCGGCGCCAACGCCATCGACGGCGTTACCGCCGTGGCCGAGGCCGTGATCGCGGACTGGGGCAAGAAGGCGCCCCCGAAGGCGGCGTCGCTGTCCGAGCCTCCGCCGGCCGACGCGCCGCCCACGCGCGCGGAGGTCCTGAAGGGGCTCTACGAGAAGGCGGCGGTGACCAAGAAGGAGATCGACGCGGTCGCGGACGCCGTCGCCGCGGAGCACGGAGGCACGGTCGCCAAGGCGCCGCTGAAGAGCGAGAAGCGCGTGATCGAGAAGGCCGACAACGACTACGAAGGCGACGTCACCAAGGTGAAGGACTTCGCACGGAACACGATCGTGGTGGAGTCGGGCAAGGAGCTCGCCGCGCTGGAGTCGCTCAAGAAGACGAACCCCGAGCTCGGGAAGGTGAAGGGCCAGATCGTCGTGGTGGATCCGGCGAAGGATCCGTGCGGCTACTCGGGCATCAAGGTGCTCCTGCCCACGTCGAGCGGCATGCCGGGCGAGGTGCAGATCAACTCGCCCCACATGATCTTCGCCAAAGAGAAGCCGGAGGACGCTCGCCGGATCCTCGGCGACGCCCAGTACGACGCGATCGCGTCGAAGCCCGGGATGCCCGAGGGAGGCAAGGGCCACGTCCTCTACGAGGAGTTCCGGTCCACCGACGACCCGGAGAAGGCGGCCAAGGTGGCGGCCGAGAGCCGGGCCTACTACGGCGCCGTCCGCGCCGCGGCGGGAGGTTGAGCATGGTCCTCATGGACGCCATCCTCGAGGGAGACGTCTACATCGACTATCCCTACGAGAAGGCGAAGTTTCGCTACGACAAGGCCACGAAGAAGGTCTACCGCCGCTTTTACGGGGAAGCGGAGAAGGAGATCCCGTGGAAGTCGAAGCTCTTCCACGAGGCGCTCTCGGGCGGAGAGCAGATCACGAAGGAAGCCTACGACCGGTCGTAGCTCGGCGTGGGGCTCGCGGGCGCCGGCCGGCGCCTCAGCCGCGTAGCTCTGCGCCGAAGCGCTCGCCGATCGCCTTCACCACGGCCGCGTGGCGCTCGTCGACCTCCACGTCCGTGAGCGTGCGGGCCCGCTCGGGCGCCGTGGCCGCCAGCGGGTCCCGGTAGACGACGTGGAACGCGAGGGACCGATGATCCGGCGGCAGCGCGCCGCCTCGGAAGAGGTCGAACACCGTCGCCGTCTCCACCAGGGGACCGCCGACCTCGGCGATCGCGCGCTCCACCTCCCCAGCGGGGACGTCCTCGTGGACCGTGACCGAGATGTCGCGCGTCGTGGCGGGCAGGGTGGGGATGGGCCTGTAGCGGGGCGTCTTCGGGCCCAGGCGCTCGAGCGCGTCGAGATCGAGCTCGACGACCAGGCACGGCCCGTCGAGATCGAGCGCGCGCTCCACGGCGGGGTGGAGCACCCCGAACGTCCCCACGGCCACGCCCTCGCATCGGACGACGGCGCTCGCGCGCGGGTGCAGGTGCGGCGAGGCGTCCGCCGGGGCGCGCTCCGCCACCGCGCTCCGGCCGAGCGCCCGCTCCACGACCGCGAGCGCCACGCCCTTCGCGTCGTAGACGTCGACGAGCTCGGGCTTCGCGAGGACCGCGTCCCTGCGACCGGCGATCGCGGCCGCGAAGGTCTTGGCCTCGAGCGGCAGCTCTCCGCCGTCGGCCGCGGGGAGGAAGCGAGCTCCGGTGGCGAAGAGCCGCACGTCGGAGACGCCGTGGCGGCGTGCGCGGCGGACGGCCTCCAGCAGCCCCGGCAAGAGCGAGGTGCGCATCGCCGCTCGCTCTTCGCCCAGCGGGTTCGACAGGACGAACTGGGGCTCGGGCGCCCTGACGGCTCGGAGGAGCGCGGCGGAGGTGAAGCCGAACGTCAGCGCTTGCGACAGACCCACCTCGAGCGCGGCGCGCACGACGCGGGCCTCGAGGTCCGGCTTGTGGGGATCACCCGCGCGGATGGCCGGCACCACGGAGGGGACGCGATCGATGCCGAAGACGCGGACGACCTCCTCGATCAGATCGACCTCGATCGTGAGATCGGGTCGGTGCGTCGGCGGCAGGAACGCAAGCGCCTCCGCCGCGTCCGGCGGCGCGCCCGTGGTCTCCCGACAGCCGAGCAGCTCCAGGATCCGCTTCGCCTCGGCCATGGGGATCGTGACGCCGAGGAGGGCGCGCATGCGGTCACGCCGGAGCGGGATCGGCGCCGGAGGGGGAACGCCGGGGCCGTGGATCGCGACCTCCTCGCCCGCCGTCCCCCCCGCGAGCTCGACGAGCAAGTGCGCCGACTCGGCGAGGACGTCGTCCGTGTCTCCGGTGTCCACGCCGCGCTCGAAGCGGTGGCTGGACTCGCTGTGCATCCCGTACCTGCGGGCGGTGCGCCGGACCCCCCGCGGCGCGAACGTCGCACACTCGATGAGCACGCGCTTCGTGCTCGCGGAGATCTCGGTCCCGGCGCCGCCCATCACCCCCGCGAGCGCGACGGGGGCGCTCGCGTCGGCGATCACGAGATCGTCGGTTGTGAGCGTCCGCGCCACGCCGTCCAGCGTCGCGAGCCGCTCCCCCTCCGCGGCCCGCCTCACGATGATGGAGCCTCCCCCGACGCGGTCTCGGTCGAACGCGTGGATGGGGTGTCCGTACTTCATGAGGATGAGGTTGGTCGCGTCCACCACGTTCGAGATGGCGCGGATCCCGAGCGCCTCGAGCCGGTACTGCACGCCGAGCGGCGAGGGGCCGACGGACACGCCGTCGACCACGGCGGCGCCGTAGGTGGGGCAGCGCGCGGGATCCTCGACGTGGACCGAGACGGCCTGCGCGGCGCGTAGCCCGGGCTGCACGCGCGCCGGCCGGGGTGGTGCGTGCCGAAACGACCGGCCGTAGAGCGCCGCGATCTCGCGCGCGAGGCCGAGGTGCCCGAGGCCGTCAGGGCGGTTCGGCGTGAGGCCGATCTCGAGCACGACGTCGGACGACTCGGCGATGGCGCTCGCCAGGGTGGTGCCCGGCGCGGCGAGGCCCTTCGGCAGCACCAAGATGCCTCCCTCCTTGTCGCCCGTCGCGACGCGGAGCCCGAGCTCCGACTCCGAGCAGAGCATGCCTTCGCTGATCACGCCGGCGATGTCCTTGGGCTCGAGGGTCAGGCCCTTGGCCGGGAGGTGGGTGCCGAGCGGCGCGAGCACCACGAGCCCGCCCGGCTCCGGCACGTTGCCGGCACCGCACACCACCCGCTGGGGGGGACCGCCGGCGTCCACGGTCACGAGCGTGAGCTTGGCGCGGGCCGGGTGCGGCTCCGTGGCGAGGACGCACGCGACCTTCACGTGGGGGCACGCCTCGCCGTAGGGGGTCAGCGCCTCCACCTCGAGGCCGGCCCGGGTCAGCCGGTCGGCGAGCTCCGTCGGCGGTGCCGCGAAGCCGGCCCCGACGAGCTCGCAGAGCCAACCGTACGAGGCCCTCACTCCTCCGGCATCTCCAGGTCCAGGTCCGGCATGTCCATGCCGCCGTGCGGATCCCCGCCGGGGGGAGCGTCGCCCTTCTTCTCCTCCTTCTTCTCGAACTTGGACTGCTCGGCGGTTGCCCAGTCGGCGGCCCACGAGGAGATGACCCAGACGGTCGGGTCGTCGGGCTTCTTGACGAAGCGGTTCGTGCCCTTCTGCGTCTTGCCCACGAGGAGCTTGATCGTCTTGCCGTCCTTCAGCGTGATGACGACCGTGATGACGTCCGGGGAAGCGTCGGCGCCGAGGCCCGTGTCGGCGCCCTCGTCGGCGAAGTCGATCGCGTTGAGCTTCTTGAAGGCGCGGAGCATGTCCTCGACCTTCTTGCCGTCGAACTTCTCCCAGCCGCCCTTGTCCTTCTTGTCCTTCTTGTCCTTCTTGTCC
>CAZBJI010000262.1:0-7190 GCA_964492175.1 uncultured Polyangiaceae bacterium | reverse complement strand
GGCGGTACGCGCGGGCGGCGCCGACGGCGGCGAGCACCGCCGCGCCGGTCGCGAACGCGAACCCGACGATCGGCGCCGCCACGATGACGGGCGCGACGCGGCCGAGCGCGACGCCGCCGACGGCGAGGAGCCCCGCGCCGATCGGCGTCGAGAGCGGGGCGAGCGGCGTGCGGAGGGCGAGCGCCAGGAGCGAGAGCGCCGCGAGGAACGCCGCCGTCACGAGCGCGGCCGCCGGTACACGCGCCACCCTGCGCGCGGCGTACGACGGGGCGTCGCGGAGCTGCCGCTCGATCTCGTGGAACGTCAAGGTCGGGCCCGAGAGCGCGATCAGCGTCTCGGCGCCTTCGCGGACCTCCAGGACGTCGATGAGCGCGACCTCGGAGCCGTCGCCCCCGACCACCGCCGCGTCGCCTTCCGCGATCGCGATCTTGTGCAGGCCGGCCGAGAGCGGGACGCCGATCGCCGGCGTCACGGCGATGGGGACGCTGCGCGCCAGCTGGGCGTCGTCGGCGACTCCGGCGTACACGCGGGCGCCCGGGTGCGAGACGATCGTGAGCGTCCCCTTGGCGCCCGCCCCCTGGAGCCCCGCGCGCGCGGCGGGCTTCTCGGACGGGGGATTCGCGACGACATACCGCGCTCGGAAGTCCGAGAGGTACCGCGTGTCGTCCAGCCACCTCCCGCCGAGCGACCAGGAGAGGAGGCTTGCGCCGAGCGACACGAAGACGGCGGCCGCCCCCGCGAGCGCGAAGAACCGCGCCGCGTGCCGGGGGCCCGCGTCGGCCGCGGGAGCCGCGAGGGCCATCGCCACGACGAGCCCGACCAGCAGCGCGGGGAACCCGTCGGCGAGGACGCCGACGAGGACGGCTCCGGCGCCGGCGAGCGACCGGGCGAGCGCGCGCGGAGTGCTCGCCCGCGACTGCAGAGCCAGCGCGCCCGCCCACGCGAGAAGCACCGTCACGGCCACGACGAACGACAGGCGGTCGAGCGCGAGCCCGAGGGTGAGATCGGTGGAGCCGACGCGCGCGAGCCGCACCGCCATGGCGGGCGACAGGACGGTCACGCCCCGCAGGACGGCCGCGCCGGCGGGGGCGAGGACGAGGACGGCGAGCAGCGGGGCCGCCACCGCGACGCGCGTTCGCCAGCGCTCTCGGCCGTAGAGGACGAGCGCCGCCGCCAGCACCAGCAGCGCGGGCGCGACCCAGAGCGGAACGGCGGAGAACGCGAACGTCTGCTCCATGGATGCGCTGGTAGGCATTAGCCGGACTGGGGCTCTGCGTCTTCGAGCACGGCCCGGAGGGCGTGCAGCGCGCGCGCGGCGCGTGACTTGATGGTGCCGAGCGGCAAGTTCTCGCGGGCGGCGATCTCCGGGTAGGAGAGGCCCTCGAAGAACGCGATCTCGAGCGTCTCCCGCTGGGCCTGCGGCAAGGAGATCATGGCCTGCCGCACGCGCTCCCGCTCCCGCTCCGTCCAGAGCGCGTTCTCGGGATCGAGCGGGGCGTCCGACGGCTCGTGCTTCAGCTCACCGTCGACGATCTGCGCGCGCCGGGTCCTGCGGCGCGTGCGGTCGAGCGCGAGGTTGCGCACCGTGGTCACGAGCCACGCGGCGACCGTGCCTCGCTCGGCGTGGTACTGGTCCACGCGCTGCACGACCGCGACGAAGGCATCGTGGACCACGTCCTCCGCCTCGCCCTCGTCTCGGAGGATCTTCAGGGCCAGCCCGAACGCCGTCCGACCGTAGCGATCGTAGAGGTCGGCGACCGCGGCGGTGTCGCCTCGACGCAAGCGCTCCAGCGCCAGGACGTCCTGGTGCTCGCGATCGGCTCTCGACTCATCGGCGTCCGCCATCTTCCTCGGCCCCCGAGGGCGCCGAGTTATGCCGGTTTATCGGCGCCGAAGCCAGAGGGACGTGTTCCCGAGCCGGGCCGGGCGCCGCGAGCCCGACGGCAGACCGAATGCGCCGCCAGAGCTCCGGCCGGCCCTCCTGCGTGACAGCCGAGAAGGGCAACACGGGGATCCCGACCGCCGAGCCGAGCTTTTGGAGCGTGGCGCGGGCCGACGACCTCGGGAGGCGGTCGATCTTGGTCGCGACAGGCAAGAGCGCGAGCGCGGGCAGGTCCGCCCGGCGCGCCGCGCGGGCGAAGCGAAAGAGCTCGAGATCGTCCTCCTCGAACCCCCGCCGAGCGTCGGTCACCACGACGAGGGCGCGGAGCGTGACCCGCTCCGCGAGGTAGCGCTCGATCAGGGAGGCCCAAGCGCGGCGCTCGTCCTTGGAGCGCTTGGCGAAGCCGTACCCCGGCAGGTCGGCGAGGACGACGGTGGCGCCGTCGCGCGCCTTGACGGTGAAAAGGTTCACTTGGCGCGTGCAGCCGGGCGTGCCGCTCGTCCGCACGAGCCCCTTGCGCTGGACCAGCGTGTTGATGAGGCTCGACTTGCCGACGTTGGAGCGCCCAGCGAACGCGATCTCCACGAACGTCGGTGGGGCCCCGTCGGCCTGGGCGCCGGGCGCGAGCGCCGCGGTGAACGTCGCCTCGACGACGTCGTAGGGATCAGGCTTCATCGGGCGCGTCCCCCGCCGGGATGGGGAAGCTCGTCTCCGGCTTGCAGGCGTCGCACTGGCAGAGGGAGCGTAGGTACGAGAAGGTGTAGATCCCGGACGAGTGCCCGTCGCCCCACGTGAACGAGAGGGCGTAGGTCCCGACGCGCTCGACCTCGCGGATGTCGAGGTCGCCCCCCGCGACGTACCGTATCCCCCCCCCGTGCCCTTGGCAGTGGGCGCACGGGCAGTAGCCACGGAGCACCTCGTGCGGGACGCGTGAGGCGTGCCCGTCCGCCCAGGTGAGCTGGAGGACGCGCGCGCCGTGAGGCGCCTTCACGCTGGTCGGGGTCGTCCGAGGGTCCTTCGACATGGTGCTGGCCGAGGCCAGCCTACTCCGGCACGACCACGCCGCAAGGAAACGAGCCCGTGACGGTGTGCGTTCCGGTCTGGATCGCGTCGCAGCTCGCGCCCAGGAGCTCTATCTCCGTCGGCGAGAGGGCCGTCCAGCCGTTCGGATCGTCGCAAGGGATGGGAGACCCATCCACGAAGATGGTCCCCTCACAGGCCTTGCTCGTGTCGATGGCGCCCGAGAGCTCGAGCACGCAGGAGCGGACGCCGTTGATGATGGTCTCGAAGGCGGTCTGGAGCGCCGCCTGATCCGTGGCGGGGAAGTACGGGGCGTTGCCCATGCTCCCGTCGAGCGGTAGCCCCTTGCCGGCGTTCGCCATGTCCTGCTGGTGCTGGGCGCCGACCTGATCCCCTACGGAGATGATGTAGAGCTCCACGCCCGCGGCGTAGGCGGCCTGCGCGGCCGCGATCGCCTCCGCCTGGCCCATCTGCGGGTTCGGCACACGGCACGTGTCGGGCTCGCCGTCCGTCGCGAGGACGATCGCCTTCGGGCCCGGCTCCGCGAACGCGACCAGCGCCGGCAGCAACGCGGTGATGCTGTCGCCGGTGGGGGTCTCCCCGATGGGAGCCTCCGGCGCGTACGCAGCGTCGACCGCGGAGAAATTGTTCAACGCGGGGGGAGTCACCTCCACGAGCAGGGGGCACTGAGCGCCGCCGTCGCCGGTGTAGAGCGCCAGCGAGAAGCGCACGGAGCTCTGGAGCTGCGAGACGATGCCCACCGTCGGGTCCATCAGCGTGTCGTAGAGGACCGTCCAGCGATCGCCGTTGCCGAATGGCGCGGTCATGCTGCCCGACTGATCGATCAAGAGGAGCACGGTCGGCGTCGTCGGCTCGAAGGTGACGGCGATGTCGGCGCACCCGCCACCCGACCCGTTGCCGCCCGAGTTGAAGCCTCCGCCCTGGCCGCTCGAGAACGTGCCGGTCGACGAGTCCCCGCACCGACCGCGATCGGTGCACTCGACGCCCGCCTCACACTGGCCCCCGTCGGGCGTGCAGTCGGCGAGGCACTTGCCGTCGGTCCCGCAGTAGAGGCCGGGGGCACAGTTGACGTCGACGGCGCATGGGTGACCGCACTCGTCCTTGTAGACGGTGGTGCACGGGTCGTTGCCCTTCTCTTCGCACCCGTCACACGCGACGATCCCGGAGAGGAGGGCGGCGAACAGGAGCGACTTGGGCCGATAAGACAAGCGTGAGGAGGCTCGCATGGTTGTTCCTCCAAGCATGCGGATCAGGGTAGCCCCTATCCGCGCGTGAGGAAACTTCCGACGAGGTGGCACCAGTGTGGCACATTGGACGACGGGGCTTCCGCGCAGTGGGCGAGCCCGCGAGGGCCTCCCTGGTCCCCACGACGTCACTCGAAGAGCTTGCGCTGCTCCTGATCTTTCGACGCTCTGTACGTGCGGCCCAGGTGCTCGTGCGCCTTGCGTGTGGCGATGCGGCCACGCGGCGTCCGACCGAGGAAGCCCTGCTGCAGCAGGTACGGCTCGTACACGTCCTCGACGCTGTCGCGGGGCTCGCTGAGCGCGGCGGAGAGCGTGTCCAGGCCGACGGGCCCGCCGTCGTAGTCGTCGACGATGATCGAGAGCAGCCTCCGGTCCATCGCGTCGAGGCCCGCCTCGTCCACGTCGAGCCGCTCGGCGGCGGTCTGGGCGATCGCCTCCGTGATCGTCCCCTGCCCGAGCACGTCGGCGAAGTCACGGACGCGGCGGAGGAGGCGGTTCGCCACGCGTGGCGTCCCCCGCGACCGCGCCGCGATGGCGCGCGCGCCGCCGGCGTCGATGGGTACGGCGAGGAGCTTCGCGCTCCTGTTCACGATCTGCTCGAGCTCCTCGACGGGGTAGTAGTCGAGCCGGACGACGTACCCGAACCGAGAGAGGAGCGGCGCCGTCAGGAGGCCGGTCCGCGTGGTCGCCCCGACCAGCGTGAACGGCTTGAGCGCGAGCTGGATCGTCGTCGCGTAGGGGCCCTCCCCGGTCACGATGTCGATCTGGTACGCCTCGATCGCCGGGTAGAGGCTCTCTTCCACGACCGGGGACAAGCGGTGGATCTCGTCGACGAAGAGGACGTCACCGTGCTCGAGCTTCGTGAGCAGCCCGGCGAGCGCGCCCTTGTGCTCCACGGCGGGTCCGCTCGTCGCGTGCAGGGTGACGCCCATCTCCTTGGCGAGGATCCACGCGAGCGTGGTCTTGCCGAGCCCGGGCGGGCCGCACAGGAGGACGTGGTCGAGGGGCTCCTTGCGCCGCCGGGCGGCCTCGACGAACACCTTGAGGTTCGCCTTGTGCTTCTCCTGGCCGACGTACTCGTCCAGCGTGCTCGGCCGAAAGAGCCTGTCGAAGCGGTCGTCGTCGCCCGCGCCGGCCGGAGAGAGGACGCGCTCGCTCATGGGGACATCTAGCCGCAGTTCTCGCCGGCGTTCAAGGCCGGCGCCGCGGAAGCTTCCCTCGCGCTCGCGTCCGCAGCCGCGTAGCATTCCGCCCATGCGTCCTCGGGCGTCCGCGCTCGCCCTGCTCCTCCTCGCGTCCGCCGTGATCGCTTCGCTCGGCGCCTGCGAGGGGGACCTCGGCACGGGAGGCGCCGGCCAGGGGACACAAGCGGTCGTGACCACGGGCGGGCCGGTGACCAGCGGCGCGGAGCAGGGCTGCGACTCGATCGGGGTGTGCGAGGGCGACCAAGTCACGCCGGAGTCGGGCTGCCTCGAGTGCGCCGTCCTCGGTTCGCCCACGCTGGCCGCCGACGGCGGCGCCTGCATCGATGAATACAAGGAGTGCTTCGGGACCGCCGGGTCCTGCGACGAGGGTGGTCACCCCGGCTGCTGCTCGTTCCTGGATTGCCTGATCGGCTGCCCCGACGACCTCGTGGGCACACCGGGAAACGAGTTCCTCGACTGCGTGTGCGAAAATGACGGGGTCGACTGCGCAGGGACGCAGACGCACAAGACGTGTCTCGGCAAGTACCCGCCGGGGGGCGCGCGGTACATCGCCTGGGTCTCGTGCGTGTACCAGGACGTCTGCGCTACCTCGTGCGCCGAATAGCCGATGCGACGCTGGCAAGTCCCCGCCCCCCCCGCCGTCTTCGTGGGCCGAGCGCGAGAGCTGGCGCGGCTGAAGGACGCGCTGGAGCGGGTGACGGTGGCGATCGTCTACGGCGTGGCGGGGGTCGGGAAGTCGGCGCTTGCGCACGGCTTCGCGAGCGGGTGGGGCGACGCGGCGGTGTACGGCCGCGCCGGCGCCACCGGGGTGCCCACCCTCCTCGACGACGCCCGAAGGCAGCTCGCGAAGGGCGCCGTCCCAGAGCTCCTCTCCGACGAGCAACGGATCGCGGACATCATGGATCGCCTCGACGCCGAGCCTGCCCTGTGGGTCCTCGAGGACGTCCACCTGCTCGAGCCCGAGGTAGCGGCGGGCCTCGTGCGGACGCTCTCCACCTCGCTGCGCCGCGGCAGGGCGGTCCTCACCTCGCGGCACAGGCTGCTCCGCAAGCCGGGCGATCCCGACCGCTTCGAGCTCACGCTCGAGGACCTGGACGAGGCCGCTTCGCGGGAGCTGTGGTCGCTCCTCGACGATCTCTACGGCGCCTCGAGCGGCTTCGCTGCCGCCAGCGGCCGCGCGGCGGGCAACCCGTTCCGGCTGCGCCGAGCCCACGCGGGCGGGCTGGACGACGAAGACCCGATCGCGGCGGCGGTGGAGGCGCTCGACCCGGACGAGCTCGAGGTCGCGAGCCTCGTCGCGCTGGCCGGGTCGCCGCTCCCAAGGGACGCCCTCGGCGCGCTCATCGGCAAGGGCGGCGGTCGAGCCGCCCTCAAGCGCCTCGTCGCTCGCATCGTGGTCGACGTCGACGGGACCGGGCGGGCCTCCATGCACGCGCTGTTCGGTGAGGCGATCGGCGCGCGGCTCCCTCCGGAGGAGCAGCGGAGCTTGCACGCGCGTCTCGCCGGGGTGGCGGGCCTCCTCGAGCTGGATCCCATCGCGGAGGTCCGCGAGCGCTCTCGTCATCTCCGCCTGGCAGGCGACTTCGGGGAGGCCGCCAGGGTGCTCGTCGAGCGCACCGCGGAGCTCGTGCGCGACGGCGCGACGGGGGAGCTCGTGCGGGGGCTGGAGGCGATCCCCGCCGAGGAGCGCACGGCCGAGGCCGAGCTCGCGCTCGGCCGCGGGTACTCGCGGCTTCAGAACCTCGAGAAGGCCTACTCGATCCAGGCGGGGCGCGCGCAGCGAGCGCCCCACCCCACCCGGGAGGGGGGGGTTGCCCG
>CAZBJI010000261.1:0-7272 GCA_964492175.1 uncultured Polyangiaceae bacterium | reverse complement strand
GATCTCGGCGCACGCCTCCGACGCGTGGAGCGTGCAGGCGTATCGTGTCGACTGCTCGATTGGCTCTGCCAGGCGCCGCGCCTCGGCGGCGCCGTCGAGGTCGAACAGATCGAGCATGGGCTCCCCGAGGTTCGACGACGGCGTGGGCACGCCCGCCGCGGCGGTGATCGTCGAGGCGAGGTCGCGCATGGGACGTGGGTCGAGCCCGACGCCTCGACGGACGCCCCGCCCCCACGCGAGCGCGAACGCGTGGCGCGCCTCGGGCTCCGCGCCCCCGTGGCCGCGTGTCGTCAGCGTGCCGTGGTCCGACACCGCGAGGAGCAGATCCTGCGTCTGGTCCAGGCGGTCCGCGACGTGGCGGAGCGTCGCCGCCGCGTGATCGGCGGCGCGCGCGTAGGCTGGGCACGTCGAGCCGCAGAGGTGCCCGGCGTCGTCGACCTCTCCGAGGTGCACCATCCAGAGCTCGGTCGCGCGGCGGCCGTCCCAGGTCGCGCTCGGCGCGGCGTCGAGCGACGCCAGATCCGCGACGAAAAGCCACCGACCGCCGCCCACGTCCGCCTGGGCGGGCGGGCGCACGAGCGCCTCGAACGGAGCGTAGGTTCGGGATCGTACCCGGACGAACACCCCCCCGTCCCACGCCGACGCGAGCACCGAGTCCAGGTCCTTGGTGCCCTCCGAGGATCCGTTCAGCCGAACGCCGCTCTCGCGGGGGCCCTGGCCGACCACCATGGAGACGATCGCGGGGCCGGTGAAGGTCGGGTAGTCGGCGTCCAGCCTGCGGAACGCGCCCGCGTCGCGCAGGGGCGCGAGCCCAGGCAGCGCGGCTGCGCTCTCGTAACCCAGGCCGTCGACGACCACGACCACGACCTTTCGGGCGAGCGCGGGGGCGGGCGGCCGCGTCGCGCGGGCGTGCGCCACCTGCGCGGTGACGGTCTCGGCCGAGTGGAACGAGGGGAGGACGGCGCGGAACACCCAGGCGAGCGCGGCGGCGCTGACCAGGGCGCCTACGACGGCGTACGCGAGCACCTCGATTGGGCGTGGCGCCCGATCAGCCGCCGACTTCGGGGATGGGAGCACCGCACTCCGTGCAGAACGAGTTCTCACCCGTGACGACGGCGTGGCACGTGGGGCACTCGACGCCGTTGCCGAGGGCCACCAGCTCCGCGGTGTTCATGCGCTCGAGCACGTCGTCGGCGTCGGGCGTCGATCCGACGGACACCTCCACGGCCTCCAGGAAGGGCTCCTCCGCGTTGCCAGCGGGAGCCGCGGCGCCCGGCGCGGTCTCGGGGAGATCGTCGATGCGGATGAGCAGCGCCGTGATGTTGTCGGTGCCGCCGGCGTCGTTGGCCAGCGTCACGAGGGTCTCGCACGCCTCGCGCAGATCCGAGCCGTCGATGGCGTAGAGCGCGGCGAGGACGTTGCCCATATCGTCCTCTTCCACCATGCCGCTCAGCCCGTCGCTGCAGAGCATGTAGATGTCCCCGAGCTGCAGCTGCTCGGTGCGGATGTCGACCTTCACGTCATCGCGCATGCCGAGGGCGCGCGTGATGATGTTCTTCGGGAGGCGGGCGAGCTCCTCCTGGGTCAGATCCGGCTTGAGCGCGAGAGCGTCGTTGATGAGCGAGTGATCGTGGGTGAGCTGCTCCAGCTTGCCGTCACGGAAGCGGTAGCAGCGGCTGTCCCCGACGTGGCCGATGTGGATCGCGCACGAGTCCCGCGAGAGCGAGCACGCCACGACCGTCGAGCCCATGCCGTGGTGTTGGCGGTACGTGCTGGAGATCTCGTAGACGTCGCGGTTGGACTTCCGGATCGCGGCGGCGAGCGTCTGTGCGCCCTCGTTCAGCGTGTCGTACCCGACGAGGAGGTTCTTGTCGACCGAGGCCCCCGCGGTCAGCGCCTCGAAGAAGTTGCGGAGCGACGCCGTGGCGAGCCTGCTCGCGATGTCGCCGGCGTTGTGGCCGCCCATTCCGTCGGCCACGACGAACAGATCGAGCTCTGGCCGCAGCAAGACGTGATCCTCGTTGTGCTTGCGCTGGCGCCCGATATCCGTCACGCCCACGGCCTCGAAGCGAAGCTCGCGCTTCTCGCCTCGCGGCGGCGGGCTCTGGGCCCGCGGGTCGGTCTGCCCCTGGGGGGTCGCCATGCGGCCGGATTATAACGAAGGCGGGGCGGGTCTGAAGAAAGACTGCGCCGCGGTCGGGGTGGGGGTGGGGTCGGTCCAGCGAATGGGGTCGATCTCGAAGCGCAGTCCGAGGTGAAACACCGCGTAGACGCGGGTGCCGCCGGGGTCCGGCGCCGGGCGCGCCACGAAGGTCCCGACGTCCGCTTGCGCGTAGGGGCCGAGCCCGAAGCCCGAGACGGGCAGGTAGGTGGCGCCCAGGCTGATCTGGAGGAAATCCACCCCGTGATAGCGTCCCGAGGAGGGCTCGCGAGGCGCGGGATCCTCGATCGTCAGCGACGCCGTCCGGTAGCCGACCCCGAGGCGTGCCCACGGATCGAGGGAGACGCCCTGCGCCAAGTGATAGGTCACGCCGACCCCGGCGGCCACCATGTCGGCCGAGCAGTTCGCGCACTCGGGCGGCGAGGCGAACAGGCCGAACATGCCCGTCGCGTCGAGCTCCGCGTGCCGGGAGACGCCCACTCCGACGGCGCCGCCCACTCCGACGCCGAAGCTCGCGACGTCGGTGATCGCCGCCGACGTCCGGACGAACCCCGCGGGCAGGAGCAGCCCGGACACGGCTCGCACGTAGACGTGGCCGGTGCGCTCGTCGGGCGGGGCGGGCCGGGGGGTTCCCTCCCGCTCCTCGCTGTCCATGGACGGGACGGGCGGCAGGCCCGGGATCGTCTCCTGCGCCGACGCTCCGCGCGGGTTGAGCGCGCCTAGGGCGAGCGCACACACCGGGAGGAGCCGCGGGAGGACCGGAGACACGATGGTCTCGCTTATCCACGACCTTCCGGGGTACGTCAACCTCGAGTCCGCGCGGTGGAGAGGACGCAACCCCGCGCGCGCCGCGTCGACCTTCGGGGATGGCGACCTCGACGCCTCCCGACGTGTGCCCGCTCGCTTCGTCCTCCCGAGCGTCCCCCGGTGTCTCACGGGACCCCACGGCCGAGGTGGTGGTCTCGCGGGCGGCGCTGCCGCCGGTGCTGCTCCGCCTCGCCTCGGCGCGCCTCCCCGCGTCCTCGTGCGCGCTCTCGCCCGGCGGGGTGCTCGTCGTCGGGGGCGCCGCCTCGTGCGACCTGCACCTCCCGGAGGACACGCTCAGCGCGCGGCATTGCCGGGTGTCGCACGCGGGGGACAGCGTCGTCGTGGAGGACCTCGGGTCGCGCAACGGGGTCGAGGTCGGCGGGGCGCTCGTGCCTCGCGCCGTCGTGCTCCCCGGGGCGGTCGTCACCCTCGGTCGCGCCGTCTTGGAGGTCCTCGGGGTGGAGCGAGGACTGCGCCCCCTCGGCCCGGCGGCCCCGCTCGCAGCGCTGGTCGGCACCTCGGCGCCCATGCTCCGCCTCGCCGAGAGCGTCGGCAGGATCGCGCCGCTGGCGCTGCCGGTGCTCATCCGCGGTGAGACGGGCACCGGCAAGGATCTCGTCGCGCGGGCGGTGCACGAGCTCAGCGGTCGTCGCGGCCCCTACGTGGCCCTCAACGCCGCGGCCATCTCCGCGGAGCTGGCGGAGAGCGAGCTGTTCGGCCACCGGAGGGGCGCGTTCACCGGCGCCACGGCGGAGCGGCGCGGCGCGTTCCGAGAGGCGGACGGAGGGACGCTCTTCCTCGACGAGGTGGCGGCGCTGCCCCTGGCCGTCCAGGCGAAGCTGCTCCGCGTGGTCGAGGACGGCGCGGTGCGCTCCCTCGGCGCGGAGGGGTCCAAGACCGTGGACGTGCGCCTGGTCGCCGCCACCTGTGAGCGACTCGAGGAGCTCACGCGCGGCGGCGCGTTCCGGGCGGATCTCCTCGAGCGGCTCGCGGTGTGCGTCGTGACGGTCCCGCCGCTCCGCGAGCGGCGCGGGGACATCCCGGCGCTCGCTCGCGCGATGCTCGACAAGCTCGGCTTCTCCGGTGTGGCGCTCACGCGACGCGCGGAGCGGGCGCTCGGAGCGCGACCCTACCCGGGCAACGTCCGCGAGCTGCGCAACCTCGTCGCGGCCGCCGCGGTTCACGCCGGCGCCGGCGCCGCGATCGAGGCGGAGGACGTGGCCGCCGCGGCGGACGCGCGGACACCGCGCGAGGTGCGGCCCACGTTCGGCGAGACGTTGGCCTGCTTCGAGGCGGCCGGGCGCAACGTCAGCGCCGCCGCGCGCGTGCTCGGTCTGCCGCGTACCACGGTGCGAGACATCGTGCGGCGGCGGACGACCTCGGGGGCGTGAGCCGGCGGCTCGTCACGCCCGCGGCGCGACGAGGGTCCCGCTACGAACGGTCCGCGAGGCGCGAGCTTCCGCGCCACGTCGAGCGGCTCGGCGTGTGGCGCCTGCGGACCCACACCCTCAGAACTCGCCCATCACGACGGCGCCCTGGGCGGTGCCGGAGACCCACGGGACGACGCCGACCGCGGGGTTGCGCTCCTGCGTGGCGCGGCCCTTCGCGGCCTTCGGGTACTCGATGATGATGTACGCGGTCGTCCCGCCGGCTGCGAGCCCGGCCAGGACCCAGCCGACGACCGCGACGGCGACGTTCGCGTCGTGGACGCCGAGCGAGTCTCGGAGCGAAGCGCAGGCAGCGGGGTAGACGTCCGTCGCGCCGTTCGAGTCCTCGGGGCCGCAAGGGCTGCCTTGGACGTTGTCCTCGGCCGCCTTGGTGCGGATCTGCTGTGCGATGTCGTCCGAGTCGCTCGCGCTCTGCGCGGAGGCTACCGAGAACCCGATGCCGAGCCCGAGGCCGACGGCGGTCACGCCGGTGCCCAGCCAGGTGACCCAGTTGCCGACGAACCACGTGCCGAAGTCGACGCCGCCTTCATCGGGTTGATGTGGCGGTGGGTACGGCCCCATCACCGGTCCCGGGCCGGGGCCGGGGCCGGGCTGCGGGCCGACCGGACCAGGTGCTGGCCCGACGGCTGGCGGCGCGGGACCAGGGTCGACCGGCGGCGGCGCGGTCGTGTTGAAATTGACCGTCGCCTGCGTGACCTGGCCGCGCTTCGCGTCCACCTTGGCCATCGCGTTCTTTCCCCCGAGCGTGGCGACGATCGTGCGCGCGCCCTCTGGGACGAACACGGGGTCGGGCAGCGGAGACTTCCCGACGAGCGTGCCGTCGACGCTCACGTCCGCGCCCGGGCTGTCCACGTTGATCGAGACGAGCCCCACCTTCTTCTTGCACTCCTCGATGCTCTGAATGGCGCTCGCCTTCTGCTCGGGCGACGCTTCCTTGTACTCGCGGAGGAACTGGAAGAGGTGGTTGCCGCCCTCGATCGGCCGGTTGGTCTTCACCTCGGCGAGCCCGAGGTTCAGCAGGATCCCCGGGGCACCGGTGAGCTGATGCGCCTGCGAGAAGGCGAGGCGGGCGTCCTCGAACTTGCCGCTGTCGTACGCCTTGACGCCCTCCTCGTAGCGCTGGCGCGCGACCGCCTTCACGGCGTCCGAGGGCTGCGCGGACCCGGCGGGTTGTGCGTGGGCGCCGTCGAAGGGCACACCGAGCGCGAGGGTGCAGGCGAGGAGCGTGGAGGCGAGGGCGCGCGTGTTCATGTGCGTGGGCGAGAGGCTACCGCCTCCTCGCTCTCGAAGCGAAACGAGAATTCGCTCCTCTGGTGAGAGCGATCGAGAGGCTTGGGCGGCGAGTCCCCTCCGTGCTCACGCGACCTCTCCGGCGCGGCGCGCCGAGGTCAGCGCCCCCGCCCGTTTCCGAGCCCGACGCCGCGGCCAGCGTCGGCTCGAGCCCGGGAGAGGTCCACGGCAGCGCTCAGAACGGCGCGTCTCGCATGAGGCCGCCCTTGCCCGGGGGGGGCTTGCCAGCAGGCTTGCCCCCCGGGGGCTTGTCGCTCGTCGGGGGCTTGTTGCCCGCCGGGGGCTTGTCGCCAGCGGGCTTGCTCGGTGGCTGCTCGGCGATCGGCGGGCTCTCCACCGTCGGCGCAGTGGTCGGCGCCGACGTCTCGGTCGGGGCTGGCGCGGCCGTCGGCGCGGCGCTCGGCGAGGGAAGGGGCGCTGCCTCCTGCGTGGGCGCCGGCTTCGTCTCCTCGCGCGGCGTCTCGGTCGCAGGCTGAGCCTTCTCCGGCTTCTTCGCCGGTTCGTCGCCGGAGAACGTCATGGCGCCCACGCCGATCAAGACGGCGCCGACGACGCAGGCTCCGAGGACGAGCGCCGTCTTCGACCCCTTCTTCACCGGGATCTCGATCGGATCGTCGATCTTGGAGAAGCTGGCGGTGCCTGGCGCGCCCGCGGCCGGGCCTGGCGCGACCGGGCGCTTCTTGCGCTTGGACGCGGGCGCCGGCGCGGGCTCGTCGAGCGCGTCCTTCGGCAGATCGGCGACGACCCTCTGGATCGGGAGCGCCGTCGTCACCTCCAGCCCATCGCGAGGCGGATCGGGGATCGTCGCGCCGCCGTCCACCATGTCGGACGCGCCTGCGTCCGCCGCGGCGACGCCCTCCGCGATGTCGTCACCGAGCCCGAGCTTCGTCGGGCCGGCGGGCTCCGGGCGCCGCGGCGCTCGCGCCGGCTCGCGCCCCGCGGACGCCCGGTCGGTCACGTCGGGCGCGGGAGCCGGGGCGCCGCCCGGATCGGTCTTGCCGATCGCGAGCGTCGGCGTGCCCTCGATCACCGTGTCTCTCGGCGGCTCGAAGGCCTTGGCGGCGGCGTCCAAGGTCGCCGCGTCGACCCCCCCGGCGGCGAGCGGCTCCGCGTCGCGGGCGCTCTCGGCGAGCGCGGCGCGCGCCGCCTCCTCGAGCTCCCACGCTGGCCGGATCATGGACGCGAGGCGATCGGCCTCGTCGAGGTCGATGGCCTTGCCTTCCGCTGTCGATGGGCGCGCGCCCTCGCTGGTCATGCTACCTCTGGCAGGGCGCCTGGGAGCGTCCCTGGAAGAAAAGGTACCAGCAAGGCTTTGTCTTCGCACGCCGCAACGTCCGATGTCGCCCGCCAGACTGCCTACCCCCCCCCGTCCCGCCCCCAAGAGGACCCGCACCCCGTCGCGCGCCGCCACGGCGCTGCTCGCGGCGCTCGCCGGCTGCGCCACCCCGGCCGATCAGCCCGGGCCCGCCGCCCCCCCGAGCCCGGTCGACTCGGCCGCGGCGCTGCTCGCGCCCACCGCCGCGCTGCCGCCGCGGGCCGAGGTGGTCGCCCTCGCGGACGCCGTCG
>CAZBJI010000260.1:0-7555 GCA_964492175.1 uncultured Polyangiaceae bacterium | reverse complement strand
TAGACCAGCCCGTCGTCGGTGACGTCGTCGTCGATCACGCGCACCACGCCCGGGTGATCGATCTTGTTCGCCACGTAGCCCTCCCGCAGGAACCGGCGACGCACCGCCGGATCCCTCGCGAGCTCCGCGTGGAGCACCTTGACCGCGGCGCGTGTCCCGTTGCGGTGGGTCGCCGCGAAGACGGTGGCCATCCCGCCCCGGCCCAGCACCGCATCGAGGCGCCACTTCTCGCGGAGCGTGGCGCCCACCGTCAGCCGGGGATCGTCGGGGAGGTCCATCGGGTGCGTCGGCGAGCCATCGCCGCTGCGCGCGGGGGCCGCACGCCGCGCGGAGCATAGCGGCTAAGGAGCGACCCCGGCGTGGCAAGCGCCGCTGGCGCGCCGGATCCAACAGACCTCGACGAGCGAGGCTGGGAGCCCGCCGTTCACCCTGTCCGCCGCGCGCAAGAGCTCCCCGAGAGCAGGGCCGGCGACCCCTCGCAGCGCGGCCTCCCACGCGGAGGTCCGCGCGAAGGACCACGCGGTAGCGCTCACCCGCCGCAGCGTCCCCTCTCGCTCGAGGTGCTCGCACGTCGCCGTGAGCGCGATCTCTGGCGGGCCCCCGAGCTGGGCGACGGCCCGCACGTCGAACGTCGTGCCAAAGAGAGCGGCTTGTCCGAGCGTCCGGCTCGCCTTCACGCCGAGCGCTCCGGTCGCGACCGCCGCCTCGACGGTCTCCTCCATCTCGATCGTGTCGAGGTCGGTGTCCACCGGGGCGCCCGGCCGCGCGGTCCCGACGATCCGGACGAGCCCCAAGGCAGCGAGGACGCGCAGCCTGCCCATCGTCAGAGAATCACAGAAGGGGAGGTCGTCGAGGACGATCACGAGCTCAGGCCGGGGCGTGACCACGTCCACGGTGATGGGTCGGCCCTGGAGGAACGAAGCGATCCGACCGAGCCCGACCGCGCGCAGCGCTGGGGCGAGTCGGGTCCCGTGTCCGCCCGGCACCCGCCGCGCCCGAGGGTTGCATCGCACGAGGATCACGGCGCAGGGCGCCAGAATCTCGGCGAGCACGCAGGCGGCGCCGAGCGCGGTCGACGTGGTGCCAGACCCCGGCGCGCCCCTCACGACGGCGCCGCCCCCGTACGCGGAGCGGACGCACGCGGCGACCGGCGCGAGGCGGCCCTCGAGACGTCCGCCGACCGTGGGGTCCAGCGTCATCAAGCGGATCAGCACCTCGAGCGCGTCGGCGGGTCGCTCCGACGCCGACACCGCCGTCATGTCCCTCACGAGGGCCTGCATCGGCCCAGGCAACGCGCCCGTGTCGAGCGCTGGGTGCCGGCCCACCGACCAGTCCCCGGCGGAGATCTCTTGCAAGGTGCGCTGGAACGCCTTCCTGCCCACGAAGCTCTCGAACACCAGACACCCGAGGGCGAAGACGTCGGCGCGCGGGTCGGCGAAGCACGGCACCGAGAGCTGCTCCGGGGCCAGGTAGCCCGGCGTCCCGACCCAACCGCGGCCGGAGATCCCGACCGAGGCGCCGCCCACCGGGCTCGCGAGCCCGAAGTCGACGAGGCGGAGCGATCCGTCTCGACCGAGGACGAAGTTGCCCGGCTTGACGTCCTGGTGAACCCAGCCGGTGAGGTGGACGGCCGCGAGCGCCGCGGCGGCTCGGCGCGCGGTGGCGAGCGCGATGGCGGGCGGGAACGGCGCCGACGCGCGGAGCCTCTCCAGCAGGGGCTCGCCCTCGACGAGCTCCATGGCCAAGAACGGCTGGTCGCCATCCCCCTTTGCCAGGCGCCTGGGCACCGACGGGGTCGCGATGGCGGAGAGCGCGTCTCCCTCGTTGGCGCTGAGCGAGCTCGGCGCGACGGTCGGGACCTTGACCGCCACGCTGCTGCCGTCCTCGAGGTCGGTCGCCCGGTACACGGCGCCCATCGCCCCGCGGGCGATCTCGTCGTGGAGCCGAAAGCGGCCACCGACGGCCGGCGGCCGACCATCCGCGTCAGCGACGGTCTGCACACCAGAAGGCTCCCCGTCCGCACGGACCGGGCACGGCACCTCGAGGGCTTCCATACCGTCTCGTACACCGGCCGCGATCGTCCCTTTTGCGTCCGGCGTACCAAACGGCGCCCGCGGCCCGGCGTAGGTGGGCTCATGCCGAACGCTCTCCGTACGCAGCTCCTCTCCGATCTCGACGACGTGGTCGTGGAGTGCCTAGACCGACACGTCGTCGACGGGCGCGTGCGCCTGGCGCTCGCCTCGACCACGGATCTGCCGGGCCCCCTCCTCGTCCGCGTGAGAGATCCGAACGGGAGGGCCCTGGTCGAGCGCCTGGTCCGGTCGCTGCCAGCGACCACGGGGTCGGGCGACTCCATCAGCGTCCCGGTGGCCTCGGCGGGCGACTACCACATCGAGCTCAGGCAGGTCGGAGGGCGCGCGCACGTGGGGCCGCTGATGGATCCGTGGGAGCTGGACGCGAGCCCCCGGAGCCGACCCGTGGGCGCGGCGGACCAAGGGATGACCGCGATCCTGCGCGCGGCGTGACGCCGCGCGCGGTCCTCCCGAGCGTCCCCGCCCCGCGATTCACGCCAGGGCGCTGACGCGAACCCGAGCCGCACGCCCGGGTCCGCCAGGCGCCTCCGCGCCGGCTACAGGCGCCGCGTGGACGCGTGCTCGTCGCGGCGCTCCTGGCGCTCCGTCTTTTCGCGCTTCTGCTGAGCCTTGTCGAACGCCTCGACGAGCTGCTCGTACATCACCTCGAGGACGTCGCGCCAGTGGCCCTCGCCGGTCTGGATCGGGTTCTTCGGGAGCGCGGTCCCCGCGGCCTGGGCGAGCGTCTCGCCGTCCTCGGTCACCCAGCGCGCCCGGTAGGTGATCCGCAGGATGCCGATCTGGCCATCGTCGATCGAGGCGCTGAACGACTCGAAGATGAGCTTCGTGCCGCCACCGAGGTTCGGCCGATAGGCCTGCCCCACGGCGTTCTCGAAGCCCGACTGAAGGCTCTTGCGCACCTCCGTGATGGTCACGCCACGCCCCGGCTCGACGATGTCCGGGACCTTCCGGACGTCGACCGAGTAGGTGCCGTCGCCGCTCACGGCGACGTTGGGCGTCGGGTTGACCGCCTCCACGGTCATCACGCACCCGGCGAACAGGGTGGACGAGGCGGCGAGGGTGAGGGGGCCGAGGAAGCGGCGGAGGGTTCGAAGTGCGACGTTCACGGTGGGCTCCTTGCGGGTGTCTGAAGGGAGGAGCCGCCCCGGCGCGCGAGGTCGCAAAGAAAGTGACGGGGTGCGGCCGAGCGCTCCCGTTCGAGGCGTCCCTCTCGCCGACCCAGCCCGCCTATCGAGGATCCGGAGGGTGGACCTGCCCACGACGAGGAGGCGTCACCGGCCGCGCCGCCTCGCGATCGCGAGCGCCGCGGCGAGGGCGAGGAGCAGCGCCCCACGGTCGGGCCCAGAGCCCGGTGCGCTGCAGAAGCACCCTCGCCCGCCGCGCGCGACCTCGGACTGAGGAGGCGCCGGCGGGGCGGAGCCCGAGGTCGCCTCCGCCCGGGGTAGATCTCCAGGCGCCTCCGGGGAACGGAACTGCGGCAGCGTCCCCTCGGGGAGCTCCGCCGGCTGAGGGACGAGCTCGGGGGGCCCGCCCGCGCCACGCCCGGCCGGGTCGAACGCGACGAAGCTCGTGAACCGGGTGACCAGGTTGTGCCGGAGCCCGAGCCGCGTGATGTCCTGCCGAGCCCCCACGTCGCCGAGGGCAAGGCGTGTGTCGAGCTCGCCGATCTTGGCGCGCGCCCACAGCGGGAGGAGGAGCTCGCGCCGCGGCGCGCCCGCGACGCCCGCGACGAGCTCGACCGGGCCGGCGGATGAAGTCGCGCGGACGACGGCGCCCGTGGGCGGCGTGCCCCGGTAGCGCCCGTGCACGACGAGCGATCGGCTCGCGAACAGATCGGGCAAGACCGAGGGCACCACGTCGGTCACGGTGGCGCCCTGCCAGTCCACCGAGACGTCGCGCAAGACCGAGTGATCGATCATGCGGAAGAACTGGTTCACGGCGCGCGCCGGATCCTCGCGCAACGACGCGTACACCGCCGCGCCCTTGCCCTCGCGCGCGACCGCCTCGAGCAAGGCGCGGTTCGGCGCCGCGCCCACGCCGAGCCCGAAGACGCGCCCGCGGAGCCCCTTCGCCTCGAGGGTGTCGACCATCTTGCGCGTCGAGCGGACGATGAGGTCATCGGCGGCGACGTAGCCGTCGGTGAGCAGGAAGACGTACCGGTGGCGGCCGTCGGCCACGTCCGGCGCGAGCGCCTCGCCGATGGCGTCGACGAAGAACGTCCCGCCGCCCGCTTGCATCCGATCGAGGAAGCCCTGCGCCTCCTCGATCGAGGCGTGGCTCACCGGCCGCGCGGCGTCGAAGAGCCGCGCCGTGCCGTGCGAGAACGCGAGGACGTTGAACGTGTCGACCGGGCGCAGCTCGCCGAGGGCGAGCGCGAGCGCGCGCTTCGCGAGACCGAGCGGAGGGCCGGCCATCGAGCCCGATACGTCCACCAGGAACACCACCTCGCGCCTGCCCACCTCCGCGTCCACGTCGATGGCCGGTGGGTCGATCGTGAGCGCGAAGAAGCCCTCGCCGTCACGGCCGCCGCTCGTCCGCAGCGCGGCGCGCGGCGTCTCCGCCGCGGCGTCATACCGGAGGACGAAGTCTCGGTTGGCGATCTTCGGCTTCGGGTCGAGCACGACGTGGACGGTGCCGTCCCCCACCTCGCGGCTGGTGACCGCGTGCGTGACGGCCTGGTACGCGGACGCCGGGAGGCCTCCGTCGACGAAGAGCTCGAGCGAGACGTCCGCGCCCGAGCGCTCCCCTCGCCCCACGTACGGGGGCGTGATGCGCGAGGCTCCGGCGGGCTCACGCGGGCCGACCACCATCGGGAACACGAACTCGTAGACACCCGCGTCGAACGAGAGATCCTGCAGGTAGCGCGTCGTCACCCGGAGCTCCTTGCCAGCGGGCACGTTCGCCACCGATTGAACGAACACGTTCGCCCGCTCTTGCTCGAGCAGGGCGGTCGGGAGGCCTGCGCGCCGGGCCGCTTGGTACGTCGCCCTGGCGCGCCCCCTCTCGTCCACCCTGGCGTCGATCGTCCGGTCGCCGGCGACGAGCTTCATCCCGATCACCGCGGCGTTCTCGGGGAGCGGAAAGACGTAGGCGACCTCGACGGGGGCGAGGCGAGGGTTTCCGAAGGTCTGCTGCACCTCCACCTCCGCGAAGGGCCCGGCCAGCCTCGCGACGACGCGGGTCGAGCGGAGCGGGAGCGCGGGCGGCTCGCCGGGCGGAGCGCCGTCCTCCGTGAGCACCAGCACGCGTGGGATCTCGCCCGGATCGGTGAGCACCGGGAGGGAGGCGAGCGCCTGGCCGTCCAGCGGCGCGCGCGCCCGAGCCCCGAGCATCGGCGGATCCGCGGCGACCCGCGCGGACGGCGCCCCTGCGCGCGCGGGCGAGGCCGGTGTATGGTCGACCTCTGCCGGCGGCGCGGAGCTCACCCCGCCACCGCCGCACGCGGCGAGGATGAGGACCACGAGCCCGATCACGAGAGGTGCGAGAGGCATGGGCACCCGAGGGGCGGGGAACGGCCCCCGCGCCCGAACCTTACACCCTCTCGCGCTGCTCCTCGTCGCGTGCCTGACCGCGTGCGGGAGCGCGTCGCAGAAGGACGCGGCGCCCCCGCCGCGCGGTCCGGAGGGGGAGGCCCTCCCGCCGCCCGCCGACGAGGACGCGCAGGACCCCCTCGATCCCGCGGGCAGGCAGCGCCACATCGAGGACGCGCTCCGCGAGGTCGACCTCGCCGAGCGCTCGATCGAGAGGACCTTCGGAGAGAGATCGGGCGGCGAGAAGCCGCGGCCTCCGGACGAGCCCGTCCCGCGCGGCGGCGAGGCCCCCGCGGACTGCCGCACCGCGTGTGAGGCGCTCGTCGCCATGGAGCGGGCGGCGGGCTACGTGTGCCGGCTGGCCGGCGACGCGGACCCGCGGTGCCGGTCCGCCCAGGAGCGCGTGAAGGCGGCGCGCGCGAAGGTCGGCGGCTCGTCCTGCGCGTGCCCGCAGCCAGTCTCCCTCGCGCCCGTCCCGCGCGGTGCGCTCAGCGCCTGGGCGCGGCGGTGACGTCGGCGAGCTCGCGGAAGGAGACGACGCGCGCGCCCTCGCACCGGAGCGCGCCGGCCTCGTCCGGGCACCCCGCCGCTGCGAAGGTGACGGTCTCTTCGAGCACCACGAGGTACGTGCCCTCGCCCCAAGAGGCGAAGTGGTGGCCCACGTTCCACGGGCGCCGCCCGCCGGCGAACGACTCGAGCAGCGCCTGCCGGTAGTCGGCGCGCATGCGCTCGGGGGAGCCCTTCTCGAGCCGGTAGTTGTAATCCATCGGGATCGAGAGGGCGCCGGGGTGCGGCATCAGCGCGAACTCGAGGAGGCGGCCGCCCGCCGCCGTCGTCGAGAGGAAGTACGGCGGCTCCGGCGGGCTCGTCGCCTGGCTGGTGTCGTAGCGGTACCCGCGCGCCGCGAGGGCCTCGTACAAGCCGTCGCTGACGGCCAGATACGGGGCGCGGAACCCGACGACGCGGTAGGGGACGAGCTGCTTGCTCTTCGGGTTCGCTCGCCCCCGCGCGTCGAAGAGGATCTCCCCGCCGTGTCGGACGGGGAGCGCAGGCGGCGGGAGACAGAGATCGGTGTCCTCCCGAAACATCGGCGCCCCGCACGCGGTGCCCCTCGGGCACGAGAGCTTGAGGTTGCACTTGGCGCTGCAGAGCTTCGCGTGCACGAGGTCCACGCAAGGCCCGGCGGCGCAGTCTTCGTCGGTGTCGCACGCAGCCCCGGCCGAGCCGGGCGGCGCGCCGGCGAGCGCCTCGAACCGCGGGAAGACACCGCGCCCCTCCTCGTCCCGAATGGGCTCGAAGAGCGTCCCGTCGAGGACCGCGTGGAAGCGGGAGATCTCGGCCGCCCACTGATCGGCGGACCACGCGCCCCCGTCGAGGTGGCCGTGGCCGTGGTTGGCGATCTCGTGCCCGTCGTTGATCGCGAGCTGGGTGAGCGCGCGGCGCACGAGGACCTCCGCGCGCGTGGTCGCGTGCCCGACGTCGCTCTGCTCGACCTCCGTGGTGTAGAAGGCCGCGTTCACGAAGAACGTGAAGTGGGGGCGTTGCCCGTGGTCACGCTCGACGGTCCGCGCGAAGCGCATCGTCTGGAGCCACAGAGAGAACCGGAGGCTGCCGTCGTACGCCGGCGTGAAGTAGAGCGGGCCGGAGGAGAAGTCGTGCGGGGCGCGCTCCTTCACGAGCCGTGACGTCACGGCGGCGGACGAGCTCACCGCAGGCGCCGCGGACGCCGGCGCCGGCGGCGCCGCGGCGGAGGCGGGCGCGGCGAGCTCGCTCGCCGCGCTGGGAGCCGCGGACGCTCCTCCTGGCGTCGGCGTCGGCGCAGGGGTCGCGTCGGGCGCGCGCCCGCAGGCGAGCGCCGACGCGACCACGAGCAGCCCCGCGGTGGCTCGCGTCATCCTCGGGAGCGGCTCGGGGTTCCGCCCCGCGCGGTGG
>CAZBJI010000259.1:0-7661 GCA_964492175.1 uncultured Polyangiaceae bacterium | reverse complement strand
CGTCCACGCGCGGCTGCGCCGTGAGGCGCGAGGCCTCGGCCTGGCACCGCGCGACGAACGCCTCCGGGGTCTCCTGGTCGGCGCGGACGAGCCCGAGGCCGCGGTGCACGTCGACGACGACCGCGAGCCTCGCCGACGCGTGATCGCGGAGCGCGCGCTCGACGGCCGCGGCGCCCTTCTTGGATCGGATCGTGTCGGGCGGCGACGCGAAGGTCGCGCCGCGCGGCGCCGCGCCCTCGAGCGCCCGGGGATCGATCTCCGTCGTGTTGGTGATGTCGACGCGCCCCGCCGCGTCGAACGGGGCGAGCAGCGCGTGCTGCCGCTCGACCGAGATCCCGAGCTTCGCGTCACGCCCGCGCACGAGCACCTTTGCCGCGACGAAGGGCCGAAAGACGCCGGGCGCGCGGCCCGCGGCGCCGTGGCTGAAGAACGTCGACCAACCCGCGGGGGGCGTAGGGAGCTCGGCCGAGCTCTGGGGAAGCGCCGGCGCGCCGGCGACGCCGGGACGCTGCGGCGCCCCGGGCCCCGGCGGTGCGTCACCCGAGCCCACCGCTTCGTTCGGCGCCTCCGTCGGGGTCGCCGGCCCCACCTCGCGCCAGAGGCGCGCGATCTCCTTTCGGGTCATCGGTCCCCGGAGCCACGACATCGCGAACCTCGTCTCCACGAGGGCGCACGCCGGCGACCGGTGCACGTCCCGCACGAAGAAGGTCCGAGGCGGGAGGTTCCGCAGGATCCCGGTGAGCTCGTCGGGCCGCAGGCCGCCGAGCCCGCCGTCCGCCCCCGTCAGCCCCTCCACCACGCGCTCGCGGTCGGCGTCGGTCTGCAGGCGCCCGACGAACCACGCGCCGGCGTTCGAGAGCGCCTTGTAGTCGAGGTCCATCGGGTTCTGCGTCGCGAGGACGACCCCGACACCGAAGGCCCGAGCCTGCTTGAGGAGCGCGAGCAGCGGCTTCTTGGTCGGGGGATTGTGCGGGTGCGGAGGCATGAACCCGAAGACCTCGTCGAAGACGACGAGCGCGCGGAGATCGCTCGTCCCCGGCAGCCCTCGGACCCAGGTGAGGATCTCGTCGAGCACGAGGCCGAGCACGAGCGCCCGCTCCTCGTCGTCCAAGTGTGCGACCGTCACGATGACGAGCGGCGTCTTGCCGGGGGTAGGACGGAGCCACGCGCCGACGTCCAGCGGCGCCCCGCTCAGCCACGACGTCAGCTTGGGCGACGCGACGAGCGTGTTCAGGTCCTGCGCCAGGGCCTGCCGATCGCGCGGCGGCATGAACTCCTCGAAGGCCATGGCCCCGACGGTCGCGATCGGCGGCGCCAGCAGATCCCCGAGCAGCTCCCCGAGCGGCGCTGACCGCCCGGCGCGGAGACGCCGCTCCGCGAGCGCCGAGAGGACGACGTGGTCTCGACCTCGAGGATCTCCGTCGCGCCCCACGAGCCGAAGCAACAAGGACACGCCGGCGGAGAGCTGGTCGAGCGCGGCCTCTTCGTCCTCGTCCCACGCGGACGAGCGCCGCGACAGCGCCGAGAGGACGTCCACGGGCTCCGCGATGCGCGCGCCCGGCGTGATGAGGCGCGGGGCCACGGCGTCCCGGAGGGCGGCGACGTCCGCGGGGGCGATCCCCCACCCCGCGAGCCCGTCCCGGCGCCGCGCGGCCAGCTCCTCCGCGACGGCCGCCACGTCGCGCCCGGCCCGCGCCGCCGCGTCGGCGTCGACCCAGGGGGCGTGGTCGGCCGCCTCCAACGAGGGCAGCGTCAAGAACAGGTTCGGCAGATCGCCCTTGATGTCGATGGCGAGGACCGGCACGCCCGATCGGAGCGCCTCCTCCACCGCGACGATCGTGAGGCCCGTCTTGCCGCTGCCCGTCATGCCGAGCACCACGCCGTGCGTGACGAGGTGGTGGGGCGGGAGCTCGAAGTCGGCGCGGGCGGCCGCGCCCGCCGCGGGCTCTTCGCGGTTTCGCTCTCGACCGAGTCGGAGGGGGCGGATCGGCATGGGGTCCATTTGCCAAGCTGGGCGGCGGGCCGCAACGTTGTAGGCTCCCCCGGCGTACCGAGCGCGCGAGCGACATGGCCGAGAGCATCCGACTGCGGTTCCACGTGGAGACGCGCGCCAGCCAGGCCCGAACTTGGCGCGCCCTCTCGGACACCGACGCGTTCAACCGCCTGGCGCGCGCCAACTTCAGCTACGCCACGGAGACCACGCCGGACGGGAGCTCGCGGACGGTGGGGACGGTGAAGAAGCTCGGGCTCGCCATCCGGTTCCACGAAGAACCGTTCAGCTTCCGGGCGCCTCACTGGTTCCGCATCCGGCGGGTCTTCGAGGGGGGGCCCGCGCGCGCCCTCACCGCCACGGCCCAGCTCGCGACGCTGTCGACGGGCGGCACCCGGATCGACTACGAGCTCGAGGTCGAGCCGCGGAGCGGCCTCTTCCGCCCCATCCTGAGCTTCGATCTCGGACGGACCACGGAGAAGTACCTCGCGCACGCCCTCTCCTCGCTGATCGGGGAGCTCGACCGCGAGGGCGAGGTCGACCCCGAGTGGGTCCTGCTCGGGCCGCCGCCCGCGCTCACGGCAAAGCAGTCCGCGAGGCTCGACGATCTCGCGGCGCAGCTCGGGCCCTCCGCGCTCACCGCCCGCCTCGCCTCGTTCGTCCGCGCCGCGCCCGAGCGCGATCAGCTCATGATGTCGCCGCTCGCGCTGTCGCAGGCTTGGCTCACGCCGCTCGGCGACCTCGTCTCCCACTTCATCGACGCGACGCGGCTGGGCCTGCTGGGCGCGCGGATCGATCTCCTGTGCCCGGCGTGCCTCGTCCCGCGCGCGCAGGTGGAGGAAGGGGGCCCTCCGCCGAGGGTGCACTGCGAGAGCTGCAACGTCACCCTGGACGCGGCGTACCCCGAGAGCCTCGCGGTCCACTTCTTCCCGAACCCGGAGATCCGCGCGCTGCGCGCCAAGATCGAGTGCCTGGGCAGCCCCGCGCGCACCCCGCACGTCGTGGCTCAGGACACGCTGGACCCAGGGGCGACCGCCGACTTCACGATGGGCTTCGAGCCTGGCACCTACCAGGTCCGCACGCTGCCGGTGATCGGGCCGGCCGCGCTGATCGTGGTGGGCGACGGCGAGCAGGGCGACGCCGCCCCGTTCCGCCTGGAGGCGTCGCTCCAGCCGCAGCTCGTCCACCTGCGCCCCGAGCCTCGCGAGGTCTCCCTCACGAACGCCTCCGGCTCACGCGTCACCGTCGTCATCGAGAGGCTCGTCCCGCCTCGCAAGGTGCTCACGCTCGGCCGGCTGCTCGCCGAGTATCCGAGCCTGGCGGAGCTCGTCCCGACGCGCGGGTTCATGTCCACCATGGCCTGCTTCCGCGCCCACGCGCTCGCCGTCCGCGCGCCGACCGAAGATGCGGCGCGGGGCCTCGCGGCGGCGCTGCGCAGCGCCCGGGTGGCCTACCCCTCCGGCGCGATCGTGCTGGCGATCTACGCCGATCCGGACGCCCTGTTCGCGGACCTGGCCGCGGTGGATCTGAGCGGGTCGCTCACGGGGCTCTCGGTGGGGTCCGCGTTCGAGAGCGTGGTCGGCGGGCGCAGCATCCCGATGGGGCCCTCGGTGGACGAGGCCTACGCCGCGCTCACCGCGTCGTACCCAGGGCGGATCGCCACGGCGCACGAGACCCTTCGCCTGCCGGACGTGGCGGCCGCCGCCGCGCGACGGCAGTGGACGGCCCACACGTCACCCTACGGCGGGCCGAAGGTGACCTGGCTGCAGCGCGCGCCGCAAGCCTGACGGCGCCGCGGGTCAAGGGCGCGCGCGGCGCCGCAGGAGCGCGGCGGCGCCGAGGAGGCCGAAGATCCCCCACGCGTCGCTCCGCGAGCCGGCCTGCCGGCAGTCGCAGCCGTCGTCCAGCCGCGCCTCCTCCACGGGAGGGTCTGCCGCAGGGTCCTCCGCGCCGCCGCCGATGGCGTTGCCGCGGAGGGTGATCTCCCGCGACGGCTCGTCCGGATCGTTGCTGGCGAGCACGAGGGTCGCCGTGATCTCTCCCGCGGAGGTCGGGAGGAAGGAGACCTCGACGGTCGCCTTCGCGCCGGGCCCGACCGTGAGCGCCGAGGCGGCAGGTTGGAACGCGGGATCGTCGGCGGCGAGCCCGCCCACGAGCGGCGCCTCCCCGAAGTTGTGGATGTCGACCATCACCGCGGCGGAGGAGCCGACCGCCACGTCTCCGAAGTCGAGCGCGGGGCCGAGCGCGAACTCTCCTTGCCCCGTCGGCGCCTCGGGATCCCCGGGCAGCGCGACGTCCGGCAGCGGCACGTGCACGCGCACCGCGTCGAACAGCCAGTTCTTCTGCTCGATCGAGAACGGGATGGGGATGTCGGCGATGGGGATCGAGAAGTCCGGCCCGATCGTCTCGATGTAGAACGCCGGGATGAGGTGCAGCACCCCGTCGTAGACGACGGCGCCCACTGGCTGGACGTCGTACTCCACGCTCGGTCCGCCTGGATAGAGGGCGCTCGTGATCGGGGGCGTCTCCGAGAGGATCGCGCCCCCGGCGACGAGCATGCCCTCCGGATCGAGCACGCGGATCTGCTCGGTGCGGTAGGTCGCGTCGAGGTCCATCTTCACGTTCAGCTCGAAGCCGCCGTCGAGGCCCGGGATGTTCACGCCGATGAAGTCCGTGGCGCTGACCTGGGCGAGCGTGGCCTCGCTGCTGGACCCGCCGACCGTGACGCCGCCGAACGCCCACGGATCGAACGGGGTCTCGGCTTCCACCTGGAAGTCGAACTGGGGAATGTACGGAATGGGGCCCGTCCAGGTGTACGTCTGCCCCAGCACCTCGATCTGCACCATCGCCTCGGCGCCGACCTCCACGCCGTAGTGGATACCGAGCGCGCCGGCGCCCGGCGTGGGCACCGCCTCGAGCTCGAGCGCCTCGGGCCAGCTCGTCTCGAGCCGCCCCGCGAGCTCGACGAAGGTGGAGGCGTAGAGCTGCGCGAAGAGGTGCACCTGGAGTGGCGAGCCGGCGGGCACCCACCCGGTGTCGAACCCGCCCTCGATGGGGAGCTCCATCTCCTTGGCGAACGCGATGGGCGCGGCGGCGCACGTGAGCGCGTCCGGCGTGCAAGGCGTCGCGAGCTCCTCGGCGGAGGCGAGCGACGGCACGGCGAGCGCGAGGACCAAGCAAGGTAGAAGGACGACCCTCATCACGGCCGATCTTGGTCCGGCGACGTCCGGAGCACAAGAAGCGCGTGGCTCACCGGGGCCCGCCCGAGACGTACCCCTCGTCCCCGGGCCACTTCGGGTTCAGGGGTAGCTTCCAGCTGTTCTTCGCGATGTGGAGGACCCTCTCGAAGCTCCAGCCGGCCTCGATCTGCTTGGGGCTGCGCGGATCGGTGGGCTTGCCGTCGGGCTCGGCGCAGCAGCGCCACGAGAGGTAGTAGTAGGCGAAGCTCTCGTCGTGCGAGTAGATCTTCGGCCGGCACATGTTGCGCACGCCGTAGTACCAGGGCCCCCCGGTCGTTACGTTCTGGAAGTTCGACTTCGGCTTGTGCGGAAAGTGCGTGACGCTCGCCGCGAGCTCGTCGGCGTTCCCGGGCATGTCGTGCACGCCGTAGTCGGTGACGCAGTCGGGCTGGGACCCGCTCACCTTGCCTTTCCAGAGGCGCTCGAGCTCCTGGGGATCTCGGTCCAGCACCTTCTTCCTCTCCGGAAACCCGTAGCTCTGGTCACCGTGACACTTCTTCGGGTCGCGGACGTACCCGTAGGGGAACGGCTTGCGCTCCGGCCCCTCGCACGCGAGCGTCCACTCCTCCTCGGTGCAGATGCGTTTGCCGGCCTTCGCGCAGTGGGCCTGCGCTTGGTAGAAGTTCTGCATCACCATCGGGCGCTGGCCTTCGCGGTTCGGGAACTCGAACTTGTCGATGCAGTACCGGAGAGGTTTCTCGCTTCCCACGCAGCGCGTGGGCTCGCGCACGCGCTTGCAGACCCAGAGGTTGTTCTGGGGCGCGTGAAACTGCTCGAGGCACGTGACCTCGAGATCCGTGCAGAAAGAGCCGTCGACGAGGAGCATCCCGTCGGCGCACGCGGACGGCGCGCCCGCCGGGGGCGCGGCGCTCGCGGAGCCGGAGGGCGCTGCGGCGACGGAGGCCGACGGCGCCGGACTGGGCGCCGCGGCCGTGGCCGCGGGCGGGTGCGACGCCTCGTCGGGCGGAGCCGCCCGGGGCCCCCCACAGGCGACCAACGCGGCGGCGAAGCTGAACGTCGGGGAGAGCCGGGCCATCCGCGTCATCGTAGCGGACACCGGCGCTTGAGCCCGCTGAGCGGCCGCGTCGACGCCGCCGACGTGCTCAGATGCCGTAGACCACGCTCCACGCGGGTGGGTTCACCGAGTCCGGCGGGGGCGGCGGCGGGTCCTCCGTCGCCACCTGGGCCGCCACTCGGATCTCGGGGCTGTAGGTCTTCGCCTGCCCCCACGGCCTCAGCCGGCCCGTCAGATCCGTCTGCGTGAGCGTGCCCGTGGAGAAGTAGATCTCGTAGATCTCGCCCCCGGCGTTCGCGTCTATGGTGATGCTGTCCGGCTGCGCCGTCACGCGGAGCGGGAGCACGCTCTGTCCGCCGGCGTTCCGGCCGCGCACCACGACCGAGCTCCACGCGGGCAGCGTCCGAAAGGTCACGCTCGCCCCCGCCTGAAAGGCCTCCCGATAGTATCGAGCCTCGGACATCTCTCCCTCCTCCTTCGCGACCGCCGGGGAGCGTAGCCCAACTCGCGGCGCGTGCGGAGCCACCTGGCCCCTCCCGGCCGGAGGGTGTACTCCGCCTCGATGCCGCCTCTTCGCGCGTGCTGCCTGCTCGTCCTCGGGGGATCCATGGCCTGCGCGGCGGCGCAGAGCCCCGAGATCGCGCCCCCCCCGGCCTCTCCGCCCGCGAGCGCACCCCCGCCGGACCCCGACGCGGAGGTCGCGCCGCGTCCCTTCACCGCGGCGCAGCTGCGGGAGGCGTGCCGCGCGGGGCGCGTGATGACGTTCGTGATGGAGCGCCCGCCGAAGCCGCCCGTGAAGCGCCGCATGACGTTCCTCGTGGCCGACGACGAGCGTGCCACCATCGTGAGCGAGCTGCTGGGCGACCAGAACGAGGTCCTCGGGACCCCGGAGACCCAGACGGCCACGTGGGACGAGCTGCGCCGCCACGCGACCTACCCGAGGGCGACGACGACGATCATGGACGCCGTCGCGGAGGTGCCCGCGGGCAGCTTCCCGTGCAAGCGCTACACGATCCTCGAGGGAGCCAAGAAGACCGTCGCGTGCTTCGCGAGCGAGCTGCCCGGACCGCCCGTGGAGCTCGTGATCGAGGAGGACGGACGGCTCCTCCTCAGCATGGAGCTGCTGAAGAACCAGCCCGGCGAGTGATCCGCGGACGCGCCGTCACTCCTCTGCGCCGTCGACGTAGAGCTCTCCCCCGCCCTCGCGGAAGGCCGCGGCCTTCTCCTCCAGGCCCTTCTTGAGGGCCACGTCCGCGGTGAGCCCCTGCTCGTCCGCGTAACGCCGCACGTCCTCCGTGATGCGCATCGAGCAGAACTGCGGGCCACACATCGAGCAGAAGTGGGCGCTCTTGGCCCCGGGGGCCGGGAGCGTCTCGTCGTGGAACTCACGGGCCTTCTCCGGATCGAGGGAGAGATT
>CAZBJI010000258.1:0-7733 GCA_964492175.1 uncultured Polyangiaceae bacterium | reverse complement strand
AAGCTGCTCCAGCTGGTCCTCGGCGCGGCGGAGGTGGAGGCCGCGTCCCTCGCGATCACGGATCGGCTCCTCGACGCCGCGCGGCAGCGCGGCGTCGAGGAGCGTGCGTACGTGGAGGCGATGCACCTGCTCGATCCGGCGCCGGACGAGCTCCCTGGCCTCGATCCGCGCGGCGCCAGCGACGCGGCGATCTCCCTCGTCGCGCGCTTCGCCGACGCCGGGGTGGAGGTCCAGGCCGCGCTGCGGGTGAGCGCCGCGCTCCTCCGGCGCGCCGAGCACGGCGCGCTCGCCGACCGCGCCGACGCCTGCGCCCGCGTGGTCGCGGCCCTCGCGCCCTTCTCCGACTGGCCGGGCGCCCTCGCCCTCTTGAAGACGGCGCCGCTCCCGTCGTCCGCCTCCCCCAACCAGGCGGCGGACGCCCTCGTCGGCCTCGCCGCCGAGCTCCGCGAGAGGGGCGAGGACCTCTACCGCGGCATCGCCCGCGCGGTACGCCACGCGGCTCCCCCGCTGGCCGACACGGCGGCCGACGACGACGCCCAAGAGGCGCCGCGGGAGGCGACGCCGTGAGCAAGTGGGCCCTGCGCGGCGCGGAGGTCGGCAGGCCGGTCCGAGGGCCGGAGACCGTCCACGTCGACATCACGAACGGTTGCAACACGAACTGCATCACGTGCTGGGATCACTCCCCCCTCCTCGCGACCGCGCGCTCCCCGGCCTGGAAGCGCCAGCGGGTGGAGGTCGCGGCGGTCGAGGCGCTGCTCGACGATCTGGAACGGCTCGGCGGCCTCCGCGCGATCGTGCTGTCCGGCATGGGCGAGCCCTTCACGCACCCCGACGTCTACCGGCTGATCGAGGCGGTGAAGCGACGAGGGCTGCACCTCACGATCATCACGAACCTCGTAGCGGCCGATCCGGATCGCGTCGTCGAGCTCGGCGTCGATCAGCTCCTGATCGGTGTGCACGGCGCGACCGAGGCCTCGTACCTGGCCTTTCATCCGAGCTTCCGGCCGGTGGAGTGGCGCCGGCTGCTCGACATGCTCGAGGCGTTCCGCGCCGCAGGTCGCCAGTACAAGCACGTGCAGGTGATCGCCCGGACGAACGCCGACGAGCTCGTCCAGATGGTGGAGCTCGGGCACCGGTACGACGCCAGCCAGATCAACTTCAAGCTCGCGAGCCTGCGCCACGGGACCGAGGCCTGCATGATCGGCGACGAGGCGCGCGCGCGCTTGATCGCAGACGGGGTCCCGCGAGCGCTCGAGAGGGCCGCGGCGCTCGGCGTCACCACGAACCTCGACGTGTTCGCGGCGCAGCTCGGCGCGGGCGGCGCGCGCACGGCGCCGATCGAGGCCGTGGGCTGCTTCATGGGCTTTGCCTACGCCCGCGTCCTCGTGGACGGCACGGTGCTCTACTGCTGCAACACGGAGGTCCGCGTCGGCTCGCTCGCAGACGGCGCGCGCTTCTCGCAGCTCTGGCACGGCGACGCCTGGAACGAGCTCCGCGACCGCTTCCGCCGCGGCGCCTACCTCGCGAGCTGCGGTCAGTGCGGCAAGCTGAACCAGAACGTGAAGCTCGCGCGCGCCTTCGCCGCCGCCTACGGCGAGGCGCGCCTGCTCGAGGTCACGGGTCGCGGCGCGGACCGTGAGCCCGCGCTAGCGCCGGCGCCGAGGCGCCTGCCCCTCGTGGGAGGTGGACCGTGAGGCGGCGCACCGTCGAGTGGCAGGTGTGCGGCGTCTGCAACTACGACTGCTCCTACTGCATCCAGAGCAAGCGCTCCCGCGTCGGTCAGCCCGAGGACGCCGAGGTCGAGGGGTTCCTCCGGTTCTTCGCGGCGCTCCCCGACGTCTGGGAGATCAAGATGACGGGCGGCGAGCCGTTCGCGTCTCGCCACTTCGTTCGCACGATCCTCCCCGGCCTCATCGAGCGCACCCCGCACAAGGTGTCGGTCCTCACGAACCTCTCGGCGCCCCAGGCGATCCTGGACCGCTTCGCGGAGCTCACCCGCGGCCGCCTCGGCGTGGTCAGCGCGAGCCTCCACCTCGAGTTCACGACGCCCGAGGTCTTCGCGGAGAAGGCTGCGCGCCTCCGCGCGAGGATGGACCCGGCCGCGTCGTTGGTGGTGAACGCCGTGCTGGTCCCTTCGGCGCTGGCGGAGGTAGAGCGCGCCCGCGACGTGCTCTCTGCCCGGGGCCTGCGGCTCTTTCCCCAGGTGATGAAGACCAAGCACGGCGTGTTCGACTACGCGCCCGCCGAGCGGCGGCGCCTCCGGGTCCTCCTCGGCGACCGCCCTACCCCACGCGAGGCGAACCTCGCGCCGAGCTACCGCGGCCGGCGCTGCTGGACGGGCGTCGACTACTTCGTGCTCACCCAGACGGGGGACGCCTGGAGCTGCAGGACCGCGCGGCGGTTCTCGGAGGGGTTCCTCGGGAACGTCCACGACGGCACCTTCGCCCGCAAGGAAGCCCCCGGGACGTGCCGCTGGGACATCTGCCCCTGCACGGTGCCGGCCAACCGCGGGATGATCGAGGGAGAGGGCGATCTGGCCGCGCCCGGTGAGGTGCCCCCGTGAGCGCCTCGACGCCCGAGCTGGCCCCTACGCCGCGGCCCGAGGAGGGCGTGGTGAGCTGGAACGTCAACACGGCGTGCAACTACCGCTGCACCTACTGCACGCAGCGCTTCAAGGACGATCGCGGCAGGTGGTCGCGCGACACTCCGCGCTTCCTCGCCGCCTTCGCGCGCCTCCCCGGCCCCTGGGAGATCAAGCTCTCGGGCGGGGAGCCCTTCGTCCACCCGACGCTCGACGAGATCGTCCGCGGCCTCGCCGAGCTCGGACACCGCGTGGGGGTGGTCACGAACTTCAGCGCCTCCCGAGAGCGCCTCGCGCGCTTCGTCGAGGCCGCCCTCGGGCGTGTGTCGATGATCTCGTGCAGCCTGCACCTCGAGTACGTGGACGACGTCGCCGCGTTCGCGGAGAAGGCCCGCTGGCTGCAGGAGCTCCTCCTCGCCGCCGCCCTCCCGGCGCTCCCTCGCCCTGGGGTCCACGTCACGTGCGTGGCGACGCGGGAGAACCTCCCCCGTCTCGAGGACCTCAAGCGTGTCTTCGATCGCGCGTCGGTGACGTTCAAGGTGCAGCCCGAGAAGCAGGACCGCGACGTCATCGCGTACGAGCCCGCGGAGCGCGAGCAGATCCTTCGCCTCGGTGGCCACAACCTCACCGGCGAGATCGAGCCGTCCTTCGAGGGGCGGCCGTGCTGGGCCGGGGCGCGCTACTTCATCCTGGACGACGAGGGCACGGCGTACCGGTGCTACCCGGCGCGGAGGCGCCGGACGGAGCGCCTCGGGGACTTCCTCTCCGACGACTTCCAGATCGCCGCCGGCCCGACGCCGTGCGCCTACCGTTATTGCAACTGCACCGTCCCGATCGCCCGGCGTATGATGCCGCGGTGAAGTTCAGGACCTTCAAGACGCTCCTGGTGCTCGGCGGGCTCGGGGCCGCGACCGGGGCGGCGGTGCTCGCGTACTCCGCGTGCGACACCGGCAAGGGCGCGGCCTCCTCCGCCACGGCGACGAGCACCGGGGCGGCGCCCACGCAGGCGAAAGATCCGGTCAAGCCCTCCCCTGCGTCCACCGCGACGACACCTGCCGCGCAGAGCCCGGGCGATCCGTCCGCGCTGCGGCCCATGGATCGGAAGATCCTGGACCGGGTCGCGCTCGGGATCACCGGCGACAAGGTCAAGGACGCGATCAAGGGTGAGTCCTACAAGGTGAACCTCTACAACGATCCCGACGGCAAGCGCCGCGCCAAGATCGATCTCGACCGCGACGAGAAGTGGGACGAGAAGTGGACCTTCGAGACCGACGGCGGAAACGAGAAGGTCAAGCGGCAGGTCTCGACCCAAGACGACGACAGCTACGACGTCGAGTACCGGCTCGACCAGGGGACCTGGGTGAAGAAGTAGCTCAGGGGGCGTAGGGCAGCAGGTAGCCCACGCCGACGATGCACATCTCGTCGAGGGTCTCCTCGCCGAGCAGGATGTCCACCGGCGCGCTCAGCCCCTGTTCGGCGAGCGCCTTGGCCACGAACGGGTTCTCCATGCTGTTGTCGTACTCGCACTCCACGTGCCAGAGGTCCCCGGGCCGCGTGACCGGAAGGTCCTCGAGCGGCAGATCGATCTGGTAGAACCTCTGCCAGTTGAAGTCCCAGCGGGGCGTATGGAGCATGCAGGTGTCCGCCTCGCCGTTGCGGCTGATCCACGAGCGCTGGTTCACGCCCACGTAGTGCATGTGGTTCGCGATCGTGAGGATCTTCGCCTCGGGCGTGCCGAGGTCCGGCACCCCGTACACGGCGTGCTCCGTGTGCCCCTTCACGCCGGCGGGGATGCGGAACTCCACGCCCGCTTCGTCGTTCGGTCCCGGCAGGAGCGCGGTCACGCCCGCGGGGGGGCCGATGAGCCCCACCTGGTAGGTGTACTCCGGCGTCGCGCTCATCGTGCGCAGCTGCAGCGTGGAGGAGTCCTCCTGCGCGTCGTTCGCCGGGTGGTAGTGCATCTGCACGACGAACACGTCGCTCGGTCCGACCGGGATCCCGACCCCTGCGGGCAGCTCGAGGGGGCGCGCCCCGGGCACCCACGCGTGCACCACGTCGCCAGGGAAGCCGCCGAAGCAGGGGAAGCGCTCCTGACCGCCCGACAGCGCCGCGACATCCGCCCGATCGGCCCGGCTGATGATCGCGTGGTGCGTGACGAGGGTGTTGTCGGCGACCAGGAACACGCCGTCCAGGAACGTGTCGGCCGCCACCGCGGGGTCGTACACGACGCAGATGAACTGGTCGCTCACCTGCGCGGGCAGGAGGGTCGGCGACGCGGGTGTGATCTGCGCCGTGGCGCCCGGCAGCCCGTCCACGCCGGGCACGTAGACCGGCGGCGCGTCGGCGGGGTTGCCCTCGGGGGCGCCGTTCTCGTGCCACGCGCGGAGCGTCGCGAGCTCCTCTGCGCTGAGCCGCCAGTCGTCCACCCACGGCCACGCGTCCGGGCACTCGTCGGTGTTCTTCGCCAGGAAGGGCGGCATGTAGCCGCTCTCGGTCATCGCGACGATCGCCTCCGACATCGCGGAGGCGCTCGCGTACTTCTCGAGGGAGAAGCCGCCGATCTCGCCGATGCGGTGGCACCCGAGGCAGCGCGCTTGGAGGATCGGCTCGACGTCCTTGTGGAACGTGACGCCCGTCGCGTGGGTCCCGGCCCCGGCCCCCGTCGACGTCGCGCCTCCGTCTGGCGCGGAGGCCGCGTCGTCGCCACACGCGGTCGCCCCGGTCGCACCCGCCACGAGCGCGCACCACACCCACGCACCCAGGATTCGCATCGGAGACGAATATCAGAAGTCCGCCGATCCCCGAAAGGGGCAGCATCAACGCGCCGCGAGGATCCGCGCGAGGGACTCGCCGGCCGAGTCGGCGATCTCCGAGATGGCCCGCGTCCCGAGCAGCGTGTCGTCGAGCTCGTCGGCGACGAGGAGCAGCGTCGGGCGCCGCTTCACGCGGGCGACGTACACCGCCACGTCCGGCGTCGCCGTCCGCATCACCGCCAGGATCGGGAGGTGCCCGGGCGTGCGCGGGATGGGGCCGAGGTAGAAGCCCGCCGCCGCCGCGGTCGCGAGCACGCTCGGGAGCTCCGCCGGGACCGACACCTCGCGGAGCTCCTCCTCGCTCCCGAACGCGGGGTTGCACAGCCAGCCCCGGTAGTGGTCCTTGCGCAGGACGAAGATCGCCGCGCGGTTCGCGATGAGCGTCAGCGCGCGGAGGACCAGATCCAGCAGCTCGTCGCGGGACGGCGCGCGGCGGATCAGGCTGCGCAGCTCCGGCAAGGTCGGCGACCAGCCTGCGTCCGGAGCTCGGGCGGAGAGCGGCTCCGGGCCGATGGGGGCCGGCGCCAGCGACTCGAGCGGCGTCGGCTCGTCCTCGCCCACGAGGAGCGACGTCGGCGGCTCGGCCGCAGCGCCCCCGCGCGCGTCCTCGGCCTCGGCGAGCGCCCCGTCTGGGAAGAGCTCCCCGAGCGACGCGGCGAACGCGCGGCGTGACGGCGGGAGGGTCTCCATCGCGGCGTCCTCGCTCGGCTGGCCGGGCGGCGGCTGCGAAGGGAACGAGACCGGCGCGCCCAGCGGGAGGTCGCGAAACGAGGGCCGCCTCGACGCAGGCGGCGGGCGCTTCGTCTCGGGGTCCGGCGGGAGAGAGGCGGACGCGCCGAGCAGCTCCTCGGTCAGCGCGCGCGAGATGCCGCCCGGGTGCAGGCGCCGCACCAGCGGGATGGGCACCTCCTCCGAGGGGGGGGGCGCTGACGGCGGGACGGTGTCCGGCGCCCCGTGGGGCGAGGCGGGTGTCCGGTGCCGTGACCGCGTGGTGGGCGCGCCCTCGGCGAGCTCGAGGCGCCGCACCGCCTCCTCGATCCCGGCCATGGTGGCGCGTAGGACGCGCACCGGCACGCCGAGGTGGAACGAGAACTCGCTCGCGACGTGCGTGTCCAGGGGGTCGACCGCGACGATCTCGATGACCCCGCTCGGATCCTCCCGCAGCGGCACCGCCGCGAGCATGCGGCACATGCCGACCGGGAGCCGCGCGGCCAGATCGGGATCCGGGGCGACCTGCCGGACGGGCAGGCCGCCCTTGCGGCCGAGCTCTTCCTCGAGCGCGCGCTCGCTGAGCAGGCCCCGATCGACCAGGGCGCGCGGCAAGGAGACCCCGCGGACGACGCTCAGGTAGAGCGCGGCCTCCACGTCCCGCGTGGCGACGGCCCCGCTGGCGAGCAAGCGTCGGGCGAGCTCGGTGGTCACGCCCGGCACGATAGATCGTCCGCGCCAAAAAGTGGCGGGCGTGACGCGAACCGTGCCAAAGCTGAGCCGGATGCTCCGGCTCACCCTCTTCCTCGAGCGGATCTTGCCGATCGCGGTGCTCGTCCTCGCGATGGTCGGAGCCCCCTTCATGATCTTCTCGCGCGAGGGTCTGCCTCGCCTCCGGGGCCTCGAGCGAGAGCTCGCCGCGGTCGACGCCGAGAACCGTGACCTCGAGCGCGAGATCGAGGAGCTCCGCGGGTACGTGGGCCGGCTCCGTGACGATCCGGCGGCCGTCGAGCGCCTCGCCCGCGACGACCTCGGGCTGGTGCGGCAGAGCGAGATCGTCTTCCAGTTCTCGAGGCGCTGACCCGAGACGCCAGACGGACGCTTCCCGGCCCGAACGGCGTCCCCGCGCGGCTCGTCGGGCGCCGCGAGGCCGAGGGGCTCGCTGAACGACTACGGAGCGCCCACGACCGCGAGCACGCGCGCGCGGAACACCCACCGCTGCGGCACGTCGGCCGCGAGCTCCGTCGTACCCCAGAGCACGTACCGCCGCCCCGCCTGGACGACCTCCCCATCCCCCAGGATCTCGACGTAGACCTCGGGGCCCCCGGGCTCGGCGAAGACGAACCGCGCGTCCCCGCCCCGCGGGCAGGCCCACGCACCCTTCTCGGGATCGCAGGGCAGCGGCCGGCGGACGGCGACGCCCGTCACGCGCAGCCCGGCGAGCTGCGCGGTCGCGTCCGTCGCGTTGCGGCTCACTCGATACGCCAGCTCGTCCATCGTGAGCACGTGGGCGGGGACGGACGGGATCAGCTCCACGTCCTGCCCGCCGGCGCAAGCCGTGGCGAGCAGGAGAGCGAAGACAGCGACGCGGCGCATGAGACCCGAGATCGAGGGAGTGGCCGAGGCCGGGC
>CAZBJI010000257.1:0-7823 GCA_964492175.1 uncultured Polyangiaceae bacterium | reverse complement strand
GCAATAGATCGCGTTCAACGACCTCCGCACCACGCTGCAGGCGCTCTCGGCGATCTACGACAACACGAACTCTCTCCACACGAACGCCTACGACGAGGCCATCACCACCCCCACGGAGGAGAGCGTGCGGCGAGCGCTCGCCATCCAGCTCATCATCGATGAAGAGCTCGGCCTGACGAAGAACGAGAACCCGCTGCAGGGCTCTTTCATCATCGAGGAGCTGACGGATCTGGTGGAGCAGGCCGTGCTCACCGAGTTCCGTGCCCTCACCGAGCGCGGCGGTGTCCTCGGCGCGATGGAGCGGATGTACCAGCGGACCAAGATCCAGGAGGAGTCGCTCTACTACGAGTCGATGAAGCACGAAGGGAAGCTGCCCATCGTCGGCGTCAACACGTTCCTCGACCCCGCGGGCTCTCCGACGGTGCTGCCGAAGGAGGTCATCCGATCGACCTCGGAGGAGAAGGAGTACGCCATCGCGAGCGTGGAGGCGTTTCAGCGCCGCAACGAGGGGCCGGCGGAGCGGGCCCTCTCGGAGCTTCGTCGCGTCGCGAGCGGAGGAGGCAACGTCTTCGAGTCGCTCATGGAGGCGTGCAAGGTCTGCTCGCTCGGGCAGATCTCGGGCGCGCTCTACCTCGTGGGGGGGCAGTACCGCCGCAGCATGTAGCGTCCAGGCTCACTTCGCGGCCGCCACCGAGAGCCGCTGCGCCAAGGACTCGGTTCGCACCGACGGGTCCTCGACGTCGGTCGCCACCGCCGGCGGAAGCAGGAGCGAACCGCCCAGGCCGAAGCGCAGCGGCAGGAGCACGGGCATCGCGATGCCGGACTCGTCGCTCTCCATCTGCACGATGAGCTTGCCAGGGAGCTCGCGCGCGCTGGTGACCCTCTCGGCGAGCCGCACGCCGGGGGGCAGCGGCACGGTCGCCACCCACGACCGCTTGCGGCCCGGCTCCGCGCGCAGCGAGAGCTCGAGGCTGGCGGTGCGCCCGGTGACCGCAGGTCCGGTCAGCGTCGAGGCGAACGTCGCCGCGGGCGAGGTGGGCGCGCGCTCGTCGGCCTCGCGGTAGCGCAGGAGCGCGCGCTGCTCGATGCGCACCAGCACGGCAGCGCTGGTCGTGACCCGGACCGCCGCCGGCGAGCCCTCGAGGGTGACGCGGGCGGCGCCGGTCTCGTCGGGGGTCACCGCCAGCGGCTCGCCGAGCGCGTCCCCGTCGGCGTCCAACGGCGTGACCGTCAGCCTCGTCGGGCGGGGTGATCCGGCGACGGCGAGGACGGCCGAGAGGGCGGCGCGCGACGCGCGTATGGAGCCGTAGCCGCCGTCCGCGGCGCGCTGCACCTCCAGCCACCCGAGGAGGGTGGGCGCCTTCGCCCGCTTGACCCAGCCGAGCGCCGCGCCCCGCGCGAGGGCGGCGTAGACGAGCACCCGCGTCTCCTTCCCGAGCCGGTCCGAGAGGCGGATCGTGCCGTCAGACCCGACCGCGACCGCCTCCTCGAGCCGCCCCGCCACGACGGCGCCCAGCGTGTGGCGGTGCCCCCGCTCCGCGAGCGCGAGCACGAGGCGCGCGAGCGCCGACGGGTCGCGGCTCTTGTCGGCGCGCGAGACGGCCTCCTGGATCGCGGCGTCCCAGCAGGCCGCGATGGCGCCCGCCACGGGCTGCGGCTCGGCCTCGATCCGCGCCCAGGTGGCGGCGTCGCTGGCCGTGCCATCCGAAGGGCACTCGGGCGGCGGGTCGAGGAGCTTGGTCGGCGCGTACCGCGCCACGCGACGATCGGCGGCCTCACGGCGATGGTCGTCAGCCTCCGCGCCGCGGAGCGCGAGGTACCGGCCTCCGGCGCGGGTGACCAGGATCTCGGCGCGGCGCTCGAGGTCCTTCCCCCGCGCACCGAGCGTCGCCGCGTGGCGGAGGGCGCGGCCGTAGAGCTCGACGAGATCGGCCGCCTGCTCCGCGGTGGACGCCTCCTCGAGCCAACGATCGCTGAGCGCCGCGCGCAGCGCGCCGAGCGCGCCAGACTCGGCGACGAGAGAGAGCTTCCCCTCGAGCGCCGTGCGGGCGTCGGAGGAGAAGACCGGGATCGTGCTCTCGGTCTCGACGAACCGGGCGCGCGAGAGATCCGCGGGCCGGCCGCGGGGCTCCACCTCGGCGATGAACTCGTTCTGATCTTCGTGGCCGCCCCCGCTGACCACGGCGCGGACTACCAGCTCGCCGCGGCCCTTGGCCTCGATCTTCGCGAAGGTTGTCGCCCCACCGTTCGCCGGGACGACCACCTGCCGGCCGCTCGATTCGCCGGCGCCGAGGCGTCCAGCCCCGCGCACCTCGACCTTCACCTCCGCCGTGATCGCCGAGCTCGTGCGGTTGCGGAGCGTGACGGGCGTGTGGACGACGTCGCCGTCGGTCAGCCGGTCTCCGGGACGGGCGCGCACCGAGAGCGGTAGCGACGCGACGACGTCTTCCGTGCCGACGCAGGTGGACGTCGTGTCGGGCATCCCCAGCGCGAGGACGCGGTACTTCGTCTCGTCCCCGCCGAGATCGACGTCGATCCGCGCCACGCCGCGGGCGTCGGTGCGGACCGGCGCGGACCAGCCCACCTGCGCCACGGGGCGGCTGACGCTGGTCGCCCCCATGCGGATCTGGGGGGACTTCGTCCGGTGAGAGCCGCCGAGGCGACCGTGGCCCGAGCCGAAGCCCGCTTCGTCGCCCAGCACCGTGCCGGTGTACTTCGAGAGCACCTCCTCCCACGCCGCGATGGTCGCGTCCGCCACGCGGAGGTCGAGGGGTGCGTCGACGATGCGATCCTCGCCCATCGCCTCGGCGTACGGAGTGCCCGAGCGCAAGACGCGGACGAACGGATCGCGCACGTCGTCCGCGGTGCCGGCCTTGCCGTCGGGGCCCGGCGCGACGAGCTCGAAGCCCGGGATGGGCGAGAGGAACGGTCGAGGTCGAGCACCTTTCAGCGGGACGAACGAGAGCGCACCCCCCCAGGGATCGAAGAGCTCGGCGTCGCGCCCTTCCTCTTTCCATCGGCGCAGGAGGGCGCTCGGAGTCTGCAGCGCGGGCTCGTCGTCGTCGAGCCCGCGCGCCTTCTTGAACTCCCGGGCCGCGACCAGCAGTCGGAACAGCTTGAGGCGCGCGACGCGCCTCGCCACGACGTCGAACTGCACCTGGGGATCGACGCTCGCGAGATCGGCCAGGGTCATCGCGTCCCCGCCGGGGAGCTCGGGGGGCTTGGACATCGCGGAGGTCACCACGGTGAAGAGCTCCGGGTTGAACGTGTTCTTCCCGTCCTTCTTGCGCAAGACGTCGCGGACGTCGGGGCCGGTGGACGCCTGGAAGAGCGCCCCCTCGAGGCTCTTGAGCGTCGCCTGGAACGCGGCCTCGAGCTCGGCGTCTTTCACCGCGCCCGGATCCAGCGGGGGCGCGGTGCCGCGTCGGGTGATGCGGCTCAGCCCCAGCCCGACGCCAGCCAGCGGCTCGCCTGCCAGGGCCTGGTCGCACCTGCTCTCTATCCGCCCCTCTCGGCAGAGGCGCGTGGCGGTGTCGAAGGTCCAGATCGGATCGGGGTAGGGGACCTCCGCCGCGTCGACGACCGCGGCAGCGATCGCCCCGACGAGCGGCCGCCCAGCCCCGTCGCTCATCGTCGCCTCGACGGTGATCCGACCGCCCGGTACCTGGCGGCCCCCGACCACCTTCGCGACCACGCGAGGCAAGAGGGCCGGCCTGACCAGCACCAGGGTGGAGCCTACGAGCGCGGGCCCGTTCGCGCGGGGAAGGTGCGCGGTAGCGGCGACGGGGCCGGCGAGGTGGGACGGGACGACGGGCTTGCCCTCGTACCGCACGACGTCGGCGGGATCGCCCGCGCGCCTCGGCGCCGCGTCGAGCCACGCCGCGCCGCCCGCGTCGCCGAAGCTCACCGCCAGCGGGCCCGGGGCGTCCTTGTCGACCGAGCGGACGAGCGCCGTCATCTCGATGGGGCTGCCGGCGACGGCGACGCGGGACGCCGTGCGCACGAGGACCCTGCGATCGCGGTCGACGTCGGCGCAGGCGGTGTAGGGCCCGCGGTCCGCGGCGCCCTCGACGTGGATCGCGACCGTCGCCGCCACGTCGGACGAGCACGGACCGCCGCGGGTACCGACGTCGAGCGGGACCTTCCAGGTGGCCACCGCCGCGCCGTCGGCGTCCGTCTGGACGCGCGCGGAGAGCCCATCCGCCTCCACCCGCACCGGCGCCTGGATCGGGTCGCCGTGGTCGCCCGTGAGCCGTAGGAAGACCTGCTGCTCCAGACCCGGGATCAGCTCTCCCCCCTCCGGCGCGACCACGACGGTGCCCGCCGTCTTGGCGGCGATTCGCATGGAGGTGCCCGTCACTTCGACGTCACGGCCCTCGAGCTGTGCGCGCGCGACGAGCCGGACGGCGATCTCCCCGACCGTCGTCGTCGGCGCCACGTAGTCGGTGGTGATCTCGCCGAGCTCGTTCGTGGTCGCCACGCGTGCGGCGGCATCGAACGCGTCGCGTCCGTCCGGGAGCCGTCCGGACGGAGGCGCCTCGCCCTCCCGCAAGACCAGGTGGCGGACACGCTGCCCCGGGAGGGGCTCCCCCGTCCCCGCGGTGGCGCGCACCGTGAGCGTCGCGCGCGCGCCCGGTCGCAGCGCGTAGGCGGACGACCGGACGCGCAGCGACGCCGCGGCGGGGGCCATCGCCGCGCTGCGGAGCGTCGCGCGGGCCTCCGCCGCAGCGACGTCCGGCGAGCTCGCGACGAGGTCCCAGGTGAGATCACCGAGCTCCGTGCGCGGGACCCGCAGCCTGGCCGTCGTGGACCCCGAGCGATCCGTCGTCGCCGTCACGGTGGTCGTCGCCGCCTTGCCCTCGCGCAGCTCGAGCGTGAGCCGTCGACCGGGCGCGCCGGCGCCCGTGCGCTTGTCCACGAGGCGAGCCCAGACGGGGAGCAGCGTCCCTGGGGCGACCTCCTCGGTGGGCGCGGTGAGCACGATCTCGAAGGGCGAGACCCGCGTGAGCTTGATCTCGCGTGTCCGGCGGTGCGAGCCGTGCGACAGCGCGACCACGAGCACCACGTCACCCGGTGGTCCGTCCGGGACGGTCAAGGCGAGCGAGCCGAGTCCGCGCTCGTCGGTGAGCACGGACGAAGGCTTCTCGTCGGCGCCCGCCGACTGCCACGCAGCGTCCACCTGCACGGCCCCGAGCGCGGCGAGGTCGGCCGGCGTGCGGTAGCCGTACGTCCTGAGGAGGAGGCGGATCGGGGCGCCCGCTGGGGCGCTGCGCGGCGCCTGCAGGAACACGTCGAGGCCACGCGCGGCGGGGTCGACCGTCTGGGCCCGGGAGTGGCCATGCACGAGGGCGACGAACAGGGCCAGAGCGAGGACACACGCGAGGCGGACGGGCGAAGAGCTAGTCGTGGATCGGACCATCGCGCCTCGGACGATAGACCACCGGGGCACCGCGCGGTTCCGTTCGGGCCTTCTTTTCGGTGCGGCCGCCGACGAGGTGCGGCATATAGCGCCCATGCCTGGCGCACCCGCCGCCGATCCCGAGGCCCAATGGCTGGAGGCGGTGACGCGCTCGCTCCGCGGCGCGGCGTTCGAGAAGCGGCTCGTGACCACCACGCCGGAGGGCGTGCCCGTCGACCCGGTGTACCTGCCGCGGCACGCGGTAGGGCTCTCCCCCCGCGGCGCCCCCGGGGTCACGCCGTACGTTCGCGGCGCGCGCCCTTCGGCGGCGGGACCATGGCTCCTGGCGGATCGCTACCAGGCGGCGCTCGAAGCGGAGCGGCTCGCCGCGGACGGCCTCATGGGGGTGGAGGCGGCGTGGGTGTGCGGCAGCTCCCGGACCAGCGCCGCCGCGTGGGCCGCGATGGCGCGCGCGGCGGCGGGGCGCCCCTTGTTCCTGGAGGCAGCGGAGGGCGCGCCGGCCGCGTTCGGGGCGCTCGCCGACGCGGGCGCCTCCGCCGTCAGCCCGCTGTTCGATCCGATGGGGACGCTCCTCCGCCGTGGCGCGCTCGAGCGGGGCAAGGGCAAGCTCTGGGGCGACGCCGCGTGGCTCGTCGCGCAGCTGGAGCAGCGCGCGGCGGGCGCCTCCGCGCGGACGTTCGCGCTGGGCGTCGGCGGGAGCGTGGTCCACGAGGCCGGCGGACACGCGGCGCTCGAGCTCGGCTTCGCGCTCGCCTGCCTCGTCGAGCTGGCGCGCTCGCTGGAGGGTGAAGGCGTCTCGCCCGCCCGCACCTTCGCGGCGACGGCGATGATCGTGACGGCCGGGGTGGAGCACCTGGACGTCGTCGCCAAGATGAGGGCGCTGCGGCTGGCCTACGCCAAGTGCGCGGGCGCGCTCGGCGTCGCACCGGCGCCGCCGCCGTTCGTCGTGGGCCACGTGTCGCGCCGCGCCCAGGCGAGGCCCGACCCCGCGACGAACCACGTCCGGGCGTGCCTCGAGGTGTTCGGGCTGGCGGTCGGCGGAGCCGACGTGATCGTGTCGCGGTCCCTCGGGGGCGATGCCGAGGCGGTCCGCATGGGGCCTCGGACGCAGCTCGTGCTGCGGGAGGAGAGCCGCCTCGGGTGGGTCGCCGACCCCGCGGGCGGCGCCTACTACGTGGAGGCGCTGACCGAGGCGCTGGCTCGCGCAGCGTGGGAGGAGCTCACGCGGATCGAAGGGGAGGGCGGCGCCTCGGCCTCGCTCGAGGCGGGGCACCTGCAGGCGCGCGTTCGGGCGGCCGCCGCCCGCCGCGAGCATGAGGTGCGCCAGCGATCCCGCGTCATCGTCGGCGTCTCGAACTTCGCGGACCCAGCCGAGATCGCGCGAGCGTTCGAGCCTGCGGGCACGGCTGCGGGCACAGCCGCGGACGAGCTGGAGCCGCCCCGAGACGCGGAGCAGGCGCTGGTCCCGGCGCGAGACGCGGCGCCGTTCGAGGCGATCCAGCGGCGGACGGCGGCGCTGCGCCGCAGTGGACGCCTGCGACCGGTGCTCCTCCTCCGTCTGGGCGGACCCGGTGAAGCGGACGCCCGCGAGGACTTCGCGCGTCGGTTCTTCGAGGCCGGGGGCCTGCTGACCGTCCCGGGCGGTCCGCCCGAAGCGCCGAGCGACCTCGCGGGGATCCTCACGCGGTCCGGAGCGCAGGTCGTCGTGCTCTGTTCCTCCGACGTCCACTACGCGGAGGTCGCGAGCGCGGCGACGCGAGCGCTCGTCACGGCCGGCGCGAGGGCCGTGATCCTGGCGGGACGGCCCGGCGCGCTGGAGGCGGAGCTCCGCGGCGCGGGCCTGACCGGCGCCATCTACGTGGGGTGTGACGCGCCCACTGCGCTGGGGCTCATCCTGGATCGCTGCGCGTCGGAGGAGCGGTCATGACCCTCCGATCGCTCGCCGGCGTGGGCTGGGACGACGTCCCGCTGGTGGCCGGCGCGGGCCCCGAGGGCACTCCGGCCACCTGGGACACGCCCGAGGGGATCCCCATCGCGTCGCACTACGGCGCTGGCGCGCTCGACGGCCTCGGCCACCTGGGCTCGGTCCCGGGGTTCCCGCCGTTCGTTCGGGGGCCGTACCCCACGATGTACGTCGAGCGACCGTGGACGATCCGGCAGTACGCGGGGTTCTCGACGGCGGAGGAGTCGAACGCGTTCTATCGCAGGAACCTTGCCGCCGGACAGAAGGGCCTGAGCATCGCCTTCGATCTCGCCACCCACCGCGGGTATGACTCCGACCACCCGCGCGTCGTCGGCGACGTCGGCATGGCGGGCGTCGCCATCGACTCCATCCTGGACATGCGGATCCTGTTCGAGGGGATCCCGCTCGATCAGATGACCGTGTCGATGACGATGAACGGCG
>CAZBJI010000256.1:0-7830 GCA_964492175.1 uncultured Polyangiaceae bacterium | reverse complement strand
TCTCGGCGTCGGAGGAGTCGTCGAGCCCCGTCGCGGCCTCGATCGACGCCTCCTCGCTCACGGCGACGTCCTCGACGGTCCAGCCGAACTCGCTCGCGAGGATCTTCGCGGTGTCGCTGTCGATGGTCGAGTTGATGTTGATGCCCGGCATGCCCATGCCGAGGAGCTTCATGAGGACGTCGGTGACCTTGAGGCTCATCATCCCCGCGAGCTTCTGCAGGGAGACGTTCTCCTCGATCTTGATCACCTTCTTGTGCGCGGCCATCTCCGTCAGCTGGACGGGGCGCTTCGGCATGGAGGGGCCGGTCTGGATCCGCCCTCGTTGCCCGCCGGGACCGAACGGCCGCTGACCCGGGCGCTGCCCGGGGCGCCCGTGGAACGGAGCGCCTGCGCCGGGCCGAGGCGGCGCCGACGCCGCACGCGGATCGTACGTGGTGCGTCGGGCGGGCGGCGCGGTCTGACGGGTCTGCGGCATCGGCACGCCGGGGCGTCCCTGCCAGACGTCGATGCCGGTGCGCGGCGGCGCCGACGGGCGCCGAGGCGACTCCGACAGCGTCGAGGGCGCCGTCGCGTCGGAGGCGATGGGCGCGGCCGCGTCGCCGTCCTCGGGGCGGACGCTCGCCGGAGGCTCCGGCGGCGCGACGTCCAGCTCGGCGGAGAGGGCCTCGAGCGAGGGCGGCGGCGCCTCCGCGGCCGGCTCCACGACGTCCGCCGGCGGCGGGAGGGCGCGCTGTGAGGGCCGTGACGTGGAGACGGGCGGCGTCTCGACGATCGGCGCGCTGACCGCAGGCTCGTCGAAATCCATGTCGGCGCTCGGCGGAGGGGCCTCCGCTCGAGCCTTGCGCGAGCTCTTGCTCGGGGCGGCAGGCTCGGCGGGCACGCCGACGGCGCTGCGCGCGGCGGAGGGCGGAGCCGGGGGCGCCTCGCGCACCGAAGGCGCGCTCGTCGGCGCGCCACCCGAGGAGGCCGGCGCCGACGCGCCGACCGACGGAGGCGCGACACGCGAGGAGGGCTCGGGCGCGGGGCGCGAGGGCTCGGGCGCGCTGATGGGGGCGACCACGGACACGCCGGGCACGGATCGCGCGGCCACGGCGGCGGCGGCGGGGGCTCGGGACGACGCCGCCGAGTCGTCGACGGCGCGGGCGCGGCGCTTGACGACCGTGGGGCGGATGCGCTCCTCGACGACCTCGGGGGTCTTCTGGCGCTCCAGGAAGCGCTTGAGGCGCTCGACCGCGTCGACCTCGACCGCGCTCATGTGGTTGCGGACGTCGCCGATGCCGATCGTCTGGAAGAGCCCAACGACGGCCTTCTGGTCCATGTTGAGCTGCTTGGCGACTTCGTAAACCCGGACCTTACTCATGCGATCACTCCAGTACGCCAGTCACGAGCGCGTTCGAGATGAGCCAGCTCTCTTTGATCGCGAGGGCGATGCGCGAATCCGTGATCGCGACCACGCCAATCTCGCGGCCCGAGCCCGCTCCGACCGAGGCGTCCGCGAGCGACGCCTTGGTACCCCACGGCAGGGCGCGGTTGTCTTTCACCGCCCGCCGTACTTCCGACAGGTCCGCGGCCTGGGCCGCGTCGACAGCCACGAGGACCAGGGCGGCGCGCCCGGCCCGCTCCGCGGCGGAGACCGCCTCCGACCCGACCTCGAGCCGGCGCGCTCGCCGCGCCGAGGCGATCAGGGCCACGAGTCGGCGATCGTAGGCCGTGGCGACCTCGCGCGCGAGGGACGCGGCCGTGAGCGGCTCTGCCCCCAGCATCACCGCGCCGCGCGCTGCGCGGGGGAGCCCGCGGGAGACGGCCGCTCTCAGGCAGGGCGCCGTCGCGTGCACGTAGGCGCCCCGCCCGAACGTGCCGGCTCCGGTGTCGACGCCCAGGGAGCGGTCGGGGCCGATGACGAGCCGCACGAGCGCGGGGGCGCCGTCGGCCTCGGCCTGCCGGACGCGCGAGGACGCGCGCCGGACGCGCGTGGCGGGCGCGGCAGCGCCGCAGCCCACGCACGTGCGCGCGGAGCTCTTCTGCTGGGGGCGGTCGGAGTCGGCCACGAGCATCAAGCCTGCTCCACCTCCTCGGCGGCCGGCGGCGTCATGACCGCGCCTTCGGCGAGCGCCACGCGGCGCGCCTCCGCGAGGATGACCTTCTCGTTCTGGAGGAACTCCTTCGCAGACTGCCGGATCGCGCGGACCTTCTTGAGGCCGAGCCCGCTCCGAATACCGAGGCGATCCTCGTCCTCTCGCAGGACCTCGGAGATCGACTTGTAGCCCGCCTCCTCCATCTGCACGACGGCGCGCTCCCCGACGCCGCGGATGAGCAGCAGGCGCTCCCGCTCGGTGACGGGCTCGGTCTTGAGCGCCGCGGCGCGCACGCGCTCCTGGCGCACGACCTCGACCGTCTCCTCGGCGCGCGTCTTGATGCGGCCCGCGACCTCCGGGTTGGCGAGGCCCTGCACCCCGGCCAGCTCCTCCGCCGTCGCCTCGGCGATCTCCTCGAGCGCGCGGAAGCCCTGGCGGTACATCGCCTTGGCCACCGTCTCGTCGACGCCCTCGATCCGCTGGAGGATCGTGATGGCCTCGTCCTCCATCTGCCGGAACTTCGACTCGCTGATGATGTCGATCTTCCACTGGGTGAGCTGCGACGCGAGGCGGACGTTCTGGCCCTTGCGGCCGATCGCCAGGGAGAGCTTCTCGTCGGGGACCACGAGCTCCATGCGGCCCTCGGAGTCGTCGACGATGACCTTGTGCACCTCGGCGGGCTTGATCGCCTCGAGGACGTAGCGGGCCGGATCCCGATCGTAGAGGACGATGTCGATCTTCTCCCCGCGGAGCTCTTGCACGACGGCCTGGACGCGCGCGCCCTTCATGCCGACGCACGCGCCGATGGGGTCGACGTCGGTGTCGCGGGACGTGACGGCGATCTTGCTGCGGGCCCCAGGATCGCGGGCCACCGCCACGATGCGCACGATGCCCTCGTAGATCTCGGGCACCTCCGCCTCGAAGAGCTTCTCCACCAAGCGCGGGTCGGCGCGGGAGAGGATCACCTGCGGCCCGCGCGCCTCGCGATCGATCTCCTTCACATAGGCGACGATGCGGTCCCCCGGGCGGTACGTCTCGCGGGGCGTCTGTTCGCGGAACGGGAGGACGCCCTCGGTCCGCCCGATGTCCACGATGATGTTGTTGCCCTTCTCGAAGCGCCGGACGATGCCGCGGATGAGCTCGCCCTTCTTGTCCTTGTACTCTTCGAAGATGAGGTCGCGCTCGGCGTCGCGGACGCGCTGCAGGAGCACCTGCTTCGCCGTCTGCGCCGCGATGCGGCCGAACGTCGACCTGGCCTGCTTCAGCATCAGGAGGTCGCCGTACTCCTTGTCCTGGTCCGACGCCTTCTTCGCGTCCTCCGGGCGCCAGAAGACCTGAAAGCCGAGCTCCTCTCCGAGGCTCGCGTCGAGCTTGCGCTTCTCCACGTCCACGAGGGAGATCTGCCGCTCCGGGTCCTCCACGGCCTCCACCACGGTCATGTACTGGAAGAGATCGACCTGGCCCGTGTCCTCGCTGTAGCGGGCCTCGAGCTCGCGGTTCGGGCCGAACACGCTCTGGGCAGCCTTGAGGATGGCCGCCTCGATCGTGTCGACGAGGATCTTCTTTTCGATCCCCTTCTCTTTCGCCACCTGCTCGAGGATGAGGCCGAGATTGGTCTCCGAAGTCACAGTGGAGGAAGCCGCTTTCATGATGAACTCCTGCTGGTCACCCTTCTGCTCCGCTCGGCCGGACGTCGCTCCCTCCTGGGTGGAGCGGGCGCCTTCGGCAGCTCGTAGACGAGGTTTGCGTCCGACACCGCCTCGAACGGGACGGTGATGATCTTTCCGTCGACGCGCATCGCGAGCGCCTCGCCCCCGGCCGGTCCGTCGACGGACGCGATGACCCCGCGGAGCAGGCGCTGTCCGTCGCTGGCGGGCCGCCGGAGCTTCACGCGCGCGGCGAAGCCCTGGAAGCGTCGAAAATCCTCGGGGCCCCGCAGCTCTCTCTCCAGGCCGGGCGAGCTCACCTCCAGGGTGTAGGCCGGCGGCATGAAGTCGTCCTCGTCGAGGACGCGGGAGAGATCTCGCGACAGATCCGCGCAGTCGTCGAGCGTCACGCCCCAGCCCGACGGTCGCGCGGGATCTTCGGGGGGTGCGCCCGGCTTTGGCCGCCGCTCGATGGTCACGCGCAGCACGCGCCCAGCGAAGACCACGTCCACGAGATCCACTCCGTGCGCGGCGCAGAGAGGCCCCACGACCGCGTGGAGGCGGTCTTCGACCAGCGCTCGAGGAGCGGTCGGTTCCTCTCGCGGAGGGGTCTTTTGTGCTGCGCGGGGTGCCATCGGGGTGGGAAACGAGGGGCGTAGAAACAACAAAGCCGGGCCCGAAACGGGAACCCGGCGTGGCGGATCCACCTGACTTCTCGCCGCCGATCTAGTCCATGGCCCGTCCGCAGGCAAGAGCCCCTCGCCCGTGGCACTTCCCAAGTTTTTTCCTGCGGTTCCTAGAGCCCCACGCCGGGGCGCCTGGCGACCCCAAGAGCGGCTGAAAGGGTGGCCCGGGCGGCGCTGTATCGGGCTCATGCCTACCTTCTCTCGGTTCCTCCTGGTCAGCTCCTCGTCTCTCTTGGTGCTCCTGCACGGAGCCGTCGCCTGCGATCTCTCGGCGGAGGCCGAGGTCGAGGTCGAGGGGACGCCCCCCAGCACGCTCAGCCGGGGCGACGCGTCCGCGGGCTGCGACACCCTCATCCGCGCGTTCTGCGACAAGCTCGACGCCTGCTCCGCGAGCTACATCCCCCTCGTCTACGGCGACGTCGGCACCTGCGTGGACCTCAACCGCGAGCTCTGCACGACGGACTTCCTGCTCCCTGGGACGTCGCTCACGCAGGGCGACCTCGAGGGATGCGGCGCTGTGCTCTCGGGGCTCTCCTGCGAGGACGTCGCGACGGGAGGGGTCGGGTGGGACCGGTGCGGGTTCCGCGGCGTCGCGGAGGAGGCGACCGCGTGCGTCGTCGGATCGCAGTGCGCGAGCGGCCTGTGCAGCGGCTCGTCCAGCCAGCAGTGCGGCGTGTGCGCGCCCGACGGGGAGGCGGCGGCAGGGCAGGCGTGCGCGACCGACCTCGACTGCGCCGAGGAGCTCCGCTGCGGCGCCGGCGTGTGCGTCCAACCCGTCGCCGTCGGCGGGGCCTGCGACGCGAGTCGCCCCTGCGGGTCCTGGCTCACCTGCGCGGACGGGGTCTGCGCGAGCCGGGGCGGACCGGGCGAGACGTGCTCGAACGATCCGGCCGCGGAGTGCAAGTCGCTCGACCAATACTGCAGCTTCGAGTCCGGGACCTGCGTCGACTACGCGGTGCTGGCGCCAGGCGAAGCGTGCGAGGCCGGGCTCGGCCTCTGCGCGAACGGGAGCTGCTCGGCGTCGACGGGGACCTGCGAGACGAACGCCCAGCTCGGCCAGGCGTGCGACGCGGCGGTCGGCTGCACCTACCCCGCCGGCTGCTTCGACGGGGTGTGCGCGGTCTTCTCGGTCGAGCAGGACCCCTGCACCTACGAGGCCCCCGGAGGCTGAGCGCGCGCGCCGCGCCCGGCCGGCGTGGCTCTGCTCCCTCAGGCGCGCATGGGCATCGGCACGACGTCCACGTGCAGGGTCTCGTCGAAGGCCGTGATCTCCTTCAGGCACGCATCGCTCGGCCGGCCCGAGACGCGGAGCTTCGTGCAGGTGGCCCTCGCGCCGTCGAACACCGTGTTGGAGATCTCCTCGATGTTGATCCCGTGGCGCTTCAGCACCGCGAGCGTGTTGGCGAGCGCGCCGACCTTGTCGAGCTGTCGGAGCACGACGACGTAGCGCGCCGGCGACGCGGCGCACACGTTGACGACGTTCGGCACGTTCTCCTCGGTGAGGAAGCAGCGGACCACGCGCGTGATGTCCTCCGCGATCGCGCGGTGTGCCTGCCGCGTGGACCCCGCGATGCGCGGCGTGCAGATCGCCCCGGGGATCTTCGCGATCGCGGAGTGGAACTCGGCCGACGCGGGCCGCGGCTCCGCCGGGTGTACGTCGAACGCGACGCGCAGGTTCTTCTTCGGGGCGAGCTCGACCAGCGCGGGGACGTCGAACAGATCGGCGCGGGCCGTGTTGATCACGATCGCCCCTTGGGGGAGCGCCTCGAGCACGTGGCGCGACACCATCCCTTGCGTGGTGGCGTTGAGCGGCAGGTGCACCGAGAGGACGTCGCTCACGGCGGCGAGCCGCTCGAGGGACGGCGCGAAGGCGACCTCCATCTTCTGCGCCTTGGCGGCCGTGAGCGAGCGCGAAAAGATGTGCGGCTTCATCCCGAAGGCGCGCGCCCGGGGGAGCAGCTCGCGCCCCACGGCGCCGTAGCCGGCGATCCCGATGTGGCGGCTGGCCAGGCCCCACTCGCTCGAGTACTTGCCCCGCTCCCAGCGCCCGGCCGCCATGTCGGCGTTCGCCTCGAAGACGCGCCGGTCCAGCGCCACGATGAGGCCCATCGCCAGCTCGGCCACGCTCCCCGCGTTCCGGCCGGGACAGTTCGCCACGTAGATGCCGCGCGCGCTGGCGGCTTCCACGTCGATGTTGCCGGTGCCGCCCCCGGCGCGCACGATGAGGTTCAGCTCGCGCGCCTCCTCGATGGCCTCTTTCGTCACCTCGGTTCCCCGGACGACCAGGATCCCCACGCCGGGAAGGGCGGAGGGCAGCGTGTCTTTGGTGAGGGAGGGATCCGACGTGATCTCCACCCCGAGGACCCGGAGCTCCTCGAGGGGCTGCGCGTCGATCGGATCGGCGATGAGCAGGCGCATGAGGACGCTCAACGTACCAGAAGGGCGCGCGCTTTGGGCGCTCCTCCTCGTCGGGGCCGCGGCCCTCGGCTGCAGAGAGACGCCGCGCGTTTCGCCTTGGGGCAGCCTGACCGTGCCCCCCCTCGGGCTCTACGCCGAGCCGGACGATCTCGAGGAGCGCCTCGCGGCCATCGAGCGAGAGACCGCCGCCGCGGGGCTCGAGCTCGATCAGGAGGTGACCACGTCGAGCGAGAGCGGCACGCGGTACGTCGTCCGTTCGTATCGCGGGCGGGACCGCCTCGGGTCCCCCACGCGCGCGACCCGCGTGGCGAGCCCCCACGGCGTGGTGCTGGCGGTCGGCCCCGAGCACGAGCGCCAGGACGACGCTCCCACCGAGCTCGTCCGCTTCTTCGAGCTCGGCGAAGGGCGGGTGCTCGCGCTGCCCGGCCCCCTCGTCGAGGGAGGCGAGCCCGAGATCGTGCTGCGTGCACGGAGCGGAGCGCTCGGGGTCTACACGCTGGGGCCGCGCGGCGCGGCGCAGATCCCGGTGGGGCTCCCCGCGCCGCCGACGCGCGTGCGCGAGCTCGCCTCGGGCAGGCTCGCGCTCGCCGTTGATCTCCGCGTACCGCCTGACCGCGAGCCCCCGCTCCTCGCCGAGGTCGTCGCGACCGAGGTCGGATCACGGTTCGACGTCCGCGGCCCCGAGGTCGGTGCGTTCCACGGCCGCGAGCGCGATCGGCTCTCCGAGCCGGTCGCGGAGGAGTCGGACGCGGCGCGCCTGGATCGGATCACGCTGCGCGCCTTCCACGCGATCCGCGCCGGCGAGGACGCCAAGATCACCGCCGAGGCCGTCGGGGCCGTCCCCATGCCGACCGATCTCCGCGACACACGCCAGGTTCGCGCGGCGTGGCTCCGCGCGCAGAGGTAGGCCGCGAGACGGCGAGGGCGGGTCGACCCGCGACGAGCCGTCCGGCACGTCAGGCGCCGCCCGCCCCGCCCCCGCCGGCCGCCGCGCCGCCCGCGCCC
>CAZBJI010000255.1:0-7868 GCA_964492175.1 uncultured Polyangiaceae bacterium | reverse complement strand
CGAGACCATGAAGGCCATCTTCGAGCGCGCGCTCCAGCTCCAGAGCGCGGACGGCAAGTACGGCACCGACGATCTGGTGGAGGCCGCGCGCGAGATCGGCGTCGACGAGCGCACGGTCCTCGAGGCCGCTCGCGAGGTGGACGCGGCGAAGCTCCAGCCCGACCTCCAGCGCGTGCGGGCGGACAAGCGCCGCAAGGCGATCCATGGCTTCGTGCAGCACCTCGGCGCCTACGTCATCGTGAACGGGTTTCTGGCGCTCTCCTCGGGCCGGGTGAACCGCGCGGTCCTCCTCGGCTGGGGGCTCGGGCTGGCCTTCCACTTGTGGGGTGTCCTCTTCCCGAAGCAACAGAGCGACGAGGAGCTCCTGGTCGAGGCCCACGCGCGGCGCCGGGCGCGGGAGCGGCGCCAGTCGAAGCGCTCGCCGGACAAGGCCCGCCGCGTCGAGGAGACGGCTCACCTCCTCGTCGAGAGGACCTCGCGGCGCGTCCGCATCGCGAGCGGCCCGCCGGCTGACGGCGTCGCGGAGCGAGCGGAGGCCGAGGCCGAGGTCGAGGCCGCGAGCGAGGCCGAGCGAGATCACCGCGGTGAGGGCGCGCGCAGGAGGTGACCGCGGCGCCTCAGGGGCCCCACCAGAGCAGCTCCTGGTCGAGGACCGCGCCGCCGCGCGACGCCGCGACGACGAGCTTCTCGGTGCCGTCGGCGGTGCGGTCGATCCGCAGCCGATGCTCGGGCGCCGAGTCCGCTTCGAAGAACATCGCCTTGAGGAGCCCAGCCCGCGTCACCCAGAAGAGGTGCACGCCTGCGTCCGACTGCCCGTGCAAGAGGAGCGCCCGCCCGCCGCCGATGACGAGGGGCTGGAGCCACCGCAGCGAGAGCTCCTCGAACCGCGCCGGCGAGGGGAAGTGCTCGCCGAGATCGGTCACGTCGGGCAGGTGCGTCTGCAGGTACTTCACGAGCGTGTCGTAGCGGGGCCGCGCGATGCGGGGCAGGCGCTCGCCGCTCTGCAGGAACGCCGGCCACGCGTCGACGTCGAGCGTCGGCTCCTCCACGTGCGTCCGGTAGCGATCGCCCAGGGTCTTCCTGTCGATCTCGTCGTCGGAGAGCGCGCGAAGCCACCAGGAGAACGGCGAGAGCTCCGCCACGCCCGCCTTGGACGTGAGCTCGACCCGCGTCTCCCAGAGCGGGCTCCGGACGAGCCACCGGGCGCCGCGGGTCCGGACGACGCAGGCGGCGACGTAGAGCGCCCCGTGGATCACGAAGTGCGCGAGGAGCGTCGGCTCACCGGGCGCCGGGCGCTTCGCGAACAGCGCGTCGCGCGCCCCGCGGTCGAGGCGCGCCGAGAGGTGGTGCACGGACGCGTCCGAGAAGTCCAGGGTGAGCTCCGTGGGGCCCAGCGCCTCGGGCGCGAGCCGCGCGAAGAGCTCCGCCGTCTCGTCGATGGCCGCGAGGATCGCCGGGTTGTTCGCCGGGTTCGCGTCGGTGGCGCGGATGGAGTCGAGCGATGCGCCCGGCGGATAGAGGGGCAGGAAATGCTCGCGGAAGAGGCGCGTAGCGTCGACGCGCTCTGGTCGGACGACGGGCAACCGCTTCAACGGTGGCTCCGCGTCAGAACATCTTCTTGCGCTTCGACGACGAGAGGATGCCCAGCATCTCGCGGTACTTGGCGACGGTGCGCCGCGCGATCTTGATGCCGTCCTGGTCCTCCAGCATCTTCACGATCGCCTGGTCCGAGAGCGGGTTGTTCTTGTCCTCGGCGATGATGATCTTCTTGATCGCCTGCTTCACGCTCTCCGACGCGATGTCCTCGTCGGCGACGCGGCTGATGGAGCTGTTGAAGAAGTACTTCAGCTCGAACAGTCCCTGCGGGGTGTGGACGTACTTGTTCGACGTGACGCGCGAGATGGTCGACTCGTGCATGCCCACCGCCGCCGCGATGTCCCGCAAGATCATGGGCTTGAGGTAGGCGACGCCGCGGTCCAAGAACTCGCGCTGCTTCTCGACGATGCACTCCGTCACCCGGATGATCGTCCGGCGGCGCTGCTCGATGGCGCGGATGAGCCACTGCGCGCTCTTCAGCTTCTCGGTGATGAACTCCTTCGCCTTCGGGTCCCGCTGCATTTTGAGGGCGAGCGACTCGTTGATGTAGAGGCGCTGCATGCCCTTGTCGTTGTCGGTGACGACCCACTTCTCGCCGTCCTTGACCACGTAGACGTCGGGCGTGATGGCGATCTGCTTGTCGTCGACCTCGGCGAAGTTCCGCGCAGGGAGGCTCTCGAGCTTCTGGATCTCCTGGACGGCCTCGTACACCTCGTCCAGCTCGATCTTCATCGCCTTGCAGATGGCCTGGAAGTTCCGTCGCTCCACGTTGTGCAGGTGGTCGCGGATGACCCCCTTCTCCACCTCGTCGAAGCCGAGCACCTCGGCCTGGACCATGAGGCACTCGCGCAGGTCCCGGGAGGCGACGCCGAGCGGGTCGAACCGTTGGATCAGCTTGAGCACCTCCTCGGCGTCCTCCGGGTTCAGCCCGGCCTCGGCCGCGAGATCCTCGATGGTGAGATCGGGTCGCTTGTTGCCGGCGCCGTCTTCCCCCCCCTCGAGGTCCAGATAGCCCCGCTCGTCCAGGTTGCCGATGACGAGCAGCGCGAACTGCTTCTCGTCGTCGACGAGATCGCTCATCTGAAGCTGCCAGAGGAGGTGGTCACGGAGGGTGTTGGGTCGGGTGAGCGACTGCTCGATGGGGGGCAGCTCGTCGAAGCCGCTCCTCGGCGCGCCGACCGGGCTCTGGAGCTGTCGGTTCTCCAGGAACTGCTCCCAGTCCACCTCCTTGACCTGCTTCTCGGCCTCGCGCTGCGCCGCGTCGAGGGGCCTCTCGTGCTCGGTCACCCCGATGCGCTCCTCGGGTGGGAGGTCCTTCGCGTGGGGCGTGGGCATGTTCGCCTGGGCCTCGACCCGGCCGCGCGGCTCCGCGATCTCGTCGGCGAGGACCGGGTTGCCGTCGAGCTCCTTGCGGATCTCGTCGACCAGCTCCATACGCGACAGCTGGAGCAGCTTGATCGCCTGGACCAGCTGCGGGGTCATCACCAGCTGCTGCGCCAGCTTGAACTGGAGCTTCATTTCCATGCCCATGACGCTCCTCAGCTCCTTGGTTCTTGTTTCATTTCGAGGGGGGGTGCCGGTGTCTCAGAGCGGCCCGCGCCCTGGTCGGCGCGGTCGCATGCATCGGCCTTGCCAAGCCCAGGTGGGCGTACGGCGATGCTAGCACAGAAGGTCTGACTGGCGGCCCAGGTCTTGCTTTCACCCCGCGCGCGGCTCACTCCTCTTTCGCGCGCGGCTCGTCGCCGACGTCGAGCCGGGCCTCGCCGAACGTGAGGGAGAGCTTGCCCTCGGAGGCCAGCTTGATCTCCAGGGTCCGCGCTCGCAGGACCGTGTGATCGGCGACCCGCCCGGAGAGAGTCGCGTGCTCCGCGTCGACCTCCCCGCTCACCTCCCCGCTGGAGACGAGGGTCCCGACCCGCAGCTTGCCCGCCACGGCGCCGGACGGCGCGACGGTCAGGGTGGGGCTGGCGAGCTCGCCGCTCACGCGGCCGCGGACCACGACGGGGCAGGACGACGTCATCGCGCCTTTGAACTCGGTCCCCTCCTCCACCACGGTGAGCCGACTGATTTCTGTCGTCTTTTGTTGGTCCATGGCTCCTCGTTCAGGCTCGGGCGTGGGGGTGGGTGATGCGGACTCGGAGGCGGGCGCCGGGCTCTATGCCGAAGGCGGTTCTATCGGGGTGTTGCTCGATCGTCCCGGCGATCGCCCCGCTGCGGGAGACGGTGAGGGTGATGGGCCCGGAGATGCCGGGGCCCTCCCCCTCGAGGATGCGGCCGTGCACCGTGACGAGCCCAGGCCCGACGATGCGGCAGTTCGTCAGCACGCCGGGCTCGCCTACGACGAGCTCGGTCTTCTGCCCCAGCGTGATGGTGCAGTTGTCGAAGTGGCTCTCGATGACGACGCTGGAGCCCGAGTGGAACTCGAGCGAGGCGTTCCGGAGGACGTCCCCCTTGCCGAAGTAGCGCCGCGTGGGCGCGGACGGCTCCGGCGCGCCGCCCGAGAGGAACGCGAGGGCCTCGACCGCGCCGAGGAGCCGACTTCCGTCGCCGTCCGCGCTCACGTCGAGCGACTCGAGGTGCGCCTCGTGGAGGACGGCGCGCGTCGTCACCGCCCCGTAGACGCGCGCCTTGGAGAGCGTGGCGCCGTGGAGGTTGGCCTCCGCGAGCACGGCCCGCCGCAGATCCGCCAGCGTGAGGCGCGTCCCCTTCAGGAGCGCGCCGGTGAGGTTCGCCTGAGCGAGCGACGCCCCCGAGAAGTCCGCGCCCGCCGCGTTCGCGCCGGTCAGGTCGGCGCCGTCGAGCAGCGCCTCTCCGCAGAGGGCCTCCTCGAGGTTGGCGCCCTGCAGGGAGGCACCCCGAAGATCCGCGCGGACGAGCTTCGCCCCGCCCAGGTAGGCCTCGCTCAGGTCGGCGTGGGACAGGTTCGCCCCCGTGAGGTCGGCCTTGCCGAAGTTGGCGGAGTCGAGCTCGGCGTTCGTCAGGCGCGCGCCCTCGAGCTGCGCCTCGAGGAACGTCGCCCCTTCGAGGTTCGCGCGCGTGAGGTTCGCGCCGGTGAGGTTCGCGCGGTCGAAGTTCGCCGAGTCGAGCTCCGCCTTGTCGAGGTTCGCGTCCGAGAGGTCCGCGCCAGCCAGGTAGGCCTCGCGCAGGCTGGCGTTTCGGAGGACGGAGGCGCGGAGCTTGGCGCCGCCGAGGTTGCACCCCGTGAGGTCGGACCGCGAGAAGTCGATGTTCTCGAGCGTCAGGTTCGACAGGTCGAGGCCCCGGAGGTCGCGCTGCGAGAGCTTCCCGCCTTGCTTCGCCAGCCGCACGACGTCGTCGCGTGTCAGATCCGCCATCGCGTTCTCCTCCTCAATCCTGCCGCCGGTCTCGTCTGTCCGCATCGTCCAGGTACGCGAGCAAGCTCTCGCCACGAGCTTGGAAGGAGAGGGTCGCCAGCTGCTCCAGACGCCCGACCTCCCCAAGCCGCGCGAGCAGCAGCGAGATCTGGGCGCTCGCCTCGGCGCGGAGCCGGCGCTGTGAGCGGCGGTCTGGAGAGCCGGGCTGCGCCGCCTCGTAGGCGCGGTGCGCCGCCATGAGGGCAGCGACGGCCTCCCGAAGCCGCCTCCGCTCTTCGATCCGGCCGCCGACCGGAGATATCTCCGAGGCCGTCCGGCGGTACTCGGCGAACCGCTGCACGATGCTCTCGGCGACCGGAGGAGCGGTGCCCGTGAGCTCCACGAGATCCTGGGCTCGCGACACGTAGAAGAGCCCCAAGGACGCGAGGCCGGTCGCGAGGATCCGGTCGAGCCCGACCTTGTGTAGCGCGGGCACCTGGGAGAGGAGAGACGCCACGATCACGGTCTCGCGGGCGTTGGCCTCCGCCTCCAGCGCGAACGCCTCGGGGAAGAAGACGATCAGCTCGCTGTACGCGTCGATGACGCGCTCCCGCGCCTCTCCCCGGATCACCGGGTGGTCCGACGAGCTTGCGCTCTGGAGCGAGTCCAGGAACACGCGCAGGCGGGCGACCAGATCGGCGCGGCCCATGCCCTCCGCCGACCGCAAGATCGCGCGCACCGCAGGCTCGCAGTACACGATCCACGTCGCGCTCGGCTCCCCGAGGCGGACCTCGATCATGAAGTCTCGGATGGGCTGCGCGTTCGCGACGACGAGGTCGTGGAAGAGCTTGCGGGCCTGCTCCTCGTCGAACGTGTTCTCGGCGGTCGGCAAGGCGTCGTCCGCGGGGGGCGGCCTGGACGGCAGCGACGGCCCAGGCTCCTCGTTGGGAGCGAGGATCGCGTCGAAGCCGGACTCCACCTCCTCCAGCAAGCGGAGGAACTCGGTCCGAGTCTCCCCTTTCGGGCCAACCGCCTCCCGGGGCTCGGGCTTGGCTTCGGGCACCGGAGGCTTCGGGGCGTCGGCCGGCGGCTTCCCCGGGGCGCGCGTGATCGCGTCCGAGGCGACCCCCTTCAACGTCGTGCGGATGGGATCGGCCGCCGCGGCCCCGGATTTTGCCGGCGGCTTCGGCGGCGGCACCGTCGCCGGGTTGCCCCGGCGCGCCTCCCGCGACTCGCGGAGGGTGTCGCGGCCCTTCGTCCTCGTGGCGCCCTGCTTGCCCTTCGCGCCGGGGCCGAACTCGCGCGTCTTGACCTTGATGACTGCGCCGCACTCGCCGCAGAACCGCGACCCGATATCGATCTGGGCTCCACACGCCTCACACGCTGTCATGACGAGTCTGCCTGGACGATACCAGGGGCCCGTCCGGCGGGTCACGCGCCAGTCACGGCGTGGGACGAGACTCGCTTGTCTCCCCGCGGCGCCCGGGCGAAGAGCTGGACCGCCATGGCCAAGAACGTCTTCCGGTTCGGGATGAGCGCGACCGACGGCAGCGCGAAGATGCGGGATCTCCTGGGCGGCAAGGGCGCGAACCTCGCAGAGATGGCCGCGAGCGGGCTGCCCGTCCCGCCCGGGTTCACCGTCTCGACCCAGGTCTGCGCGCGGGCGCTGGAGCGCGGCGGCGAGATCCCGCCGGAGGTTCGGCCGGAGATCGACGCCGCGCTCGCGGAGCTCGAGACGTGCATGGACGCGCGGCTCGGGGATCCCTCGCGCCCGCTCCTCGTCTCGGTCCGGTCGGGCGCCGCCGTATCCATGCCGGGGATGATGGACACCGTCCTCAACCTCGGGATGAACGACGACGTCGCGGCCGGGTTGGCAGCGGACCCCGCGCGCGCGCGCTTCGCGTGGGACTGCTACCGGCGGTTCATCGAGATGTTCGGCTCCGTGGTGGTGGGGATCCCACACGCGGCGTTCCACCACGCGATGGACGCCCTCAAGGCCGAGCGCGCGAAGAAGGCCGACCGCGAGCTCGACGCGAGTGATCTGAAGGAGCTCGCGAGCCGCTTCAAGGCGGTGTTCCGCGAACGCTCCGGCGCCGACTTCCCCACCGCCCCGCGGGACCAGCTCGACCGCACCATCCTCGCCGTCTTCCGGTCGTGGAACGGCGACCGCGCCGTGAAGTACCGCGCCGTCCAGAAGATCCGCGGCGTGGAGGGCACCGCGGTGAACGTACAGGCGATGGTCTTCGGCAACCGCGGCGCGACGTCCGGGACGGGCGTGTGCTTCACGCGGAACCCGTCCACCGGGAAGAAGGAGCTCTACGGCGAGTACCTCATCGACGCGCAGGGCGAGGACGTGGTCGCGGGTACGCGCACGCCGGAGCCCATCGCCCGCCTCGCCGAGCAGATGCCGGCGGTGCACGCCGAGCTCGTCGGGCTCTGCGACCGGCTCGAGGCACGGTTCCGGAACGTGCAGGACATCGAGTTCACGGTGCAGGAGGGCAAGCTCTACCTGCTCCAGACCCGCCACGGGAAGCGCACGGGCGCTGCGGCGATGAAGATCGCGGTCGACCTCGTGGCCGAGGGCGTCGTCTCGAAGGAGGAGGCGCTGGTCCAGCTGGTGGAGCCGGCTCACGTGGACCAGATGCTCCACCCGCATTTCGCCGACGAGAAGGCCTACCGGACCGCCGGGCGCGTCTTCACGAAGGGCCTCCCGGCCTCGCCGGGCGCCGCCGTCGGGCGCTTGGTGTTCAACGCGGAGGACGCCGAGGCGTGGCACGCCCGAGGGGAGCAGGTGGTCCTCGCGCGCATCGAGACCAGCCCCGAGGACGTCGGCGGCATGCACGCCTCGACGGGGATCGTGACCACCCGGGGCGGCATGACCAGCCACGCGGCCGTCGTCGCGCGCGGCTGGGGCAAGCCGTGCGTAGCCGGCTGCGGTGACGTCAACATCGACTACCG
>CAZBJI010000254.1:0-7889 GCA_964492175.1 uncultured Polyangiaceae bacterium | reverse complement strand
CGACGGCGGCGATGAGGAGCGGCCCGGCTGCGCGCGTCCACCGCGCGCGCGCTCGCGCCTCGCGCTCGAACCTCGGCCGGGTGCTCATCCCGGTACGAGCGCTCGGGAAAAGGACACGGCGAAGCGCTCGGGGAGGGGGGGGCTCGCCCCTCGGCGCCACCCGGTCGATCCACCGCCCGGGCTCACGCCGGGCGGCGCTGGCGCGCCGCGCGCTGGACGGGTATCTCCTGCGTGCACGAGAGTATGCTTACCCGAGGTGCGCTCGCGTGTCGAAGTCGACCCACACGATGAAACGCCGCGCCGCCCTCGTCGCCTGCGTCGGTCTCTTCTCCTGCGGAGACCGCGGCTTCGAGCCGTTGCCCACGGCCGCTCCCACCGCGACGCCGACCCCGGCGCGGGTGGAGCGCCCCGAGTTCGTCGTCGCTGTCCTCGGGGCGCCCGACCCAGAGGCGCTGCACCGCCACGCGCGCGACGAGCTCGGCTGGAGGGGCCTCCTGGTCGGGCGGACGTGGGCGGCGTCGTGCGCTGGGCTCCTGGGCTTGCCGATCACGGCGGCCGAGCACGTCGACCTCGCGCAGCCGCTGCGCGTGGTGCTCCTCGAGAGCGGGCCTCGGCTCGGCTTCGCGATCGCCGTGCCCCTCCGCAACCCCGGCGCGCTGCTCGCGGTCTCGACCGCCGGCGAGTCCGCGCCGTTCCTCAGGCGGACCGAGGGAGCGCTCGACGTCCTGACGAGGCGTCGCCCGGGCGGGGGACCGGCGGTCGGGGTGGCCAGGAACCACCTCGTCGTCGCCGGCACGGACGCGGACCTGGCGCGCGCGTACCCGTACGTCACGCAGGCCGCGTGGGACGTGGAGGGCTCGACGCCGGCGGCGCTGGTCGCGGGCTCCGTGCGCGTCGATGTCCTGGCGCCTCGGCTCGCGGAGCTGGCGCGGGCCCACGCCGCGGCGCTTCCCGTCGACGCCGCGTCGACGCTGGCGGCGATCGATCTCGCGGCGCGAGGAGCGGTCCGCGTGGACAAGGCGCCGGGCGGCCTCTCCGCGACGCTCGATCTCGGCCGGTGGAGGGACCCGGCGCGGCCGCCGCTCGAGGCCGGACCCGTCGAGCGGCTCTTGGACCTGCCCGCCGAGACGGACGGCGGGCTGCTGGTGTTCCAGCCGGCCGCCGCGCGCGCGGAGTCCGCGCGGCGAGGGCAGGCCTGGCTGAGCCAGGCGTTCCTCGGCGCCGGGGCGGAGCCTGTCGGCGACGCGTTGGAGAAGCTCGCCCGTGCGCGCGGTGCCGGCCTGGTGCTAGGGCTCGAGCGACCCTCGAGCGGGTCCGTCGTGTACGCCCTCGCCCCGCTCGCGGAGCCCCGGCTCGCCCAGGAGGGCCTGCGTGACCTCGAGCGGACGCTCGGCGGAGAGGTCGTGTCACGGGCGCTCGCCGAGAGGGGGCTCGCGATCGCGGCGCGCGCGACGGTGCTCGAGCGCGTCGGTGACGTGACGCGCGTGACGGTGACCCGCGCGGGGGACGCGGGCGCGAGCGCGGGCGCGCTGTTCCGCCTCGACGGCGAGCGGCTCGTCATGGGGGCGGGGAGGGACGCGTCGGAGGCGCTGCGCCGGGCGCTTCGCGCGAGCGGCGAGCCAGCGCTCGCAGACGGCGGCCCTGCGCGCGCCCTCACGTCCCTCGTCGGTCCCCAGGTGCTCGGGGCGCTCTTCGCGGACGTGCCGGCGTGGGTCGGTGGAGCGGAGGCCCCCGAGGGCCGCGCCGCCCTGGTCGCCGCGCTCCGCGAGCGGGACGGGACGCTCGAGCTCGTCGTCGCCTCCCACGGGGCCGCCCTGTCCGCGTTGTTTCGCTGAGCGGCCCGTCGAGGCGGAAGCGGCGCCTTCCTTGGGATAGGATGCGCGCGTGCTCCGCGCCCCCTCGCCCCTCCGCCTCGCGCCGTTCGTCGCATGGGCCGTCGCCTGTGGCGGCACCGACTTCGTGAAGAACCAATGGGAAGCGGAGCCGTTGGACACCTCGACCGCTTGGATCGAAGGCGGAGCCCCCCCGCGGCAGGCCCCGCGAGAGCCGCAGCACGGCGCCCGCTCGAGCGAGACGTTCCGCAACACCTACTACGACTTCCCGGCCGAGGGCGCCGGGGAGAAGAAGGCGAAGGTCTTCGACGCCCAGTGCAAGGCCATCGCCTCGGTGACGCAGGCGTTTCACGATCAGGTGTGCCTCCAGGGCAGCGGCAAGCTCGCGAGCGGTGACACCATCAGCTTCGCCATGCGCGACTGTACGTGCGCGAGCGAGTGTCCCCGCTCGGGGCAGAAGATCTGCTTCGAGAAGCTCGACCCGAAGGCGTTCCCCTCCGGCCGTGGAGCCTCCGGCAAGGCCATCACCCCGCTCCGTACGATCGCGGTCGACACCGCGGTGATCCCCCTCGGCTCCGTGGTCTTCATCCCGGAGTACGACGGGCTCTCACGCCCCGACGGGTCCAAGCACGACGGCTGCTTCATCGCCGAAGACCGCGGGAGCGCCGTCGTCGGCAAGCACATCGACGTCTTCACCGGGGACCCCTCCATGACCAAGCGTTGGAACCAGCTCGTGCCGTCGAACCAAGGCGTGCACGTCGAGGTCGGGGCGCCGAGGTGTGAGCACCTGAAGAAGTGAAGGGCTCGGGCCTGATTCGCTACCGGCCCTGGCGATCGCGCGAAGCTCCGAGCCGACACGAGGAGCGACCCGCCGGCGACACCTCCGGAGCCATGCGAGGAGCGACCTAGGTAGGAGAGGGTACGAACGTCGGCCCGCCGGGGGCAGGGCCTCCTGGCGTCCCCGCGCCCGCCCCGACTCAAGAAATCACGGTTCCAGGGGTCGGGGGGATGGTAGCGTTTCTCTCCGCACCTCTATCCTCGTGGGTAGACGTTCCTCATGGCCGAAAACCCCGCATCGAACCCCTCTGTCGATCCCGCCGGGCAAGACGAGAAGGCGAAGGGGCGAGCACGCCTAGGCAAGACCATCAAGGGGAAGTACCGCCTGGACTCCATGCTCGGGGTCGGGGGCATGGCGACGGTGTTCGCCGCGACCCACAGGAACGGCTCCCGGATCGCGCTGAAGATCCTCCACGCCGAGTTCGCGCGCGACGTCGGCATCCGTGACCGCTTCCTGCGAGAGGGCTACGTGGCCAACCGGGTGGATCACCCGGGGCGCGTCGCGATCCTCGACGACGACATCACCGAGTCGGACGAGCCCTTCTTGGTCATGGAGCTGCTCGAGGGGGAGACGCTCCAGCAGATGTGGAAGCGGATGGGCCGAAAGGTCCCGATCCCCGACGCGCTCGAGGTCGCGCAGTCGTCCTTGGACACGCTGGAGGCCTTCCACAAGGTCGGCATCGTCCACCGCGACATCAAGCCGGCGAACATCTTCATCACGAACCAGAAAGAGGTGAAGCTCCTCGACTTCGGCGTCGCGCGGATGCGCGAGGCGGGGGGCGACAAGACGCGGGCGGGCACGGCCCTCGGGACGCCCTCCTTCATGGCGCCCGAGCAGGCCATGGGTCTCACCGAGGGGATCGACGGTCGCGCGGACGTCTTCTCCATCGGCGCGACGCTCTACGCCATCCTCAGCGGACAGCGGCTCCACCAGGGTCGGAGCGACAACGAGGCGTTCATCCTCGCCGCGACGCAGCCGGCGCCGTCGCTCGCTCGGGTGGCGCCGGACATGCCGGTAGACATGATCGCGCTCGTCGACAAGGCGCTCGCCTGGGATCCGCGCAGCCGGTTCGACTCCGCCGAAGGAATGCGCGCGGAGTGCCTGAGGCTCCTCGCGCAGTACAAGCCGCAGTCGGCGGCGGTCGCGGCCGTCGCGGCCCCAGCAGCCGCAGCGGCGGCGCCCGTCGCGGCGGCCGCGCCCGCAGCCCCCCCGGAGCCCGTCGCGGAGGCGCCCGCGACCGAGAACGACCCGGCCGTCGTTCGCTTGGTCGACGTCTTCCGCCGCATCGAGCGGCTGCTGCCCGCGGTGCGGCAGTACGGCTGGGCCCACCCGGAGGCCGACAACAAGCTTCGGGCCTGTTTCCAGGGCCTGATGGAGGCGCTGCGCGACGACGCGAACGGCGTCTACTGGGGCATCCTGCCGTACTCGTTCGTGCACCGACAAGTCCCCGTGTGGGAGCCCGCGGCGCCCTACGACGCCGTGCCCTACAACATGTTCGCTGCCGGCATCCGCAGCTTTCGGATCGTGCCTGGCGTCACGGAGCAGGAGCTGCGGGGGCTCTGCGAGGTGTTGATGATCGACCCGGCCCGCGATCTCACGCCCGAGGATGACGTCGCCTCCGCCTTGTGGGAGCGGCGCCTGCGCTGCATCAAGTACGACATCATCAACGTCTTCGCCGAAGGGGACGCAGCCGACCGGGAGGCCTTCTACGAGGAGGCGGACAAGCTCGAGGGGGTCGCGCAGCGCGCGGCCGACGAGCGCGCGAACCAGGCCGAGGCGGCCGCGATGAACGTCAAGGTCGACGCGCAAGCGCTCCAGGTGGCGAAGGCAGCCGGCCAGGTGCTCGCGCTGGATCCGGTGGCGAAGAAGGCCATCGGGGCGCAGCTCGAGACCAGCCCGGAGCGGTGGAGCGAGCGCTTCGTCGACGTCGTCGCGGACGCGTTCATCGACACGGCCAAGCGCAAGGACGTGCAGCTCGTCGCCGAGCCCCTCGACGCCAGCGCGCGGGACCTGGTGCTCGCGCGCAGGTTCGACGTCCTCTTCCCGATGTGGGAGGCGGTCCGGCGGTCCCTCGAGGCAGCAGTTCGTGCGCAGCGCCACCCTGGCGTGGACCTCCGGGCCGTGGGCCCGCTGCTCACGCGGTCGATGTTCGGCCCGGACACGCTGAAGCTGCTGCTGGTGGAGGCGATCCGCTCCAACCAACAGGCGATCCTCGGCGGCGGAGCCGGGGCGGCGAGCGGGCCGCAAGTGGACCTCGATCTGCTCGCGAAGCAGCTCGCGGTCGTCTTGACGGAGCTCGGCCACGAGCACGTCGCGGCCGTCGTCGGCGTGCTCGATCAGGTCCAGCACGAGGGCCTCCGACAAGTTCTCTTCGCCTTCCTCCAGCGCACGATGGCGGGCCGGGAGCACGAGATCGCCGACAAGATCCCGCAGATGTCGATCGACACCGCGAGGCCCTTGCTGCGCTTGCTGGCCGCGATCCGGACCCAGGGCGGATGGGAGGCCCTGAAGAAGCTCGCCGCGTCCGGCAACGCGACGCTCCGCTGCGAGTCGGTCGCCTACCTCGCGCAGACGCCCGAGCAGCTCAAGGACGAGCTCAGCCGGCTCGCGGAGGCCCCGCAGCCAGAGCTGCGCCAGGCTGCGCTCCGCACGATGGCGTTCCATCAGGTGCGCGCGGCGGGCCCGCTGCTCGTCAGGCGCGTCCAGGACCCGACGTTCAACCAGGTGCCCGTCGTCGAGCGGCGCGAGCTCCTCACCGCGCTCTTCGCGCTGAACCCACAGCGCGCCGAGCAGATCGCGGTGGAGGTGGTGCAGAAGCACGGCCTCTTGGTCGACGAGGCGCTCGAGCAGACGCGCGCGCTCTGCGCGGAGCTGCTCGGTCAGCACGCCAGCAACATGACCGCGCTCGAGGCGGTCTTGCAGGCGTCCAAGCGGCGCTGGTGGAACACCCAGCCGCTTCGGGACGCCGCCATCGTCGCCGCCGAGACCATCGCCGCGAAGCTCGGAAAGCGGATCTCCCCCGCGGGAGACATCCTCTGATGGCCGCTCACATGCCGTCGACTGGGGGCGCGCGCCTCGACATCATCACGGAGAACGCCGGCGAGAACGTTCGTCGTGTCCAGGCGCGTGACCTCGCTGCGAGCGTGGTGCAGGCCATCTTCCGGCTGACGAAGCAGGCCACGCTCCACTCGCTCGACAACCAGGCCGTCGTCCGACAGGTGGAGGACACCGCGGCGATCATCAACGACTACGGCAACCGCACCGACCAGAACGTGTCGCTGCTGTTCGCGTTCGGATCGATCTTCGTCGGCGGCCAGCTCCTGAAGGCGAACCGGCTGACGTACGAGGGCGCGATCGAGCTCGGCGAGATCCTCAAGAAGTTCGGCTTCTCCGAGATGGCGATCGCGCGGAACGCCAACCCGCAGGATCTGTTCGCGTTCGTGGCGGCGCTCGCGGACGCGCAGCGCAGCGGCCGCGGACAAGGGTTGGAGAAGCCCTCGCCTCGGATCCGCCTCCGCGCCGTGTCGGACTCGGCGCTCCGCCGGGGCGCGACGGTCGAGCGGCTCGACGAGAAGCAGGCCGTCGTCCGGATGTACGCGTCGGCCATCGTCATCATGCGCCGGTTCTTCGAGCAGCTGCAGCGCGGGCGCTACGAGCTCCCCCAGCGCGTGAAGCGCATCGCGCAGATGCTCGTCGACCTCTCGCAAGGCGAGACCCCGGCCTTCTTGGGGGTCACCGCGGCGCGCAACGCCAACCAGGACGAGGCCGGGCGCGCCGTGAACACGGCGATCCTGAGCGTCGCCATGGCGCGGCAGATCACCGACGACATCGTCACGCTCTCGCGCATCGGGATGGCGGCGCTGCTCTACGACACGGCGCGGCCGCGCCTGACCAACACGGTCGGTCCGAACCCGCCCGCCATCATGCCGCGGCTCAGCGAGTTCCAGGAGCTCGAGCAGCCCGCGGCCACCGCAGCGGTCCTCACTGCGCTCGGGCACATCAACGAGCCCACGGTCCTCCGGACCGTGCTCGCGTACGAGGCCCACTGGCTGCGGAAGGCCAAGCAGCTCGGCCCCGTGTATCAAGGCATGCGGCCGGCGACGCTGCAGGCGCGCGTCGTCCTCTACGCGCGGCGGTTCAACGACATGTTGACCCCTGCGCCTGGCGCAGAGCCCATGAGCGCCGACGACGCCATCGCGACGCTCGAGACGGAGTCGACGGATCCTGTCGACATGACGGTGATCCGGCTCCTCGTGTCCGCGCTCGGTATCTTCCCCACCGGCACGCTGGTGCAGCTCGGGACCAACGAGGTCGCGCTCGTCGTCTCCACCCCGGCGCACCCCGCGCACTACTCCCAGCCTCGCGTGCGCGTGATGTTCGACGCCGCGGGCGGTAGGCTCGCCCGACCGGACGACGTCGACCTCGCGTCGCTCCAGCCCACCGATCCACGGCGACAGGTCCAGCGCATCGTTTCTCCTGCTGACGACGCGTCGCGTGGGCAGGCCCGGGCAGCCCGCAACCCCGCACCTCGCCAGCCGACGCAGGAGCAGCCGAGCGGCCACTCGGCTCCGTCGCAACCCTCCGCCTTCACGCCGTCGGGCGTGAGCGCCCAGGGCGCGCAGCCGAGCGTACCGCGCGCCGCGCCCTCGGGATCGGGGGCACACCCGGCGTACGCGGCGCAGCCCCGCCCGAGCGGCACCTACCCGAGCGGCGGCCCGGCTGGGGCGCATCCGAGCCCCGCCGCGCATCCGCACGCCGCGCATCCGCACGCCCCGCACCCCCACGCCGCGCCGGCGGCGCAGCCGCACGCGGCGGCGCCAGCCCCAGACGCGCAAGCCGCCTACGCGGCCCAGTACGCGGAGTGGCAGCGTCAGAAGGCTGCGTACGACCAGGCGCAAGCGGCCTACCAGCAGCAGCTCGCGCAGTATCACCAGCAGCAGTATGCCGACCAGCAGACCGCCGACGCCGTCCGAGCCCACGAGGCGTACGCGCAGCAGGCCGCGGCCCAGGCCTATCAGGCCGACCTCGAGGAGTCGACGCACGCGACGGACGACGACGAAGGCGCGACGCAGGCGAGAGAGTGGGGGACGCCGGAGGCCGCGGACGGAGGGGCCTCGACCCGGATCGGCGACTCGCAGGCCATCGCCGCGGCGATCCGGGCGAGTCAGGAGATCGAGGTGGGGGGTCGGGGTGGGACCGCCCCTCGCGCGGGCGGGTCG
>CAZBJI010000253.1:0-7902 GCA_964492175.1 uncultured Polyangiaceae bacterium | reverse complement strand
CGCGAGCGCCCCCCGAGGGCCCCCGTCCTCTCCTGACCAGCCCGCCCCGCGAGCGAAGCCCGCCCCGCGAGCGCCCCTTAGTTGCCGGGCGGCGTCGCGAACTGACCCGGGAACGGGTTCGCGTCGAGGCGCTGCTTCGTGTCGCCGCGCGGCCAGCTCGACGGGTTCGACCCCTGCTCGTTGAAGAGCGCGACGCCGATGACGCCCACGTTGCGCGAGTCGCCGGTCTTCTTCTCCGCGTACGAGTTGCGGACCGAGCCGAAGCGGAACGCGGCGACCGTGTCCATGCTCTGGCGGAAGCCGTCGATCTCGATCGAGCCGTGCGGATCGATGAGGTAGCCGCGCTTCGCGAAGCTCGCCGCCTTGCCGTCGATGACGTCGAGCCCGTCGACGGAGACGACGACCTCCAGGCGGGCCGGCACGTGGCTCTGCAGCACGATCGAGTACCGGTCGCCAGCCTGGCCGACGATGAACTTCTTCCCGGTCGCCTCGAAGCCGCTGAGGAACTGCCCGCTGCCGTTCTTGAGCTTGACGGTGAGCACGCCGCCGCCGGCGTCCGCGCTGCCCTCCGAGAACCTCCGGAAGCCGCTCGCGCTCGCCATGCTGCGCGCGCCCTCTTCGTCGTTGTAGAAGAGCGACGTCGTCGCGAAGGCGTTCGCCGAGTCGGCGCGGACGAACGGCGACGTGGTGATCTTGGAGTCGCGCGTCTCGCCCCACTGGGTCCCGAGGCCGGGGCGGTTCGACGGCTCGCGCGCGGGGGCCTTCTCGGCCTCGAAGTCGCCCCGGATGGCGCCTGCCCCGTCCGCCGGGGGAGGAGACTGCGCGGGGGCGCCGCCAGGCTGGCTGACCGCGGGCGAGAAGCTCGCGTCGGCAGCCGACTCGCTGGACTTCATGGGCGCTCCCGCCGAGCCCCCGCAGCCCGCCGCCACCATCGCCACCGCCACACCTGCGAGCCAAGCCGAGCGAACCTTCATGACGTCCTCCGTAGTGTCCCTCAGAACGGGGCCCCGAGCGGCTACCTTACAGAAGAATGGCCCCCATCCACAGGGTGGACGGAGGCCTCTCCGGCGCCCCAGAGGGGCGCCACGCGGCGGAAAAGACTCAGTTCGCTTCCTCGAACTCCGCGTCGATGACGCCGTCCTTGGACTTGCCGCCCGGCTTCTCCGGGCCGGCGCCGCCGCCCGGGGGGCCGCCCGCGCCGTCCGGAGGGGGAGGCTGGCCGCCGTCTTGCTGCCCGTACATCGAGCCCGCGAGGCGGTGCGCCTCCTTCTCGAGGCGCTCGAGGCACGACTGCACCGCGTCGTCGTCCTGCTTCTCCACCGCCTTCTTGCTCTCGGAGATGATGTCCTGGAGCGTCTTGGCGTCCGCCTCCGGGATCTTCTCTTTGTTGTCGGCCAGCGTCTTTTCGAGCGTGTAGCACATGCTGTCGAGCTTGTTGCGGCGCTCGACCTCTTCGCGCTTCTTCTTGTCGTCGGCCTCGTGCTCCTGCGCTTCCTTCACCATGCGCTGGATCTCGTCCTCCTTCAGGCCGGACGCCGCGGTGATCGTGATCTTCTGATCCTTGCCGGTGGCCTGGTCCTTCGCGTGGACCGAGAGGATGCCGTTCGCGTCGATGTCGAACGTCACCTCGACCTTCGGCACGCCGCGGGGAGCGGGCATGATGCCCTCCAGGTGGAACTTGCCGAGGGTCCGGTTGTAGCGGGCCTCCGTGCGCTCCCCCTGCAGGACGTGGATCTCCACGCTCGGCTGGTTGTCGCTCGCGGTGGAGAAGATCTCCTTCTTCTGCGTGGGGATGGTCGTGTTCCGCTGGATCATGACCGTCATGACGCCGCCGAGCGTCTCGATGCCGAGCGAGAGCGGCGTGACGTCGAGGAGCACGAGGTCCTTCACGTCGCCCGAGAGGACGCCTGCCTGGACCGCGGCGCCCACGGCCACGACCTCGTCCGGGTTCACGCCCTTGTGCGGTTCCTTCCCGAAGAACTTCTTCACCGTCTCCTGGACGAGCGGCACGCGCGTGGAGCCGCCGACCAGGACGATCTCGTCGATCTGCTGCGGGCTCTTCTTCGCGTCCGCAAGCGCCTTCTTCACGGGCTCCATCGTCCGCTCGATGAGCGGCGCGATCATCTGTTCGAGCTTGGCGCGCGTGAGCTGCTTCTGGAGGTGCTTGGGCCCGGTGGCGTCGGCCGTGAGGAACGGCAAGTTGATCGTGGTCTCCGGCACGTTCGAGAGCTCGATCTTGGCCTGCTCCGCGGCGTCCTTGAGCCGCTGGATGACCATCTTGTCCTTCGACACGTCCATGCCCGTGTCCTTCTTGAACTCGGCGAGGAGCCACTCCATGACGATGTGGTCGAGGTCGTCGCCGCCGAGGTGCGTGTCCCCGTTCGTCGAGATGACCTGCACGACGCTGTCTCCGACCTCCAGGATCGAGATGTCGAACGTCCCGCCGCCGAAGTCGTAGACGGCGATGACCTCGTCCTTCTTCTTGTCGAGGCCGTACGCGAGCGCGGCCGCGGTCGGCTCGTTCACGATGCGCTTCACGTCGAGGCCGGCGATGCGGCCGGCGTCCTTCGTGGCCTGCCGCTGGGAGTCGTTGAAGTAGGCGGGCACCGTGATGACGGCCTCGCTCACCTTCTCCCCCAGGTAGTCCTCTGCGGCCTTCTTGAGCTTCTGCAGCACCTTCGCGGCGACCTCGGGCGGGGTCATCGTCTTGCCGCGCACCTCGATCTGGGCGTCGTTCGCGCTCCCCTTCACGACCTTGTAGGGCACCCGGGAGCTCTCCTGCTGGACCTCCTCGAACCTCCGGCCGATGAAGCGCTTCGCCGAGTAGACGGTGTTCGTGGGGTTCGTCACCGCCTGACGCTTGGCGATTTGCCCGACGAGCACCTCCCCCTTGTCGTCCCAAGCGACGACCGACGGCGTGATGCGCGAGCCCTCCTCGTTGACGATGACCTTGGGCTCTTTGCCCTCCATGATGGCGACGACGCTGTTGGTCGTCCCGAGGTCAATCCCGATGATCTTGCCCATGGCAGATTCCTCTTCACGCCCCTGCCGCGCGCTTGGCGAGGTGGGGTAGCGGTGCGACGCGCACCCCCGCTCGGGGGTACGAATTGCGCTGTGTGTTCGACTCGTTAGGCTGACAAGTGCCGCTCAGCCCGACCGATGGCCCGAACCTAACCACCTGGCCGTGGGCGTCAATCGTGGCGGCACGGATCGTGGATCCCCCGGGAAAGCGGGGCTGTGGCGGCTGCCGTCAGCTCGCGGGGGACACGCCGCGGATCTCCACCGGCGGCGCCGAGAGGTCGGACCGCCAGAGAGTGGCCACGCGGCGCCGGAGCTGGGCGGCGACGCGGCGGAACTCCTCCTCGTCGCGGAGCGGGTCCAGCGCCGGCGAACGCTCGAGCCACTCCACGTCGATGAGGCCCGTCGCGAGCGACAGCTCCACGCACGCGACCGCCCGGTCGGGGTCGCCGAACCTGGCCTCGAGGTCCGCCATGTTCTGCAGGATGGTCGACCGGAGGCGCGGTCCGTGTGGCTGGCCGTTGAGCGTCTGCTCCGTCGCGCGCATCTCCAGGATGCCGCTGTCTCCGGCGACGAGGCGCGCGATCGCTCGGATGACGAATACCGCGAAGGACCGCGAGCCCGGCGCGGGCGACAGCCGCGCGAGGACGCGGCGGGCGCGATCGGCGTCGCGGTACCAGACGGCGACGCGAGCCTCGAGCATGAGCGCTTCCACGGACGGTCCGGACTCGCCCATGCGGATCCTCTCCATGGTGCGATCGAAGTCGTCGAGGCGCCCGCGGAGCGCGTGCGCGCGGGCGACCTGGCAGAGCGCCGTCGCGAGCCCGGGGTCGAGCCCGAGGGCGAGCTCCAGGCGAGCGACCCCACGATCGGACTGCCCGGCCTCACACTCCACCCTGCCGAGGATCTCGTGGGCGAGCGCGTGCGTCGGCGCGAGCGCCAGCACGCGATAGAGCGCGCGCACGCCGTCCGCCCAGCGCACCTCTGCGAGGCCGCGGACCGCCTCCGCGAGGTGCGCGTCGGGGGAGAGCGGCGCGACCGCGAGCGCGCGCTCGACGCTTCGGCGTGCCTCGGCGCTCCAGTCGCGGTGCTCATCGTCGCCGAGGTGGAGCGCCCGGGCGACGGCGATCGCCCGCGCCGCGATCGCTGGCGCGAAGTCGGGTGCGAGGGCCAGGCAGCGATCGAAGATGCCCATCGCTTCGACAGGAGCGACGATCCCGGCGCGGAGCGCGCGCTGCCCTTCGAGGAACGCGAGCGCGGCGTCCCCGGGGATCGGCTCGCCGGCGGTGAGCACCTCGAGCTCCAGCCGGAGCGCCTCGGCGACGCGCATCGCGACCGCGGAGGCGAGCGCCGCGACGCCGCCGGCTTGGACGTCGAACGGCGCCGCCCAGAGGATCTCGCCGGTTTCGCCGCGCTCGAGGCGCGCAGTCAGGTGGATGCCCCCGTCTTCGGCGCGCGACATGTCCCCGGCGACCACGAAGTCCGCCCCGCTCGGCGCCGCTCCGCCGGTCGCGCCGCGCGCGGTCATCACGCGCAAGCCCTTGGTCATCCGGAGCGCCTCGGCGACCTCCTCCGAGATGGCGCGGCCGAGGCCGAAGGCCTCGTCTTCGCCACGGGCGAGCAGGATCGGCAAGACGACGAGGCTCGGGGCTCTGCTGTAAGGCGTGGCGACCGTGGCGGCGTCGTCCGGCGCCGGCTCCGAGGGCGGTGCGCCCACGAGTCCCCCGGAGCACGCAGGCCCCGCGAAGGCGTCCAGCCGGCGTCCGGCCTCGCAGGCGAGCGGCCTGCGGCTCGGGTCGCGGTGCAAGCACTCCGCGATCAGGGCCCGGAGCGCGCCGTGCTCGAGCCCCGAGAGATCGGGCGGCCCGTCGAGCCGCGCCTTGAGCCGCGAGAGCGCGTCCTCCCCGTGGAAGGGAAAGCGACCCGTGGCGAGCTCGAACGCGACGCACCCGAGCGCGTAGACGTCGTGAGAAGGGTGAGCGGGAGCGGCTCGGGCCTGCTCGGGGCTCATGTAGTCGAAGGTTCCGAAGAGGGCGCCGTCCTCCGTCGGAGAGCTCTGGGAGGCGGAGACGCCGAAGTCGATGAGGACGACCCGGCCCGACGAAGCGACGAGGACGTTGCTCGGCTTCAGGTCGCGGTGGACCACCTCCACCTCGTGCGCGGCAGCCAAGCCGCGCGCCACTTGACCGAGCAGGAGGCCGACGTCCGCCGGCGGGAGGGAGCGGCGAGCGCGCAAGATCTCGCGGAGGCTCGCGCCCGTCACGAGCTCCATCGTGATGAACAGGCGACCGCCGTCCCGCCCCAAATCGAAGGTGCGCCCGATGTGCTTGTGCGTGACCCGCCGAGCGAGCAAGAGCTCTTCCCGGAACCGCGCGATGGCGGTGGGGTCGTGAGAGAGCATCAGCTTGAGCGCGACGGCTTCGCCGACGACGTCGTCGAACGCGCGGTACACGGCGCCCATGCCGCCTTTGCCGAGCAGGCGCTCGATGCGGTAGCGCTGTGCCAGCGTCGTCCCCTCGGCCGGGAGTCGCGTCGTGTCCGACACCCGCCGAGCATAGCCTCGTTCAGGGACGCCGCGGGACCCTGGTCTCCAGCTCGCGGGCGAGCTGCTGGAAGTCGCTCCCGCCCTCGATGAAGCGCACCTCGGTCTTGAGCGTGGCGGGGTTGACGAGGTCGCGGAAGGGGACGAAGCGCAGCTCGAGCTGGCCGGCGACGCTGACCATGTGGCCGTCGAGGCCGCGCTCGGCGAGCGCACGGAAGGCGCCGACGCCGAGCTGGCAGCCGAGCATGACGTCGAAGGCGTGCGGCGCCGAGCAGCGTGACTCGTACCCCAGCTGGACGCCGACCATCTTCTTGGAGCGACCGGTGCGGAGCTCGTAGCGCTCCGAGGCGACCTTCGCGATGAGCTTGCCGATGTCGATCTTCCCGAGCGAGACGTGGCCGTGCTCGTCCCGCGCGACCCCCTTCAAGATGCTCTCCGGCAGGAGCTCCGCGAGGCCTTCGGCGAGCACGACGGTGCCGTAGTGCTTCCCGCGGGCCGCGCGCGCCAGCACGAGGTCCACGACTCGGTCGGCCAGCGCGTCCAGCGACAGCCGGTGCTCGGTCCGAGCCTCGCCGCTCGCCTCGTCGCCCACGACCTCCTTCGTCGCGAGATCCCCCACCACGTCCTCGACGCCCACGACGAGGTGCGCCTCCCCGGCGATCGCCACCCCGTAGGCGATCCAGCCGGCCTTCCGCCCCATCGTCTCCACGATGAAGTAGCTCTTCGTCGCCATGGCGTCGGCGCGAAGGTTCAGGAGCTCCTTGGCCATGACGTCCACGGCCGTGAAGAAGCCGAAGGTGAAGTCGATCCCGCGGTAGTCGTTGTCGATGGTCTTGGGTACGTGCACCACGCGCACCCTGGGCAGCTCGCTCGGCAGCCGCTCCTGGAACACGTGCAGGAAGTTGGCGGTCTTGAGGGTGTCGTCGCCGCCGATGGAGACGAGCGCGTCGACGCCGAGGCTGCGCAGCCCGTCGTAGACCCGGCGCAGGGTCGCGGTGCGCGCGGGGTCGTCGAGATCCTTCGGCCCGCGGATCTTCTTCCCGGGGTTGGCGCGGGACGTCCCGATCACGATCCCGCGCTCGTTCCGCAGACCTCGCAGGTCGTCGTCCCGAAAGAGCATGTAGTCCGTCCCCTCGACCAGGGGACGGGTGTTCTCGTCGAACTCGGTGAGCGCCGAGTACCCGTGGAGGAAGCCGACCGCGTCCCAGCCCGCCCGTCGGAAGGAGGAGACCGCGGCCGAGATGACCGCGTTGGCCGCGGGGGCGGGGCCTCCGGAGAAGAGGATCCCGACGCGCTTCTTGCTGGGAACGGAACTCACCGCTGAGTTCCTCGCACGACCGCGGAGCCGAGGGAAGGCGTCACGCGTAGGGAGCCTGGAGCGCGCGCTCCGCCCAGGGGAACTCTTGTCGACGACGGCGCTGAACGTGGACGGCTCCGAGGCTCCTCCCGTCGTCGAGGGGTGGGCGCCCGTTCGCGAGGAATCGGGGTTCCACTCGCCCGCCAGCGCGCTACCACGGTGGGGCCCCCCGTGTGGGGGATCCATGACCTTGGCTGGAACCCTCGACGACGTCGCGACCTTGCGGTCTACGCGCGCCGTGCGCGCGCGCTCGCGCGCGCTGACGGACCGCGCCATCGCTGGCCGATCGGCGTGCTTCCGCGTGCATCGGCAGAGGCTGCCCGACGTAGCGGCCTACGCCGCGCGCGTCGCCGGCGCGCGGTCGGCCGAGCCGGGACGACCGCACGGCCGGATGCGTCACTTTGGCGCCGGAGGTCACGACCGGCTCGCGCGGCTGATCCCGATGCTCGGCGCGAGCCCCCTCGATCGGGCACGAGCCCAGGTGGACCTCGTCTTGCCCAGCGTGCTGCTCGACGCCGGCGCGGGCCCCACGTGGCGCTTCCGGGAGGACGGCGCCCTCTACGCGCGGAGCGAGGGGCTCGCGCTGGCGAGCCTGCACCTGTTCCGATCGGGGCGACTCTCGGCGAGCGGGCGGGCGCTCCGTTGCGACGCCGAGGGGCTCGCGGCGCTCACCCTGGACGACGTGCGCGCCGCCTTCCAGGTCGGCCCCGACAACGATATCGTCGGGCTCGAGGGGCGCGCGGCGGTCCTCTGGGCGCTCTCCGGGGCGCTGCGCGCTCGGCCGGAGCTGTTCGGCGAGGACGCTCGGCCCGGCGGCCTCGTGGACTTCATGCTGGCGAACGCCGACGGAGGTCGGGTCGAGGCGACCGAGATCTTGCGCGCCCTGCTCGACGGCCTCTCGAGCGTCTGGCCCGGGAGCTGTCGGATCGCCGGTGAGCCCCTCGGCGACTGCTGGCCCCACCCCGCGCTCGGCGACGGTGCGGGC
>CAZBJI010000252.1:0-7981 GCA_964492175.1 uncultured Polyangiaceae bacterium | reverse complement strand
AGCCGCCATCGGGTCCGAGATCGATCTCGTAGTCGGCGCACTTCACGACGTCGAGGTTGTGCTCCACGACGAGGACGCTGTTCCCGGCCGCGACCAGGCGCGTGAGGACGCCGAGCAGGTGCCGCACGTCGTCGAAGTGCAGCCCCGTCGTGGGCTCGTCGAGGACGTAGAGGGTTCGACCCGTGTCCCTGCGCGCGAGCTCGCGCGCGAGCTTCAGCCGCTGCGCCTCCCCGCCCGACAGGGTGGTGGCGGGCTGGCCGAGGGCGATGTAGCCGAGCCCGACCTCGTCGAGCGTCTCCAAGATGCGGGCGATGGGCGGCACGTTCTCGAACAGCGTGAGCGCGTCCTTCACGCTCGTGTCGAGGACGTCCGCGATCGTGCGGCCCCGGAAGGTCACGCGCAGCGTCGCCTCGTTGTAGCGGCGGCCCTTGCACGTCTCGCAGGTGACGAACACGTCCGGCAAGAAGTGCATCTCCACCGAGCGGACGCCTGCGCCTTCGCAGCTCTCGCAGCGCCCGCCCTTCACGTTGAACGAGAACCTGCCCGGTCCGTACCCGAACGCGCGCGCCTCCTTGGTCTGGGCGAAGACGTCGCGGACGAGGTCGAAGAGCTTGGAGTACGTGGCCGGGTTCGAGCGGGGCGTCCTGCCGATCGGCTGCTGGTCGATGACGATGATCTTGTCGAGCGCCTCGGCGCCCTCGATGGAGTCGTGCGCGCCGACGGCGTCGAGCGCGCCCGAGAGGCGACGGCGGAGCGCGGGCACGAGGATCTGCCCCACGAGGCTCGACTTCCCAGCGCCGCTCACGCCGGTGACGGCGACGAGGACGCCCAGGGGGATCTCCACGTCGACCCCGCGCAGGTTGTTCTCTCGCGGTCCGCGGATCGTCAGCCACGCCGACGGAGGCCGCCGCTCCTTCGGTACGTCGATGGCCTCGAGCCCGGAGAGGAACCTGCCCGTCAGCGAGCCGGGCGAAGCGCACACCTCGGCCGGTGTCCCCGCCGCCACGACCTGACCGCCTCGCTTGCCGGCGCCCGGGCCGAAGTCCACGACGTGGTCGGCGCGGAGGATGGTCTCGGCGTCGTGCTCCACCACGATGACGGTGTTGCCGAGGTCCCGGAGCCGCACGAGCGTCTCGACCAGGCGGAGGTTGTCGCGCTGGTGCAGGCCGATGGAGGGCTCGTCGAGGACGTACATCACGCCGCTGAGCTCGCTGCCGAGCTGCGCGGCGAGTCGGATCCGCTGCGCCTCCCCGCCCGAGAGCGTGGAGGTCCCACGGTCGAGCGTCAGGTAGTCGAGGCCGACGTCGACGAGGAACCCCAGGCGGTGACGCACCTCCTTCAGCACCTCCTCCGCGATCGCCGCGCGGGCGCCGGTGAGGCGGAGCCCGGTGAACCAGGTCTGGGCCTCGCGGATCGTCATCCGCTGGACGGCGACGATGCTCACCCCCTCGAGGAAGACGGAGCGCGCCTCCGGTCGGAGCCGCTGCCCCTCGCAGGGCCGGCAGGGGGCCTCTCGCAGGTACTTGCGGTACTTGTCGCGCATCGACTCGGACTGCGTGCCCTCGAAGCGGCGGAGCACCTGCGGGCACAGGCCTTCCCAGCGCATGGCCCACGAGCCCTTGGAGTGCTTGCCCGTCCATTTCACCTCGATGCGCTTGTCGCCGGCCCCCCAGAGCAGGAGCTCCCGCTTCTTCGCGGGGATCTTCTTCCAGGGCACGTCGCGTGGGATCTCGAGGCGATCACAGAGCGCGGACACGATGCGCGACGTCCACCCCGTGCTCTCCGCCACGTTCCGCCACGGCTCGATGGCGCCCTCGTCGATCGTGAGGCCCCCGTCGGGCACGATGTACGCGGGGTTCGCCTCGAGGCTGGTCCCGAGCCCGCTGCACGCCGGGCACATGCCGAGCGGGGAGTTGTACGAGAGCGCCTGGGGCGAGAGCGCCGGCAAGCTCAGCTTGCACCTCGGGCAGCTGCGCTCCTCCGAGTAGACCCGCGCTGGCCCTCCTTCGCCCTCGGCCGAGAGGCGCCCGCCGCCCGCGCGGAGCGCCGTCTCCACGCTGTCCATCACGCGCGCGTGCGCCCCTTCGTCGATGGTGAGCCGGTCCACGACGACGTCGATGGAGTGCTTGCGCTTCTTGTCGAGGGCCGGCACGTCCTCGAGCCGCATGACCTTTCCGTCGACGCGGACGCGGGAGAAGCCCTTCTCGGTGAGCCCGTCCAGCACGTCCTTGAACTCGCCCTTTCGGTGCTCGACGACCGGCGCGTAGAGCGTGATCTTGGTGCCGCCCGGGAGCGCCGAGAGCTCGCGCGCGATCTCCGCCGCCGAGCGGCCGGTCACAGGACCGCCGCACTGGTGACACCGCTGCTCGCCGACACGCGCGAACAGGACGCGCAAGTAGTCGTAGATCTCGGTGGTGGTGCCGACGGTCGAGCGAGGGTTGGACGAGGCCGTCTTCTGCTCGATGGCCACCGTCGGGCAGAGGCCGCGGATCTGCTCGTACTTGGGCTTCTCGAGCTGCCCGAGGAACTGCCGCGCGTAGGTGGACAGGGACTCGACGTAGCGGCGCTGCCCCTCCGCGTAGATCGTGTCGAACGCGAGGGAGGACTTCCCGCTCCCGGACACGCCCGTGAAAACCACCAGACGGTGCTTGGGGATGCGCAGCTCGGCGATCGAGAGGTTGTGCTCGCGGGCGCCGCGGATCACGAGCTCGTCCGTCGGGAGCTTCTGCATGCGGCCGGGGATCTAGCACGCCTCAGCGCCGGCCGCGCGCGCGCGCCGCGGAGGCGGCCGCGTCGGCGAAGAGCGGCAGCGTCGCGCCGCGCGGCTCCGCGGCGAGCTCCGTGTCGGCGACGAGCACCGACGGGTCGTCGTTCTTCACCGACCCGACGCGCTTCGACACGGGGACCGCGACGAGCGACCCCGGCGCGGCCGGCGCGAGGAGCGCGCGCACGTCGTCGGTGACGTCGGCGGGGGCGTCGAGCGGCGGCACCGCGAGCCATGTCTCGACCGCGTCCCCGGCGAGCACGAGCGGCATCCGGTCGTGAACGGCGCGCACGTCCGCGCTCGCGTCCGTCGTCACGACGGCGAACGTCGACACGTTCTTCCCGCGCTCCACGTCGAACCAGCGGTCCCAGAGCCCCCCGAGGAGCAGGAGCCCGCCGCTCGGCGGCCGGAACCACAGGGGGCGTCGCTCGCGGGTCGACTTGTCCCACTCGAAGAAGCCATCGCTCACGACGACACACCGCCTCCGCGCGAACGCGTCCCGGAAAGCCGGCTTCTGCTCGAGGCTCTCGGCCCGCGCGTTGATCGGGCGGCCCGCGTGCGTCAGGCTCTTGGACCAGCGGGGCACGAGGCCCCACTCGAGGAGCGAGAGCTCACGGGCACGGTGCGATCCGAGGCGCACGACCCAGGTCGGATCGGTAGGCGCGATGTTGTACCGCGGACGGTGCGTCTCGGCCGCGCCCGGCACCGGGTCGATCCCCAGCGAGGCGGCCAGCGCCTCGTACGTCGGCACCGTGAGGGTGAACCGCCCGCACATCAGGCGTCTTTAGCAGACCAAGCGATGCGCGAGTATGCTCGGAGCGTGGTCGACGTGTCCCAGACCGGCGCGCTCGCTGGGCGGTACCGCATGCTGCAGCGCGTGGCCGCCGGCGGCATGGGGACGGTCTACCGGGCGCTCGATCTCCCGTCGGGCCGGGAGGTCGCCGTCAAGGTCCTCGACGACGTCGGCTCGGACGAGTTCGTGGAGCGCTTCCGGCGGGAGGCGGAGATCTTGGCGGAGCTCGACCACCCCGCCATCGTGCGGTTCATCGACTTCGGAGCCGCCGACGGCGGACCCATGTACCTCGCGATGGAGTGGCTGGACGGCGTAGACCTGGCGCGGCGGCTCGAGGACGGCGTCCTCGGCGTGCCGGAGACGCTGCACGTGGCACGCCTCGTGGCGGAGGCGCTGTCCGCGGCGCACGCGCTCGGCGTGGTCCACCGGGACGTGAAGCCGCACAACATCTTCCTGGTCGACGGCCGACTGGACGCCGTGAAGGTCCTCGACTTCGGCATCGCCTTCGCGGCGGGCCGCTCCGTCGGGATCACCCGCACCGGCATGACGGTGGGTACGCCCGAGTACATGCCGCCCGAGCAGGCCAGGGGGGAGCGCGGCGTCGACGCGCGCGTCGACATCTACTCGCTCGGCTGCGTGATGTTCCAGTGCCTCACGGGCCGCCCGCCGTTCTTCGGGCCCACGCCGGCCGCCATCGTCGCGGAGCTCCTCCTCACCGAGGCGCCCCGGCTCTCCGCGCGCGCCCCGCAGGTGTCCGCCGGCTTGGACGCCCTGGTCGCCGCCATGTTGTCCAAGGATCCGGCCGGGAGGCCGAGCTCCGCGCGCGAGGTCGTCGAGAGGCTGCTGGCGCTCGAGCTGGAGGACGCGCCGGCGGTCACCGACGCCCGGCGGCCCGCGGTGTCCACGGACGAGCGCCGGCTGGCTACCGTCGTCGCGATCGCGCCTGACGCGGCGGCGACCTCCGACGCCGGCGCGACGCTCGCGGTCATGTCGGCCGGCAGCGAAGCGCACGAGGCCGTGGCGGCGGTCGCTGCGAAGCACGGGGGCGAGCTGCGCCTCCTGCCAGGTCGCGGCGCGCTGATCGTGTTCACCTCGGACTCCCCGGTGGAGGCCGCGCTCAGCGCCGCGCGGGCGGCGGTCGGGTTGACGGGCGCGGATCCGTCGCTCCGTGTTGGGGTCGCGGCCGGATCGGCCAGCCGCCGCACCGGGCCCGAGCCGGCGCTCATCCAGCGCGCGCTGGATCTGGCGTCGGAGGCGGGCCGCGTGCGGGTAGATGACGCCGCCAAGGGCCTCGTCGGGGGCGCGCTCGCGGTCGAGATGACCGCCGTCGGCCCGGTCGTCCGGGGAGAGCGCCGGGTCGAGCAGACCGGAGTCCAGGCCTTCGTGGGGCGGGAGCGCGAGCTCGCGACGATCGGCGGCGCGCTCGACGCGTGCTTCGCGGATCGCGTCGCCCAGCTCGTCACGGTGACCGGCGCCGCAGGCCTCGGCAAGTCCCGGCTGCAGCGGGAGCTCTTGGAGAGGGCGCGCCGATGCGCCGGCCCCCCCGCAATCCTCGACGCCCGCGGGGAGGAGCTCCGTCGACAGACCCCGTTCGCGTCGCTCGGCGCGCTCCTCCGTCGGGGCCTCTCGATCCCGGAGGCCGCCACCCCGAACGAGCAGCGCGCAGCGCTCAAGCTCCGCGTCGGCGCGTGGGCCCCCGCGGACGCGGCCGCCCGCCTCGTGGACTTCCTCGGGATCGCGGCGGGGCAGCAGCCGGAGGCCGGGAGCGTCGAGCTCGCCGCGGCCCTGCGCGATCCGCAGCTGATGGACGATCAGATCGAGCGCGCGACGATCGATCTCCTGGAGATCCTCGCGGGGCGCTTCGGGGGGGTGGCCATCGTGCTCGACGACGCCCACTGGGTGGACGGGGCCACGCTCAAGCTCCTCGTGCGCGCGCTGCGCCGCATGTCCGACCGGCCCCTCTTCGTAGCCGCGTTCGGCCGCCCCGAGCTGGACGAGCGGGCGCCGGCCGCGCTGCGGGACGCGGCCGCGCAGCGGGTCCAGCTCGGGGGCCTGCCGAGGCGCGCCGCAGAGCACCTGGTCCAGACCGCGCTCGGCGACCTCGCGACGCCCGCCGCAGTGGAGCGGATCGTTCGGCACGCAGAGGGCAACCCCCTGTTCTTGCATGAGCTCTGCGCCGCCGAGCTCGAGGGCCGCTCGCCGTCTTCGGTCCCGCCCACGGTGCTGGCGTCGGTCGAGGCGCGGCTCCTCCGCCTCGAGCCGAGCGCCCGCAAGGTCCTGCGCGCGGCGAGCGTCTTCGGGGACGCGTTCTGGCAAGGGGGGGTCGCCGCGCTCATCGGGGCCGGCGTCCCCGAGGCAGCGCAGCTCGGCGACTGGCTCGTGCACCTCGTGGATCGGGGCTTCTTGGTGCCGCGACGGGCGACGCGCTTCGCGGGCGAGCCCGAGCTCGCGTTTCGGCACCCGCTCCTGCGCGAGGCGTCCTACGCGATGCTGACGACGGACGACCGCCGGGACGCTCACGCGCGCGCGGCCGCGTGGCTCGCGGCGGCCGGGGAGCGGGACGCGGCCGTTCTGGCCGAGCACCGGCAGTCGGCGGGGGACCACCGCGGCGCCGCGGCCTGCTTCGCCCACGCGGCGCACGACGCGCTCCTCCGCAACGACCTCGTCCGCGTGGAGGAGCACGGGGCGCGCGCGCTCCACGGCGGGCTCGAAGGGGAGGAGCGGGGCCGCGTGCTCATCGCGCTCTGTGAGGCGAGCTACTGGCTGGGCGGGACGGAGCGTGGCCTGCAGCACGGCCTGGCGGCCTGCGAGCTCCTGCAGCGCGACACGCAGCCATGGGTGGACGCCGTGTGCGTGACGGCGCGCTGCATGGCGCGGACGGGGGACCCACGCGCGATGGAGCTCGCGCGGGAGCTGGTCCGGTCGCTTCGAGAGCACGCATCCTTGTCCGCCCGGCCGAGCTGCATGCCCGACATCGTCGCGAGCTGTCTGCGCGTCGGGCTCCACACGCTCTCCACCGAGCTCCTCGACGCGGTGGGCCAGGCGCGCGCGCGCGCCGACGATCCGCTCTCTCGCGCCCACGTCCTGACCTGCCGATCGTGGCAGGCGATGTTCGCGGGGGAGTACGCGGCCTGTGTCTCCTACGACACCGAGGTGCTCCGGCTCATGCGGGAGGCCGGAGACGTTCGGCAGGCTTGCCAGGCGCAGATGCACGTCGGGTACGACTACCTGCTGCTCGGCGCCTACGATCTCGCGGTGGCCGAGCTCTCGGCGGCCCAGCAGGCGGCGGAGGCGTACGCCCTCGACGCGCTGGAGAACGTGGCGAAGCACAACCTCTCGGTCGCGCTGCATCGGCTCGGGGAGAGCGACCGCGGCCTCGAGATGCAGCGCGAGTACCTCGCCTACGCGCTGTCCAAGCGGAACGTCTTCGACGAGAACCACGCGCGGCACTATCTGGCGCTCATCCACCTCGAGCGGGGCGAGGTCGACGCCGCGGAGGTCGAGCTCGAGCGGACGCTCGAGGTCATGCCGTCGTCGGCCCTGAGGTGGGACTCGCTGGCCAAGCTGGGCGTCGTCGCGCTCCACCGTGGCGACTTCCAGCGGGCGCGCGCGCTGGTGGACGAGGCGGTGGCGGGCGTGGACGCCCTGAAGAACGCGGAGGAGGGCGACGGCTTCGTCCGCCTCGCGGCGGTGCAGATCTACGCGGCCTCCGGGGATCACGCCCGGTCCGCCGAGCTGCTCGTCTCCGCTCGCAACCGCCTCCTCTGGCGCGCGGGGCGCATCGCGGACCCCGCGCTCCGGCGGAGCTTCATGCGCAACATCCCCGAGCACGCGGTCACCCTCGAGCTCTCCGAGAAGGCCGCGCGCCCCTCGGGGTGATTCGACTCGGGGGCGACGCGCTCGGCCCGCTCTAGCAGGGTGATGAAGAAGTGGGGGTTGGCGCGGCCGTGCTGAGTGGTGAGAGCGAGGTGAGCCAATTGCGCGCTTGCGCGAGCGTGCAAACGCGCAGGTGATGCCCACCCCCGGCCCGTGCTCGGCGCTCCGCGCCTGCGCGCCGCCCGCCCCTCCCCGACTCGGCGCTGACGCGCCGAGTGGGAGGGGAGTCGCTACGCCGGGGCTTGGATGAGCCGAGCCATCCGCAAGAGGTTGTAGGCGGCGCCGACCAGATGAGCGGCAAGCTGCGTTCGGGCAACGCCGCGAAAGCGCGACCGCGCGAAGCCGGCCGTCGTCTTCATCCAGCCAAAGATCGACTCGATTCTCCGGCGCACCCTTTTGGCTCGTCTTGTAGCCAGCGTGGCGCGTCGTTCGCCCATCCACGGCGGAGCTGCGCTTCGACGTGTTCTGCGCGACATGCGGCGTGACGCCGAGATGCGGATGGTCTTCGGGTTGTCGAAGACCCACTCCTTGGGCGAGCCGCCGAAGGC
>CAZBJI010000251.1:0-8126 GCA_964492175.1 uncultured Polyangiaceae bacterium | reverse complement strand
AACGGCGCGGTGCTCCCGATCTTGGCGCTCTACATCGTGGCGGCCGAGGAGCAGGGCGTCCGCCCCTCCCAGCTCGGCGGGACGATCCAGAACGACATCCTGAAGGAGTTCATGGTCCGGAACACGTACATCTATCCGCCGGGGCCTTCCATGCGGATCGTGTCCGACATCTTCGCCTTCTGCGCGCGCGAGATGCCCAAGTACAACTCGATCTCCATCTCGGGCTACCACATGCACGAGGCAGGGGCGACCGCGGACCTCGAGCTCGCGTACACCCTCGCCGACGGCGTCGAGTACGTGCGGACGGGGGTGCGCGCCGGGCTGGACGTCGACGCGTTCGCGCCGCGCCTCTCGTTCTTCTTCGCCATCGGCATGAGCTACTTCATGGAGGTCGCGAAGCTGCGCGCGGCGCGCCTCCTCTGGGCGGAGCAGATGGCGGCGTTCTCGCCCAAGGACCCGCGGTCGCTGCTCCTCCGAACGCACTGTCAGACGTCGGGGTGGTCCTTGGCCGCGCAGGACGTCTCCTGCAACGTCGTCCGGACCACCATCGAGGCGATGGCCGCCGCCGCCGGCCACACGCAGTCGCTCCACACCAACTCGCTGGACGAGGCGCTCGCGCTCCCCTCGGAGGCGTCGGCGCGCGTCGCGCGAAACACCCAGCTCGTGCTCGCGCACGAGTCGGGGATCCGGCGCCCGGTGGATCCCTGGGGCGGCAGCTACTTCGTGGAGCGGCTCACGGCGGACCTGGCGGAGCGTGCTCGCAAGCACATGGCCGAGGTCGACGAGCTCGGCGGGATGGTGGCGGCCCTCTCCGCCGGCGTGCCCAAGCTCCGGATCGAGGAGGCGGCGGCGCGCACGCAAGCACGCATCGACGCCGGCCGTCAGGTGATCGTCGGCGTCAACGCGTTCCGTCGTGTAGACGACACGCTGCCGCCCGTGCTCCGTGTCGACAACGCCAAGGTTCGGCGCGCCCAGATCGAGCGGCTCGGGCGGCTGCGCGCCGAGCGCGACGGCGCGGCCGTCGAGCGCGCGCTCGCCGCCCTCACGGCCGCGGCCGAGACCGGGGCGGGAAACCTGCTCGAACTCAGCGTCCACGCCGCGCGTGCCCGAGCGACCGTCGGGGAGATGAGCCTCGCCCTCGAGAAGGTCTTCGGGCGTCACGAGGCGAACGTGCGTACGATATCGGGTGTGTACGCCGCCGAGCTCCGGGACGACGAGGACGCGCGGGCCGCGCGCGAGCTCGTCGACCGTGTCCTCGCCGCCGAGGGTCGGCGCCCGCGCATCCTCCTCGCGAAGATGGGCCAGGACGGACACGATCGAGGGCAGAAGGTCATCGCGACCGCGCTCGCGGATCTCGGCTGGGACGTCGACATCGGCCCGCTGTTCCAGACGCCCGAGGAGACGGCGCGCCAGGCCGTCGACAACGACGTCCACGTGGTCGGCGTGAGCTCGCTCGCCGCGGGCCACCTCACGCTCGTGCCAGCGCTCCGCGCGGAGCTCGCGCGGCTCGGGCGCGCCGATGTCCTCGTCGTCGTGGGGGGCGTCGTACCGCCGGAGGACGTCGAGACGCTCAGGGAGATGGGCGCCGCGTTCGTGTTCGGCCCGGGCACCGTGATCCCACGAGCCGCGCGCGAGCTCACCGAGGCGATCTTGACCCGGGGAGGGTGAGGTGGCTCCGTCGATCGACGTGGGCGACGCGGAGCGCGGCATCCTCGCGCGCGACCGGTCCGCCTTGGCGCGCGCCATCACGCTCGTCGAGAGCGCCCGCGCCGAGGACCGCGCGGCGGCCGAGCAGCTCGCCGGGCGCCTCGTCCACCTCACCGGCCGCGCGATCCGCGTCGGCGTCACGGGCGTCCCGGGCGTCGGCAAGAGCACGTTCATCGAGGCGCTCGGCGGCAAGCTGATCGACGAGGGGACGCCGATCGCCGTCCTGGCGGTGGACCCCTCGAGCGCCGTCACCGGCGGCAGCATCCTCGGCGACAAGACCAGGATGCCGCGCCTCTCCTCGAGCCCCCGCGCCTTCGTCCGCCCGTCACCCGCCGCCGGAGAGCTCGGCGGCGTCGCGCGGCGGACGCGGGAGGTGATGCTCGTGTGTGAGGCGTTCGGCTTCGACGTGATCCTCGTCGAGACCGTGGGGGTCGGACAGTCCGAGGCGGTCGTCGCAGAGATGGTCGACACCTTCTTGCTGCTCGCCCTCCCGGGCGCTGGCGACGAGCTGCAGGGGCTCAAGCGGGGCGTGATGGAGCTCGTCGACGTGGTGGCCGTCAACAAGGCGGACGGCGACGGCGCGGCGGCGGCGCGGCGGTGCGCTTCCGACCTCCGCGCCGCGCTCGCCTACCAGCGGCCCCGGTTCACGTCGTGGACGGCCCAGGTCCTCACGATGAGCGCGCTCTCCGGGGCCGGCGTGGCGGAGGTGTGGGCCTCCGTCGTCGCCCACCACGCCGCGATCGAGGCCTCGGGCGAGCTCGCGGAGCTCCGCCGGCGCCAGGCCCGCCGCTGGCTCTGGACGCTCCTCGAGGAGGGCCTCGCGGGGTCGTTCCGCAGCCACCCCGGGGTCGCCGCGCGGCTTCCGGCGCTGGAGGCCGAGGTGCAAGACGGCCGCGTGACGGCCCCCGCGGCGGCGCGGGAGCTCCTCGCGCTCTTCGGCGCAACCTGAGCGCTGGATCGGGGGCTCAGGCGCGCTCGAGCACGATCAGCGCCGCCTCGCTCGGGCAGTCCAAGCGGAAGGCGAGCCAGTGGCCAGCCCCGCTCGACGTGTAGAGCTTCTTGCCGGCGAGGTCGTAGCTCCCGCGGAGGTACGCCTCCGGGAACGCGGGCTCGAGGAGGCTCCGGTCCCCGCTTCCCAGCTGGGCGCCATGCGTGTGGCCGCTCAGCGTCAGATCGATGCCCCGCGCGGCCAGCGTGGGGAATCCGCTCGGTCGGTGACAGAGGCCCAGGTGGAAGGCGCCGCTGGGCGCGCCCGAGAGCGCGCGATCCGCCGCTCCGGGGTAGTGGTCGTTCGCTCGCCCCTTGCCGACGGGGTCGTCGACGCCCGAGACGACCAGGGTCGAGTCGCCCACGCGCAGGACTCTGTGCGCGTCGTCGAGGAGCTCGATGTGGGTCTTCGCGTAGCCTCGCCGCGTCGCCAGCGCGCCCCGGTAGTACTCGTGGTTGCCCATGACCGCGAACGACCCGAGGCGAGGGTCGAGCGACTGGACGGCGCGCAAGGCCCCGTCGAGCCACGGGAGGTGGTCGCAGAAGTCCCCGGTGAGGACGACGATATCGGGCCGCGCGGCTCGCCCTCGCTCCACCAGCGCCGCGAAGCCCGCGGGGTCCATGAAGGCGCCCAGGTGCACGTCCGTGAACTGCAGGACGCGGAGACCTCGGAGATCCTCGGGGAGGCCAGGGAACGCGATGCGTCGCTCGACCACCTGCGTCTCCTCCAGCGCGCTCGCGACGCCCACGGCGCCGAAGCCGAGCGCGGTGACCGGCAGGCTCGCGGCGCCGACCTCGAGCAACATCCGGCGCGACACCGGCGGCGTGGCCGCGATATCGACGCGCGGGAGCGCGGCGTCGGCGTCTGGCCTCGGGCGCGGAGCCGGCCCCGGTCGGAGGGTGCGCGAGAGCACCGCGCGGACGGCGCCGGCGGCGGGGAGGCTGAGGAGCAGCCCGAGGACGCCGATGACGCCGAGCCCTCCGAGCAGGCCGCCGGTGAAGGTGAGCCGCGGTGACTCGAACCCGGCGACGACCTTGCCGAGCCCGAGGTGGCGGGTCACGATCCCTGCGGCGCCGACGAGGAAGAGGAGCACGACGCCCCGCGACACCCACCGCCGATCCCACCATGGCCGGTGGAGCGCGCGAAGGAGCGCCAAGACCACCGTCGTGAGCAGGGCGAGCATCGAGAGGTAGGCGAGCATGGCGCGGCGCGGAGAGGGGAGAGTATGAGCCACCGCACTCGGGTCCGCCACGTTTGCTACGCTGACCCGTCCCGAACGCCTCCGAGGAGACGATGCCCGACATCTTCGAAGACAACTCGCGCTCGATCGGCCGGACGCCGCTCGTACGAATCAACCGCATCACGCGCGGCCTCGGGGGGCGCGTCCTCGCCAAGATCGAGGGTCGGAACCCCGCGTTCTCGGTGAAGTGCCGGATCGGGGCGGCGATGGTGTGGGACGCAGAGGAGCGCGGCGTGCTGAGGCCGGGGGGCGGCATCATCGAGGCGACGAGCGGGAACACGGGCATCGCGCTGGCGTTCGCGGCGGCGGCGCGCGGCTACCGGTGCGTCCTCACCATGCCGGACACGATGAGCATGGAGCGTCGAAAGGTGCTCGTCGCGTTCGGGGCCGAGCTCGTGCTCACGCCGGGCACGCTCGGGATGAAGGGCGCGATCGCGAAGGCGGAGGAGCTCGCGCGCGCCGACGCGTCGCTGCACCTCATGCACCAGTTCGAGAACCCCGCGAACCCCGCCATCCACGAGAAGACGACCGGGCCCGAGATCTGGGAAGACACGGGTGGCGCCGTGGACGTCTTCGTCGCCGGCGTGGGGACGGGGGGCACCATGACGGGAGTGAGCCGCTTCATCAAGGGCGCGAAGGGCAAGAGGTCGCTGCTCAGCGTCGCCGTCGAGCCCTCCCACTCGCCCGTCATCACCCAGACGATCGAGCGCCGCGAGCTCGTGCCCGGCCCCCACAAGATCCAGGGGATCGGGGCCGGCTTCGTCCCCAAGAACCTCGATCTGACCCTCGTGGACCGCGTCGAGCTGGTCTCGAACGAGGAGGCGATGATCATGGCCCGGCGGCTCGCGCGGGAGGAGGGGATCCTCTGCGGGATCTCCTGCGGCGCGGCGATGACCGCGGCGGCGCGCCTCGCGGCGGAGCCGGCGATGTCGGGCAAGACCATCGTCACGGTGTTGCCCGACGCCGGGGAGCGGTACCTCACCGGCGCGCTGTTCGAGGGGATGTTCACCGAGATCGAGAGGATGACCGCATGAGCGCGCAGAACGAGCTCGACGAGATCGTGACCTCGGTCGTGGAGAGCTATCGGAGCGACGCTCGGGGTCAGTTCATCAACCAGCGGTTCCTCCCATCGCGCGAGGAGGCGGGTGAGATCGTCGGGCTGTTCCTTCAGCTCTTCTACCCGGGCTACTTCGGGCGGCAGGATCTCACCGACGAGAACGTCTCCTACCACGTGGGCACGCTGGTCAGCACGCTGCGGGACAAGCTCACGAGGCAGATCCAGCTCTGCCTCTGCCACGCGGCGGAGTTCGGCGCCCCGGTGGACACCTGCATCGACGAGGCGCGCCGCCTCGCCACGCGCATCCTGGGCGCGGTGCCTGCGCTCCGCGCGACGCTGATCGCGGACGTCCAGGCAGCGCTCGACGGCGATCCCGCCGCGAGCAGCATCCACGAGATCATCCTCTCCTATCCCGGCGTGCTGGCGGTGACCGTGTACCGCGTGGCCCACGAGCTCTACCGGCTCGGGGTGCCGCTCTTGCCGCGCATCATGACCGAGTGGGCCCACTCACGGACGGGCGCGGACATCCACCCCGGCGCCAACATCGAGAAGAGCTTCTTCATCGACCACGCGACGGGCGTGGTGGTGGGGGAGACGTCGTACATCGGCTCGAACGTCAAGCTCTACCAAGGCGTCACGCTCGGCGCGCTGAGCCACCCGCGCGACGCGGAGGGCAAGATCATCCGCGGGTCGAAGCGCCACCCCACCGTCGAAGACGGCGTGACGATCTACGCGAACGCGACGGTGCTCGGGGGTACGACGTCGCTCGGCTCGGGCAGCGTGGTCGGAGGCTCCGTCTTCCTCACCAAGAGCGTGCCGCCCGGATCGCGGGTCGCCATGAAGGCGCCCGAGCTGAACGTCCGGACGAGCGAGCCGCCGACGGCCACGGTGGGCCCCTCCGACGGCAAGCGCGACCTCTGACGCTCAACCAGCCAGGTGGCCGGCGATGGTCCGCGCCAGCGCCGCGCCTTCGGCGTGGTCCAGCTTGCCCGCCGGCCAGCCGACCCCGAGCCCGCCGCCCTCGCCGGGCTTCGGGATGATGTGGAAGTGAACGTGGAAGATGGCTTGATGGGCGGCGGACCCGTTGTTCTGGAGCACGTTGAAGTCCGAGCACCCGGTCGCACGGATGACGGCCCGGGCGATCCGCGGGAGCACCCGCCCGATGGCCGCGGAGGCCTCGTCCGAGAGCCGGTCGAGCGTCTCGGCCGGCTCCTTCGGGATCACGAGGGTGTGCCCGCGTGCGAGCGGCATGATGTCGAGGAACGCGAGGACGTCGTCGTCTTCGTGCACCTTGTGGCAGCTGATCTCGCCTCGCAGGATCTTGCTGAAGATGGTCTCCGCCATGGGAGGACGATACCACCGGAGCCGTCAGGCGACGGCCGCCGTGCTCTCCGCCGCGGGGGGGACGCTGGCGCTGCGCGCCACGGCCGCCTCGTTCACGCGGACACCGACGAGCTTCGACACCCCCGGCTCCTGCATGGTGACGCCGTAGAGCACGTCGACGAGCTGCATCGTCTGCTTGATGTGCGTGATCAGGATGAACTGAGAGCGATCCGTCATCATCCGGATGCCCTCGTTGTACCGCGTGACGTTCGCCTCATCGAGGGGCGCGTCGACCTCGTCCAGGATGCAGAAGGGGCTCGGCTTGAACTGGAAGATCGAGAAGATCAACGAGACGGCCGTGAGCGCCTTCTCCCCGCCGCTCATCAGCTCGATGCTCGAGAGCTTCTTGCCCGGCGGTTGCGCCAAGATCTCGATCCCGGTCTCGAGCATGTCCTCGGCGTTGGTCAGCCGGAGCTCGGCCTGCCCCCCTCGGAACATCCGCGGGAAGACGACCTTGAACCGCGCGTTGATGCCCTCGAACGCCTCCTTGAACAGCCGCTTGGACTCGCGGTTCATCTGCGCGATCGCGCGGTCGAGATCGGCGAGCGCCTTCTCGAGGTCGGCCTTCTGGGTCGTGTAGTACTGGAAGCGCTCTTGGGACTCCGCGTGCTCGCGGACCGCGTCCAGGTTGACCGGCCCCATCCTGTCGATGAGCTCCGTCAGCTCTCCGATGCGGGCGCGTTGCGTCGCGTCCGCCGGCGGCCGCTTGTGGTAGTCCCCGACGACGCGCTCGAGCTCGAGGCCGCGGAACCGGTCCCGGACGCCCTCGACGAGGTGTCGACGCTCGATGGCTAGCTTCTCGAGCGAGAGCTCGTGGGCGCGCAGCGCCTCGAGGACGCGATCCGTCTCGGCCCTGAGCTGCTTGAGCTCGATCTCGCCGAGCCCGAGGTCGTGTCGAACCGCGTCCAGGTGGGTCTTGGCGGCGACGACCGCGTCCTCGGCCGCGCGCGCGACCACCAGCGCGTCCCCTAGCAGCTCGCGAACCAAGATGAGCCTCGCCGCCGCCTGACCGGCCTGCGCGGCACAGTCGACCTGATCTCGACCGAGCCGCGCGATGCGCCCCTCGATCTCTTCGCAGCTCTTCCCGAGCCGCTCGGTCGCGAGGCGGACCGACGTCGCCCGCTCGCGGGCCTGGGCGAGGAGCACGCGGTGCTCGGTGACGACCGTCTGCTGCGCCGTCACCTGCGCACGCCACTCGTCCGCGCGCGCCTGCGCGTCCGTCACGGCGGCGCCGAGCTCCTCGCTCTGGCCGCGGTGTCCGTCCAGGGCGAGGGACGCGCGCTCGTGCTCTTCCGCGCCGAGGACCAGCTTCGACGTCAGCTCCTCGAGATCCCGTCCCGCCTGAAGCAGCCTTCGCTCCACGCCGGCGAGCAGCTCCGAGGTGCGGCGCTCGTCCTTCTCCGCCGTCACCAGGGCGATCTCTGCCGCGTGCGCGGCGCTCCGGCTGGCGTCGAGCTCCGCGCCGATCCGCGAGAGCTTCGCTCGCAGCTCGGTGTGGTGCTCCAGCAGCGCGGTGACCTCCGCGTCGCGCTCGCGGACGGAGATCTCGAGCTCCCGCAGCTCCCGCTTGTGCTCGAGCAGGCCCGAGGCCACTTCGTCCCGGGCGCCGCCGACGACCGAGCCGTCCGGCCCGTGGAGGGCGCCCGCGCGCGTCACCATCCGCCCGCCGAACCCCGCGTCGCGCGCGGCGCCGGCGGCGGCGTCGTCGGCCACGAGGAGGACGTCCCCCAGGAGGGCGCGGGCGAGCGCGT
>CAZBJI010000250.1:0-8144 GCA_964492175.1 uncultured Polyangiaceae bacterium | reverse complement strand
GGTGCGCGCGAACGCCTTGGCGGCGAGGACGCGCCGCGTCCCGGGCGTCGTGGCGCCGTGCGCGGCGAGCTGCTCGAGCACCAAGGCGTAGTCCGAGGGATCGGACACGACCGTGACGCGCTCGTGGTTCTTCGCGGCGCTGCGCAACATCGAGGGCCCCCCGATGTCGATGTTCTCGATGAGATCCTCGTGCGTAGCTCCTTCTCGTTGCAGGGTTTTTTCGAACGGGTAGAGGTTCACGCAGACCAGGTCGATGGGCTTGGCGCCGAGGCGCTCCAGGTCCGCGAGATCGACCTCGCCGCGCTGCAAGATGCCTCCGTGCACCCGCGGGTGGAGGGTCTTCACGCGGCCCGCCATGACCTCAGGAGAACCGGTGTAATCCTCGACGGAAACGACTGGAACTCGCTCGTCTTTCAGCGTCTTGAGGGTCCCTCCGGTGGAGAGGATCTCCACGCCGCGGGCGGCGAGCCCGCGGGCGAACGCGACGAGGCCGGTCTTGTCGGAGACGGAGAGGAGGGCGCGCTGAGCCATGGGCGCGCCTTACCGTAGAGTCGCGGGCGCGACACGCTCGATTGTTGGCCCGCTCCTACGAGCTGTGGTGACTGGAGCCACCCTGAGGGGTAGGCGGCGCCCGGGTGGCGCAGCCCAGAGGAGGCGGCCGTGGCCATCCGAGAGACCTGCAGCGTCTGCGACACATCCTTCGACGTCCAGTTCCGCTACCAGATGGAGGAGCGCGGCGAGGGGTTCTGCTTCTTCTGCTCCCAGAAGTGCCTCGAGCGCAGCCAGCGCGGGGAAGGCGAGGCGGGCGCGACCTGTGAGGCTTGCAGCAAGCGCTTCTCGGTGACGCTGGCGTCTCAGCTCTTCTATGTCCGGGGCAAGCGCTCGTACGCCTGCTCCATGCCCTGCCGCGCCCAGGTGCTCCGGGAGGCGCAGGGCGCTCGCCTGGGGCAGATGCTGGCGCCCGACGAGCCTCCCGCCGGGTCGCACGTCGAGCCGGATCGCGCGGCGCCCGAGGCCGAGCGGAGCGCGCTCCGCGGCGCTTCGTCGGCGGCGACCGTCGTGCCGATCGTTCCGGCGCGGGCCGCCTCCGCCGCTGCGTCACCTCCGCGCGGAGCGTCGGCCGAGTCGCCGCGCATCATCGCCGTCTTCAACCACAAGGGCGGCACCGGCAAGACCACGACCGCCGTCAGCGTCGCGGCCGGCCTCGCCATGAGGGGCAAGCGGGTCCTCCTGGTCGACACCGACGCTCAGGGGAACGTGGCCGTCTCGCTCGCGGCGACGACCGAGCGCTCGCTCTACCACGTGCTCGTCATGGGGCTGCGCGTCTCGGACGCGACGAAGCCCGTGCGCGAGAACCTCGATCTGCTGGGCTCGAACGAGACGCTGGCCGCCGCGGAGCTCTACCTCGCCGGGCGACAGAACCGAGACCGAGTCCTGAAGGATCGGCTCGCCGCGGCGGCCGCCGACTACGACTTCGTCGTGGTCGACTGCTCGCCCAGCCTCTCGCTCATGAACCAGAACGCGCTCGTGTTCGCCGACAGCGTCCTCGTCCCGGTGGCGTGCGACTACCTCTCGCTGGTGGGGGTGCGGCAGGTCATCAAGACGGTGAAGAACGTGAACTCGCTGCTCCACCACCCGGTGCAGATCTGGGGGGTCTTGCCTACGTTCTTCGACGCCCGGGCCAAGATCTGCCACGAGGCGGTCGCGACGCTGAAGGACCACTTCGCGGAGCGGTGCCTCTCGCCCGTCCGCGCGGCGATCAAGGTCAAGGAGGCCCCGGCGCAGGGCCAGACGATCTTCGAGTACGCCGCCGGCGTGAGCGCGGCGGAGGACTACGCCGCCGTCGTGGACCGCATCCTCCAGGCGAGGGCGGCCTCGACGCGCGATCGAGGAGACACCGCGCGCGCCGACTCGGGCGCGCGCGCCACGGCATCGGCCTAGCCACGAACAGGGAGCACCATGCGGGACGACGATCAGACGCGAAGCTTCGACCTCTACGACCGCGACGAGGTGGAGGGCGTCCTCTCCGGGGCGTTCTACGCGCCGGCCCGCACCGCGGCCCAGCCGAAGGCGACGCCCGACAAGAAGCCCACCCACTACAAGGTCATCTGCATCTCCATGTACACGGAGGATCTGCGGAAGCTCGACGAGATGGTCGACGGCCTGAAGGCCCGCGGCCTCACCAAGGCGAACCGCAGCGCCCTCATCCGCTACGCGCTCGCCCAGGTGGATCTCGCCGACGTGCCCCGGGGGATGTGAGGCAGAGAGGGCGGGGGCTTGACGGGGCCGCGCGCGGGGGCAAAAACCGATCCGGTGCGCGATCGCCACGACCGCTTCATGGATCTCGCGATCGCGGAGGCGGAGCTCGCGCGCGGCTCGACGGGTGACAACCCCTGGGTGGGCTGCGTGATCGTCGTCGGCGAGGTGGTCGTCGCCTCGGGCCACACGCTCGGCCCGGGGGAGGACCACGCCGAGATCGTCGCGATCGCGCGCGCGCGGCATGACGGGGCGGACCTCGGCGCCGCGACCCTCTACTCGACCCTCGAGCCTTGCGCGTTCCACGGGCGGACCCCCGCGTGCGCTCGGGCGATCCTGACCGCTGGCGTCCGCCACGTCGTGACGGGGATCCTCGATCCGAACCCCCGCGTCGACGGCGAGGGGCTCCGGATCCTGCGCGACGGCGGGGCCTCCGTCGTCGCCGACGTCCGCGCGGATCGGATCAGCCGCCAGCTCGCCCCTTGGGTCTTCAGGTTCCACCCCCACGAGCCCGCGCGACGCTGGCGCGCGCTCCGCGCGTCCGGCAGCAGCGCCGAGGAGGCCACCGCGCGACTCGCCGAGCACTACGGGGTCTCCTCCGAGGTCGCGGACGCCGTGGGGCGCGGCGCCGCGCCCTGACGCGCCGCGCGGACGTCGAGGGCGTAGGCCGCGCGCGGCCGGGCGTGTACCCTCTCTCGGGATGGGCGACGACGACCCCTCGGACGAAGACCGCGCCGCCATCCTGCGTCGCAGGGCGGTCTTCGTGGCGTCGGCCGTAGCGGGGCTCGGCCTCGCGGCGGGGTGCGCGGAGAGCGCCCCGCGGCCATGCCTCGACATCTCGGTGCCCGAGCCCTCCGGGCAGGCGACCGCGCAGCCGACGCAGTCCGCCGAGCCGCAGGCGTGCCTTCAGCTCGCCTCGCCGCCGCAGCCGTGCCTGGACCTCGCCGCGCCTGAAGACGCCGGGCTGACGGGGATCGAGGACGGAGGCCGAGATGCCGGACAGCCCCGGCCGTGCCTGCGCAAGGCGCCCCCCGCGCCTCCGCCCAAGCCGTGCTTGAAGGTCGCGCCGCCGCCCCAGGCGTGCCTCGACATGCCCGTCCCGTCGGACGACGGCGACTGAGCGGTCCGCGCCCCCGACTCGTACCGCGACCCATCGATTTCGATGGGTCGCGGTGCCCAAGGGAAGTCGAGGAGGGAGCACAGAGAGGCGGCATCAGGAGGTTCCTCCCATCCCCCTCGCCTCGTCGCGGGGGTGGGAGGACCGATCGAAATCTGTGGGGCGACGTACTAGGCCCCGCGGAGGCGCGAGAGGAAGCGCAGCGCGCGGACGCTCGGCAGGAAGAAGTACTCGCCGCCGCGCATCGAGACGAAGCGGGGCAACGCCGCGGCGCAGCGCCGAACCGGGTACGTGGGGATGGAGAAAGGCGACGTCTGCGTCGCGTGCGAGCCCTCCCCGTCGTCGAAGTAGTGAGGCGCGCGAGGGCCCACGAGCGGGTCGTCCTCGCCATGCAGCCCGTTGAAGCAGGTGCTGGTCATCCAGACGTTCTGCACGAACTCGAACTGCCGCCGAATGCTCGTCCCTACGGCCATGAACACGAGCCCGCGGCGGCGTCCGTCGTCCGCGGCGGGGTCGGCGAGGCGTGGGCCGTAGATCCTGCCGCGGCGGTGCATCCGGTGGCGGCCGACGACCATCAGAGACTGCTCGATGTCCTCGCCCAGATCGTCGCGCGGGTTGGTGCGCCGAATGTGGGAGCCTCGCGGGCACCGGTACGCGTGGGGGTCCCCGGCGAAGCTGATGCCGGGGGAGGAGGGATCGGGCGGCGGGCCCGGCGCGTCGGGGTAGTCCACGACGGCCGAGCCGTTCTTCCAGCGACCGACCATGCGCGCCGCCAGCCATTCGCTCGTGACGCCCATGTCCTTCGCGCGGGCGGACACGGTGCGCCAGAAGCCGGCGACGTCCTGCTCCAGCTTCCGGATCACGAGGTAGGTCCCGTTCGCGCCGAGGTCTCGTCGCCCGCGCGCGGGATACGGCTCGAGCAGGTCGTTCGGGTCCAAGCGCGCGTCGACGCTCGGGCCGATGGTCCTGTAGGCGTAGCCGTTCTTGTAGCCGAGGACGACCTCGCCGAAGGGGACCGGGGCGCCGGCGTCGGGGCCGGGGGTTCCGTCCTCGGGGAGCGGCGCGCGCTCGCCACCCGGCTGCTTCCGCTCGATGTTGGGCTGCACGATGCCGTCGCGGAAGCCGAAGTGCTCGACCACCTCCTTGCGCGTCGCGCCCTCCCCGCGCGCCTCGCACAGCGTCCGTTGCGCGGCGACCAGGCGCACGCCGGAGAGGTCGTGCTGGCGGCGCAGGCCGCGGAGCCGCATCGCGAGGGCCCCGGGCGACCGGCCGTAGAGGAGCAGGGCGAGGTCCACGCGCTTGTCCGATCCGCCGAAGCTCCACCGCGGGATCTCCGCTGGATCGTCCCCGTTCACGTGCGCGCGCCGCTCCATGCCGAGCACGAACTCGAGGGCGAACGTCTTCAGCGTGTCCGAGTCGACGCCAAGGGCCCGGAGACCCGAGGCCGAGAGGGCCACCTGGAGCCGCGTCGGGCGATCGTCGGGGGCGAGCGTGCTGACCTCGCTCGCGATTCGCTCGAGGAAGCCGCGGACGCTGCCGGGATCGACGACGTGGAAGAAGAGCAGGACGGCGGCTGGGTACTCGCCGTGCCCGGAGATCGCGAGCCGCTGGATATCGGCTGGAACGTAGCGCACCTCCTCCGCCTGGGGGCCGAGGTTGGGCTCGTCGGAAGGACCGGCGCCGGACGGGGAGGGGAGGCGGGTGGTCATAGGAGTCGCAGCCAGGTGCGCAGGGCCTTGTCGCTCAGCTTGGTCTCGTGGAGGCCCTCGCGGAGCTCCGCGTTCGCGATCACGTTCTGCACCGACATGTTCGGGTACGCCGCGTACCAGAGGTGCGTGTAGTGCTGGCGGGCGCGCGTCCAGCGCTTGAACCACTCCTCGTCGCGGGCGCCTTGCTCGAACATGTCCACCGTGGTCGGGAAGCGCTTCGTGTTGGACCAGACGGCGGAGAGCCAGAAGGCGAGCTTGTCGACGAACTCCCCGAGGTACGACTCCCACGTGCCGTCGTAGTTGCTGAAGAAGAGGACGCGCTTGCCGCCGTCGATCAGCACCCACCGCGCGCAGTGGATCGAGTCGATGGGACCGAGCTTGCCGTGGACGTAGTAGGTCTTCGCCAAGAACCGGAGCGCGAAGAGGACCGTCTTGAGCACCGCCAGCCTGCGCGGATCGTCCTTCGTGAACGCGACGTGGGTCAGGGGGTTCTGGGTCTGGCGGTCCTCCGACGCGAAGATCTCGGCCATGCGCCGGTCCGGCTCCGCGAGGACGTCCGCCCTGGCCGCGTCGGAGGCGGGCCGCTCGAGGGTCTCGAGCTCCACGACGCGTGACTTGAAGTCGAGGTACACCCCGACCACGGCCACCACCTCGAACAGGGCGAGCCCTCCGAACGCGACGGCGAAGCCGACGGTCGAGAGCGACAGCGCGGCCGAGGTGGCGGCGGCGAGCCCGAGCGGGACCGCCAGCGCGAGCGCGCCCGCCGTGACCCAGAAGAGCGCTCGGGACGGGATGGCCCGGGCGTGCTTCACGAGGAGCTCCGGATGCCTCTTGGCGACGTGATCACGGACGGCCTGGTGGATCCCCTGCGCCGTCTCGGGCAGCCGCCCCGCGGCGCGCTCCTCCTCCACGTACGACCGGACCACCGCCCGGAGCCGCCGGTCGGACGCGACCACCCGAGCCGGCAGGTTCGGGTGCCCGCAATAGGGGGCGTCGGTCGTGACCTGGTGCGCCCGGAGGTACGCCGCCCTCGACGCGTCCGTCGGGGCCGCGTCGTAGCCCACGCAGTGCCGCAGCAGCGGGTCGAGCTCGCGCCCGAGCTCGCGGCTGAGCGCCTCGATGTGCTCGTCGTCCCCGTCGTCGTGGTTGCTCTCGAACGCGAGCACAGGCCCGTAGAGCGCGCCGCCGTCGGGGTCGCGCTCCGGTCGGAGCACCACCAGGCGCGCCCAGTGGACCGTGCCGAGCGCTCGGAGCCCAGCGAAGATGGGCCCGCGCTCGTCGTTGCCCAGCACGCGGAGCAGCTTGTAGAGAGCACGGTAGTCGCCGCACCTCGGGCCTATCGGGATCACGATCGTGAGCGTCTTGGGGGCGTCGGTGAGGAAGGGCAGGCGGATCATCCGGAGAACCCAGGGCAGGAGGCGCGTACACACGCGAGGGGCGTCGCGACGCCCTGCGCCGCGAAGTACGCCGACGCGAGGGCGAGGTCGCGCTCGCCGGCGGCGCCGCCGAGGAGCTCTCCCCTGCGATGGCGCGCGCACGCAGCCAGGTAGCGGAGGCCGGACCGGTCGAGCCCCTCCAGCGCGCGGCCGAGGTGGTCGAGCGCCGCCGAGCGGTCGCGACCGGACGACGCCAGCGCCGCGAGCACCGTGTGGCCCATCGCCGCGGCGTACCCGGGGCGCTCGCGGAGCAGGTCCGCGGCGAGGCCCCGCGCCCGATCGCGCGCGGCGGTCCCGCGCTTGCCGGCGGCGGCGAGGGCCGACAGAGCGTGCTCGTACCGGTGGAAGACGCGGACCGTCTCGACCTCGAAGAGCATCGCGCCGCGGACCAAGGGGAGGTCCGCCTCCATCCGGGCGAGGGCGCGCTCGCCGTCGCCCTCGTATCGATCGAGCGTGACCGCCGCGATGAGGCCTCCCCAGCGTCCGGAGGTGTACCGACCGCGGCGATCGTCCGAGTACCGCTGCACGAAGGGGCGGGCCTCGTCGGGCTTGCCCGCCACGACCGCGGCGATCGCGCGCGAGTAGAGCGTGTTCTGGAGCGCGTACTCGTCGCCTCGCTCGGTGGCCTCCGTGACGAACGGGCCCACGCGCGCCCGCACCCCGCGCAGCTCTCCGAGGAAGATGAGGCAGTTGATGCCTTGGTACCGCGACGTGGTGGTCTCCCAGAAGACGCCGAGACAGCGCTCCTTGAGGACGGACTCGGCCTCGTCGAAGCAGCCCAGGGCGTCGCGCCAGGCGCCGGTGAAGGAGCGGACGTTGCCCAGGGCGAGCTTGATGAGCGCCAACGTGTACGGATCCGTCACGTCCTTCGCGAGCCGGGAGGCGGCGTCGAGGAGCCGATCGGCGCGCGCCGCCGCGCCGACGCCCGAGGCCGCGGCGTGCGCGGCGGCGAGGCACAGGGCGCGGCACATCCGCATCGGATCGCCGGACTCCAGGGAGGCCTCGAGGCTCATCGCGCCGAGCGCGGCGCCCCGCAAGACGTCGAACATGGAGAGCCCGAGCGCGCTCCCGTAGGTCGCGTCGGCGCGCGCGCGCGCGGCCGCGGAGGCGCGCGCCGGCAGCGCCCGGGCCCTCAGGAGGGTCGCCCTCGGGTATCCGGCGCGCACGGCCGCGTCCAGCAGGGTGCGGCGCAGGAGGAAGCCGGCCGAGGCCACCACGCGGCCCTCCGGGTAGACCGCGCCGACGCGGCGCAGCACCTCTCGGAGCACTGCGATCCCCTCGTCCCCGAGCCCGGCCTTGAGCAGATGCTCGGCCGCGAGGCGGAGGAGCTCGACCTCCGTGGTCGCTCCCTCGCCGCCGTCGCCGCGTGCGTGGGCCGCGGCCAGGTACGCGCGGCCCGCGTCGGCGCCGCGTCCGCCGTTCGACAGCGCGTCCGCGAGAAGCCGGTGGAGCGCCGAGCTGGCCTCCGCGCCGTCCATCGAGACGACCTCGCGGTAGAGCGCGGCCGCCCGGAGGAACGCGAGGCTCCGCTCGGCCGCCCGCGCCGCGCGCAGGAGGTGCTCTCTGCCCCGCAAGACCTCCCCGCTGGCGACGAGGTGCCGCCCGAGCGTCTCGTCGTCGTCGGTC
>CAZBJI010000249.1:1236-8203 GCA_964492175.1 uncultured Polyangiaceae bacterium | reverse complement strand
GCCGCCGGCGACCGAGCCCCCGGAGCCGGAGCCGCCCGCGGTGCCCGCGCCGCCCGTCGCGCCCGTCCCACCGGTCACGCCGTTGCCTCCCGGGTCGCCGCCGCTCCCGCCTCCGCCGCCGGAGGTGCCGCCGACGCCGGAGCCGCCGGTGGCTCCGGAGTTGCTCCCGGGTGAGTCGCCGCCCTTGCCGCCGGTGCCGCCCGTGCGCCCGCACGTGGACGTGCCGCCGCCGCCGCCCGGCGCGCCGGTGCCGTTGCCGTCGCAGCTCCCCGCTCCGCCTCCGCTGCCGTTCGTCCCGCCCGCGCCGGCGGAGCCTCCTCCGCCGACCGATCCCGGGCCGCCGTTGCCGGCGATCAGGGTGCTGTTCTTCAGCGTCAGGGCATCGCAGTTGTTGCAGTAGAACGCGTAGTTGCTGATCCCTGCCTGGCCGGTGCTCCCCGTGGCGATCGTGAAGCGGTCCACCACGGTCACGGCGAGCAGGTTGAAGCCCTCCATCGCCGAGACCCGCGAGTTCGCGACGGTGCTCGACTGGATGGTCGCGATGAAGCCGGCCGAGCGCGCCCAGTTGTTCGACGCGGAGTAGCCGCCATAGATCGAGACGCCGCTCGCGAGCGTGACCCGGCCCACGTAGATGCCGTTCGACACGTAGACGTGCGGCTTGCTCTGCGCGACCGCCTGGCCGATCGCCGCGTTGACCGTCGCCATGGGCAGCGCCTTGGTGCCCGGGTTCGCGTCGCTGCCCGAGGTCGCGACGAAGATGGCGTCGGCGATCTCGCCGTCGATGCCGTCGCAGTTCGAGTCGACGAACGCGTCGTCGGGATCGTCCGTGGCGCTCTGGAACGTGCAGGCGTACTCGCAGCCGTTGCCGGTGTTGCCGTCCAAGTCCCAGAAGTTCGGCAGGCAGCCGTTCCACTGACACGAGCCGCCGGAGCACGACACCTGCGAGCCCGGGAAGACGAGGTCGCAGTCCGTGGCGCAGTTGCCGCAGTGGTCCTTGTCCGTCGCGAGCGTGACCTCGCAGCCGGTGATCGCGTTGTTGTCGCAGTTCGCGAAGCCAGCGTTGCAGGCGCCCAGGTTGCACGCGCCGCCGCTGCACGTCGCGCCGGCGTTCGCGAAGTTGCACGGCGCGAAGCAGTTGCCGCAGTTCATCACGTCGGTCTGCAGGTTCACCTCGCAGCCGTCGGCGGGGCTCAGGTTGCAGTTCTGGAAGCCCATGTCGCACGGGCCCAGGGTGCAGACGCCGAGGCCGGTCTGCATGCTGGGGATGCACGACTCCGCCGCGTTCGCGAGCGCGCACGGGAGGTTGCACCCGCCGCAATGCAGGAGATCGTTCGCGAGGTTCGTCTCGCAGCCGTCCAGCGCGGAGAGGTTGCAGTCCGCGTGGTTGTTGAGGCAGCCCATGATGTTGCAGTTGCCCCCGTTGCAGAACGCCGCGGTGTTGGGCTTCGTGCAGTCGTTGCCGCACATGCCGCAGTTCATCGCGTCGCTGAGGAGCGGGACCTCGCACCCGTTCTGCGCGCTCATGTCGCAGTCCTCGAAGTAGGTGTCGCAGGGGCCCAGCTGGCAGACGCCGCCGACGCACTGGCCCGATGCGTTCAGCGGATCGCACGGGCTGTTGCAGTTGCCGCAGTGCTCGTTGCTCGCGTTCGTATTCGTCTCGCACCCGTTCGTCGGGTCCCCGTCGCAGGCGCCGAGGCCGGGCGGACACCCCGTCTCGTCGCCGGTGACCGGTACGATCATGTCTGCGATCGGCTGGCCGGCGAGGTTCATCTCGACGACGACGTCCACGTCCGGGAGCGGACCGTCGACCCCGGCGGCCGTGTACGTCACCTCGAGCCACAGCGACGTCCCGCTCGGTCGTGTCACGGGGAGCGACTCCTCCACGCGGAGGTAGTTGCCCGGGTCTCCCGGGTCCTCCTCGAAGCGGACGGGCTGGATGTCGAAGCGCGTGCTCTGGATGTCCGCGGAGCTGATGAGGAGCTCGTCGACCGTCGAGTTGTCGATGCGGAAGGTCCGGACCTCCTCCGTCCCCGACGAGACGACCCCGTAGTCGAGCTCCTCGGGCTGCTCGCACGTGCCGTAGGGCGGCGCCTCGTTGAGGACGCACAGCTCGACTTCGCCGGAGAGTCCGCCACCCTCGCCGCCTCCTCCTTGCGACGCTCCCCCGGCCGACGTCGTCGCGGTAGTCGTCGCCGGCGCGCCGCCGCCTCCGCTCGTCGCCGCCGACGATCCGCCGCCCGATCCGAAGGTCTCGTCTCCGGCGGCGCACCCCAGGACGAGCGCGCCGGTCGCCACGAAGGCCGCCAAGGTAAGCCGCATGGAGGAAAGTGGAGCAGACGCGGGGGCGAGGCGCCAGCAGTGCCGGCGTGCCTCCGGCGGCGAGATCGGGCTCGGGGCTCCCACCTCCCACCCGGCGCACGCCGGCGCGGCCCGCGTGCAACGTTGCGCGGCGCGTTGCGCCACGCGTCGGGACCGAGCCGCGCGGCGGCGCGGCGGCGAGATTTCGGCCGTTCTACGGGGGGCCATGCCTGGCCCGACGCCTGCACTTCGCGTCGCGGCCGCGCTTCGCGGCGGAGGAGGTCTCGATGATTGCTTGCAAGACACTTCGTGATGCATTGCGCGTCCGTGTGCTCGGCACCGCCGCGTTCGCGGCCCTCGGCGCGGCCTGCGTGCTGGGGGGCGGAGGCGGCGACGACGGAGAGGGCGCGGGCGGGTCCGGCGCGACGTCCGGCGCATCGACGACCTCCTCGACCTCGACCGCGGGTGGGGGAGACGGCGGCGCGACGGCGTCGGTCTCCACCGGGACGGGCGGCGCCGGCGGCGGGCCGGTAGGCTGCACGACGCTCGACGAGTGTCCGCTGCCCCCCGAGTGCTTCGTGTCCGACTGCATCGAGGGTCAGTGCGAGCTGGTCTTCCTCGGCGCTCAGACCCCGTGCAGCACGGGGGTGTGTGACGAGGCCGGGCTGTGCGTCGAGTGCGCTGCGTCCTTCAACTGCGACCCCGGGCAGGTGTGCGAGGGCGGTAGCTGCGTCCCGGGCTCGCTCGGTGGGGTCTGCGGCGACAACTTCTGCCAGCTCGCTCCGGCGACGCCGCAGTGCTTCCAGTGCATCCAGACGGAGGGCGCGCCCGGGGGCGCTTGCGACGCCGAGTACCAGGCGTGCATCGACGAGGGCACGAGCGCGGCGTGCACGACGTGCCTCGACTTCTTCAACGGAGAGCAGGGGACGTTCTGCGCCGGGAGCCAGCAGACCGTCGACGATCTGATGACCTGCATGTGCGCGCCGGGCGTCTGCGCTCAGTGAGACCGGGGACTAGCGGGTCGGCATCTTCCAGCCGCCACCGGGCGGCGGGGTCTGGCCGGGCCCGAGCGTCTTCGGGTCCACGCCTGGGGCGCCGAGCGTCGGCCGCACCCCCACCCGCAGCGGATCGAGCAGGAGCGGCTCGAGGAGGGTCTTCGCGGTCTCGTCGTAGCCGTCGAGGAGCTGCGCCGTCTCCTTGGAGACGGCGCTCGCCGCTCCGGCGCGGCGCCGAGCCGCTGCGTACGATCGACTGGACCTTCCGGACGCGACGCCCGTAGTAGGTGGTCGTGGACCATCCTCGAACCATCTCTCGTCGAACGCAGCTCCTCTGGCTCTTGCTGGCTCCGGTGGCCTGCGACGAGGCCTCGCGCCAGGCCGACCCGCAGCTGCCGTCGGCGACCCTGACGCCCAGCGCGAGCGCGGCGCCCACGCCGAAGCCGACCGCGAGCCAGGAGCCCCTCGTGACGCCCCCGCAGGCCCCCCCACCGGCGGCCGCGCGCTCGATCGCGAAGGCCATGAACGGCTTCGGTCTGGCGCTCTTTCGAGAGGTGACTGCCCAAAGGCCAGCGAACCTGTCGGTCTCGCCGCTGAGCCTCTCGTCGGCGCTCACCATGACGTGGGGCGGGGCGGCGGGTGAGACGGCGACCGAGATGCAGAAGACGTTGCGGCTCAGCGGCTCGGCGGCGGAGGTCCTGAGGCAGGTCGGTGGGCTGACGGGGGATCTCGCCAAGTCGGGCCCGGAGGTGACGGTGCGCGTCGCCAACCGGCTGTTCGGCGAGAAGACCTACCAGTTCGAGCAGCCGTACCTGGAGAAGACGCGCGCGGCGTTCGGAGCGCCGCTCGAGCCGCTCGACTTCGTCGGTGCGGCGGAGGCCTCGCGCGAGCGCATCAACGGCTGGGTGGCCCAGCAGACCAACGACAGGATCGACAAGCTCGTCCCCGCCGACGCGATCGGACGCGACACGCGCCTCGTGCTCGCCAACGCGGTGTTCTTCCTGGGCGACTGGGAGGAGCCGTTCAAGAAGGAGAGCACGCGCCCCGCGAAGTTCCACGTGTCGGCGAGCGAGAGCAAGGACGTGCCGACGATGCACGGCGCCGGATCGCTCCGCTACGCCGAGAGCGCCGAGCACAAGGCCCTGGAGCTTCGGTACAAAGGGGGCGAGCTCTCGATGGTCCTCGTGGCGCCGGCCGCGGTCGACGGGCTCCCGGCGCTCCTCGCGAAGCTCGACGAGGCGAAGGTCGCCGAGATCGTCGCCTCGCTCCGCCCCGAGACGGTCAGCGTCGCGCTCCCGAAGTTCGAGATCGATCCTGGCGAGGCCCTCGAGCTCGCCGCGCCGCTCAAGAAGCTGGGGATGCCGCTCGCGTTCGATCGGGCGCGAGCCGACTTCTCCGGGATCGCCAAGCCCGTGAGCCCCGCCGATCGGCTGTTCATCGACAAGGTGTTCCACAAGGCGTTCGTGCGCGTGGATGAGAAGGGCACCGAGGCGGCCGCCGCGACGGCGGTGGTCATGCCCCGGGCCGGCAGCGCGCCCCCGGCCAACGTGCACGAGTTTCGGGCGGACCGCCCCTTCGTGTTCGCGATCCGGCACGACAAGACCGGCCTCGTGCTGTTCATCGGGACCGTCGTCGACCCGACGACGAAGGGGTAGGCTCGCGGGCGTGCGCGCGCGGCTGCCCCGCACTACGATGGGCCGCGACGGGCGCCGCGCCGCCCCGACCGTCGCGGTCCACGATGCCCAAGGTCGCCAGCAAGATCCGCTTCCGCGCGAAGCTCCTCCGCCCGGCCAGGGTGAAGGCGGGCTCCTGGATGTTCCTCATCTTGCCCAAGGCGGCCAGCGCGAAGCTCCCCACGCGGAGCATGACCACGGTGGATGGAACGATCGACGACGTCCCGTTTCAGGCCACGCTGGAGCCGGACGGTGAGGGGAGCCATTGGCTGAAGGTGACCAGAGATCTCTGCGACGCGATGGCTGCGGAGGCCGGGGACGTCGTCGCGCTCGAGATCGCCCCCTCGGCGGAGGAGCCGGAGCCCAGGGTCCCGCCGGATCTGAAAGCGGCGCTCGCCGCCGCGCCGAAGGCGCGCGCCGTGTGGGAGGACATCACGGCCATCGCGCGGAGGGATTGGATCCACTGGATCGTCTCCGCCAAGCGCCCCGAGACGCGCGCGCGCCGCGTGGTGAGCGCGTGCTCGATGCTCGCCGGAGGAAAGCGACGCGCGTGCTGCTTCGACCGCTCCGGCTTGTACAGCAAGGGCCTCAGCGCCCCCGAGGCGGCGGGCTGACCTGGCGAGCGTCGCCGCCCCGCTACCCCTTGGCGGCGAGCGCGCCCGACGCCATGAGCTCGTGCAGCGTCTTCATCGGCAGGTCGAACGCCGCCGCGAGCCCTTGGAGCGCGAGACCCTCCTTCGTCCCGACGCCTCCGCCGAGCCACGCGATGGCAGACGCGATCAGCACCAGGCTCATGCGCTCGGTCCCGTCCGTGATGACGGCGGCGATCTCCTTGGGCGCGCCCTTGCCGTGCTGCTCGACGAGCACGCGCGCCATGTCGAGCCCGTCGTCGACCGCGTCGGCGTCGAAGCCGTCGCCCAGGATCCCCATGAGCCCGATCGAGAGCTTCCGGCGCTCCGCGGTCGAGATGGCGCCGTCCGCGGCCGCGACGAAATAGAGCGTGTCGAAGATCGCCTGCCTGCGCGCGTCGCTGGTCTTCCGCTCCGCGGCTTCGGCCCGCTCGCGGGCCGCGTCGGCCTCCTGAACCGCGCTCTCGAGCGCTGCCTTCGCGCGCCGAACGGCGTCCGCGGCCGCCGCGTCGTCGGCGGCGCGCTCGGCGCCGCCGAGCTCGGTCTGCACCCACGCCAGCGCGCTTCCGAACGAGAGAGACATGCGAACCTCCGCCTTGGGGGTCGAGCCTACCCCGGCCCGCCCGGGGGGCGCCTCCGTTTCGGCTCGGAGGCCGAGGACCGGCGGAAGACGCGCCCTCTGGCGAAGATGCGATGTGATAGCCTCGGCCCAAACACATGGCGCCCGGCTTGGGGAAGGCCCCCGTTGTCTGAATCGCGTCCCTCGGGTCGCGACGTGACGGGTCCCGGCGTGACGTCGCCGGAGACGGGGCCGGGGCCTGGTCAGGCCACCCGCGTCGTCGGGCGGTACCGCGTCCTCGACGAGATCGCGTCGGGCGGGATGGCCACGGTGCACCTCGCCGTGGCGGAGGACGCGCACGATCGCTTCGTCGCGATCAAGAAGATGCTCCCCCACTACGCCAAGGATCCGGACTTCACGTCGATGTTCCTGGACGAGGCGATGCTCTGCAAGCGCATCCGCCACGAGAACGTCGTCGCGACGATCGACGTCGTGCAGGAGGGCGACGACCTGCTCCTCGTGCTCGAGCTCGTGGAGGGAGAGAGCCTCTCCAAGATGGTCAAGGCCCTCACGGCGCGGAAGGCCAAGGTCCCTCGGCCGATCGCGGCCGCGATCGTGTGTGATCTGCTCTGCGGGCTCCACGCGGCGCACGAGGCGTCGAGCGAGGACGGTGAGCCGCTGCAGCTCGTGCATCGGGACGTGTCGCCGCACAACGTCGTCGTCGACACCGACGGGGTCGCGAAGGTCCTCGACTTCGGCGTGGCCAAGGCCCGAGGCCGGGTGCAGCAGACGCAGAAGGGGCAGCTCAAGGGC
>CAZBJI010000249.1:0-1226 GCA_964492175.1 uncultured Polyangiaceae bacterium | reverse complement strand
GGAGCGACGTGTTCGCCGCGGGCATCGTGCTCTGGGAGCTGCTCGTCGGGCAGAGGCTCTACGAGCAGGACAACGAGGCGGCGCTGCTCGTCGCGTTGATATCGGAGTCGCCCGTCGCGCCGAGCAAGCGCGATCCGTCGCTGGAGTCGTTCGACCAGCTCGTCCTCAAGGCGCTCTCGGTCGAGCCCGACCAGCGCTACGCGACCGCGCTCGAGATGGCCAAAGCGGTGGAGGCCGCCATCCCTCCGGCTTCACGCGCGGAGGTCGCGGCGTGGGTCAAGGCGGAGGCGAAGGCCACCCTCGCGCGGCGCCAAGCCTTGATGTCGCGCGCCCGCACGCGCCTCGCGGAGGCCGACAAGGCCTCCCAGCCGCCTCCCCCCAAGGTCCCGTCTCCGGGGGCGCGCGGCCCCGGAGGCGGGCGCCCGGCCACGATCGACGCGCCTGCCACCGACGAAGACGAGCTCGGCTGGGACGTGGCGACGACGACGGCGGACGAGTCCCCCGCGTACGCCGCGCTCCGCGCGTCCACGGCACCGGGCGGCGCGCTCCCGCGGATCGCGCCGCCTCCCCGGCCTCCGCGCGGGCCCGCGGTGACGGCGCCCATGCCCCCGGGCCGGCCCTCGCCCAGGCAGCCGGAGGTCGCGGACTCCTCGCCGCCGACGGCGATTCGCCCGGCTGGCCCCTCCGCCGACGTTGGCCGCCCCAAGATCGAGAGCGAGCCCGAGGCGACCATGCCGCTCTACTCCCCACCGGCCGCCTTCCTGGAGAAGTGGGAGCAGGAGCGGAAGGCGGAGGCGCAGGCGAGCCCCAAGACCAGCCCGCCTCCCGCGACCCCGGGGGCGGTCGCGCTGCCCTTCGCGGCGACCGTCGCGGCGCCGCAGCCCGTCTCCTCGAGCCCCCCGAGCCCGCGCGCGTCACCGATGGGGCTCGACCCGCCTACGATCCTCACGCCTCGCGGCGTGCCGCTCAGCATCGGCGACACGATGCGGATCAGCGAGCCACCCGAGGCGCGCGCCGAGGGCGTGCCGTCGCAGGTGACGTCGGTGACGCTCACGACCACGGACATGCCGCCGCCGATCCCGCCCGAGCAGGTGCGTCGGCTCGCCGTCATCGGCTCGGCCTCCGGCGCGACGGCGACGTTGGTGGCGATCGCGGTGTTGGTCATCGCGACCAAGAAGCCTTGGCAGGACGCTCCTGCCGCCGCGGCGCGCGGGGTGGGCATGGTC
>CAZBJI010000248.1:0-8301 GCA_964492175.1 uncultured Polyangiaceae bacterium | reverse complement strand
ACCCACTGCTCGGTCTTGCCGTCGAGGCCGAGCCGCTTCTTCTCGCTCTCCTCGAACTTCTTCAGCTCGGCATCGAGATCGAGGAGGGGCAGCTTCTTCTTCCCGGTGTTTCCCGTGTCGGTGACTTGATTGCTCATAGGTTTTCTCCGGGTCTCACTCAGCAGCGTTCGTTGACGAATCGACGGTTTCGACGGCGACGACCTTGCCGTCCTTGTTCTTCTTCCCGAGCTTCACGATCCCTCGGGGAGCCTGCTCCCCGAGCCCCTCAGTGGAAGGTTCCGGGGCTCGTGTGGGCGGTACGTAGCTCCTGACCTTCTCGCGCATCGCCTCGATCTGGGCGAGGAGCTCCGGGTCCTGGGCGCGGCGGCTCGAGAGCTGCTCCGCCTTGAGCTCGAGGAGCTCGAGCCGCTTCTGATCGATGGCGTGCCCGAGGGCCGCCTGACGAGTGCGCGCGTCGGAGAGGCGCTCCTCGTGGAGCTTCAGCGCGTGCGCGTAGGTCTTCACGCGGATCTTGATCGAGCCGCCGGGCTTGTTCGCGTCGATGTCGTGGAGCGCCTGGTAGGGCGTCGCGCTCGTGGAGACGATGCTCTCGATGACGCCGTAGGTCGGCGCGTCGTGGCCGCACTTGAAGCTCGAGAGATCGAGCAGGACGACGTTCGGGTGCCGGGCCGCGAACTTCACCGCCCACACCTTCTGGGCGCTGTTCGCCGAGTAGTTCTCCGGCCAGACGTCGTTGATGTCGAGCGGGTGCTGGCCGCGCTCGATCTCCTCCTTGAAGTAGCGCGACAAGTAGGGGAGGTCGCGCGGCATCGAGCGGACGCTCAGGATGGGGTAGCCGAGGACCTGGAACTCCTCCGGGATACCGTGGTTGAGACCCGGGTCGGAGTGATACGGCCGGCCGACCATGAGGATGGCGATCCGGTTCTCCGACTCCACCGTGTCCAGGATCGCGCGGCCCTTGTCCATGAGCTCGTGCTCGAAGGCCGCGAGGGCGCGCATGCCCTCCTTGTGAGCGTGGTCGCTCTCGTCCTCCGTGAGGCCCAGCCTGGGCCCCCAGGTCTCGAACATCCGGCGGGCCGTCAGGTTCATCTCGCTGAAGGTGAGCGCCGTGTCCAGGTACTCGATCCCGCGCGACGCGAAGAAATCGACCTCCTTCGTGAACGCGGCCTTCATGACGTCCGGGACGCCCGCGACGATGGGGCAGCTCGTCTTGTCCATCACCTTCTCGCCGAAGCTCGGCACGTGGGTGAGGATCGGGAAGAAGATGTACTTGAGCGGCTTCTTCTCGGTGTGGTGGTGGAAGAGGAGGTTGTGGACGTGCGCCTGGCACACCTTCGACGGGAAGCACGGGTCCACCGACCCGTACTTGCCCCCCTCGACCCACATCTCCTCGGTCGTCTCGTCGCTGAAGACGACGTTCTGCTTGGGGATCCCCGCCGCCTCGAAGTAGGCGCGGAAGTAGGGCGCCGTCGAGTAGATGTTCATCGCGCGCGGGATGCCGATGCGCGTGCGCCGGCGCTTCTCCTGCGCCTCCTTGGGGCTCCGCGCGAAGGGCCGCGTGATCTCGGTGCGTCGGATGCCGAAGAAGCCCTTCTTCACGGCCACGTCCTTCACGGGCGTGCCCTCCGCGGGCATCGGCGCGGTGTCGTAGAAGTGGCGGAACGCGAGCTTGGCCTCGTAGTCGACGAGGTTCGGGAACTGCTTCGCGGTCTTCTTCCGATCCGCCACGAGCGCGAGCATCGCCTCCTCGCTCTCCACGGTGCCCTTCTCGCAGGAGAAGCCCGCGATGTACCGGCTCGTGTCCCCCGCCGGCGTCACGGTGTCGATGAAGGTCCGCTTGCACTCGTTCGGGCAGAAGTGACACACCGTCTCTTCGTCGTTCTTCGTCGTGTACTCGACGTTGATAGCGGCATCGATGCCGATGAACGTCGAGCTTCCGCGGCGCTTGACGATGCGGAGCGTCTCGAACGCCGCGCCGATCGCGCCCGCCTCCCCGGTGTGGGGGTGGACGTAGATCTCAGAGTCCGGCACGCGCTCCTTGATGTAGTCGACCTGCGCCTTCACGGCGGCCAGGTTGTACTGCGTGCCGCCCTGGAGGACGAACTTGCGGCCGAGCGAGGCGAGGCGAGGGATCTGCACGACGTACTGCCAGACGTTCTTCGGCAGCACCTGCGCGAGCCCGGCGAGCAGCTCCTCCTTGGAGAACCCCTCCTTCTGGAAGTTCACGCGATCCGTGTCGAGGAACACGGCGCACCCGTAGGAGAACTTCGGCGCGAGCTCCGCCTGGAACGCGGTGTCGGCGTACTCCGTGACCTTGAGCCCGAACTGATCCGCCATCGCCTGCAGGAGCATCCCGTTGCCGGCGGAGCAGGAGTTCGAGAGCTTGAAGTTCGCGATGTCGCCGTTCTTCATGAACAGGACCTTGATGTCCTGCCCGCCGATGTCGCAGATGACGTCCACGTCGCCGAAGAACTTCACGGCGCTCATCATGTGCGCGACCGTCTCGACGATGTTGACGTCGCTCTTCACGCACTCCTCGAGGACGTCGGCGGCGTAGCCCGTCGCGCCGAAGCCGATGCACTCGAGCTCGGCGCCCTGTCCGACGATGTACTCCTTCAGCTGTGCGAGGAGCTCCTTCGCGTCCTGGATGGGGTTGCCCTTGGAGAGCTGGTAGCCCTTGCAGACGATCTCCCCGTCCTCCGTCATGAGGACGGCCTTGGACGAGGTGGAGCCGCCGTCGAGCCCGACCACGGCGCGCACGACCTGGCCCTTCTCGAGCTTCATCGGGGTGAACTTCGGGATGCGGTAGAGGTCCGAGAAGCTCTCCTTCTCCGTCGGGCTCTTCGCGAGGGGCGGGCCGGCGCTCGCGCCGAGGCGCGCCTTGCGGCCGTTCTTCATGTAGTCGACGAGGCCCGGGAGCCCCTTGTAGAGGCCGACGGTCGCCGCCTCTTCCAGGCCGTACACGCAGGCGCCGAAGGCCGCGTAGTACTGCGCGTTGTCCGGGACGAAGATGAGCTCCTCGATCGGCACGTCCTTCGGGTAGTCGTAGCCGCGCTCCGCCCAGACCTCTGGGATCCGCTGGCGCCAGCACTCCTGGAGGAAGGGGAGGTACGTGTTGGGCCCGCCGAGCAGGAGCACGCGGTGCTTGAGCGTGGAGCCCCGCGTGAGGACGCTGAGGTTCTGCAGGACGATCGCGTCGGCGAGCGAGCAGAGGATCTCCTTCGAGGGGATGCCGCTCTTCACCAGATTGACGATGTCGGTCTCCGCGAAGACGCCGCACTTCGCCGCCACGTGGTGGAGCTTCGAGTCGTCGAAGTGGACCTTCACAGCGAGCTCGGGGGGGAGCCCAACCTTGATCATGCACTTGTCGATCGTGGCGCCGGTGCCCGACGCGCACTTGTCGTTCATGGACGGGGACGCCGTCTTCTCCCCCGTCTTCGGGTCGGAGGAGAACATGATGATCTTGGCGTCCTGGCCGCCGAGCTCGATGACGCTCTGGACGTCGGGGTGGAGCTTCTCCACCGCGAGCGTGACGGCGTTCACCTCCTGGACGAACTTGCCGCCGATGGGCGCCGAGAGCGGCAGCGCGCCCGACCCCGTCAAGAAGACGCGCCACGCCGCCCGGTCCGAGTCGGGGTAGGAGGCCTCGATGTCTTCGAGCAGCTCGACGACCTTCTCAGGCTGCTTGGTCTGGTGGCGCTGGTAGTCGCTCCAGAGAATCTCGAGGGAGTCGGGATCGAGCGCGACGGCCTTCACCGTGGTGGACCCGACGTCGATTCCGATGACCAGGGGCTTTCGCCGATCCGAGGGTCCCGTCCGCATCCCACGCACCTCCGACTGACTGGTGAGTCAGTCAGGCGTACCAGACCTGTCTTCGGCGTCAATATTCCCATGGCGTGACGTAACGTCAGCCCCGGCCCTTTGCTGTCGGGCCCGCATTTCGGGGTCGTTCTTGCGAAGTGACCCGTTGGTCACTGTCCCGAGCTTGCCGGCCGCCGCGCCGCGCGCGACGCTCCTCCGTCGGTGGCGAGCTCCGAGAGGTCCGAGAAGTCCGAGAAGATCGACAAGAAGACGAGGCGCCTCGCGCTGCTCGCGGCGGCGCGCGACGTGTTCGCGAGCAAGGGCTACCACGACGCCAAAGTCGACGACATCTGCCTGGCGGCGAACGTCGCGAAGGGAACCTACTACCTCTACTTCAAGGACAAGCGCGCCGTCCTGGAGGAGCTGGTGGACGGCCTGTTCGGGCGCATCGCCACGGCGATCCTCCGGGTCGACGTCGAGCGCGACGTCGCGAGCCAGGTGCAGCACAACATCCGCGCGATCGTGGCGGTGTTCCTGGACGACCCCGCGCTCACGCGGATCCTCCTCTCGTACGCCGCGGGGCTCGACCCCGCGTTCGTGCGCAAGATCGGATCGTTTTACTCCGGCGTCCGCACCCTGCTCCGCTCGGCGCTCGAGGAGGGCCAGCGCATGGGCATCGTCGCGCCCGGCGACGCCGACTTCTACGCGAGCGTCACGCTCGGCATCATGAAGGAGATCCTCCTCGAGGCGAGCATCAGCGAGCGCCCGCGCGCGCGCGAGGAGATCGTCTCCGAGCTCTTCCGGCTCCTCGCCGGTGGCTACCTGCGGATGGAGGGCGCTCGAACCGGCGCGACGGCGTCGCCGCCGGCGAGGGCAGGGGGCGGCCGAGGGCGTTCCAAGTCCCCCGGCGCGGGGTGACGCGGGGGAGGAGCGGCCCGCAGAGTCGTCGCGGAGGACGGGGACACCGTCTCCGCGGTCCCCGCCCGGGGTAGGGCGGCCTCGCCCGGGCGAGCCCGCTCGGGGTGCGTGGAACGATATGCGGGCCCTCGCGTGTCCACGGCGCGCGGGCTGGTGCGACCTCTGGAGCATGGCACCCCCTCGCATGCACCAGCAGCCTTTCACCTCTTCGAGCACCCCTCTGGGACGGCAGGCCCACGCACCCAGCGTGGTGCCGCCGTCGCCTCAGCGTCCGGTCGCGCCGTGGTCTCACCAGCCCGCTGCGCCGCCGTCGCCGGGCGCGTACGCCCCACACCCTCCCCACCCGCACCATGGTCGCGCTCAGGGCTACGCAGGCCCTCCGTCTCCGGCGGCGCCCGACGGCTGCGGGCTCGCGCCCGTCGCGTATGCCGGCGCGCTCTTCCTGCCGGTGGTGCTCGCGCTCGTGATCGCCTCGACCAGTCCTGCGCGGTCCTTCGTCCGCGCGAGCGCAGCCCAGGCGGCCCTGATTCAGGTGCTCGCCGTGGCGACCCACGTCGCCGTGAACATGGTGGTCACGGTCGGGAGCGCGCTCCGCGTGTTCGATGGTCTCGGACCTTGGGCCCACACACTCTTGCCCACGTTGGTGGGCCTCGGTTTCGTCCTCCTCCCCTTCGGCGTCCTCAACCTGATCGGAGCGATACGCGCGTGCCAGCTACGGCCGTTTCGGTTCCCGCTCCTCGGTCGCATCGTCGAGCGCATGGCTCCGTTTCCTTCGGCGGGGTAGGGCGGGGCCGCCCTCGCGCCCGCGTCGCTCGGCGCAGACCCGGACGGCTCCCATCGGACGAAGGAGCCCGCGCCCCTCGGGCCGCGTCTTGGCCGATGCTTCGAGGGTCGGCCGGACCACCGAAGCGAAGCCACGCGAACATTGCTCTTGATTCGCTGAGACGAGCGAGCGAATTGCCGAGCCGATGAGTCGCACGCGTCTGGCTCGCCCCGTGTGGCGGCGCTTTGCGGACCGGTTTCTGAGTCGGGCCGCGGCGTGGGTGCGCTCCGGTGGGCACGCCGCGGTCGTCCGCGACGACGGGGTCATCGAGCTCTACCTCGGCGTCGACGGGAAGGGGCGGATCACCGAGGCCGGGCGCTGGTCGGTGCTCGCGCTCGATCAAGAGCGGTACCGCCGCGTGAAGGATGGGCCCGCCGCGGGCCTCTTTCGCGCTCGGGTCGGCGCCCACGCCGTGGAGGCCGCGCTCGACTGGTGTGAGCGAGACTCGATCCACCAAGGGCCCACGCGGACGCTCGATCTCGACTGTCTGGACTGCGGGGCGTGTTGCCACGAGGCGAACGTCATCCTGTACGACGCCGATCTCGAGCGCTTCCGGGAGGCGGGCCGGCCCGAGCTCACCACGCGCACCTACGTTCGCCGGGCGCGAGACGGCAAGGTGACGCTCCGGTTCTTGCGCGACGGCCGGTGCCAGCAGCTCGCCCAGGACAACCGGTGCTTCATCTACGAGATCCGCCCGCACAACTGCCGGGTGTTCCCCGCCGGCAGCGAGGCCTGCCTGGCCGCGCGGGAGAGCACGCTCGGCGTACGGGACGGTGCCTTGGCGTGAGCGCGCTCCACGCCGTGAGGCGCACATCTGACCGCCCATCCGCGTCGCCGACGCTGTAAGAGGACTACCACGCCCCATGGACCCGAACTTCCTCTCCGCGCTGCGCCTCCTCCACTTCCTCGGCATGGCCGTCTGGTTCGCGGGCGCGCTCGGCGTCGCGAGCGACGTACGCAAGACGATCGCGCGGGGCAAGCCGCACACCGACCACCTCGCCGCGCGCGTCCTCCGCGCGATATCGATCGGGAGCGTCGCGGCGCTCGTGACCATGGGCTCGGGCCTCGGGATGATCTTCGCCGTGGGCGGCTTCGGCGCCGTGGGGCCGCGCATCCACGCGGGCCTCCTGCTGGCGCTCATCACGCTGGCGGTCGAGATCATGGTGCTCAAGCCCGCGGTGGATCGCCTCGGCGCCGCCATCGAGAGCGGGGACGGGCGGGAGCTCCGGCCGATCGCCGCGCGCATCGCCATGGTGGCCGGCATCACGCACGCCTTGAAGCTCGTGACGTTGGTGCTGATGGTCTTCCGCATCGGGGGCCGCTAACCCGGCCTTCTCGCCGAGCCCGAGGTCCGGACCGGGAGCCGTTGGTCGCGCCGGCCGCCTCGTGGCCCGGCCGAGCCCCAGATTCACCCTGTCGCATCCGCCAGCTCTGGAAATAGGATCGACCACGATGCGGATCGAGCGGGCCCCGACCATGGAGGCGTTCCTCGCGGCGCTGCCCGAGGGGCTGGGCTCGTATCCGGACTGCCAGCAGAAGGCGACGGTCTTTCGCCAGTTCATCGGCAACGAGACGCGGCGGGACATCGAGGCCGCTCTGCCACCCGACCTGATCGGCTTGCTCGAGTCGCCCCCGGCCCCCACCGAGTGGATCTCGGAGGTCCACGTGACGGCGATCTACCTGGCGCAGCGCGACTCGATGGCGAGCGAGGACGCGTTCCTGGAGTACACGTACCTGCAGAACCGGCGCCTCCTCTCCAGCCCCCTCTACCGGGTCCTCTTCGCGGTGGCCGCTCCCAAGCGCGTCCTCGACGGCGCCGCCGGGCGCTGGGCGCGGATGCACCGCGGGACCGAGCTGTCGATGCGGCAGGTCGAGCCGCAGGAGGCCGTGCTCCGATTGAGCGGTCCCCCCCACCTCATCCCGAGGACGATCGCGCTCGCGTACGGCACCGCCTACCGCGCCGCGCTCGAGCTCGCCGGAGGGCTGGACGTCGCCGTGGACTGCGGCGAGCCCGGCGCCCGGGGGTACACCTTCCGCGCCAGGTGGCGCTGACGCTCGCCGAGGCTGGATCGACGGGCCTCCGCAGGTCGGGCGCAGGGAGAGGCCTGCGCCGGATCAGGGCGTGGCGGGGCCTGGCACGTCCGCCGCGCAGCGCACGCCGATCGTCGGGTGGGCCAGCCCCGCCGGCTTCGTCGCGCGGTAGGTCGTGAGCAGCGCCTCGGCGTCGTCGAAGAAGCTGCCTCCTCGGATCACCCGCTCCGCGCCCGCTCCGGAGACCCACTCCGACACGTTGCCCGCCATGTCGAGGATCCCGTCGTCGGTCTTGTCCTCGGCGAAGGCGCCGAGAGGGCAGGTCACGATCTCCTTGGCGGCGTCGAAGCAACCCTGGTTCTTCCCCCAGCACGCCAGGGAGCAGTCGGGCCCGCCGGCGCCCCACACGTACTTCCGCCCGCGCTGGCCTCGCGCGGCGAGCTCCCACTCGGCCTCGCTCGGCAGCCTCCCGCCGCGCCAGAGGCACGCAGCCTCTGCCTGGGCGGCCGTGACGCAGTTCATCGGCTGCCCGTCGCCTCGTCCTAGGTTGCACTTCGGGTTCCACGCGGCCTCGTCGGGAGGGTCGACGCCCCGCACCGACGCGCCGCCTGTGCACTTGCCCGCGTTCGTGCACGCTCGATACTGCGCCACGCTCAGCTCTCGCGCGTCGAGGTAGAAGCTCGCGACGGTCACCTCCTTCGCGCCGGTGGTGATCGTCGCGCCACCGA
>CAZBJI010000247.1:0-8399 GCA_964492175.1 uncultured Polyangiaceae bacterium | reverse complement strand
GGCCGAGTCGAGGAGGGCCTCGGGCGGGACGGCCGACGGCGGCGACAGGGGGCGGTCCCCATGACGAAGGCTCGCCTGCCTCTCTCGCCCTTCCTCGGAGCGGCGACCCTGCTCCTGCTGGGCGCGTGCGTGGACCAGCCGGGCCCCGCGGGGCCGACGAAGCCCGCGACGACCGCGAGCGCGCCGGCGGACGCGCCGCGCCCCGGCGTGTTCCGGTCGAAGCGCTTCGGGCTGGATCTGGAGCTGCCCGGCGGCTCGGCGTGGAAGATCGACGACCGCACGTCGCGCTGGCTCGAGGCGCGCCGCCCCGACGAGAGCTCGACGCTCCTCGTCCGGCTGTGGCGCGACGAGAACCGCATGTCGCGCGAGAAATGTGAGGCTCGCGCCCGGACGCTGAGGTCACTGCCCTCGCGGGAGGGGGCGGAGATCGTCGAAGAGCGGACGCTGTCCTTGCCCCCCGAGTTCGACACGCACGCCGAAGTGGGCCTGGTCGCGGCGCCGGGCGGAGAGCTGTTCGGCTTCATCCTGGCGTTCGGCGGGTGGGGGCGGAGATGCTTCGCGTACGTGTTCGTCACGCGCGCCAAGGGCCCGACCAGCGGCGAGTCCATCGCCGATCGCCTCGCATCGATGATGGAGGGCTCGCTCTCGACGCTCACGTTTCGTCGCGACTTCGACGTGGTGCTGGAGCGGGACGCGCCGCCGCTCGAGGCGCCGGGCCGCTAGGTCAGCGGTAGCCCGGCTGCGATCGCCTCGCGACCGCGCGGAGGCGGCGCTCGAGCTCGGGGTCGCCGAGGGTCTTGGCCTCCTCCGCGAGCATCTCCGCTTCCTCTGGCAGCAGCGCCGGATCGTCGCCGAGCTTGATCTGCATGAGGAGGATCTTGCGCCCGACCGCGGAGCCGACCTCGGGAGCAAAGCCGGCCGCGACCCAGCGCTCGAGAGCTTGCGCCACCCGCACGCCGTCGTGCCAGATCGCCCGCGCGTGGATGGTCGCCAGCCGCTCGTCGACCTCGGGCACACCGGTCGGGAAGGCCGCGACCGCCGCCCGCGCGGCGGCGGCCCCGTCCGAGTCTCGGTCCGCGATCAGCGAGGTCACGCCCACGAGGAGGCGATGCTCGTCCGGCTCGAGCTGGTCGACGTCCACGGACCGAACGAGGCGCGACGCGGAGGCGACGTCGCCACGCCGCGCGTGATCGAGCGCGACGGCCAGCGTCTGGAGCGCACGCGCCGGGAGCAGCCGGTGCGCCGTGACGTCCACGTCGGGCTGGAGAGGATCGGCCGAGAGCGGGCCCGTGCCGACCTCGATGAGGCGCGCTCGCGCGCGGGAACGCGACCAGAACCAGAGCCAAGCGACGAAGAACAACCCACCCGCCAGCGCCGTCGCGAGCGCAGGGCGCCGTTGGGACCACGCGACCAGGGCCACGATGCCGAGCAGCGCCGCGACACGGACCAGGAGGAAGAAGGCCAGGATGCGCCGAGCTCCGGAGCGAAAGGAGAAGTCCTGGTCGCTTCCGCCCACGCCAGAGAGCTGCACGCCGAGCCCGCCCACGAAGAACCAGCGCAAGAACCTGGCGAGGCCGGAGGCGAGGCCGCGCCCGACCATCGCCGGCGCGGACGGGCTCCGGAGGCGTGGGCCCCCCGCCGATCCGGCGCGCGCGAGACGGTCGAGCTTCGGCTGCGTCAACGGGTGGCTCCCGGGCTCGAGCCGTACCGGCGGGCGGCTCGGATCGGGCCGACGGAGCGCCGCGCTCGCGCGGGGGTTCCGGCGCCCGCGGGCCGGGAAAACGCGCGACGGCGCGGTGCCCGCCGGGGGTCGCCGCCCTGGGCCGGAGCGTCTTGTCGCGGTCGGGCGTCTTCCGCCGGGAAACTTCGCGGACGATGTATTAGGGTAGCCGCCATATGACTCTAGGCTCGCGGCTTCGCGTCCTCCTGACGCTGACCTTGGCCGGCTGCTTCGCCGCCGGCTGCGGGTACACGAAGGAAGAGTACCAGGCCCAGGCGGACAAGCTCACGCGCGCGCTGGCGAAGCAGCGCAGCGCGGAGGTCAAGGCGGACGAGCTCGGGACGGAGCTGCAGCAAGCGAAGCAGCGAGTCTCCGAGATGGAGGATCGACTTCGAGCCATGGGGCTCGACCTGGAGTTCAAAGAGGGCCGCATCGGCGACCTCACGGCCACCCTGGCGGAGCGCGAGCGCGCCCTCGCCGAGTTCCGCAGCCGCGCGCGCCAGCTGGAGGAGATCAAGGCGCGGATGGAGCTCCTGCGCAGCAAGCTGGACGAGCTGCTCAAGCTCGGCATCGAGGTTCGCGTCCGGAAGAGCCGGCTGGTCATCTGGCTCCCGGGGGACGTGCTCTTCGACACCAACAAAGACCAGATCCGGAAGGAGGGCAAGGACGCTCTCCGGAAGATCGCCGAGGTGATCAAGGCCGACGCGACCTTGGTCAACCGGGAGTACCAGGTGGCCGGGCACACCGACTCGCAGAAGCTGAAGGGGGGCGTGTTCGGCGACAACCTCGGCCTGTCCATGGCCCGCGCCAGGGCCGTGTACACCTTCATGACCGACCCGAAGGGGGGCGGTCTCCCGAAGGAGACCTGGTCGGCGGCCGGCTTCGGTGAGACGGATCCCGTGGCGAGCAACGAAACGGACGAGGGGCGCCAGGCCAACCGGCGCTGCGAGATCGTCGTCGTTCCTGCCATCTCCGAGATGCTCGATCTGCGCCAGCTCGCGGCGCCGCAGGTGGGTCCGGCCAAGAAGGTCGTAGCTCCGCCTACACCCTGATCTGATTCGGCACATGTAGACCGCGCCCGGACGGCCCAGAAAACTTGGCCCTGCCGGTCGCCGCGTGCGCAGGTCGGGGGGATGGCTCCGCCCTCACGGTCCGAAGCGCGGCGAGCTCCGCCAGCGTCCGCGCCCCATGAGGGCGCGCGCGCGCGCACGCCGCTGCCGAGGAACGTTCGGCGGACCACGACGTCGGCCTCGTCAGGCCTCGGGACGAGCGAGCCTTCGATGCGCGGACGGCAGGCGCTCGCGGCGCGCGTCACCGAGCGCGTCGCGAAGCGCAAGAAGGAGCCGCCCGCGCAGGCGGTGACCCCGACGCCCGCGCCGGTCGCGGTCGAGACGCTGACGACGCCTTCCAGGCACGCGCCGTCCTCCGCGCGCGCGCGCCAAGGTGGCGTGCCGTGGGCGGTGTTCCTGCTGCTCGGGGTGCTCGTCTGCTTCGCGCTCCGCAGCGGCCTGGAGGGCGTCCCGCTCTCGATGCCGTCGAAGGCCGACATGATGTCCCTCGTCGAGTCGGGCACGCGCGTGTCGGGCGCGAGCCTGCTCGATCGCCTCATGCGAGAGCCCCCGGCGCCCGCGGAGGCGGAGCCCGCCGTACGCCTGCGTCGGGAGGGGCACGTGAGCCTGCCGGGAGGCATCCTGGTGCTGCCCGAGAGCTTCAAGCCCGGCGCAGACGGAGCGTTCGATCTCCTCCTCCACTTCCACGGCAACACCGCCGTCGTCCGGGAGAGCGCGGAGGTCGCCGACCTGAACGCCGCGGTCGCGATCATCAACCTCGGCATCGGGTCGGCGCCGTACGAAGAGTACTACGCGGTCCCGGGCACCTACGAGGAGCTGCTCGAGACGATCCGGGTCGGGGTCGAGCGCCGAGGCGTCGCGAGCGCGCGCCTGCGGCGCGTCGCGCTCTCGGGGTGGAGCGCGGGCTACGGCGCGGTGTCCACCATCCTGACGGTGCGCCGCAAGCAAGACCAGCTGGACGCCGTGCTCATCTTCGACGGGATCCACTGCGGCTGGGAGAACGGCGAGCTCAACCACAGGCAAATGCGACCGTTCGCCCTGGCGGCGGAGCAGGCCGTGCGCGCCGAGATCCTGTTCGGCATCACGCACTCGGACATCGATCCGAAGGCGTACGCGAGCACGATGGCGACCGCGAGCTACCTGCTCGCGCACACCGGCGCAGAGCGCGCTCCGCTCGATCCGGGCAAGGACGCCCCCGCCTACCTCGAGCTCGCGAGCATGCGGGGCGCCGTCTCGAAGAAGCTCGAGAAGCGCATGGAGCCCACGAGCGAGGCCCGCAAGGGCCGCTTCCACGTGCTCGGCTACCGCGGAGACACGAAGGAGCACCACATGGCGCACCTGTTCCAGATGGGCGCGACGCTGCTGCCCGAGCTCGCCGCGCGCTGGCGCGACTGATCACATGCAGGCGCAGTAGACCTCGCCGTAGATCACGCAGAAGTCGTCCCACGAGGTGGTGCAGCACGCGGTGTCCCCGAAGCCGTTGCACACGAGGTCCGCGCAGGCGCTGCAGCTCGGGTCGAGGGGCGCGCCGACGGTGCACGAGTCGTGCGTGCAGCCGCCGCCGGTGGTGGTCGAGGTCGCGACCGTCGTGCCGACCGTCGTCGATGGGCCGGTCGTGTTCGTGGTGGTCGGCCCGGTGGTCGCGGGGCCGCTGCTCTGCGTCGACGCAGAGGTCACGCTGGGCCCCGAGGTGGAGGTCGCGGCGGACTTGGTGGAGCCGGTGGTGCCGCCGGTGACGTCGCCGGTGCCGCCGGCGCCCCCGGAGCCGCCCTCGCCGAAGCCAGTGTCTCCGTGCGCGCACGCGGCGAGCACGAGCGCCCACGGGACCACGGCGGACGCGAGACCGAGGCTATGGCGAAGCATACTGGAAGCGTAGCGCGTCGCGCGCGCGTACGTCAGCAACTCCCGCGCGGGAGCGTCGCCAAGCCGGGGTGCGCCACCCGGGGTGCAGCACCCCGGGGTGCGATCTGCATGATCACCCGAACGCGGGGCCGGTGATCTCGGGGATGTGCGTCGTCGACCCAGCGACCACCTGAGCCGGGGGGTTGCTCGTCCCCCACCAGCGCCCACCGCCGCGGTTGCGTGGGGTGAGATCACCGATCGAGGTCGCCGAGGGATCGAACGCCTTGAGGATGGTGAGGAGCACGTCGCTCGTGTTGCCGGCGGCGTTCGCCGCGCCCTCGTTGCCGTTGTACGGCCCGGCCACCTGGTGGTGGTACCCCGCCTTCATCTTGTCGCGCAGCTTGCCGACCAGGATCCACGGCTGGCGCGACACGTTGTGGGTGTAGCCGGTGGCGCAGTCGCTGCCGGAGAGGACGAGCCCGGTGTCGAGCAGGTTCGCCCCGGTCGCGTCCACGGTCGCCTTCATCTGCTCGAGCAGGTACGCGAGCTTGGTGTGCGCGTGCACGACGCCGGTGTGGACCTGAGCCTGCGCGCTGCCCATGTGGGTGAGGTTGTGGAAGCCCTCGGACTGCCCGATCTCGTGGTAGACGGTCTCCGCGGCGCCGCCGATGAACATGCACGACGCGACGCGGGTCACGTCGCACTTGAACGCGGCGACGATGAGATCACACATCGCCTTGTTCACCTCGTCGAGCGGCTCGGGCTGCGAGAGGTTCGAGACGTTGACGTTGTTCTCGACCGTCGGCTCCATGGGGAGGGGGCACTGGGGGGGGAGCGTGTTGATCGTCTCCTCGAGCTCCGCGAGGCCGTCGAGGTGGGCCTCGATGCGGAGGCGATCGGCCGCGCCGACCTTCGCCTGGAGCTTCTTCGCGTCCTCGCGGACCGACGCGATGACCTGCAAGCGGAGCGCCTTGTCGTCGGGCTGCGGGACGAAGTTCCCGAAGAGCGTCTGAAACACCGCCTTCGGCTGGAACACCGGGTAGAGCGGCTCCTCCGTCCCGCGGTGGGAGAGGACGTGCATCGTCGTGCCGCTGTCCATCACGCTCGTCCGCTTGGAGACTCCCACCTGGATGGAGCGGATGGCCGGCGCGGGTGACGCGGTCGCCTCGATGTGGTCCGCGATGAGCTGATCGAGCGTGGGCCCGCCCGCCTTGGAGAAGAGGCCCGAGAGCTGCGCGGGGTGGTAGCCGTTCCACGCGGTCATGCCCTCGTGGTGGGTGGGCTGCGCGTAGCACCAGTTCTGGAGGCCCGTCACGATGCTCAGGTACTCCGCCACGTTCTGGAACGGCTGGAGCTCGGCGGACAAGGCGAAGCCTGCTCCGGTGGTCGACGGCTCCAGCTGCTCGAGCCGGTAGCCGTTGCCGATGAACCACGTGATGAACTGCATGGGGAGCGGCGCTCCACCAGCCAGCGCGGTGCCGTGGTCGTTCAGCATCGCCTCGAGGAGCGGGAGCCCGACGGCCGCGGTGCCGACGGCGAGAGACCCACGGAGGAACGTGCGGCGGGGAAGGACGAATCGGCGCATTGTCATGACTCCTACTTGGGCTCCGCCACCAGCCGGAAGGCGGGGCTCAGGGTCATCTCCACCATCAGGTCCTGCAGCCGGTAGCCGCCGTCGACGAACGACTGGGTGAGCGCGTCGATCGCGGCGGTCTCGCCCTCGGTCTCGAGGTGGCCCATCGACTGGCGGAGGAAGTTGTTCACCATGCAGCGGGTCGCTCGCTCGTCGGCGGCGAGCACGTTGCCGAGATCGGACACGCTGGCGAACGACATGGTGCCGTAGCTGCCCTCCGTGACGATCGGCAGGCCCTCGTCGTCGGCGCGGTACTTGCCGATGGAGTCGAAGTGCTCCATCGCGAGGCCCACCGGATCCATCCGGAGGTGGCACGTGGAGCACGCCGGGTCGGCGGACGCGAACGCCAGCTTTTCACGCATGGTCTGGTGCTGCCCGGGAGGATCCGGCGGGATGGTCGTGTCGACGTTGCCCGGCGGCGGATCGATGGTCTCGCAGAGCAGCTTCTCCCAGAAGAACCGACCGCGCCGCGTGGGCGAGGTGATCGTCGGGTGCCCGAACCGCGCGAGGAAGCCGGCCTTTCCGAGGATGCCGCTGCGCTGCTGCTCGGGCGGGAGCGTGACCGCGGCCCAGCCCGAGGCCGGCCCTGGCACGCCGTAGTGCTGCGCGAGGAGCGGGTTCACGAAGGTGGTCGTCGAGTTGAAGATCTCGCGCGCGTCCGCGTTGCGGGTCCAGACGATGTCCTGCAGGAACCTGAGCATCTCCTCCTGCATGGCGAGCGCGAGCTCGGCGTTCCACTGCGGGTACTTGGTGGCGTCCTTCGGGTTCTCGGCGATGGTGGAGATCAGCAGATACTCCCCGAAGAACCGGTCGAGCGAGCGCCGCGCCTCGGGCAGCAGCAGGAGCCGGCGCGCCTGCGCGCGGATCCCCGCGTCGTCGAGCTGCCCGTTCTGCGCGGCGTCGAGGAGCTCGACGTCGGGCGTCCGGTGCACCAGGAAGAACGACATCCGGGCGGCGAGCTCGTAGCTCCCGAGGCGCCGATGCTCCCCGTCCTTCACGCCCAGCTCGCTGATGTACACGAAGTTCGGCGACTGGAGGATCGCGCTCAGCTGGTATTGCAGCCCGCTCTCGAAGGCGTCGAAGCCCCACTGCGGCCCCCACGCGAAGCCAGCGTTGGCGATGGCGACGAGCCTGTCCTTCTCGTCTTGCTCGAGGGGCCGGCGCCACGCGACCCGCCCGAAGCGCTCGGCCACCTCCGCGAAGCACGCCTGGCCGGGGCTCTGGGTGACACAGGGCGCGAAGCTGGCGAGGTGCACGCCGTCGGCGATTGCCGCCTCGGTCACCTGCTGCATGATGACGGACTCCAGGGTGGAGACGTCGTTGGCGCCCAGGGCCAGCTCCGCCGCGGCGATGGACTCGAAGCCGTGGAGCTGTGGGTCGTCCCAGACCACGAAGAGCGACGCAGCCTCCGGCCCGAGGAGGTACTCGACCGAGTACCGCATCTGCGTGCCGGTGAGCCGCCGCAGCCCACCCGCCACCGGGGTCGTGTTCTTCTCCACCTGGGCGCCAGCGCCTTCCCCGCCGACGCCCGTCCCGTCGTCGCCGCAGCCCGCGAGCGCACCGAGACACGCCGTGGTGGCGAGGGAGAGCGCCACGAGGAGAGAACGGCCTTCAAGCGCCTTGGGTGAGTGAGCCCCCGTGCCGAGCGCCAGCTTCACGTCGCCTCCAGTACTCCGAACGGAGCATGTGGTTCCAGGATGTGGGCCCATGGTACCTGACTGTGTTGCGGCGGCAATCGCGGGTTGTTCGCCCGCGGCCAGCCCCGCCGCTCAAACAACCTCAACGTGAGGTGGGGACAGGTGGGACAGGTGGGTCTAGCCGTCGTGGTATCGTCGCGCTCCTGTGGCTGGCTCGACCCCGCGGACCCACGCAGTCTTCGCTGCGGCGGCCATGTCCCTCGCTGCGCTGGGCTGCGCGGGGAGGGAGCCGATCGTGTGCTCGCCGAAGGACCTGACGGGCTGCGTCGTCGACGAGGTCGAGATCACGGGGAACGACGTCCTGAGCGACGAGGAGATAGAGGCTCGCCTCGCGACGGCCGAGACGGGCGGGACGCTCGAGCGCGTCCCGTTGTTCGGCGCGATCGACGCGATCGGGCTGCAGTACGAGCACTTCGACCGGTTCGTTCTGGAGCGGG
>CAZBJI010000246.1:0-8468 GCA_964492175.1 uncultured Polyangiaceae bacterium | reverse complement strand
CCGCCGCGGCCGCGGGCGCGGGCACCGCAGCCGCGGGCGGGGGGGCGGCGGCCCCGGGGACCGCGGTCACCGGCGTGCCGTCGACCGGGGCCATGAGCGAGTCGACCGTCTGCATCGAGCTCGGAGGGACCGAGTCGGCGACGCTCGGCGACCCCGTCGGGCGGCTCGGGGTGAGGCTGCCGTCGCGCGGCGCGACCGACCGCGCGAGCGTCTCGCGCCACGTGAGCCGCGCCGAGCTCGGCCTGTCGCTCGGCACGTCGAGGCGGGCTTCGTCCTCGAGCCGCGCCGCCTCCATGAGGAGCGCGTTGATCGCGACTGGCTCCCCCGCCGCGCTCTTGTCCACCTCGGCGGGGGAGAACGCGACCTTGCCGGTCTCCCACGTCATCACCATGCGGATCGCGGCGAGCGGCGCGACCGTCCCGCTCCCGACTGTCGTCTCGGCGATGGCGCCCTGGACGATGATGAACCGAGCCTTGCGGTCCCCGCTGACGAGCTCGAGGATCCCGCTCCGCCGCTCCAGATCGAGCAGGGTGAGCACCGTCGCCACCGACATCTGCGCGAGGTTCCCGATCATCGCGGGCCCGGAAGGAGGTATCGTCGCGAGCTGGGCGCGGCTCTGCCGCAGGCGCGCCGCCATCTGGATCAGCGCGTCGACCTGCGCGACGACCTCGTCGATGCGGAAGGGCTTCGTCAGGTAGGCGTCGCCACCGACCTGGAACCCCTCGAGCCTGTGCTCGCGGTCGTCCAGACCCGACAAGAACACGATGGGCGCCAGCGAGACCTTCGACGGGTGCGCCCGGATCTTGCGGGCGACCCAGTACCCGTTCTGATCCGGCAGGTCGACGTCACAGACGATGCACGCGGGCTGGTCCTCCACCGCCCGGAAGAAGCCGTCCGCTGCGTTCTCGCAGATGGAGACCTCGAACCCGGCCTCACTCATCGCGACCGAGAGCAGGCGACAAACCCACTCGTCGTCGTCGATTACGAGGACGCGGCCCTTCGACATGCTGTGATCGAACGGTATCACGTGCGTCAGCCGGTCGGCCAAATGGGCCTCTCACGCGAGGCCGGTGGGGGCGGCCTGGAAGAGCCGTCCGCGCCCCGGTAAGCTGGCCCCGTGTCGTCCGAACGCGTGCTCGTCGCGATGAGCGGAGGAGTCGACTCCTCCGTCGCCGCGCTGCGCCTCGTTCGCGAGGGCCTGGACGTCGTCGGGGTCACCCTGCACCTCTGGGACTACCCCGACAGCTCGGAGCGGGGGCGGTGCTGCGCCCCCGAGGACCAGTACGACGCCCGTCGCGTGGCTGATCACCTCGGGATCCCGCACTACACCTTCGACCGGAGGGACCTCTTTCGCGAGACCGTCGTCCAGCCGTTCGTCGACGCCTACGTCGCTGGGCAAACGCCCAGCCCCTGCGTCGCGTGCAACCGCACGGTCAAGCTGCGCGAGCTCCTGCCGCTCGCCCGGCGCCTCGACGCCCGGTGGGTCGCCACGGGCCACTACGCGCGGGTGGAGCCCCACGGCGCCACGTTCGCTCTGCATCGAGCCGCCGACGGCGCCAAGGACCAGAGCTATTTCCTACACATGCTGACGGGGGACGAGCTCGCCCGGACGAGGTTTCCCCTCGGCGACGCCGCGAAGGCGGAGGTCAGGGCCGAGGCGCGCGCCGCCGGGCTCCCTGGGGCCGACAAGGGCGAGAGCCAGGAGCTCTGCTTCGTCGCGGACGGGCGATACGACGCCTTCGTGGAGGCCCGAAGCGACGGCCGGCTCCGCCCCGGACCCATCGTCGGGCCGGGCGGCGCGGTCCTCGGCCGTCACGACGGGGTCCATCGGTTCACCGTAGGCCAGCGCAAGGGCCTCGGCGTCGCGCTCGGACGACCCGCGTTCGTCGTCTCGGTCGACGCCGAGAGCGCCACCGTGCGGGTCGGGTTCGAGGAGGACGCGGCGGTCCGCGGCGTCGTGCTCGAGCGAGACGTGGTGTTCGCGGAGGACGTGTCGTTCCCCTGCGAGGCCATCGTCAAGGTGCGGGCCCGGCACGGCGGCGCGCGCGCGGTCCTCCGCCGGGAGGAGCCTGCCGCGGGCGGGCGCGTCACGGTCCGCTTCCTGGAGCCGGTCCGCGCGGCGTGCCCCGGTCAGGTCGCCGTGGCCTACGAGGGCACGCGCGTGCTCGGCGGCGGGACCATCGCGCAGGTGACCCCCGCACGGAGCGAGCAGCCGGTGAGGGCCGCCCCGTGAGCCTCCCCGCCGGTCGCGTCGCGGTGGCGGCCTGGGCGGCCGTCTCCCTCTCGTCTGCCCCCGGATGCGTCTCCATCGGCGAAGGGACCGGGGACGTGGTCAGCGACCATCTGGTCGCGTTCGAGTGCTGGGATGACGCGTACGACTTGCAGCCGGACTTCTTCGCCGCGGACCCGTTCCGCAACCAGATGCAGATCCGCCTGCAGCGTGGCGACGACCTCGTGGAGGTGTCCGACGGCGTCTCCCTGCTGATCAACGACGTGGAGCTCGTCCAGAAGAGCCTGGGCGCGCCGGTGGCGGTCTCGCTTCCCCCCGGGGTCGCGCCGCCGGGCGTGGCCGTGGGGACGGTGTGCGGTGAGGCAGGCTGCGACGCCCCCGTGCACTTGGCGCTCTCGCTCCTGGAGTCGTGCCACTCGCAGAACATCGTCCTCTACGCGACCTCCGGTACGATCACGTTCGACAAGCTGTTCAGCGGGGATCCCGACGAGCCGGACGCCGACAGGCGGCTCACCGTCGCGAGGTTCGACGTCGTGGTGGCCGATCCACGCGGGTGGGATCCCGCCACCGGCCTGTTCTCGGACGAGAGCCGGCTCACGGGCGAGTTCCGCTTCATCTTTCAGCGGGGACAACCCGCGCAGCCGTTCCCATGAACGCGACGAGAGGCGCGCGCTGCCGCCCCATGGGGCCCGCGCGCGCCGGCGCTCGGACTCTGCGCACAGTGTGAGCCGCGCGAGCGCGCCGGCCGAGAGCAGCGTGGCAAACGTCGCGCCTGTCGCGTTACACTCGGGACACATGGCACAACCGCCGCCCCGACCTTCGGCCGCCCGTCCGGGCGGACCGCGCGGTAGCGTGCCCGATCGCCCGGGCCGCCCAGGCGGCTCCAAGGGCGGCGACAAGCAGGCCCCGACCACGTTCTTTCTGGGACGCTACCGCGTCGTCGAGGAGATCGGCATCGGCGGCATGGCCACGGTGCACCTCGCCCGCATGGACGGGCCCGGCGGCTTCCAGAAGTGGGTCGCGATCAAGCGCATCCACCCGAACCTCGTCGAGGACGACCAGTTCGTCGACATGTTCCTCGACGAGGCGCGCATCGCAGCAGGCATCAACCACGCCAACGTCGCGCAGGTGTTCGATCTGGGGAAGGACGAGGGCACGTACTGGATCGCGATGGAGTACCTCCACGGCGAGCCGCTCCGCGAGATCATGCGCCGCTGCGAGGAGCGCAACCACCTGATGTCCGTCGACGTCGCCGCCCGCCTCTGCGCCGACGCCGCCGAGGGCCTCCACGCCGCGCACGAGCTGCGCGGGAAGAACGGCCAGCTCCTCGGCCTCGTCCATCGGGACGTCACGCCGCACAACCTCTTCGTGACGTACGAGGGCTACACGAAGGTCGTGGACTTCGGGATCGCGAAGGTTGCGGACCGACTCTCCGAGACGCGCGCAGGCACGCTCAAGGGCAAGCTCGCGTACATGTCGCCGGAGCAAGTCCGCGGTCAAGACGACGTGGATCGCACCACCGACGTGTTCGCCCTCGGCGTCGTGTTGTGGGAGCTCACGACGGGGCACCGCCTCTTCCGGATGGATACGGATCTCGACACGCTCGAGAAGGTCCAGGCGTGCGTCGTGCCGCCGCCCTCGACGATCGTGCAGGGCTATCCGATCGAGCTGGAGAGCGTCGTCATGAAGGCGCTCGCCAAGAAGAAGCCGGAGCGCTACCAGACCGCGCGCGAGCTGTCCCGCGCGTTGCAGCTCTACCTCCAGCGTCGCGCGGTCCTCATCGGGCCCGAGGAGGTATCGGTCTTCATCCGGGAGCTGTTCTCCGATCGCATCCAGGCTCGTGAGGCGCACCTGGCCTGGGCGGCGGACGTCACGTCCACGATCAACATCGATCAGCTGAACGCGATGAAGGCCGCGCGCGGCAGCAACAAGGGGACGGCGGCCAGCGGCTCCGAGGCGCCCACGGACTCGCTCGGCGCGCCCGATCTGGGCCGGCCGAGCGTCCCCGGCCCGCCGACCGTCTCGCGACGCGGCGGGCCGCCTCCTCCGGCCGCGGGCGCGCCGGCTCCGTCGTCCGGCAGAGCGGCGAACGGGGCCGTTCGCCCCGCGCAGCCGACGCCTCAGCCTCCGCCGACGGTCCCGGGGTCGAGCGCGGCGAAGGCCGGCCTCGCGACCACGTCGCTCGTCGACGACGACGAGGACATCCCGACCACCGTCGCCACGCGGGAGCACGTGAAGGACCTCCTGGCGCCTGGGCCCATGGGTCTGCCGCCGCCTCCACCCGCCGCGGGGCGCGCTCCGGCGCGGACCGAGCAGTCCCCCGATCGGCTGCAGTCGATCCGGGAGACGAACATGGGGCTCGGCGCCGGCCACACGATCGCCATCCCGCCTTCGCAAGCGCCACAGTTCCCGCCGACCTTCGGCGCACCTCCCCCGTCTCAGCGGACGCCTGGGCCGCCGACGGTCGCGTTCCCCGGCGGCATGCAGCCGATGATGCCACCCGGGGGCATGGGTCAGCAGGTCCCCAGCCCTCCGACCAGCCAGCCCGGCTATTTCACGCCAGGACCTTTCGCGCCGGTCAACCAGCACGCCCAGCAGAACCCGCTCGCCGCGTCCCCTGGACCGTTCGGGCACGCCTCTGCGCCGAACTTGGGTCACCAGCTCCCTGTCGGCGCGACCACCACGGGCAACACGGGCAACGCCGCGATCGCGGCGCGCGCCCAGCTCAAGCCCTCCCAGATCGAGACGAACATCTCGATCCAGCGCCCGGATCCCGCGGCGATGTGGCTCGCGCAGCAGGCCGCCGCGGCGCGGACCACGAGGGACAAGAACACCGCCGTCCTCCTGGCGGTCGCGGTGCTCACGGCCATCTGCGTGCTCGCGCTCGGCGCGCTCGTGTACTTCCAGTCGCGTAGGCCGGCGGCGCCGGCCCCAGCGGGTTCGTCCGGGCTCGACGTCGCGAGCGAGACGACCTCCGTGCGCGCGTGACCGCGCCGGTCGGGGCCGAGCGCGCGACCGCGACCGTCGAGGCGCTCGCCGCGGGCGGCGCCGGGATCGTCCGAGCCGGCGGCCGCGTGTCGCTGGTCCCGGGGGTGGCTCCCGGGGATCGGGTCGAGGTGGAGCTCGCCTCCGGCGCGCGGGCCATGCCGAGGCTCCTGCGCGTCGTCTCGCCCGGACCCGATCGTGTGGAGCCCGCGTGTGAGATCGCCGGCACCTGCGGTGGGTGCGACTGGATGCACCTCGCGGTGGCGGCGCAGGAGGTGGCGCACGCGAGCATCGTCCGGGAGGTGCTCGCCCACGCGGTCACCCCGCACGCGCTGCCCGAAGTGCGTGTCCACGCGGCACCCCGACCGCTCGGCTACCGCTCACGCGTTCGGCTCCACGCCGAAGCGGACCGGCGCGGCGTTCGACTCGGGTATCACGCGGCGCGCTCGCGTCAGATCGTGGAGCCCGCGGCGTGCGTGGTCCTGGAGGACGGACTGCTCGACGTGGCGCGCGCTGTCGCGCGCGCCCTCGAGGGCGCGCGAGGGAGCGGCGAGATCGCGTGCGCGTTCGGCGCGCGCGGCGGCGTCGCCGACGTCGCGTGGGCCGGGGAGCTGCCCGCCGCGTTCTGGGCGCGCCTGGAGGACGCCGTCGACGGCGGCGCGCTGAGCGGAGCGCGCGTGACGCTGAAGGGCGCGGGGCGACCTGCCACCTTCGGGGATCCGAGCCCGGCGCAACGCGGCGCCGACGGTCTCCCTCTCATCCTGCCGCCCGGCGGGTTCGGGCAGCCCTCCGCCGAGGGCGCGGCGCTGCTCTCGTCCCGGGTGAGGGAGCTCGCGCGTGCGGAAGGCCGAGAGGTGCTCGAGCTCTTCGCGGGGAGCGGCACGCTGACGGTCGAGCTCGCGCGGGACGCCGCCCGCGTCGCGACCGTGGAGATCGACGCCGCGGCCGTCCGCTGCGCCCAGCAGAACCTCGCCGCGCGCGGGCTGGACGCGAAGGTGCGGGCGTCGGTGGGGGACGCCGAAGCCACGCCGATCCCGAAGCGCGCCGAGATCGTCGTCCTGGACCCGCCGAGGACGGGGGCGCCGGGCGCGGCGGGGCGGATCGCCGCGGCTCGGCCCAAGCGGGTGGTCTACGTCTCCTGTGATCCCCCGACGCTGGCCCGCGACACGCGTGTCCTCGCGCAGGCTGGCTTCGCCGTGGTGGCCCTCGAGACGATCGAGCTGTTCCCTCAGACGAGCCACGTGGAGACGGTCGCGGTGTTCGAGCGCGGGGCGGCGGCGCGGCGCGCGCAGGAGGGCGCACCGTGATCCATCGCGTGACGGAGGCGCTCGTCGAGGAGGCGCGACGCTTTCGGCTGGCGTACGGCTGCGAGCGCTGCGCGGCCTTCGCGCCCGAGTCGATGAAGTGCTCGCACGAGTACCCGAACGAAGTGCACCGCGAGGTCGACCTCCGGGAGCGTGCCCACGTCGTTTTCTGCAAGGAGTTCGAGCTGGTCTGATGCGTGGCTCGCACGCGCCGTCGCTCCGCACGATCGTGAAGCGCGTCGCGGCGCACGAGCTCGGGCTCGCCGCGCCCGCGACGGTGCTCTGCGCGTGCTCGGGCGGGGCCGACTCGAGCGCCATGCTCCACGTGCTGGCTCGACTTCGCGGAGAGCTCGGCCTCCGCCTCTACGCGTGCGGCGTCGACCATGGCCTCCGGCCGGAGGCCGCCGCCGAGCTCGAGCTTGCCCGGCGGCTCGCCACCGCAGAGGGCGTGCCGTTCCACGCGGTCGCGGTCCGCGTCGAGGCAGGATCGAACCTGATGGCGCGCGCGAGGGAGGCTCGCTACGGAGCCCTCCGCGCCGAGCAGCGGCGCGTCGGCGCCGAGTTCCTGGCCACCGGACACACCGCGGACGACCGGGCGGAGACCGTGGTCATGCGGCTGCTGCGGGGCTCCGGCCCGGCGGGGCTCGCGGTGCTCCCGCCGCGCTCGGGGGACGTCCTGCGCCCCATCGTGCGGGCCCGCCGGGCCGACGTCGTCCGGCACCTGGGCCGCGCGGGGGTCGCTTTCGCCGAGGATCCATCGAACGAAGACGCGCGCTTCCTGCGGGTGCGCGTCCGACGGGAGGTCATGCCGCTGCTCGCCTCTCTGGCCCCCCGCATCGTGGAGTCGCTCTGCGCGCTGGCGGACGACCTGAGCTCGCTCTCGCGGGCCGACGATCCGCTCTCCCCTCTGAGCCGCAGGCAGCGCCAGGCCGTCGAGCAGCGCCTCCGCGCGGGCGCGCGGGAGGCGCGGGTCCGGGCGTCCGACCGTGAAGAAGTGTTGATCACGCTGGAGAACGGCCGGCGCGTCCTTACGGAACTGATGTCACCCAGGCGGCGAGGGCCACCTCCCGCCGGGGCACCGAAGGCACCGAAGGGAAGAGAGTGAGCCCCATCTATCGCCAGGATCGCCTCGACGGGCCCTTGCTCCCTTCTTATGATGGGACCAAGCTGGCGCCCGCCACCCGAATGCTCCACGCTTTGATCCTACCGGCTCACCGGTGCTGGGGCTCTCCGAGGTCTCTGTGAAGCAATCCCACAAAACGCTGCTGCTCTGGGTCCTGATCGCGACGATGTTCCTCGGGATCTGGCACTTCTTGGACTCGAACACGAAGCCCGCCACGCAGGTGGAGTTCAGCGAGTTCATGACCCTCGTGCGGGCCCCCCAGGATCAGCCGCACGTCGAGTCGGTGAAGATCAAGGAGAAGGAGTACACCTTCACGGTCGTCGACCCGACGAAGAACAACGCCAAAGAGCAGAAGGTCATGCTGGGCCCCGACCCGAACCAGAGCGAGGCGCTGGTTCAGGAGCTGGTCAAGCAGAACATCAAGGTGGGGTTCGAGAAGGACGACGGGTCGCCGTTCTGGTCGGGGGCGCTCATCACGATCCTCCCGATGATCTTCCTCCTCGTCATGTTCTACCTCTTCATGCGGCAGCTCCAGGCCGGGGGTGGCAAGGCGATGAGCTTCGGCAAGTCGCGCGCACGGCTCCTCAGCGAGTCCCAGAACAAGGTCACGTTCGCGGACGTCGCGGGTATCGACGAGGCCAAGGACGAGCTCGAAGAGATCATCGCGTTCCTCAAGGACCCGAAGAAGTTCCAGAAGCTCGGCGGCCGGATCCCGAAGGGCGTGCTCATGATGGGCCCGCCCGGCACCGGCAAGACCCTCCTGGCGAGCGCGATCGCCGGCGAGGGAGGCGTGCCGTTCTTCAGCATCTCCGGCTCCGACTTCGTC
>CAZBJI010000245.1:0-8473 GCA_964492175.1 uncultured Polyangiaceae bacterium | reverse complement strand
CCCGCAGGCCGCCGCTCGACCCCGGCGAGCTCAAGGAGCTCCCCACGCTCCCCCCTCCGCCGCAGGAGGTCAGCCGCGCCGCGCCGCGGCGGCCGGGCGCGGCCGCGGCGGCGGCGCCGCCGGCGCGGCCGCGGCCCCTCAGCGAGCCGCCCCTCGCGATCAGCCACGGCTTCGACCTCGACGTCCGAGCCGCGGCCCCGCGCCGGGATCCCCCTCCGCGCCACGATCACTTCGTCGGCCTCTACCGACCCGACGCATCGCACGCGACGAGCCGCAGCATCGCCGCGCGCATGCGCGGGCCGCTCTGGCTCGTCGTGCTGGCGCTCGGCCTCGGCGTCGGCGACGCCATGCTCAACCGGAGCGGCACGCCGATCACCTTGGGGCCGGTGCGCCTGACGTGGATCGCGGCCGGCGTCGGCGGCCTCGCCCTCCTCCTCGCCATCTTGCGCGCGATGGACGACTGACCGTGGAGCTCGCCCCCTTCTACTTCGATCACGAGGGCTGCTTCCTGCTGCCGCTCGAGCACCTCTCGCCGAGGGGGATGTCGTCCGAGCTCCGCGCCGAGGTGCTCGCGCGAGGGCTCCTCCCGGAGCCCTCGGCGGATCTCTTCGACGCGGCCGTTGCTCTCGCGTTCGACCGCTTGGGGGCGCTGCACCGCGCGGCCCCGGACTCACACCTCCCGCCCCGCCTGACGAACGTGATGGTCGTGCGGGACGCCGAGACCACGCGGCCCTACTTCCAACCGTTCGTCCAGATGTGCTCGGTCGTGTACGCGACCGACCTCGACCCTGCGCAGTCGAGCGCGGAGCACGCCGCGTTCCAGCTGCTCGTGGCGGAGCGCCTCGGGCAGCTCCGCCGGTACGGCCTGGCGTTGCTCGCGAGCCTCCCGCTCCTGCTCTCGCTCACGCCCGAGCAGGCCGCCGGCTTCACCCGTGGCGCGTGCTTGTCCGAGCGCCCCGACCGCGCCACCTCGCACCGCCTCGCGGAGCTGCTCCCGAGCCTCCGCGCGAACCTGGTCGCAGAGGGCGCCGGGCTCGAGGGTGAGCCCCCCGAGGGCTACGGTCGCGTCCGCGGCACGACGCTCGCCGCGCTGCGCACCTTCGCCCCGGAGCTCGCGGCGCTCGGAAAGCTCGCGGAGGGAGCCGCCACGTCCGTCGCCTGCGCCTACCTGGAGAGGCAGGCCGCGGCGTCCGGGCGCCACGAGGACGAGGCGGTCGCGAGGCTCGAGCGCGAGCGGCCCCTCGTGCTGGTCACCGCGGAGTCCGGCGAGATCTTGTGGGATCCGGAGCGACCGGCGGAGGTCGCCGCCCTGCGCGCGGCGCTCGAGGGGATCGGCAGGCTCCCCGCGGAGAGCCTCGGGCGCGACCTCGCCACGGTCGATCGCGCTACGCGCCGCTTCCTCGGCCTGCTCCGAGACCCCGACGCGCTCGTCGTCCCCGTCCAGTCGCTCGAGGAGGCCGGCGGCGTCTTCATCCACCACACACGACGCTTGGTCGCCTACTCCCTGGTGCAGCCAGGGCTCGACGTGCGCCGCGAGGCCGCGCCGCCCTTCCATCGGCTCCTCCTCGCGGCGCGCGTGACCCACGAGTGGGGACACCTCGCGGTGGACGCGGGCGTCGTCCGCGTCCCGGCGCATCGTCGTCAGGAGCTCCAGAGCCTCGGGCGAGAGCTCCACGCGCTCCTCACCCGCATCGCCGAGAGCGTGCCCGACTCCGCGACCGAGCTCGTCCGCGCCGAGCTCGCGGAGCTCGAGCGCGACGGCGTCCGCGTGGAGGAGCTGCCGCTGGCGCGCATCGAGGACTACCAATCGAACCTGCTCGCCCGCCGCATCCTCGCCCCCGAGGAGCTGGAGGCCTACATCCGGGCGAACGTGCGGTCGCTGGTCGCGGAGCCGATCGGCCTGCTGCGCAAGCTCACCCGGTACGCGTACGAGGCCCAGTACCTCTGGCTGAGCAAGATGCGCGATCCGTGGGCGTACTTCACGACGGGCACCTGGGTGCTCGAGGAGATGGTGGAGGGCGAGCTCGCGAGCGAGGCCGCGCTGCGAGAGCTCGTGTCGCTCGTCGGGCGCGTCGCGGCGACGTACGAGATCGACGAGTCCAAGCTGCGGGCCTGAGGCCAGCGGCACCCACGGACGCACGGGCGGTTCGAGCGCGGAGCCCGCGCGCGACTGGCACGCGGCGTGCTTCGATCGGGGCATGCGAACCGTCAGCTACCTCTCCTGGTCGACCGCGCTTCTGGCTCTCATCACCGGGACCGCGTGCGAGTCCGACGTGATCTGCGAGGACGCCGGGTGCGGCGGGCTCGGCGGGGGAGCCGGCGGGCTCGGCGGTCAGGGTGCGGGGGGCCAAGATGTGCCAGGCACGGCGACCGAGCTCGACATCTTGTTCGTGGTCGACAACTCCATCGGGATGGCGCCGCATCAGGCCTTCCTCGCCGCCGGCGTCCGATCTCTGCTCGACGCGGTGACGAACCCGCCCTGCGTGAGCGCGGGCGGCGCCGTCGCCTCGCAGCCTGCCACGCCGTCCGACCCATGCCCCTCCGGCACCTCGCGGCGCCACGCGCCTCTGCAGAGCGTTCACGTGGGTGTCATCACCTCCAGCCTGGGTGCGCTGACCGCCCCCCAGTGCGACGGCCTCGGTACGGCCACGCCCGACGCCAACGATCACGGGCGGCTCGTGACCCGGGGCGCCGCGGGGCCCGTGCCGACCTACGAGGACGCTGGGTTCCTCTCGTACGATCCCGTCGCCAAGCAGAGCCCGCCCGGGGAGCCCGACCTCGAGACGATCAGCCAGAGGACGTCCGACCTCATCGTGGGCGCGGGCGCGACCGGGTGCGGCTACGAGATGGGCCTCGAGGCGATGGCTCGCTTCCTCGCTGATCCAGCGCCCTACGAGTCGCTCTCGCAGGTCAGCAGCTACGTCCAGAAGTCGGGGACCGACGCCGTGATACTCCAGCAGCGAGCGGCGTTCCTTCGCGACACGTCGGCGGTCGCGATCGTGCTCCTCTCGAACGAGAACGACTGCTCGATGCAGGTCGAGGGGCAAGGCTTCCTCCTGCTTGGTCCTGCGCCGTTCTACAAGTCGACCGCCGTCTGCCAGAACGATCCGAGCCACGCGTGCTGCACGAGCTGCGCGCTCCCGCCCCAGCCGGGCTGCCCGCCGGATCCCACCTGCGGCGGCCAAGGCAGCGCGAGCGCCGCGCAGTACACGGCGGGCGAAGATCACCCGAACCTGCGGTGCTTGGAGCAGAAGCGCCGGTACGGGGTCGACTTCCTCTATCCGGTCGCCCGCTACGTGAACGCCCTCACGAGCCCCTCCATCGACCCGGCCGCGCTGGATCTCGCGGGCGCGAGCTCCCCGAACCCGTTGTTCGAAGCCGGACGGCCGTCCACGAACGTCCACCTGCTCACCCTGGTGGGCGCTCCCTGGCAAGACCTCGCGTCCGATCCGGCGTCGCCCGCGAGCTCGCTCCTCCCGAACGCCGAGCTCGAGTCCGGGGGGCGCTGGGCCTGGCTCACCGGCGGCGATCCGTTCATGACGGAGAGCGTCGCCGTCCGCTCCGGCCAGCACCCCGCGACCGGCGCGAGCGTCGGAGCGCCGAACGCGATCAACGGCGGCGACAGGACGATCCCCGGCGACGACCTGCAGTACGCCTGCACGACTCCGCTCTCCACGCCGGTCCCTGGCGGGTGCACCTCCTGCGTTCCGACGTGCGACGATCCGACTTGCAGCGACGCCGACCAGATCGCCGCGCGGGCCTACCCCGGGCAGCGTCACCTCGAGGTCGCTCGGGGCCTCGGCGCCCGCGGCGTCCCCGCGTCGATCTGTCCGCCGGATCCCGCCGCGCCCTACCGTACCGCCTTCGAGGCCCTCGCCGCGCAGCTCGCCGGCTCCCTCGCGAAGTGAGCTGGGTGAGATCCGCGCTCCGGACTCGCGCCGTCCCGCGTTCGCTCGGCTGCCCCACGTCCCGGTCACCGCGAAGATGGATCTGCACGCGAGTGAGCCCGCTCAGGCACGGCTGACGCGCCTCGACCATCGACCGCTTCCACCCGGAGCGCACCTCATGCGACGCTCCGGGCATGAAGCGCCCCTCGCGCGCCGCGCTCGCCGCGCTGGTCCTCACGGCCGCGTGCGGACCGACCCAGCAGCCGCCGTCTCGCTCGACGTCCCAGGAGACCGGCCCGCGCGACGCGGCGTCTGCGCTCGCGCCCCCGGGGAGCGCCAGCGCCCTCGCGGGCGCGGCGTCCGGCGTGGCGGCCGTCCCCGCGTCGCCTGCGACGGAGGCGACCGTGGAGCTGCCCTTCGTCCAGGTCGGGGCGGTGCCGCTCGAGCTGGGCGCCATCGACGGGACGCTCGTCGGGTGGACGAGCTACAGCGAGCGGCCCGACGGGATGAGCCGGACGTTCAAGCTCTTCCTCCTCCGCGGCGACCGCTTCGAGGTGATCTGGCGACACGAGCGCAACCAGTTCAACTGGCAGGGCCCCGACGCCGTGTACGGCGCGCAGGAGGGGCCCATCGACGTGGTGGGGTACAAGCCCGGTGCCCGCGTCTCGGATCCCGTGATCGACACGCTGCTCGGACCGAAGGCGGGGCACGGCGGCTTCGGGAGCTGGATGGGGATCGCCTCGCGGGACGGCGCCACCTACGGGGTCAGCCGCAGGTTCGGCTCGTCTGGGATGACCACCCTCCGAGGCAAGCCGACGCTCGCCCAGCGACCCGCGCCCGCGGGATGTCACGGGGACTGGGGGGAGTACTCGCAGGTGATCGCCGACACGCTGGTGGTGACCCGCGGAGGAGATCTGATCGCGGCCGGCACGGCTTGCGGGGAGAGCTTCGCGCTGGAGGTGTGGAAGTCCGGCTCGACCACCTCGGAGATCATCCCGGTCCAGCCGCTCCCGACCGATCCGAAGGGCGAGCCGAGCTTCGGCGCCGTCCCGCGGGGAGACGGCTTTCTCCTCACGCCGAGCCTGAGGCGCTGGGACGGCTCGAAGCTCGTCCCGATCACCCCGCAGCCACCCGGCAAGGCGTCGCGAGCGCTCGATCTTCCGGACGGGCGCCTGCTCGTCGTCTCGAACGTGACGCGAGACAAGAGCACCCTCAGGCGGGTCTACGTGAAGGACGGTGACACGTGGAAGCGGGCCGTGATCCGTGGTGGCGGAGACCTCCTCGACGTCTTCTCGGACGGGAAGAACGTCTGGGCCTACGGCGACGCGCCCGGCGCGCCGCTCTACAAGCTCGCGCCAGCGGGGGCGGCCGAGCGTCTCACCTGGGACCCGAAGGAGATCCCGGACGAGGCCACGCTGGAGAAGAACGCCGCGGACCGGGCCGCCGGCAAGCGGCCGAGGTTCCTCCCCGGGGGCCCCGGCTGCGACAGCAACGTCGTCGTGCTCTACGGCTTCACGAAGGTCACCCCCGACGACTACGACTTCCCGCTCACCCGCAAGGCGGTGAAGGGCCACACGGAGCTCGCGGGCGTGACGTTCGCGGTCACCGAGGACGGAGGCGACAAGTTCTTCGTCGGCATCACGCCGAGCTTCTCGGTCGCCAAGAAGCTCCGCGATCTCATCGAGAAGCAGGTCCAGGGCTCGAAGCCTCAGGTGGTGTGCGCCGGACCGCCCATCTCTCGCGTCCTCGACATCGATCTCTCGACGGGGGAGCTGCGCAAGGAGGCCGGGGGGCCCTGAGCCTCTCGACGCACCGCCGCCCGTGACGGAGGAGGCCGAAGCAGGTAGAACGGCGGCTGTATGAGGATCTGGCTCCGGCTCCATCTCGCGGCGACCGCGCTCCTCGTGTGCCTCGCGCTCGATCTGCTCGCGTGGCCCTCCGTGGCCCACGCGCAGCCCGCGCAGGTGCAGGCGCAGAAGCAGCTGGTCGAGGGCGACCGCGCCGCCCAGGCGGGCAAGTGGGAGGAGGCTCTGGCCGCGTACCAGAAGGCCCACACCACGAGCCCCTCGGCGGCGAGCGCGACGCGGACGGCGAACGCGCTCTACAAGCTGGGCCGGGTCACGGCCGCCGCCGACGCGTACGAGGCGCTCCTGACGGACTTCGGCAAGACGCTCCTCGGCGGAGACAAGAAGACCGCCAACGACCGCATCGCCGAGCTCTCGGAGAAGACGGGCACGCTCACGATCCGCGTGAGCGAAGCGGGCGCCACGGTCGCGATCGACGGCGCCGCGGTGGGCACGTCGCCCCTGACGAAGCCGGTCCGTGTCCTCACGGGGCCACGCGCGATCCGCGTCTCGAAGGATGGCTTCGGGCAGTTCGACGCGACCGTGGAGGTCGGGCCCAAGACCTCGCAGACCGTCGACGTCCCGCTGCGCGAGCGGCAGAAGGGCGGAAAGGTGACGGTCACGGTGAAGGGCGGTGAGGCGCTCGAGGTGCTCGTCGACGACGCGGTCGTCGGGCCGGCGCCCTGGGAGGGCGTGCTCCCGGCCGGCCCCCACACGATCGGTGGCAAGTCGGCGACCCGACGCGCCGCCGCAGTCACCGTCGAGGTCAAGGAGGGCGTCGACGCGGCGGTGGAGCTCGTCCCAGGCGCGCCGCGGGGCACCCTGGAGGTGCGGACCGAGCACCCCAAGGCCGAGATCGCCGTCGACGGCGAGCGCGTCGGCGCGGGCACCTTCCAAGGCCAGGTCGACGAGGGGGAGCACGAGATCAGGGTCACGCTCGAGGGCTACGAGACCGTGGTGAAGAAGGTGACCGTCCCGGCCGGCGAGGTGCTCGTCGAGACCGTCAACCTGCGCAAGGCCACCGCGGGCGCCGTGGCCGAGACGATCGAGCGCCCGTGGACCTTCGACGGCCTCTACGGGGGCTTCCAGTTCGTCGGGATGTTCGAGCCCGCCGGATCCGGCAACACCCTCGACAGCGGGTGCGAGGTGCTCGGGGCCACGTCGTGCGACGGCGGCCTGCCGATGGGCGGGGGCCTCGGCGGCTTCCTCGGCTACGCGTTCGCGCCCCTGGGACTCGAGCTCTTCCTGCTGGGCGCCGGCGACGTCGTCGAGCCCAAGGCCAGCTTCGACGGCGTGACCGGCAGCGACGTGAACCCGCTCGTCGCGAGCCCGGCGCGCGAAGAGGAGTTCATCATCGCGCGCTTCGGCGGCGGCGGCGCGGCTCGGCTGCGCGTGCTCTTCCCGGTCGACCGCTTCCGGTTCACGGGCGCGCTGGGGGCCGGCCTCGCCTACCGGCACCTCCTCCTCGGCCGCGACACCGTGGCGGCGAACGGCGCCGAGAGCTCGATCGGCAGCGAGGAAGGCGACGGCTACCTGAGCGGCGTCCTCTCGCTCGACCTCGGCGCGCAGGTCCTCCTCGCCGGCACCGCGAGCCTGACGCTCGGGTTCTCGCTCTGGCTCGAGCACGCCGGGGACGGCGTCGTCGAGCCGTCGCGCTCGAACGTGCTCCTCACGAAGGACGGCGAGGTCCCGGCGCCGCAGGCCACCCCGGAGTACGAGATGGCGAGCGGCACGCAGGTCTTCCTGGGCCCCTACGTCGGCTTCTTCTTCGGCCCCTGAGTCCCTCGCTCCAGGACCAACGGACACGACCGCCGATATTCGGTGGTCTCCATGGGCGCCCGAGCCTACGCATCGTCGGGCAAGCGCGTCGATCCCCTCCCGTGTGGCGACGAACCATGCGCCGTTCACGACGACGAGCCGGTCGCTGCGGAAGTGCTGCCCCTCTGGTTCGTCGTGCCTGTGTGACATGCGCCGTATCGTGCGCGGGCGTTGTGCACAAGTCTGTCGTGCGGATCGCGTCGGCTGTGGGCGCCGTGTAGATCCGGCACTACATCACACCTCTGCGATCGGTGGACGCGGTACGGTGCGCACCTCCGAGTAGTACAGGATTCCGAACCGATGGACGAGCACACCTTCACCGAATTCGTGTCCGCCGCCGAGAGCGTCTGCGAGCGCGAGCTCGACATCGAATGGGATGGAGAGGCGCCAGAGGTGACGCTACTTTCGGACGTGTCACTGGCTGCCCGCGAGGCGATCGAGGCGATCGGCGTAGAGATGGGCATCCGCGTCGGGATCGAGTAGCGCGCCGAAGAGGAAGCGGAGCCGATGCCAGTCTCGACGAAGCCTTGCATGAATCCGGAGTGCGAACGCCCGGGCGCCGAGTACGTTCGCGACGTCGAGAAGCGCGTCGGCCGCGACCAGGCGGCGCGCGTGGTCGTCTCGAGTTGGGTCTATCTGTGCCGAGCGTGCGGGCGCGAGAGCGCGTATCCGGCAGTGCGCGACGGGGGTGCAGAGTAGGAACGGCCCTGAGTCACCGATCTGCGCGCCGCCGGCGGCGGATCGCGAGCGCGAGCAGTCCGGCGCCGAAGAGGCCAAGCGTGGCGGGCTCCGGGACCTCGACAATGCGCAGGTTGTCGAATTGGTGCGAAGCGTTCAGATCGCCCGATCCCTGACGCCAGGACACCGACACCAGGTTGCTGAACCCCTGAAAGATGTAGCTCGTCAGCGAGAGGAAATCGGTGT
>CAZBJI010000244.1:0-8558 GCA_964492175.1 uncultured Polyangiaceae bacterium | reverse complement strand
CGTTCTGCGCCGCCGCCGACGCCAAGCGACGCCTCTTCGGGCTGCAGTTCCACCCCGAGGTGGCGCACACGAAGGGGGGCCGCGCGATCCTCGACGCCTTCCTGTTCGACGTCGCGGGCCTCTCGCCGACCTGGACGCCCGCCTCGTTCATCGACGAGTCGATCGCGAAGGTCCGCGCCCAGGTAGGCGACACCGGCAAGGCGATCCTCGGCCTCTCCGGCGGCGTCGACTCCTCCGTCGCCGCCGTCCTCTGCGCGCGTGCCCTCGGGGATCGCCTCACCTGCATCTTCATCGACAACGGCTTGCTCCGGGAGCGCGAAGCGGAGCAGGTGGTCGAGATGTTCCAGGGGCGGTTCGACCTTCGGCTCGTCCACGTGAGCGCCGCCGAGCGCTTCCTCGGCGCGCTCGACGGCGTCACCGACCCGGAGCAGAAGCGCAAGACCATCGGGCGCGTCTTCATCGAGGTGTTCGAGGACGAGGCCAAGAAGGTCGAGGGCGCGAGCTTCTTGGTCCAGGGCACGCTCTACCCTGACGTGATCGAGAGCGTCTCGTTCAAGGGCCCGAGCGCCGTCATCAAGAGCCACCACAACGTGGGAGGCCTGCCGGAGCGGATGAACCTGAAGCTCTGCGAGCCGCTCCGCGAGCTCTTCAAGGACGAGGTCCGCGCCGTGGGCGAGGCCCTCGGGATGCCTCACGACGTCCTCTGGCGCCACCCGTTCCCGGGCCCGGGCTTGGCGGTGCGCTGCCTCGGGCCTCTGACCCCGCGGCGCCTCGCCGTGCTCCGCCAGGCCGACGCGATCTTCATCGACGAGATCCGCAAGGCGGGGCTCTACGATCGCATCTGGCAGGCCTTCGCGGTCCTGCTCCCGGTGAGGACCGTGGGCGTCATGGGCGACGACCGGACCTACGACGAGGTGATCGCGCTCCGCGCCGTGGACTCGACCGACGGGATGACCGCGGACTGGGCTCGCATCCCGCACGACGTGCTCGCCGCGGCCAGCACCCGCATCATCAACGAGGTCCGCGGGGTCAACCGAGCCTGCTACGACATCTCGTCCAAGCCACCCGCGACGATCGAGTGGGAGTAGCCGGCTTGAGGGGCCTCGTCACGATCGCCGCGTTGCTCGCGTGTGCCGCCTGCGCCGGCCCGAGCACCGTGTCGCTGAAGCTCAGCGGGAACGTGCCCGACGCGCTCGTCACGATCGACGATCAGCCGCTCGGCACCGTGAAGTACGTCGGCAAGCGCGGCGTCGCGCTCCCACCCGGGGTGCACCGCCTGACGGTCGAGAAGCACGGCTACTTCCCGTTCGACTTGCTCGTCGAGGCCAAGGAGGGCGAAGGCCCGGTCGTCGTCGAGGTCGAGATGGAGCCCATCCCGGACTGAGGCGCGGAGGGAGGCGCGCAGGAGAGGCGGCGCGGCGCTACCGGCACGGCTGGACGAGATCCGTCGCGAGCGGCGCTCCGGGCGCGCACATCCCGGTCCCTACGACGCAAGGGTGCCGCACCCCGATCTCCCCGCACGCGACGGCTCCCGCTGCCCCGAGGAGCACCTCGCCTGGGCACGAGCACTGCGAGGGATAGAGCGGCTGCTCGACGCCGTCGCAGTCGTAGTCGAACGACCCCGCGGCCGTGGCTGTCGGGAAGAACACCGTCTGCCCGGGAAACACGGTCGGGTCCGTGTCGTCGCAGTCGGTGCCGCCGCAGCCGTCCGTCATGGCCAGGTAGGCGTCATCGTCCGCGTCGCAGCTCATCCCCGTGGAGGTCGTCGACCCGGACCCAGCGCTGGTGGTCGCGCCCGAGGTGGCGGCGCCCGTGGTCGGGGTGCCCGAGCCGGTCCCCGGGCCGCTCCCGCACCGGCCGCGGCTGGAGCAGAGGACCCCGTCGGCGCACCGCTCGTCCGGGAGGCAGTCGGCGGTGCACACGCCTCCGTCGCAATGGAGCCCCGGGGCGCAGTTTCCGTCGTACCCGCAGGCGCCTCCGCAGAGCCCTTCGTAGACGGTGTCGCAGGGCGCTCCGGTCGGTGCCGGCTCGCCGCAACCGGCGACCGCGAGCACGGATGAAACGAGCAAGGCCCCCCTCACCCCCCGAGGGTATCACGCTCCTTGACGGCCCCCGAGCCATGAGGCAGCCTCCCGCGGCTCGGGGCCCTACCGGCCCTTGGTCCCGTCTCTGAGTCAGGTTTGAAATCGATGGCGAACACCGCGAAGTGGAACATCCGACTGCGGCACGAGTGGCTCCAGACGCCGCTCAAGAAGAAGCACATGAAGCGGAACAAGAAGGTCCGCGTGGGGCTGCACGACGCGGAGGCGCGCCGCTCGGGTGGCTCGGCCAACTCGTCCCCGCCGCCCTCCGAGAAGGCCGCGGGCTGAGGCGTCGGGCCGGGAAAGAGCTACGGTTCGGGCGGCGTGGCGCGCGCCCGCGCCGAGCACGATCCCGGCGCGTCCTTCGTGCGCTTTTTCGCCCTGAATGGGCACACATGCTACGTCGTCAGAGAGGCAAGATGAACGCTCGTCATAGCTCCGCAGTAGGGCTCCTGGTCGTCCTCCCCCTGATGTTGCCAGCGCTGGGATGTGCGTCCCGGGCCGTGCCGTTCGACAAGCTCGACGACGCCCAGATGACGATCCTCAAGCTGCAGGGCGAGGAGCCGCCCCCGAACCCGCTCCAGCCGCAGCCTGGCCAGCTCCCCATGCTGCCGATCCCGGGGCTCACCCCCGAGCAGCAGCAGCAGCTCCAGCAGCAGCTCCAGCAGGGCGCCCAGCAGCTCCAGCAGATGATCCCGGGCCTGCCCCCCATCTTCCCGCCCGGCGTCGGCGGTACGGCCCAGCCGCAGCAGGCCGCGCGGTTCAACGGCTTCCTCATCCTGGGCCAGGCCTACGGCGACGAGGACATGAAGGAAGAGCTGCTCGACACCTTCGGCGACGAGGACGCGTTCAACCAGAACCGCGGACAGTGCTTCACCCCCGGGATGGCCGTCGTCTTCACGCCGCCGGACGGCAGCCCCAACGTCGAGGTGATGCTCTCGTTCGCCTGCAACCAGGCGATGGGCAACGGCTTCAGCTGGCCGCACCCGGCGAACGGCTTCACCCCCGAGACCGGCCAGAAGCTCCGCAACATCTACATGCGCGCCTTCGGCGCGCCGCCCCCTCCGTCGGGCGCCTGAACCCCGCCGCGCCCGGAAAGGGCGGGGCGCGACCGAGAAGCGGCCGGCCCGAGTGGCCGGCCGTGTTCTTTTCGGTATAGGCTTGAGAGTCGCCCCTTCCCGGGCGACGACGATGGGCACCCATACCCTCGCACCGGGGACGGTCCTGGGCCGTTACGAGCTGCTCCTGCCGATCGCGCAGGGCGGCATGGCCACGGTGTGGGCTGCGCGGCAGCGCGGGTCTCGCGGCTTCTCGAAGACCGTGGCGGTCAAGACGATCCTCCCGAACCTCTCGGACGATCCGCAGTTCGAGCAGATGTTCCTCGACGAGGCCGCGATCGCCTCCCGGATCCATCACCCGAACGTCGCCGAGATCCTCGATCTCGGCGAGCAGGACGAGGTGCTCTACCTGGTCATGGAGTGGGTCGACGGAGAGTCGCTCTCGACGCTGTCGAAGCACGCTCGCAAGAACGGCAGCGACATCCCTCTGCGCGTCGGCACCAAGGCCGTGATGCAGGCCTGCGCGGGGCTGCACGCCGCCCATGAGCTGCGCGACGACTCCGACCAGCTCGTGGAGCTGGTGCACCGCGACGTCTCGCCCCAGAACATCCTGCTCTCCTCCGGCGGCGTGGTGAAGATCGTCGACTTCGGCGTCGCGAAGGCGCTGGGCCGGTCGGGCGAGACGAGCGCCGGGCAGCTCAAGGGCAAGGTCCCGTTCATGTCGCCGGAGCAAGCGAAGGGGGCCGCGGTCGACCGTCGGACGGACATCTTCGCCCTCGGCATCATCCTCTACAGGATGGTCACCGGGGCCCACCCGTTCCTCGACGACAACGACATCAAGACGATGCGCAACATCATCACGCGGCCGCCGATGCCGCCGCGGGTGAAGAACCCGAAGCTCTCGCACGAGATGGAGCGCGTGGTGTTGAAGGCGCTTCAGAAGGATCCGGCGCGTCGCCACCAGACGGCCGCCGAGCTCGCGTCCGAGATCGAGGCCGCCTTGCTCCACGAGGGCGGGCGGGTCACGGACGAGGAGGTCTCGACGTTCGTGCGCGCGACGCTCGGCGAGCGCGACCGAAAGCGCCGCGCGGCCATCCGCGACGCCGCGCTGAAGATGGACGAGTCCGGCCTGGTCTCGTCGCCGGGCGTCCCCTCGCACCCAGGAGGCGAGTCCGTCTCGGCGGTCATGCTGACCACCACGGCCACGCCGCCGACGTCCCTCACGGGCGCAGAGGTCACCGCGGCGATCCCGTTCCGGTCGTCCTCGCCGTCGCTGCCCTCGTCGCCAGGGACCCCTCCGGGCTCCGTCCCGCCCCTCCGCACCCCCGCCGACGCGCGCGCCGGCTCGGCGCGACAGTCCGAGCCCCAGCTCCCGTCGTCGCCGACCCTCGCCTCTTCGCCCACCATGATGGCGACCGTCGCGTCCGCCGCGGGGACCGGCCGAACCTCGCGCAAGACGAAGGTGGTCGCGATCGCGCTCGCGATCGTCGGAGGCGTGGGCCTCGGGGTCGTCGCCGTGTCGCGGGTGGGCCCCACCGAACCGGCCGCCCCCGCAGCCGCGTCGATGCAGACGCCCGCCAGCGCCACCTCGGAGGCCGCGGCGGCACCGCCGAGCGCGCCGCTCGCGGAGGCCGCCGCAGCACCGGACGCGTCCTCCGGCACGGACCTGTCCATCGACGAGCTCCCCGATCACCGCGGCAAGGTGGCGCCGCCCGGCGGTCGGCGCCGCGCGCAGCCGACCGCGGAGCCCACGGCGACGGCGGCCGCGGTCGCGGCGCCCGCCGCCCCGCCCCCGACTTCGAAGCCCGGCGCCAACGGCCCGGCCGTGCAGGATCCCGGGTTCTGAAGCCCGCGTCTGCACGGGGCGGGAGCGGTGAGGGACGATCGACCGCCGTCCGCGCGCGGGACGCGTTCCTCGTCCTCGCCGCCGGCGCCGTGGTGGTGGTGGGGGCGCGCAGCGCCGCCACGGGCCGCGGGGGCGCGGCGCCCGACCTCGCCCCGTCGGGCGCGGCGCCCGCGGATCTCCCGGCGGGGGCGACCGCGCGCCCACCGTCCGAGAGCCTCGCCCTCGAGAACGCCGACTGCACGTTCGAGGACCGAGGGTACGGCGACTACGAGAAGGGCAGCGCCAAGCCGTTCGTCGTCTACGCGCGCTCCGCCGCGATTCGTCCGGACGGACGCTACGATCTGGTGCTGCACGCGCACGGGGGGGACGCGGCGCGCCGGTTGCTGCTCCCCCGAGGCTACGATCTGAACGTCGCCACGCTGGACCGCGGCGCCTTGTCGAGCGCGTACAAGGGGAGCTTCCCGACGCGCCACGCGTTCGACGACGCCATCGCCGGGATCGACCGCGCGGTCTCCGAGCTCACGCGGACCGAGGCCCGAGCAGAGCGGATCGTGCTCTCGTCGTTCAGCGCGGGCTACGCGGCGAGCGGAGAGGCGCTCGCAGCGCTCGGCGAGTCGTCCCGCCCGTCCGGGGTGATCTTGCTCGACTCCCTGCACGCAGGGTACGGGCGCGGCAAGACGGTGAACCCGACGACGCTCGAGCCGTTCCTGTCGCACGCGAGGGCGGCGCTCGAGGGTCGTGGGTTCTTCGGGCTCACCCACAGCGCCGTCGCCCCTCCGGACTACGCGTCGACCGCAGAGGTCGGCTCGTACTTCCTGGAGGTGCTCCGCGTCGACGCGGAGCCGGTCGACGCTGCGGCCGACGGAGCGCTGCGCCTCTCTCGCGTCGCGCACGAGAAGGGCTTCGTCCTTCGAGGCTACACGGGCACCGATCGTGGATCCCACTGCGCGCAGCTCGGTCTCCTCCCGGAGCTCGTGGAGGCCTGGCAGCGGAGCCGCTGACGCGCTCGGGCCGGGCCCTCGGCGGCGCCGAGCGTCACTTCTTCCCGGGACGCTTCTTCTGCGCCGCCGAGAACCCCGTGGCACCGCGACCCACCTTGGGCCGCGGCGGCGCGACGATCTCGGAGAGCGCCCGGTGCCACACGTCGATCCCGGAGTCTCGCGGGTCCGGCTTGGTGCGCTCCCCCGACTCCACGATCGTGTCGGCGTCCGGGGCCCCCGGCGGCTCGGAGACCGGAGCCGCCATCTCCTCGGTGATGTCCACGTCGGGCGCGTCGAGGACCTGGCGCCCGGGGCGCTCGACCTCCAACGTCGGCGATCGGTCGCTGTCGGGCTCCGCGTCGCCGTCGATGTCGACGGAGAGCTCCGGCGCCGAGGCGTCGCGGCGCGCCGACGACGCGCCCACGATGACGGTCCGCTTGGCCGAGACCTCGATCGTAGCGCTGGATCCGCGCGCGATCTGGGCGGCGTCGAAGGCCCGCTTGAGCTCCTCGGCCGTCTGCGTGAAGGGCAGAGTCTGGCGGTTCAGCGGCTCCGACTCCGTGCCCTCCAGGGACGGCATGGACGCGAGCTCCACGCGGACGACGGGCGCGCTGGACCGCGGATCCCCCTGCGGCACCATGCTCATCTCGATCTCCGCGATCGTGCGCCGCCCGAGGGCGGCGAGCCCGTAGGTGATGTCCGGGCCCTCCCGGTCGACCTCGATCGCGGCGAGCGTCGCGCGCCCGATCTTCGCCTCGCCGCCCAGCGTGATCTCGGGGGGGAGCGGGGGAGGCGTCGGCCGCCGCAGATCCATCATGGGCGACGGCAGCGCGCCGGATCCGCGCACCGTCACCACGTCGTCGAAATCGAGCGCCGGGGGCGCCTCCGTCCTGCGGCCGGTGCGCGAGCTCGCGCGCGCCGGCGGCCTCGAGCCCTTGGAGCTCGGCGGGATGGAGGTCCGCCGGCCAGCGGGCGGCGCAACCGTCGCGCGCTTCCCGGCGGGCGGCGCGATGGAGCCCTTGGAGCTCGGCGGGCGGGACTTCCGCGCGCGGCGCCGATCGCGCTTGCTGTGCGCGTCTTCGAGCAGAGCGTCGAGCGCCACCACGGCCCGCGACATCGCGCCGCTCACCTTGTCGTGGGGGACATAGGTCGCCATGACCAGGCAGAGCACCGCCTCGGGGCGAGCCGCCAAGTACACGTCCACCGGCGCCGCCCCGCCGTAAGGCACGAGCGCCTGACGCGGCATCTCGACGTGGCCGAAGCCGCGGCGCGCGGCCAAGAGCTGCTCCGCCGTCCGTGCGATCTCGCCGCGCCCGACCTCGGGCATGTCCTTCGGCGCGTGCTGGGTGACCAGCCTGCCGCGGCGGCTCAAGACGAACGCGAAATCCCCTCCGGCGTCCCGGCAGACGGAGTCGGCGATCTCGTCCAGGTTGGGCACGAAGCACCCAGTCTAGCCTTTTTTCTCGTCAGTAGGCCTTGGCGAACAGCACCCGGCGGGGGCTCGGCTTTCCGGTGAAGACGCACGTCCCAGGAGCCTCCGCGTCGGGGATCCCCTCGGGGATGTTGCGGATCGTGACGCGGAGCCGGTCCTTCAGCTCGGCCTCCACTGCCGCCTCCCCCGACCAGTGGGCCAGGGCGAAGCCGCCGTGGATCTCCGCCTTCTCCTCCCCCTCCCCGTCCTTGCCGGCGCGCGCCGGCGTGAAGAAGGCGTCGAACTCGGCCTTGGAGTCGATCGTGCGCGTGTGCTCGGCGCGGAAGGCCTCGGCGCGCCGGAGGAGCTCGGCCTGCATGTCGTCCAGGATCTCGCTGACGCGTGCGACGAGCTCCGCCGACTTCATCGGGGTCTTGTCGCGCGGGCCTCTGTCGCGCCGCGAGACGACCGCGCTGGCGCTCTCCACGTCCCGGGGCCCCACCTCGATGCGCAGCGGGACGCCCTTCTTGATCCACTCCCAGCTCTTGTCTCCGCCACGGATGTCGCGAGCATCGACCTCCACCTCCAGGGGGCGGCCGTGGTAGCGGACCTCGCGGAGCTGGCGCACGAGCTCGTCGATGAACCCCATGACGGTGGCGCGCGTCTCTTCCCCTCGAAGAACGGGCAGGATGACCGCGTGCGCCGGCGCGAGGCGCGGCGGGACGACCATGCCGTCGTCGTCGGCGTGGGTCATCACGAGGCCGCCGATGAGGCGCGTCGAGACCCCCCACGACGTCGTCCACGCGAGCTCCTCGGTCTCGTGCTTCGTCTGGAACCGGATGCCGCTCGCCTTCGAGAAGTTCTGTCCCAAGAAGTGCGAGGTGCCGGCCTGCAGCGCGCGGCGATCCTGCATCATCGCCTCGATGGAGTACGTGTCGACGGCGCCAGGGAACCGCTCGCTCGCGGTCTTGGGCCCCTTGTAGACGGGCATGGCCATGAAGTCCTGCGCGAACGTGGCGTAGACCTCGAGCATGCGCCGGGTCTCCTCCTCCGCCTCCTCCTTGGTGGCATGCGCCGTGTGCCCCTCCTGCCAGAGGAACTCCGTGGTCCGCAGGAATAGGCGCGTCCGCATCTCCCAGCGGACGACGTTCGCCCACTGGTTGATGAGGAGCGGCAGGTCGC
>CAZBJI010000243.1:0-8721 GCA_964492175.1 uncultured Polyangiaceae bacterium | reverse complement strand
AGCGCGCGCAGGTGACGCACGCCGCGGTGCGCTTGGCCGAGGCGGTGCACTACCGCGGCGCGGGCACCATCGAGATGCTGCTCACGCGCGACGGCCACTTCTACTTCCTCGAGATGAACACGCGCCTCCAGGTGGAGCACCCGGTCACCGAGTGGGTCACGGGCTTCGACCTCGTGGCAGAGATGGTGCGGATCGCCGGCGGGGAGACCCGCGGCTACCAGCAGGGAGCGATCACGAGGCGCGGCGCGGCGATCGAGTGCCGCGTCTACGCAGAGGACCCCCAGAGCGGCTTCTTGCCGAGCCCGGGCGTCGTCGAGGCGCTGCGCTCGCCGCAGGGTCCGTGGGTGCGCGACGACGGAGGGTACTACGCGGGCGCGGAGGTCCCCAGCCACTACGATCCGCTCGTGTCCAAGCTGACCGCGTGGGCGCCGAGCCGCGATCTGGCGCTCGGCAGGATGCGACGCGCGCTCTCCGAGTACGTGCTGACCGGGATCAGGACGAACCTGGCGTTCCACCAGAAGCTCCTGTCGCACCCGGAGTTCGTGGAGGGGACGTACGACACGGGGTTCCTGGAGCGACACCGCAGCGCGCTGCTCGGGTACGCGGAGATCCCGGCGCGCGAAGAGCCGGCGATTGCCGCGGCGATCGCCCTGGCGGTCCACCGCGAGGCGAGCGAGCCCCGGTTCGACACCGCACCCACACCTGAAGGCTTGTCTCCCTGGGTCCTGCAGCACCGCGCCAGAGTCCTGCGCTCTTGAGGAACCACTTCCCCCGCGCACGCCCGGTGCTACTCTGCTGGAGTCGCTCGGGGTGTCATGGCCGACGGCGCAACGCTCACCAACAAGAAGTCCGGGTCCACCACCGAGGGCGAAGCTTCGTCCACCGTGGACATGCGCGGCTTCGCGTCCGCGCCGGCCGGCGAGCTCCCGCCCGAGCGCATCTCGTTCGGGATCATCGAGGACGTCTGGGCCGCAGGCGCGCCTGCCGCCAAGGGGCCGTCCCCGCTCGCCCAGCGCGCCCCACGCCTCCTCGCCGGTGCGGCCCTGCTCGCGGCCGGCGCCGCGACGTGGGCCTCGCTCGCGCGCCCGGGCGGGGCGTCCAGCTGGCTCCTGGGGATCGCGTGGCTGCTCCCGCTCGGCCTCCTCGCGGCCGCCCTCGTCGCGCGCGCGCGCCTGAGGGCGGCGTGGCAGCGGCCTTCGCCGAGGCCGCCCAGAACGAAGCGCTGCTCGCGCGCCCTCGTGGTCCAGCGAGGTGACGTCCTCTACGAGTCGGGGGCGTTGCCCTCCGGCGCGCCGTCGCTCGCGGTGCTGCGCTCGGCGGGCGATTTCGGCCTCACGCTCCTCACGAACCGCGCGCGCACTCGGCTCATCGCCGCGATCACGTCGTCCCAAGGGACCTTCCTCGTCGGAGCGAACGTCGAGGAGGACGATGAGGGGCGCCTCGACGCGCTCCTCGCCGACGCGTCGGTGCTCGGCGGAGACGACTGCGCGCTCGACGCGACCGGGCCCGACGGGCACCCGGTCCGGCTGCCCGCTGCCTCGTTCCGGAGCTTCGTCGACGCGCTGGTCGCGATGCGCCCCGGCTGCAGGGGGCGGCTCCTCCTCTCGGACCAGCGGGGCGAGCCGCTCGAGCTCGACGGCGAGAGCCTGGTCACCCGCGGCGCGCGGTTCGACCTGGGCAGGCCCCTCGAGTGGAGACCGATCCTGTTCCAGGAGGCGTTCGGCCACGCCATCGCGCTCTACCAAGCCACCTGGATAAGGCAGGGGGCCAACGAGGTGGTGCTCGTCTCGCTCCTCACGCCCTCCTTCTTCGATCCGCCCACGCGCGACGCCCGCCCGGCCGGGCAGGCCGAGATCGACGTGGTGGCGCTGCGCGACCAACGCCTGATGCAAGCGAGCGCGTCCGACCCGCCCCCCGTCGAGCAGCGCGTGGCGATGGACGGCCTCTTCGTCGTCGCGGTGCGCGCCGCGCTCGATCGCGCGCCCCGGCAGTCGTCCCAGCCGAGCCGCGCGCGTCACACGGCGTAGGCGCGCGGAGCCGTCCGACGACGCCCTTGCGGCCTCGGCCGTTCGGCGATACTCCGCCACCGCCGCGCTTGGTCCGGACATTCCTGGATGCGCGGTCGGAGGCGCCATGGCTGTCGATATCCAGAACCTTTTCAACACCGAGATCCCCGCCGCGCTGGACAAGAACGCGGCCGCGGCGCAGGAGATCGGCGCGAAGTATCAGTTCATCATCACCGGCGACGGCGGCGGCGAGTGGTTCATCGACCTGACGCCCTCGGGCCCGAAGGCCTCCGCTGGCAACCCGGGCGGCGCCGACTGCACGCTGACCATCAGCACCGACGACTTCCAGAAGCTCCACGAGAACCCGGACGCGAACGGGATGTCGCTGTTCTTCTCGGGCAAGCTCAAGGTGACGGGCAACCAGATGCTCGCCATGAAGCTGAAGAAGCTCTTCCAGCTCAAGTAGCGCTCCGCTGCGCTCCGCACCCGTGCGACCGCTCGACGACACCCGGGTCCTCGACCTCTCGCGGCTCATCCCTGGTCCGCTGGCCACGCTCGTGCTGGCGGACCTCGGCGCCGTCGTGGACAAGATCGAGGAGCCGGAGGCCGGCGACTACCTCCGGCACCTGCCGCCCCAGGTCGACGGGAGCAACGTGGCCTTCGGGATGCTGAACCGCGGCAAGCGCAGCGCGGTCCTCGACCTGAAGAGAGAGGAGGGCCGAGCGGCGCTCCGGCAGATGCTCGGGACCTACGACGTCCTGTTCGAGCAGTTCCGTCCCGGCGTCCTCTCCCGGCTCGGCCTCGATCCGAAGGAGCTGCGCGCGCAGTACCCACGCCTCGTCATCTGCTCGCTGACCGGGTACGGCCAGAACGGCCCCCTCTCGCAGAAGGCCGGCCACGACGTGAACTATCTCGCGCGCGCCGGGCTCCTCGGCGCCCAAGGCCCGTCCGGCGACGCCCCCCAGCTCCCGGGGTTCCAGCTCGCAGACGTGAGCGGCGGCATGTGGTGCGTGATCGGCATCCTGGCAGCGCTCCGCCACCGGGATCGCACCGGCGAAGGGGCCTGGCTCGACGTGGCCATGAGCGAAGGGACGATACCGTTCGCGACCACCAGCTTCGCCGCGGCGCTCGGGGGCGCACCGCAACACCGAGGAGACGAGACCCTGACCGGAGGGATCGCGCCCTATCAGATCTACCCGACCAAGGACGGGGGAGCGGTGGCTCTCGCCGCCCTCGAGCCGAAGTTCTGGATGGCGTTCGCCGCCCTGGTCGGGCTCGAGCCCAGCATGGGGGATCTCCTCTGCGGCCCGCACCAGGATGCGCTCCGAGGCCGCCTGCGCGAGCTGTTCCTGAGCAAGACCCTCCCCGAGTGGGTGGCCTGGTCCAAGGACAAGGACTGCCTGCTCGAGCCGGTGCTGTCGCCCGCCGAGGCGCGCGCGGACGAGCACCTCCAGCTCCGCGACGTGTTCTTCGACACGCCGACGGGGCCTCAGTTTCGGACCCCGGTGACGCCGCGCGGCGTCACGTTCGGTCCCCCGCCGCGCCAGGGCGAGCACACCCGCTCGGTCCTGGCAGACGCCGGTCTGTCGGTGCCCTCGGTCGACCGCTTGTTCGCCGCAGGTGTGGCGAAGTAGTCACACGAACGCCATCTGCGGGGAGGCCCGGCGGTTCTTTTCTCGAATTCACATGGCGCGCCGTGTGAATTCGCTGTCCGCCGGCCATCCTGGTGGTAGGTTGGCTGCGTGTCGGACGTCGTGTGCCCGCACTGCGAGAACGCGTGCGAACCCCAGCACAAGTTCTGCCCCGTGTGTGGGTTCCCGGTCGCGGAGCTCGCCAAGGGCACGGAAGATCCGCTGATCGGGACGACCCTCCCCGGCGGGTACGTCATCCAGGAGCTCGTCGGCGTGGGCGGGATGGGGCGGGTCTACCGGGCCGAGCAGAAGGCGCTCGGACGCACCGTCGCCGTCAAGATCATCCACCCGCACCTCCTCGGTGACGAGAGCGCGTCCGCGCGGTTCATCACGGAGGCGCGGGCGGCCTCGCGGCTCAACCACCCGAACTCGGTCGGGGTCATCGACTTCGGTCGAAACGGTGGGCAGCTCTACCTCGTCATGGAGTTTCTCCGTGGCCGCGACCTGGCGCGCGTCGTCTACGAGGACGGCCTCTTGCCGATTCCCCGCATCATCGACGTGCTCGTGCAGGTCCTGGCGGCGCTCGACGAGGCGCACCACCTGGACATCATCCACCGTGATCTCAAGCCCGAGAACGTGGTCCTCGAGCCCATGCGCTCCGGCGGCGACTTCGTCAAGGTCGTGGATTTCGGCCTCGCGAAGATCCGCGACGTGGGCACCAACATCACGAGCCCCGGGCTCGTGTGCGGGACGCCGGACTACATGGCGCCCGAGCAAGGTCGCGGCGATCCCATCGACTGCCGGAGCGATCTCTACGCGTGCGGTGTCATCCTCTTCCAGCTCCTGACGGGCCGGCTCCCCTTCGAGGCAGAGTCGCCCACGCAGGTCGTGCTGATGCACCTGTCGCAGCCGCCTCCGGATCCGGCCAAGGTCGCCCCCGACCGCGACATCCCGCAGGTCGTCGTCGACATCACGCTGAAGGCCCTCGCGAAGAACGCGAACGATCGGTTCCAGTCCTCGGATGACTTCGCCAACGCGCTGAAGGCCGCGGCGGTCGTGACCGCCGACCGCTCGGGGAGCGCGCAGGCGACGTGGGCTGCGGATCCGGCGCTCTCGTGCACGTCCTGCAACGCCGCCGTGCCGCACGGGCAGAAGTTCTGCGGGGACTGCGGCGCCCGGGTTCGGACGCAGTCGACCGTCCGCACCCCGGCGGTGGGCCAGCCCGCCGTGGCGCCCACGCTCCCCTTGCCGTTCACCGGTCGTGAAGAGGACCTCGACTGGCTCGACGTGGCGCGCTTCGAGGTCGGCTCCTGGGTCGCCACGGCCAGGCTGGTCGGCGACCACGGCGTCGGCAAGAGCCGCCTCCTCCGGCAGTTCGTCCGGACCGCGGCGGAGTCGGGGGATCTGGTCGTCGAGGCCGGCCCCGACCCTTGGGGCGCGGAGGTCGGGTACTGGGCCTTGCGGCTGGCCATCGCGCGCCTCGCGAAGCTGCCCGCCGGCGGAGGGACGCCGGCGGACTGGACGAGCGCGACCCCGGAAGCGCGCCGCGGCCTGGAGGAGATCTTCGGCCGCACCGCCGCCCGGTTCGAGGCGCCCGCGTACGCCTGGGAGCCCAACGCGGGCGAGATGTCCGTCAGCGATCGGCGCTTCGTCGCCGCCGAGGCGCTGCGCTGGGCGATGACGCGCGCCGCCCGGAGCGCAGAGAAGCACCGCGTGATCCTGGCGATCGAGGATCTGCACGCGATCGACGGCGCGAGCAGGAACGCCTTGATCGACGTCATCCAGGAGCCCCCGCTCGTCGGCATCCTCCTCGTGGGCACCCACCCTCCGGACTTCGATCCCGGCTGGGGCGGTCCGGAGCGGCTCCTCCCCGGCCTGCCGATCGCGGCGTTCAGCGCCTTGACGAAGCACGTCGGCGCCGCCGCGAACGGCGACGGGCGCTCGCGAACCGTTTCGCCGATGTACGTGGAGCAGCTCCTGCGCTTCACGCAGGAAGGGGGGAAGTCGCCCCCGCCGCGCCTCGGGGATCTCGTGGCCCAGCGCATCGAGCGGCTCAACGCCGACGCGCGCAAGGTCCTGCAGGCGGTGGCGGTGATCGGCGACGACGCGCCTCCCGACCTCTTGCTCACGGTCGTCACCGTCACCGATCCGGACGAGGCGGTCGACGAGCTCCGCTCGGCTGGGATGATCGAGGTCGTCGATCAGCGCATGTCCACCGCGCATCCCCTCATCCGCGACGTGGTCCTCGCTACCATCCCGGCCGGCGTTCGGCGCGAGCTGCACGAGCGCGCGAGCTCCGACGAGCTCCGCCACGCGTCGTGGGCCGGCGGATCGCGCGGGCAAGCAGGGGAGCTGCCCGCCGAGGTGCTCGCGATGCACGCCTACCACGCGCAGAACTCGTTCGAGGCGCTCATGCTGCTCGAGACCGTGGCGAACCGAGCCACCGGCCGTGGCGACGTCGGGGGCGGGGTCATCGCGCTGCGGCGAGCGCTGGACGTCGCGCGGCGCGAGCTCTTCCGCGGGGACATCGACGACCCCGTTCGGGCGGTGCTGATCTTCTCGCGCAAGCTCGGAGAGGCGCTCGCGCGCGCTGGAGACTTCGCGGACGCGAACGGCGTGCTGCTCGAGGCGCTCGACATGGCCGGACCCACGGGCGCCGATCGCGTCCAGGTGCTCGGCGCCCTCGCGTTCGCCGCGAAGGAGCGAGCGCGAGGCGGCGAGGCGCGCAAGTACCTCCGCGAGGCCATCAACCTCGCCAAGGAGGAGCTCCTCGTGGATCTCGTGGACTCGCTCGAGCGCGCCCGCAAAGAGTGGACCATCTCCTGACGGGTCTCGTCCGTGTCGCCGCCCTTCATCGCGCGCTGGGACCTCGACAAGACGTACCTCCGGACGGATTTCGACACGCTGCGTGATCTGGTCCGGACGGCCTTGGAGCGCCCGGACCAGAAGCGCACGGTCCCAGGCGCGGCCGCGCTGCTCCGGGAGCTCGGGCGGGCCGGGGTCGACACGCACATCCTCTCCGGCAGCCCCGAGCAGCTGCGTGGTCGCATCGAGGAAAAGCTGCAGCTCGACGGGGTGCGCTACGCCTCGCTGACCCTCAAGCCGAACCTCGAGAACCTCCTGCGCTTCCGGTTCCGGGCGCTCCGTGGGCAGCTCGGCTACAAGCTGCCCGCGCTGCTCCTCAAGCGGTGCGAGATGGCCACCCAGCGCGACGATCGCGGGGACCTGATCCGCGAGGTGCTGCTCGGCGATGACGCCGAAGCGGACGCGTTCGTGTACTGCCTCTACGGCGACGTCTGCGCCGGGGTGGTCGACGAGGCCACCCTGACCACGGTGCTGCGCGAGGGGTCCGCGTACGAGGACTCCATCGAGGACGCGATCCGCTTCGCTCGGTACATCGAGAAGGGCACCGTGGTGGAGCGCGTGCTGATCCACCTGGACAGGCAGTCCTCACCCTCCGACTTCCGCGTGTTCGGGCCGAGGGTGGTGCCGTTCTTCAACTACCTCCAGGCGGCCTTCGTCCTCTTCGAGGACGGGAGGCTGCCCCCGGAGAGCGTGCTCTCCGTGGCGACCGACCTCGTCATCGTCCACAACTTCGAGCGCAGCGCGCTCGCGCGGAGCTACCTCGACCTCGCCCGCCGCGGACACCTCCGGGGCCGACGCTTCGACGAGCTCGGCCCTGCCCTCGAAGGCCTGGTCGCGGCGCGGCGCGCCCCGGCCGCCGCCGAGCTCGCGGCCATGCTGGAGGAGATCGGATCGTCCAGGAGCTCGGTCGTGGACCCCTCGGGCGGCGCCGACCCGACCGGCACCGCCCGCCCGGCCGTGGACTACGCCGCCCTGGCGAAAGACCACAATCCGCGCCGAAAGAGGTCGAAGGCCCGGCGCTGAGGCGCGGGCTTCGCCGAAAGGGATCCCACTCGGGCCAGAAAAGCGGTATGCCACCGCTCGAGTGGCCTCCGCCACTCTGGCCCTCTACACGGCCTCCGCTGGCCTCGCCCCTCCGGTGAGCAAGGCTCGCGGGGCCGCCGCTCAAGAGCACGAGGATTCGTCGGTGGACAGCGATCTAGCCGAGGCGGTCTCGGCACTGAAGGGTGCTTTCGAGCAACGAAAGCTACCGGTTCGGTTCGACAAAGCCGACCCCGCAGAGATCGAGAAGCTCCGCAAGGCGCTCAAGGTCCCCGCTCGGTTTCGGTCCTTTCTCGCGGCCGCCGACCCCGTAGACGTCGAGACCGTGACGCCCGTGGAGCGGGTCCGCTTCGTCCCCTCCAGCAAATTCGCGGAGGAGCAGATCGGGCACGCGGTCCCCGCGGAGAACGGTGAGACGCCCGTCGCCGGGTGGCGCAAGAGCTGGATCGTGATCGCCCGGAGCTCCCTCCTCGGAGACCCCTACTTCCTCGACATCTCGAAGCTGGACGCGGAGGGGGACTGCCCGGTCTTCTCGGCGATGACCGGCACCGAGCAGCTCAAGCCCGAGCTCTGCGCCTCGAGCCTCCAGCAGTTCCTGCGCATCCTCGCCGCATCCATGGAGGTCGCGTCGGGCTTCGGCAACGCGGTCCTCGACGACGACGACGAGCGCACCTTCCGCGAGGCCCTCGCGCCGCGCATCAAGACCATCGACTCCGCGGCGCTTCGGGCCGGGCACTGGACCTGAGCCCGCCGGCATGAGCGGCCTCCCGCGCTGCCCGAAGTGCGGTGTCGATGCGCAGGCGGGGGCCGCGTTCTGCACCGCGTGCGGCGAGCGGTTCCCGCCGGACAAGACCGTGACCTCGACGACCCCAGGCGCGCCTTCGCCCGAGGCGTTCGGCGAGGCCGCGCCGGCGGCAGGCCCCCCCGCGGGCGCGCCCGTCGGCAAGGCCAAGGCCGCGCGCGTCCCTCAAGGGACCGTGGTCGACCGCAAGTACAAAGTCGATCGCGTCCTCGGAGAGGGCGGGATGGGTGTGGTCTACCTCGCCGAGGACATCCACACCCGGGCGTACGTGGTGCTGAAGGCCGTGCGACCGGAGCTCACGCACCGCCGCGACGTGCGGGAGCGCACCCTCGCGGAGGGGCGGGTGCTCGCGCGCATCGACGACCCGAACGTGGTG
>CAZBJI010000242.1:0-8844 GCA_964492175.1 uncultured Polyangiaceae bacterium | reverse complement strand
GCGTCCGCGTCGGCGGCGCGCTCGCCCGCCTGTGTCGGCGCCCCGCAGGCGCCGACACAGAGCGCCGCCGCGAAGCACGCGAGGGTCGAGCGCCGCTCAGAGCGCCTCGAGATACGCGCGGAGATCACCGCGATCCTCCTCGTCGAGATCGAGCTCGCCTCCCATCGCGGCCGCCGGATCGCGGAGCAAGGCGTCGAGCGTCGAGAAGCGCCCGTCATGGAAGTACGGCGCGGTGAGACCCACGTGTCGGAGCGAGGGCGTGTCGATCCAGTCACCCGTCGGCGAGGTGATCCGGTGGCGTTCTCCGTCCGTCGTCATGGGGCCCGCGTGGCAGGTCACACACCCGCGCTCCGCGAAGATGGTCGCTCCGCGCCTCGCCGCAGCGCTCATGGGCGGGGCGCGCGGCCCCTCGAGGGACGAGACGTAGGCGGCGACGGCGGCGGCGTCGGCCTGGTCGAGTCCCTCGCCGAGCCGCCTCGTCGTGTCCAACACGTACTCGTCGAGGGTCCGCCGGTCACGGCTCCACCCGTACGGCGCGGTGCCGTGGAGCCTCCCGGCGAGCATCAAGGTGTTGCGCGGCCCCTCGGGCGTGGCCCAGGTGAGCCCGTCGGAGCGCCCCGCGGGGTGACAGCTCGCGCACGCGAAGCCGGTCGACGAGATGCGCACGTCGTCCGTGCGGTGGAAGAGCTCGCGGCCCCGCTCGAGCGCGGCGCTCCGCTCGTCGCGCGGGGAGGAGAGCTCGACCTCGGCGCCCCGGCCACCATCCAGCCGGTAGAGCCGCACGGAGCGCGAGAACTCCCCCACCGCGGCGAGGATCCCCTCCTCCTCCGCGAGCGCGAGCCCGACCGGCCCGCGGGGGGCCTCGAGCCTCGCGGTCACGGCGCGCATGGGATCGAGGGCCTGCGCGTCGAGCTCGAGGATTCGATCCGATCCGACGCACGCGAGGTAGAGCCGCGCCGCGACGGGCCGCTCTACGATCGCGCGGGGCAGGAAGCAGCGGCCGCTGGAAGCCTCGGGCAGCGCCGCGAGCAGCCCCCCCGAGAGGGCGCGCTCCCCGCGAGCGTCGACGACGACCGCGAGGGGCGCGTGGGGCGGGAGGCCCGGGAGGCGAGGTGGGCCGTAGTAGACCTCCGACGGGCGGGCGACGTCGCCCGGCTCGACCGACACCATCGGCGCGACCACGCGCGAGGGAGCTGCCTCGCGCGGGGCACGCTCGGGCGCGCGCCTCCGCCCCTCGGCGGGCCGCACGCCCCGCGGGGCAGCGCCACGCAGGACGGCGGCGGGGAGCTCGGGAGCCCGCGTGTCGGGGCCGAGCGTCACGCCGACGAGCGCGTAGCCCTGGGCGCCGAAGCGCGCGTTCCGAGAGTCGGGCGCGTCTCCGGCGTGGAAGCCGGCGCGGAGCGGCAGATCGATCGCGCGGACGGGGGCGTCCACGTCGCCGAGGTCGGCGACCGAGAGCGCGCTGCCGACCACGTGCGACACGAACGCCCTCCCGTCGGGCAGGACGGTCACTCCCGCGGGCGCGCGCGCCGTCGGCCTGGCGCTCTCGATCCGGAGGTCGGCGCTGGAGAGGGCGGTGAGCGCGCCGGACCAGGTGCTGGTGACCGCGATCCGCGCGCCGTCGGCGGAGGCCGCGATCCCGAAGGGCCCACCCGCGACGCGGCGCGTGCAGAGGAGGCGTAGCCCCGCCTCCGGCTCCTCGACCGGCTCGAACACGGCGATCTCGTCGCGATCGGTCAGGGTGGCGACGACGCGTCCGTCGCGCAGCACGAGGACCTGCTCCGGCTTGCCAGGCGTCAGGATGGCGCCGAGCAGCCGCGCGCCGTCCACGTCGATCACCTGCAGCGTTCGAGTGTCGGGATCTCCCACGTAGGCGTAGAGCCCGCGGGCGCCGCGCGCGAGGGCGAGGCGAGAACCCTCGCGCCCGACCGGCGTGAGCGCGGGCGCGGTCGTCGCGCGGACACACGACGCGCCGGACAGGTCTTCGGCGGTCGCCTCGATCCGGTACGGCGCCGCCGCTGACTCCTTGCGAGGTGGCGAGGCGCACGCCGCGCACACACCGAGCGCGGCGAGCCCCCGCGCGAGGGAGTGGGCCCGCGGCGGCATGGTTCGACCTCCTTCGTGGCCGCACCCCGGCGGCGACATCCAACAATCGACGTCGGCGGCACCCCGCGGACGCTGGCGTCGGGCCGGTGGCGAGCCAGGATCGGCGCGGGCCGCTGCTTCGCCGATCTCGGAGCGTTCGCGGCGCACCCTGCCGCGGCGCCGTGCTACCCGAGCGCGATGCGCGCCGCGGCCGTCCCCTCGCTCCTGGTCCTCGTCGTCCTCGCCGCCTGCTCCGCGGAGGCGCCCCCGAGGCTCCCCGACGCTCCGCCGAGCGCGTCCGCGGAGCCGGTCGCTCGCGCCGCGCCCCCGGCTCCGCGGGCCGACGCCACCCTCCCACCGCGGAACGTGTTCTTCGGCAACCCCGATCGCGTCTCGCCGCAGCTCTCACCCGACGGGAAGCACCTCGCGTTCCTCGCGCCGGTCGACGGCGTGATGAACGTGTGGGTGGGCCCCGCGGACGATCCAGGCAAGGCGAAGCCGGTGACCAAGGAGGCGAAGCGCGGGCTCCGCCAGTACACCTGGACGTACACGCCGAACCGGCTCGTCTACCTCCAGGACGAGGCAGGGGACGAGAACTTCCACCTCTACCTGGTGGACGTCGCGGGCGGCGCCGTCACGGACCTCACGGCGCTCCCGGGCGCGCGCGCCGAGATCGTGGCGGCGTCCCACCGGGTCCCAGGCAAGCTGCTCGTCGGCCTGAACGATCGCGACAAGCGCCACCACGACGTCTACGAGATCGACCTCGCGACGGCGAAGCGCAAGCTCGTCTTCAAGAACGAGGAGGGCTATCGCGTCGTGGCCGATCTCGATCTGAGGGTCCGCGTCGCGAGCAAGATGCTGCCCGACGCGAGCCTGGACGTGCGCACGGTGGACGCCGCAGGCAAGACCAAGCCGCTGCTCACGGTCTCCGCGGACGACGTGATGGGCACCGACCTGCTCGGCTTCGACGAGACCGGCAAGGTCCTCTACCTGCGGGACACGCGCGGCCGCGACAAGTCGGCGATCGTGACCTTGGATCCCGCGAAGGGCACGACCGCGGTCGTCCACGAGCCGACCAAGGCGGACGCGGCCGACGTGCTGGTCCACCCCACGAGGCGCACGGTGCAGGCGGTCGCGACGACGTTCGAGCGCCGGGAGTGGGCGTTCCTCGACAAGGGCTTGGAGGCTGACTTCGCTGCGCTCGGCAAGGCGGACCGCGGGGACGTGCAGGTCCTCACGCGGACGCTCGACGACGCGCGCTGGGTGGTCGGCTTCGTCCGCGACGACGGCCCCGTCCGCTACCACCTCTATGATCGCAAGGCGCAGACGACCACGTTCCTCTTCGCCGCGTCGGTCGCGCTCGAGAAGCTCGATCTCGCGCGCATGCACCCGGTGGTGATCCCGTCGCGGGACGGGCTGTCGCTCGTCAGCTACCTCACGCTGCCCCGCAAGTCCGATCCCGACGGCGACGGCAAGCCCGACGCGCCGCTGCCGCTCGTCCTGCTCGTCCACGGCGGCCCCTGGGCGCGGGACGCTTGGGGATACAACGGCACCCATCAGTGGCTCGCGAGCCGCGGCTACGCCGTGCTGAGCCCCAACTTTCGGGGCTCGACGGGCTTCGGCAAGAAGTTCGTGAACGCCTCCGACAAGGAGTGGGCGGGCAAGATGCACGACGACCTCCTCGACGCGGTGGGCTGGGCCGTGAAGGGCGGCGTCGCCGCGGAGGATCGCGTCGCCATCTTCGGCGGCAGCTACGGGGGCTACGCCGCGCTCGTGGGGCTCACGTTCACGCCGAAGACGTTCGCCTGCGCCGTGGACATCGTGGGCCCGTCGAACCTCGTCACCCTCCTCGAGAACGTCCCGCCTTACTGGGCGCCCTTCCTCCCGCGGCTCACCGCGAAGATGGGCGACCCGAAGACCGACGAGGGGCGGGCTTGGCTGACGTCGCGGTCCCCCCTCACCAAGGTCGACCAGATCGTGCGGCCGCTCCTCATCGGCCAAGGCGCCAACGATCCCCGGGTCAAGCAGGCCGAGAGCGACCAGATCGTGCGCGCCATGCGGGCGCGAAAGATCCCGGTGACGTACGTCCTCTACCCCGACGAGGGGCACGGCTTCGTGCGTCCGCAGAACCGAAAGAGCTTCAACGCCGTCGCGGAGGCCTTCCTCGCGCAGTGCCTCGGCGGGGCCTACGAGCCGGTCGGCAAGGATTTCGATGGGTCCAGCGTGCAGGTGCTCGAAGGCCTCGAGCACGTGGTGGGTGTCCGAGAGGCGCTCCCGCCGCGGTGAGGTGGAGCCCGACGGTCTACGCGCCGCGCGCCGCGGTCACGAGGCGCCCGAGCGCCATCACCATGAACGCGAGCGCGGCTGACTCGAACTGATCCTGCTGGGTGCGGAGCTCCCCGACCGCGGCGGCGCGGAAGCGCTGGTACATCGGCAGCTCGGTCGCCAGGTGGTCGGGCAGGTACGTGGCTACGGCGCCGCCGCCGCTGAGCGACAGCGTGGCGCGCAGGCACGCCTTGCCGAGGACCGTCCGGCGATCGTACGCCCGGTCCTCGAGCAGGATCCGCTCGACGCCGTCGTCGAGGAAGCCCGGGGGGACTCCCCGCGCTTGGCCCCCGAAGGCCTCTCGGAGCTTCTGCACGAGCGCCTCGGCCGCGGCGGTCGTGCACTTGAAGTCGGAGCCGAGGAGCGCGGTGGCTTGCTCGCAGAGCTCGGTGAGGCGCTTGTCGGCGGGCGCGAAGGGGCTCACCACCGCCACGGTGGCCTTCAGGCGCTCGACCACGCTGAACTGCAGCGCCATCTCGCCAGCCATGACGACCGTGGGCGGCACGAGCACGCCGTCCTCGTCGACCGCCTCCGCCAGCACGGTGGAGAGCTCCTCGGTCTCGGTGCGCGGAGCGCGCATCATCGCGCGGACCACGTCCTTCCTGTCGCGGACGGCGTCCTTCGTCTCGGCGCCTCCCTCTGCGCCGACCCACTCGTCGCTGCTCTTGTCCCGGATCGCCTCGGCGAACGCCGGGTTCGCCCGCACGCGCTTCGCCGCCTCCTCCGAGAACCACGTGAGCTCGAGGATCTCCCCGGACGCTGGGCGAGCCCTGCGCTGCTCTTGCCTGGCCGCGCCTCCGGGCCGCTGCTCTCGCTGCGCGGCGGCGTCCGAGGCGGAGGCCGCGCCCGAGAGCGCCGCCTTCATGGCGTGCACGGGCGGGGGCGGCGGTGGCTCCGGGCCCTGGGAGAGGGCCACGCCGGGAGGGACGTAGCCGCTCGCCGTTCGCACCGGCGCGGGAGGCTGAACGGCCGGCGCTGGCGGCGGCGTCAGAGCCTGCGCGGGCTGCATCGCCGGCGGCGCGGGCTGCATCGCCGGTGGCGCGGGCTGCATCGCCGGCGGCGCGGAAGCACCCGAGGGCTTCGGCACCGACTGCATGGCGGGCGTCGTCTGCACCGGTCCGCCCGCCATCCCCGGCGGGGGGACCATGGCGGGGAGCTGCGGCGAAGGCGGTGAGGAAGGAGAGCCGTGGGCGTTGGCGGGAGGGGGGGTCGAGCCGAACGAGGGCATCGACACGGTGTGGCTGCTCTGCAGGGGCGTCTGCGACGCGAGCTGCGCGAGAGGGCTCGGCGCGCCGCTCACGCGCTGCATCCAAGGCGGCGCCGCGGGCTCGACGTGCTTCTCCCCTCGCGGTTGCGTGCGCGCCACCTGGCGGTCGAAGGGGAGCCCCTCGGCGCCCTTCGCGACCGGTTCCTTGGTCGTCGGCACGTGCGTGACGCTCGACGGCCCGGCGTCGTCGCTCTCGGGCGGCACCTCCCGGAGGCGAAGGATGGTCGCCCAGGTGAGGGGGCTGCCCTTGCGCTCCGTCGCGATCCACACGGTGGCGCCCGCGCCGAGGTTGTCGAGGGGGAGGCGGCCGCGCCACGTGAGGGTGAGGAGCGCGCGGTCGCACTCGATCCACAGGGTGTCACAGCGCAGCGGCACCTCGGTGCCGGTCTCCCCGCCGTCGAGGAACGCGCGCGGCCGGACGCCGGGCAGGCGCGCGGAGACGAGGCTCGCGGTCGGGTGGAGGTTCTCGAGGATGATCGGATCGTCGTCGGCGAGCTCGCTGAGCTGCTGGTCCGAGGGAGCGGAGTTGAAGTAGCTCGGCTCGGCCTGCCCGATCCGACCGGCCGCAACGGCCTCCCCGAGCGGACGTCGAGCGGGCCAGCTCGCCGCGATCGGACCGAAGCCCACGGAGTCGATCGCGTCGCCGCGCTTGTCGATGTGCTTGCCGGGGAGCTGGAGGTTCGGGAGGAGCACCCGACCGAGCGAGTCGGAGACGTCCGAGCGGATGCCGATCGGGTTCAGGGTGTAGGGGCCACCCGCCGCCCGCTCCCATCGGAGCGGCATCTTCAGGAACCGGGGGCCTTCGCGCATCTCCCCGTCCATCCCCCATGCGCGGTCCCCGTACACTTCGATCGCCTTGTCGCACTCGCGGACGGCGACGCGCGTCCTCACCGTCCGGACCGCCTGCTGGTTGGCGGCGTACGCGTGCCCGACGAGCAGCACGTCCACGCGGGCCTTGAACGGCACCAGATCGGCGGGCGCGTACACGCTCCGGTTTGGGTCGTCGTCGTAGTGACGATCCGCGGCGAGGATGTCCTCTTGCGCGCTCGAGAGCGAGATCTGGCTCGCTCCGACGTCGAACGTCATCTTGGCGACCACCGTCGCGAAGCTCTGCCCGCTCGCGTTGGTCCATGGGAGCCAGCCGCACGACAGCTCCGAGAGCGCCTCGACCCGCATCGTCAGCCTTTGTCGCGCGCGCCCTTCGCGAGCAGATCCCCCAGGGTGCCGAAGCCGCGCGTGCCGAGGTCACGCGCGGGACGCTTCGCGCCCCCGGGCGGCGGCGCGTTCGCCTGCGCCTCCGCCTTCGCGGAGTAGGCCTGGAACTCCTTTCGCTCGTCGTCGTCCGCCAGCGCCTTCAACGAGAGGCGGATCTTCCCGTCCGCCGCGATGCTGACGATCTTCGCCTCGAGGGCGCTGCCGGGCGGGAAGAGCTTGCGCAGATCCGCTCCGCGCGGCGTCGCCGTCTCGGCGGAGGGGATGAGCCCCCTGCCCTTCGAGCCGTGGGTCCCCTCGATCTGGAGAAAGACGCCGTAGCGCTCGACGCCCGTGACCGTCCCGCGCACGCGCGCGCCCTCCACGAGCAGCGGGCCCGAGCGAGCGCGCGGGATCGCGATGGTCTCGCCGCCGTCCTCGATCGTCCCGGCCTCGGCCTCCTTGCGCACCACCACCGGCGAGAGGCGGATGCGCTCGCCGTCCGAGTCCACGACCACCGCCGCGATCGACGAGCCCACCTTGGCGAGCAGCGTGCCGTCGTTGGCGAGCAGCTCCACCTTCTCGATGAACCCCTCCTGCTTCTCCCCGACGTCGACGAAGACCGCGTCGCGGCCGATCTCCACCACCGTCACGTCCAGGTGCTCCCCGCGGAACAGGCGCCGCGCGCGCTTCGTCTTGCCCCCGCCGCTCGTGGACTCGAACAGATCGGCGAAGGACTCCTTGGGGTCAGGATCACCCATGTGCGGTCGTCTCTGGCTCGGGCGTGACGGGCGGAATTGGCCCGCGTCGGCAGGATACAGCGTGGTAGGCTGCGCGCGCCCCTTTTCGTGGGCGACCGGGTCGATAGCTCAGTCGGTAGAGCTGCGGACTTTTAATCCGTAGGTCCAGGGTTCGAGTCCCTGTCGACCCACTAGCGTTCGTCGAGCGTTTCGACCGATGGCGTCCGAACGGGACTGCGTGTCGGTACGACGAACCGCGTCCTCGCGGAGCGTGGGTGCCGGCCCGCATGCTCGTCTACCGCAGTTCTCGGGCGTCGCTCGAGGCGCGTCTGGTACGGTTCGCTCCGTGGACCTCGTGGTCATCGAGGCACCGGCGGGGCCGATCGATCCCGACCACGCCGCGGTCGTGGCAGCCGCTTGCTCGCTGGCCGCGTCCGCGGGGCGATGTACCACCGACACGTCGGTGGTCGCGCCGGTGCGCGCGGTGGTCTCGTTCGAGCCCGACGGCGCGGCCCGCATCGAGGTCCGCGGTCCCGGCGGGGAGGTCACGCGGCGGCTCGCGTTCGGAGCGGCTGACCTACCGGCGGAGAGGTGGCGCAGCGTGGGGCTCGTCGTGGGCACGATCGCGGCGGGCGTCGCTGATCCGCCCAAGACAAGGGAGCAGCGACGGAGCGCCCCACCGGTGACTGTCGCTCCGCCGCCTCGCGCCGCGGCGCCGGCCGAGCCTCCGCGCGAAGTGCCGGCGCCGATTTGGGTCGACGTGGGCGCCCTCGCCGGACCGGCGCTCGATGACGGGACGTGGCGCGGGGGCGCCCTCTTGCGGGCGGGGTACGCGGTCCTCGGTCTGCCGATCGCGGCCAGCGTGTCGACCCAGTACGCCTACCGCGTCGCCGACGGTGTGGGCGTTCACTGGTGGAGCGCGGGGGGAGGCGCGGGAGCCAACGTCCGACTCCTCGAGGAGACGCTCTGGCTCGACGCGCGCGCGGAGATCGTCGCGCACCTGCTCCTCGCCCGCGCGACGGACGAGGTCACCGGCGAGACGGAGACCGTCTCACGCTGGCTCGCTGGCGGCCGGTTCGGCTTCGACGCCGCGTGGATGCCCCACAGACACGTGGGCGGGTGGGCCGGGCTCGAGCTCACGGTGGTGCCGAACGGCACGCAGCTTCGGCTCCGCGGGGACGCAGCAGGTCGGGCGCCGCCCTACGAGATTTCCCCGCAGATCGGCCTCCGGGCCGC
>CAZBJI010000241.1:0-8958 GCA_964492175.1 uncultured Polyangiaceae bacterium | reverse complement strand
GGCAACGACGACTGCTACTGGGATCACCAGTGCGACTTCCACGAGGTGGACCCGAACTACTACCCGGAGCCCTCGAAGGGCGACCAGTGCGAGTACCAGGGGCCGGACTTCAACATCACGCCCGTGATGAAGACGTGCGCCGAGCTCGACGCGGCGCAGAGCGACACGTGCCACGACATCTGCGGCCCCCTCACCCCGAACGGGTGCGACTGCTTCGGCTGCTGCGAGCTGCCCGCGGGATCGGGGGCGTTCGTCTGGCTGGGGTCGACCGGCGTCGACGACAACACCGTCTGCACCCAGGCCGACATCGCGGATCCGACCAAGTGCCACCCCTGCGATCCGGTGGCGGCGTGCCTCAACGACTGCGGCACCTGCGAGCTCTGCATCGGCAAGCCCACCCTGCCCCCCGAGTGCTTCGGCGGAAGCGGCGGCAACGGGCAAGGCGGAGGCCCCCAGGGCCAGTGCGAGCCGGGCGTCGACCCGTGCGGCTTGCCCGGACAGGCGCCCTGCCCCCTCGGCTTCTACTGCATCACGGGCTGCTGCCAGGCGACGCCCGAGTGAGCACGTGGCGGCGGCGCCCCGCTGGCGCCGCCGCGCTCAGCCCTCGCGACGCGCGAAGGCCTCCGCCTCGCGCCGGAGGCCCTCGAGGGCGCGGACCTCGGGACGCCACCCGAGGACGCGCCCCGCCTTCGACGCGTCGTACACCACGTCGCGGGTGAGGATCTTCACCACGAACGGCGTGACGGGCGGCGGCTTCTCGGCGCGCGCGAGCGTGAACGCGCGCAGCGCCACGTGCCCGAGGCCGAGGGCGAGCGGGTACGGCAGCGATCGCGTCGGCGGGGGCGCGCCGACTGCCTCTGCGATCACGCGGCCCACCTCGACGACGGACGGCGGCCGCCCGCCGACCTCGTCCATCACGTTGAAGGCCTCCCCCACCGCGCCCTCGCGCGCGGCCGCGCGGAGGAGCACGTCGACGACGTGGTCGACCCACACCACGTTGAGGGGAGCCTTGCCGCCCGCGACGAGGAGGAAGCGACCCTTGCGCAGCGCCGCGACCGCGCGCGGCATGAAGTTCTTGTCGTAGGGGCCGTAGATGATGGGGGGCCGAACGGCGGTGACCTCCAGCCCGGTCTCTCGCCCGAAAGAGAACGCGAGGCGCTCGGCGTCGACCTTCGTGTCGTCGTACGGGTTGCCGGTGTGCTTCGTCGGCCAGGTCTCGTCCACCTGACCGCGGTCGGGGCGGCCGTACACGGCCGTGGACGAGAGGTGGACGAAGCGGCGGACTCCGCTCACGCGGGCGGCATGCAGCGCGCGGCGGGTGCCCCCCACGTTCACGCGGACGAACTGCTCGGCGGGGCCCCAGTCGCCGACCTGGGCCGCGAGGTGGAGCACGGCGTCCGCGCCGCGCGCCATCGAGGCGAGCGCGCCGTCGTCGTCGAGATCCCCGCGCACGAGCTCCACGCCGAGCGACCCGAGCCGCCGTGCGTCGGACCGATCCGGATCTCGCACGAGGCCGACGAGGCGGTGCCCCGCGGCGAGCGCCACCTCCGCGAGCCTGAGCCCGACCCCGCTCGTGATGCCCGTGACCGCCAGCCGACGCGTGACGACGCTCATGGAAGCTCGATCTTGACGGGCAAGCTGGGCGTGCTGCTCGCCTCTCCGTTCCCGAGCTGCCCGAAGGCGTTGGTCCCCCAGCAGTAGATCTCCGAAGGAGACACGTACGCGCAGCTGTGCACGCTCCCCGCTCCGATCGCGCGTACGCCGAGGAGCCCGAGCGGGGTCGGCTCGTGGATGCCCGGCGTCGCCACGCCGAGCTGGCCGCTGAAATTGTCTCCCCAGCAGAACGGGGCGTCCGCGAGGAGCGCGCAGGTGTGGGTGGTCCCCAGCGCAACGCCGCGGAGCTCGCCGGCGGGGAGCGGCACCTCCGTCCCGAGCTCCGAGTCCGAGGCGAAGCCGAGGCCGAGCTGGCCGGTGCTGTTGTCGCCCCAGCACCGGAGGTTTCCGTCGGTCTCGACACACCCGGAGCGTCCGCCAGCGTAGACACGGGTCGCGGGGCGCTCTCCGAGGCCCTCGGGCTTCTGGGGTGTGACCACCATCCCGACCGGCCCGCTGATCCCGCACTCGCCGTCCGTGTTCGAGCCCATGCACAACGTGAGGCCGTCCTCGTCCAGGAAGCATGTGTGGAACGCGCCCGCCGCGACCTCGCCGACTCCCCCCCTCAACATGAAGGGGACGGTGAGCGTCTGCGAGATGACGCCCGTCTGCCCGAGGCCCCCCGAGCCCCAACAGTAGAGGTCGCCGATCTCCCCCTGCCGAGCCGCGACCGCGCACGTGTGCTGCTCCCCGAGCGCGAGCCGAACGACGCCCTGGATGCCCAGCGTGACCGGCTGGAGCGCGTCCTCGAGGGCGCCGGTGCCGATCTGCCCGTCATCTCCGCGACCCCAACAGTGCAGTGCGCCGTCCTCGGTGACGGCGCACGTGTGGTAGGTGCCCGCGGCGAGGAGCGTGGCCTTTCCGGGCAGCGGCACCTTCACGGGAACCTCCGACTGCCCCTCGAAGGTCATGACGCCGAGCTGACCGTTGGCGTTTCTCCCCCAGCAGAAGACGTCACCCTGCTTCGTGCGGACGCACGTGTGGCCGCCGCCGAGCGCCATCTGCTCCACGCCGCCCACGCCGCTGCCTCCCGCCCCGGCGCCGTCCCCGCCCCCGCCCGACGCGCCCACGCCCGCGCCGTCGTTCCCCACATCGAGCCCCGTCCTCGCGCCGCACCCGGCGAAGACGGACAGGGCCGCCATGACCTGAAGAGCCGCACGCATGAGACAAGACGTACCACGACCCCGGATGGTAGAAACATGGGTCCATGCGGCCGCTCATCGATCCGGCGCTCGACGCTTACGTCTTCGAGCACACGAAGGCCCCCGCCCCCCTCTTCGAGGAGCTCCGCGAGGTGACCTACGCCAGGATGAGCGCGCCCCAGATGCAGGTCGGTCGCGTGGAGGGCGCGCTCCTCCGCATGCTCGTCGCCATGTCCGGGGCGCGGCGCGTGCTCGAGATCGGGACGTTCACCGGCTACTCGGCGCTCTCCATGGCGGAGGCGCTGCCCGAGGACGGCGTGCTCGTCACCTGCGACATCGATCCCGTCGCCACCGGCATCGCCAAGGAGTTCTTCGCCAAGAGCCCGCACGGGGGCAAGATCGATCTGCGGCTCGGTGACGCCCTCGAGACGGTCGGCGCGATGGCCCCCTCGGAGACGTTCGATCTCCTGTTCCTGGACGCCGACAAGGCGCGGTACGTCGACTACTACGAGGCCGTCCTCCCGCGCATGAAGCGCGGCGGGCTGGTCGTCGCCGACAACACCCTGTGGAGCGGCCGCGTGGTGGCCCCCGAGTCCGCGGACGACCACGGGATCGTCCGCTTCAACGCGCGAGTCGCCGCGGACCCGCGCGTCGACTGCGTGCTCCTGACGGTTCGCGACGGCGTGATGTTGGCGAGGAAGCGCTGATGCTGCTCGCCGTCGACGTCGGCAACACGAACGTCAGCTTCGGCGTGCTAGAGGACCAGAAGCTCGTGCACCACATGCGGTGCGAGAGCGCACGGCAGCGCACCGCGGACGAGTACACGATCGTGGTCCGTCAGATGATGCAGCTCTACGGCATCCCTCACGGCGAGGTGAAGGGCGCGATCATCGCGAGCGTCGTCCCGGCGCTCACCGACACGATGGTCCACGTGGTGAGGCGGGGCTTCGATCGGGAGCCCCTCGTCGTCGGCCCTGGGATCAAGACCGGGATGCCGATCCTCTACGAGGACCCGCGCGAGGTCGGCGCGGACCGCATCGTGAACGCCGTAGCCGGCTTCGAGTGGGCGAGGTCGGCGGTGGTCGTGGTGGACTTCGGGACGGCGACGACCTTCGACTGCGTCAGCAAGAAGGGCGAGTACCTCGGGGGCGTGATCGTCCCTGGCGTCCAGATCAGCGCCGACGCGCTGTTCGCGCGCGCGGCGAGGCTCCACCGGGTCGAGCTCGCCGTGCCGAAATCGGCGATCGGCAGAAACCCCACGCAATCCATGCAGTCCGGGATCGTGTTCGGGTACGCCGCGCTGGTGGACGGCCTCTGCGCGCGGCTGAAGAAGGAGCTCGGAGATCCGGTCCGGGTGATCGCGACCGGAGGCCTCGCGTCCCTCATCGGGGGTGAGTCCGAGGCGATCGAGGTCGTGGACCACGACCTCACGCTCACCGGGCTCCGGTTGATCTACGAACGGAACAGCTGATGCGGACGCCTTCGCCGCTCCGCTCGCGGCTCGGCCGGGCCGCCCTCGTCGGCGCGCTCGCCCTCGCGCTCCCCCTTCAGCCGGCCTTCGCGGAGAAGCCCTCCACGGCGGAGCTCGAGCGCCTCCGGGCCCGCTTCCGGGAGGGCATCGCGTTCGAGGAGGAGGGCAAGTGGAAGGAGGCGCTCGCCGTCTTCGAGGAGATCGCCGCGACGAAGCGCTCCGCGGCGGTGGCCTTTCACCTGGCGCTGTGCGCGGAGAACCTCGCCAAGCTGACGAGGGCGCTCGAGGGCTTCCGCGAGGCCTCCGATCTCGCCGCCGCGTCCGAGACGCAGGACGCCGAGGTCGCCGAGAAGGCGAAGAAGCGCCTCGCGGCGCTCGAGCAGCGGGTGCCGACGCTCCGCGTGAAGGGCGTCCCCGCGGGCGCGGAGCTCTCGGTGAACGGCTTCGTGTGGAGCGCCGAGAAGCTCGGCGTCGCCGTTCCGGTGGATCCGGGCACGTTCCTGGTGGAGCTGAAGCGTGAGGGAGACACGACCCGCGTCGCGGAGGTGACGCTCACCGAGGGTGAGCACGAGACGGTGACCGTGAAGCGACCCAAGGAGGACGCCCCCGCGCCGCCGCTCGTCCCGCCCCGGCCGGAGGAGCCGGAGCCCGCGCCCTCGGGCAACAAGATCCCCGCGATCGTGGTCGGCTCCGTCGGCCTCGGAGCGCTCGCGGCGGGGGCCGTCCTCTTCGGGCTCGGACAGGCGGCGATCGGCGAGGTGAAGGAGACCTGCAACGCCGACCTCGCCAACTGTGACCCGGACAAGGTCGACGTCGCGGAGCAAGGCGAGACGTACCACTACGCCTCGATCGGGCTCCTCTCGGGCGGCGCCGCCTGCGTCGCGACGGCCATCGCCCTCTGGTTCACGGTGGGCGCCGATCCCGCCCCAGCGAGCGGCGCGGCCCGCGCCCGCGTGATGGTCGAGCCCGGGCGGGTCGTTCTGCGCGTGAGTTACTGACGGGGCTACCGCAGGCCATCCCTCGCGACCGCCGCGTCGATGTCGACGAAGCCGGCGATGCCTTCTGGGCCTCCATCGCCTGCACGATCGCCTCAGGGTGGACAGCCGAGCGCAGGGTCGTCCGGCTCGTTCGCGCCGGGGTTCAGGCCGAGCGTGAAGGTCAACGCCGGGGACGCGCACACGCTGGCCAGATCGCCGTCGAGAGGGAACGCGGCGACGAAGCCGGCGGCGCACGCGGCGGGCTCCGCGATCGCGACCGGTGGGCTGCCCCCCTCGTGGAGGATCACGTCGTCGATGGCGCCGATGAGGTAGCTCTGCGCGTCGACCTGGGTCGCGCCGAGCTCGAGCGGGCCCGTGAACGTCGGGATGTCACCTCCACCGCAGTCCGCCTCTCCGGCGAACACCCCGTTCACGTAGAGGGACAGGTCCGGGCCGCTGTCGTCGCGGAGGTAGCGGCCCACCATCTGGACCCACTGCCCGGCAGGCACAGGGCTGGCGTTCACGACGCAGGGCCCCCCGAGGCCGCGGCGGATCCCCGCCTGCGGGTGCATGAGGCCGTCGTCCCCCACCTCGACCAGCCAGAGGAAGTACCCCGCGTCGGCCGAGAAGCTCGCGCGGCGAAGGACGACGGAGGCGCCCGGCTCCAAGTCGGCCGGCGCAAACTTGGGGTCGACGCCGGGGCGGACGCGCGCGCCGAACGTGAAGTCGTCATCGAAGTCGAACGACGTGTCGTAGGGGAGGACCGCGATCTGCGCGCCGGAGAAGAGGAGGGCCGGATCACAGACGCCTCCGCCGCCACCGCCACCTCCGGGGCTCTGTCCCCCGCCTCCGTTGGTGGTGCCCGTGCTCGTGGTCGCGGGGCCGAAGCCGCCGGCCCCCGAGGTCGGCGCGCCGCCCGTCCCGCTCATGAAGCTCGACGTGGTCGCGCCGGAGGAGGACGAGGACTCCCTGGTCTCACCCGTCAGGTCTACGAAGCACCCGGCGTGTGCGCAGGCTGCGACGAGAGCGAGGCGGAGCTCCGAGCGCGGCACGATCCCAGGCTACCAGCACCCGCGACGCGGGATCACTCGTGGCGAGGACCGAGACGAGGCACAATGAGCGGGTGAGCACACCGCCGCCGCGGAAGCACCTGCCCCTCGCGCCGACCACAGCGCCCGACACCGGGTGGGCCGACTTCCAGAACGACGTGCTCGCTCGGTCGAAGACCTTGGGGCACGAGAGCGCGGCGCACGAGCGGCGAAACTGGGTGAGGCTCAGCTACGACTGCAACAACCACTGCATCTTCTGCTTGGACTCGAACGCCCACGACGGGACGATGCGCGGGACCGACGACGTGAAGGTCCAGATCGTCGAGGGCCGGAGGCGCGGCGCCGAGCGACTCATCCTCTCGGGGGGCGAGCCGACGATGCACCCGAACTTCCTCGACTTCGTCGCGCTGGGCCGGCGCGCGGGCTACCCGAAGATCCAGACCGTCACGAACGGGCGCATGTTCCGCTACGCCGAGTTCCTGGATCGCGCCGCCACAGCAGGGCTCGACGAGATCACGTTCTCCGTGCACGGGCACACGGCCAAGCTCCACGACGCCCTCGTGGGTGTGCCGGGGGCGTTCGAGGAGGAGACCGCGGGGCTCAAGGCGGCGCTCGCCTCGGGGCGCTTCATCGTGAACGTCGACATCGTCATCAACAAGCGGAACGTCCGGCACCTCGAAGAGATGCTCGAGACCTTCATCGGCTGGGGGGTGCGCGAGTTCGATCTCCTCCACGTCATCCCGTTCGGGAATGCGTGGACGGAGGCGCGGGACCACCTGTTCTACGATCTGGAGGAGAACCTCCCGTACCTCCAGCGCGCCTTCGCCTTCGCCCGGCGCCCCGACATCCACGTGTGGCTGAACCGGTTCCCGCCGCCCTACACCGAGGGTTTCGAGGATCTGATCCAGGACCCGTACAAGCTCCACGACGAGGTGCGGGGGAGACGCGAGGAGTTCGATCGGTACCTCTCGCACGGGGAGAAGCTCTCCTGCCGAGAGCCGGACCGCTGCAAGGTCTGCTACCTGCAGCCGCTCTGTGACGGCCTCGACGAGACGCTCCACCGGGTGCGCGCGGCCGAGGTGGACCGGCTGCGCGTGGAGGGTGAGCCGCCGGCGCGCGGGGGCGCGCGCGCGACCAAGACGGTGCTCGTCGTCGCCGCGGACCTCGCGGAGGCCGCGAAGGTGGCCGCGGGAGCTCCGAGCGCCGACCTCGAGCTCCGTCTGGCGGCGTACGACGGGCTGGGCGAGGCGCTCCGCGACGGGCAGCTCTTCGGGCGGCGCCTCCTCCGCTGCTACGCGTCCGGCGCCGAGCAGCTCCTCGAGCTCCTCGCCGTGGACGCGACCTTCGAGGTCGTCGCCGACCTGGACACCGACACGGCCGACGCGCTCCGGGCCCTCGGCGCGCCTCCGGCGCGGCTCGCGCTGCGCCAGCCCAACCACGACCTGGCGTCCACGGCGCTCTCGCGAGACGTGGACCTCCGCGCGTTCTTCGCGAGCTACCCCCACCACCTCCCGGTGGAGAACGTGCCCCGCTGCATCGCGGGGGAGCGAGCGCGGCCGGAGCCCGTGACGGCCGACGCGGCCGTGCTCGGCCCCGATGGGCGCGTCGCCATGCACGCCTTCACCCGCCGCTTCGTGCAAGACGGCTTCTACACGAAGCCCGTGCGGTGCCGCACGTGCGCCGAGGACGCCCGTTGTCGGGGCGTCCACGTGAACTGGGTCCGGGCGCACGGCTTCAGCGCGCTCGAGCCCCTCTGAGAGGGGGCGGCATCGCCGTCGCTCGTCCCATCCATCACGGCGACCCATCCCTCGCGACCGTGCGGCGGGCGCACGGCCGCCGCGGAGCCGGCCGGGTCCTCCTGCGTAGGAACGGCGGATACGCCTCCCATCCCAGCCCCGGTCGTGCGACACCTCCGCGCGATGGCCGAGCGGGAGAGCGATCCACCGGAGCCGGGCAGCGCTCACGAGCGGCGCGAGCGCGACGAGGAGGCCGTCCGGAAGATCCTCGGGAAGGGTCCGAACGCCGTCCTCGGCCCGTTCCTCGTCGTCGGGGTCATCCTCGTCATCGAGCTCGCGGGGCGGCTGAATTTTCGGTTCCCGAACCCGCCCGCGATCCTGATGACGCTCTGCGTGTTCGCGGCCTTCACGGGCGGGCTCCGGGTCGGCCTCCTCAGCGCCGCGTTCACCGTCACGTTCCTCGCTGGGTTCTACGCCGATCCCGCCTGGTCGTTCCGCTACGACGAGGACGAGCTGCTCCGCGTCCTCGTCCACTTCGTGACGACCCCGGTGATGGTGCTGATGGCGGGGCTCTCGAAGCGCGCCGCGGAGCGCTACGCCGCGGCGACGATCCGCCAGGAGCGCGAGCACTCCGCGTCGCTGCTCGACCTCCTGGCCGCGCGGCGCAAGGCGGAGACGGAGCTCTCCCAGGCGAAGGAGGCCGCCGAGGCGGCCAACCGGGCGAAGAGCTACTTCCTCGCGAACGTGAGCCACGAGATCCGCACCCCGCTGAACGGCATCCTCGGCATGACCAACCTGGCCCTCGACACCGAGCTGACGCGCGATCAGCGTGACTATCTGGAGACGGTCCAGGCGAGCGGCGAGGCGCTCCTGGTCCTCATCAACGACCTGCTCGATTTCTCCAAGATCGAGGCCGGCAAGCTCGACCTC
>CAZBJI010000240.1:0-9048 GCA_964492175.1 uncultured Polyangiaceae bacterium | reverse complement strand
CCGGCGCCGCTGGTTCGACGAACGCCGGCGCCGCCGCGCCCCCCGCGGTGGAGGTGGCCGCGGCGCCCGCCTCGGCGCCCTCCGCAGCCCCCTCGCCGAGCGCAACGAGCGCGCCTGCGCCGCGGCCGCTCGCGCCCGCCGCGCGGAAGCAGCCGAAGATCGATCCGTTCACGGGGCTGCCCGTCGCTCCATGAGAGGCGCCTCGGCCCTCATGCTCGCGCTCGCGCTCCTGCTCGGCGTCCCCGCCGCGGCGCAGCCCGCGGGCTCGGGCTCGGCGCAGGAGGCCGTGCGGCTCGGCAAGCAGGCCAAGGAGAAGTACGACCAGGGCGACTGGGCCGCGGCCCTCACGCTCTTCGAGGCTGCGGAGGCGAGCGCCCACTCGCCGGTGCTCCTGCTCTACGCCGCGCGGTGCCACCGCAACCTCGGCAAGCTCGTCCGGGCGCGCGACACCTTCCAGCGCGTCGTCGACGAGGCGCTCCCCGCCACGGCCCCCGAGCCGCAGCGCGCGGCGCAGCGCGACGCGCGCGCCGATCTCGACGCGCTCCTGCCCCGCCTCGCGACGCTCGTCGTGGATCGGACCAAGGCGCCCGGCGCGTGGCTCCTCGAGATCGACGGCGCGCCCGCCAAGCTCGACGCCTCCGGGGCCGTGACGCTGGACCCGGGCGCCCACACCGTCGTGGCGCGCGACGGATCCGAGGAGAAGTTCAAGGCCGAGATCTCGCTCGCGGAGGGCGGGAAGGCCAGCGTCGTCGTGGACGGCGGTCCGCCGGCTCCTGCCGTCGTCGCGCCGGCGCCGCCGCCGAAGACCGCTCTCCCGGTGGATGAGCCGCCGCCCGCCGATGGCGCGGCCTACGCGCCGGGCGCCGTCCTTCTCGCCGTCGGCGCCGGAGGCCTCGCGGCCGCCATCGGGACGCGCGTGGTCGCGTTCCAGAAGGTCGAGGACGTCAAGGCGCGGTGCAGCGGGAGCCGCTGCCTCGCCTCCGATCTGGAGGAGATCGAGTCGGCCGAGACGCTCCAGACGGTCTCCACGGTGTGCTTCGCGGCGGGCGGCGCGCTGGCGCTGACCGGCGTGATCTTGCTCGTCGTGCTCCCGCAGCAGGCGCAGGCGACGGTGTCGCTCGACGTCGGCCCGGGCAGTCTCTCGGTCCGCGGCTCGTTCTGAGCGTCGGCGCCTGGCCACCGGCCGCCTCGCCCGACTAGGATGAGCGGAGATGCGGTCGACGCTCCTTCTCAGCGTGGGTGCCGGGATCCTCCTCTCCGGCTGCGACGGCTGCGACCTCCCCGACGTCGTCGAGGGCGGGGGAGGCTCGGGAGGCGCCGTCACCGCCAGCGCCACGGCGACCAGCGCGATGACGGGCGCCTCGTCGACGACCGTGGGCTCCGTCGCGTCGACCACGAACACGGGGGGCGGGACCTGCGGCGGGGAGGTCACCGACGTCATGACCGATCCGAGCCACTGCGGGGTCTGCGACTTCGCGTGCCCCGGCTCTTGCCAAGGTGGCTCGTGCCAGCTCGCCGTCGGCACCAACTGGGGCGCGTACGCGCTCGCGCTCGATCCCGCGGGGTTCCTCTGGTGGGGCCCCGGCGCAGCCGACAACCGCGTCTACCGCCTCCCCCTCGCTCCGTTCGGGCCGTCCGAGCCGTCGGGCGAGCAGCTCCCCGTCCCGCGCACGGTCCTCGACATGGAGGTCGACGACGCCAACGGAAACCCCGTGATCTTGATGGGCGGCCCACCGGTTGGGCTGCTCTTCTCCGGCGTCTCTCCCGCTCCCGCGTACTGCCCGCTCGCGATGGCGGACTGCCCGTCTGGCACGGACATCCTCCGCTACGTGAGCATGCCCGCGCGTGACTCCTACGCGTGGTCGTCCCCCATGGGCGGCCTCTACGCCGCGCAGTACGGTCTCCAGGTCGACCCGATGGCGCTCGACTGGGACAACGTCGCGCAGGTCCACTTCGTCGGCACGACCAGCCTGGCGCTCTCTCCGACGGCCGTCGTCGCGTGGGCCGAGACGGGGACGCAGACGGTGAAGGTCACCCGAGTGGGTGGCAGCTTCACCGTGCCCGACGAGACGTTTCCGGTCGGCACCCAGGAGCTCGCGAACCAGATCACCTTCGCGGACGAGACGCTGTTCTGGGTCTGCGGGACGCTGCAGGGCGGGCCCGCGTGCGCTTCACCGGGTGTCCACTGCGCCAACCAGCTCTCGGCCAACCCCCTCGACTACGAGGACGTCCCGACCGCGTACTCGGCCGCGCCGACCGACTCCATCTGGGTGGTGCAGGGGCCCGATCCGGCCTCGAACACGGACGACGTCGTCTACCTCGGGCGGAGCGACGGCACGCTGGTGCGGGGGCCGGGGACCTGCGGCGCGAACCAGGACGGCAACCTGGAGCTCGTCGCCGCGCCCGGGCCCGGGGTCTGGATCGGGCGCATCCTCTCGAGCTCCCTCCTCTCCGGCGCCATCTTCTGGTCGCAGTTCACCGGCGGCTCCGCGGGGGGCGTCTTCGTCCGCCACCCGGACGCGCCCGTCCTCGGCCTCCAGTAGCGGAAAGCGACCCGAGATTTCGTCGCTCCTTGCGCATAGCATCGCGGGGTGCGCGTCCTCTTCTACGACGACCAAGACCTGCACCAGCAGCTCGCCGCGCGCCCGCGCTCGATGTTCCTGGGGGGCCCGACGGCGCGAGGCGTCCCGCGTACGCCCTGGCGGCTGCAGGCGCTCGAGCTGCTCGGGCAGCTCGGGTACGGCGGCCTGGTGGTCATCCCCGAGTTCTTCGACGGGCAGTTCGACGTCCACGCGCCGCTCGTGTTCGAGCGTGGCAAGAGCCCGGTGCCCAACGTCCGCGCGCTCTCGTACAACGTCCTCCGCTGGGAGACGGCGGGCATCGAGCTCTGCGAGACGGTGCTCTTCTGGATGCCCTTCGGGATCTCGGCGCCCGACGATCCGGGGTCGCTGCCCGGGTTCACGACGCGCGCAGAGGTGAGCCGCGAGATCTCGCGCGACCCCAGCCGTCTCGTCCTCGGCATGCCGCCCCAGGTGCTCGCGGGGGGCCACATCCGCTTTCACGCCCACGCCGCGGGGCTCACCGTCCACGAGACGCTCGAGGAGACCGTCCGCGCCGCCGCCGCCCGCGCCGGCGGTTGAGGGCGCAGCCGGTGCGGCCGGCCCGCGGCGGCGTCAGGCTTTCCAGAGCTGGGGGAGCGGCAGGCTGCAGTCGGCCATCATCTGCGGCGTCCAGATGCCGGGATCCTCCACGTAGGTGAGGCCGTATCCCCGCTCGCCCGGACGCTCGAACTCCGCCGCCGGGACGCCCATCGCGAGCAGGACGTTCGCGAGGTACCGGTTGTACGGGAGCCCGGGCCGCTTGAGGAGGTGCTCGGGGGAGTAGTCGTTCGAGAGGGCGGTGTTGGGGCGGTTCCTGTAGTCGATGTACCTGCCGGTCTCGAGGAGCCCCGCCGCGCTGCCTGCCATGACGATCGGGAGCGAGATCGGGTCGTGCGTCGTGGACCCGGACTCCTGCGTCCACATCACGAGGCTGTTGTCGAGGATCGAGATGTCGTTCGGACCCTCCTTCACGGCGTACAGCTTGTTCACGAGATCCAAGAACACCGCCTCGAAGAACAGGCGCTTGCCGGCCGCGAGGACCTGCTGCTCGCCGCCGTCGGGCTCGTGGGCGAGGTGGGCGATCTGCTGGTGCCAGTCGCAGCACAGCCCAGGGAACTGGGTCGACCACGTCTCGCCGCTGTTGATCACGGCGATGCGGCTGGTGCCGCAGGTGAAGGCGGCGACGATTACGCGGTTGTAGAGCTCGTAGTAAGACACCATGTCGGTGACGTTCGAGGAGTAGCCGCCGACGTCGAGGCCGTTCGTGTCCTCGGTGAGCACCGGGACCGCGCTGCAGTCCGCCGTCGCGTTGAGCCGGGTCTGGAGGTCGTAGAGCCGGTCCATGTGATCGTCGAGGCGCTGCTTGTCCTTGGCCGACAGACGCGCGGCGTCCCCCGACACGCCGTCGTGGAGGCGGCGGTAGCTCTCGATCACGCGGTCCACCACGAGCGGCCGCGGGTCGGGGCCCTCGTCCGGGACGAAGATCGCGTTGAAGAGCGCGAGGGCGCTCTGCGAGAGCGGCATCGCCTGGATCGCCCCGCTCTGCGTGGACGGGTTCGAGTACCCCCAGCAGTGGTCCTGGTGGGTGCCGATGTGCAGGCTGCGCTGCTTGAGCGAGCTGGTGTCGGGGTAGAAGGACGGGGAGTACGCCATGACCTGGTCGATGGTCTGGCGGTACTCCATCGGGTTCTCCATCTCCCCGTCGTTGCGCGCGTAGTTGCCGAGGTCCCCGCCGGTGTGGTGCCCGAGGTAGAAGGGGACGTCGAGGCCGCGCAGGACGTTCATCTTCGACACGATCGTCGGCGAGAGCTGCGACGCCGGGCCCGTCAGGGTGGGCGAGAGGGACGCGTCCGAGCCGTTGATCCCCGCGGAGAGCGGTCCCCAGTGCCCGGTGTGGCCGGAGTAGAGGTCGAAGCTGTTCGACGCGACCGCGTCCGCCGGGAACATGTTGGCTCCCCAGACGGCGCCGTGCTGGGTCGTCATGCAGACGAACCGCGGGTGCTCTGCGTAGGGCGCCTCCCCGGCGGTTGCCTTCTTGCGCGAGAGGGACTCGAGGAACGGCAAGGCGAGGGTGAAGCCGCCGAGACCGCGCAGCACCTGACGTCGGGACACGGGCATGGCTGTTCTCCTCACTCGGCGAGCTTGCGCAGTCGGAAGGTGGGGGACATCGCCACGTCGCGGAGCGCGCCGGCGAGGCTGCCCCCGTCGCGGAGCTGCACGCGCGTAGCCTCGAGCTCGCACCCGTCGACGGCGTCGTCCTCGAGGCGCGCGTGCGTGAAGCGGAAGTAGTGTCGCGCGAAGCAGGCGTAGGGCAGCTCGCTCTCGACGATGAGCTGGCTGAGCTCGACGCCGTTCGTCACTGCGGTCTCGTCCGCTCCGAGGATGCGCGGCACGCTGGACGTGTCGAGGGGCAGGGTGGCGAGCACCGATCCGTCCTCTGCGTAGAGCGTCTCCGCGGTGCGAACGCGGCCGAGCCCGTCGTACCCGTCCAGCGTGTACCCGATGGGGTTGAGCCGCGAGTGGCACGCCGAGCAGCTGCTCCCCGTTTGCTCCGTGTACGCCTCCATCTTCTGGCGGTCGGTGCTGATCGGATCGACCACGGGGAGGTTCCCCGGGTCGGTGGCGCCCGGCGGCGGAGCCGGCACGTCGTCGCAGAGCACGCGGCGGCGAACCTCGCGGGCCCGGAGGACGCCGTGCGCGTACACCGATCCGGTCGCCAGCATCGCGGGGCGCGTCAGGATCCCCGCGCGCGTCCCGGCTGGCAGCGAAGCGGGCTCCGTCCCCTCCTGCCACACGGGGACGCCGCCGTAGAGGGCCGCCACGTCCGGGGTCTTCGCGAAATTGAGGTCCGAGAGGAAGAGATCGTCGAGCGTCCCGCCCGATTGCCACGCAGTGTACCGGACGAGATCGAGCGCGTCGTCGATCACGCGCTGAGACAGCTCCGGCGTGGGGACGTCGGCCCCGACGAACGCGTCGTAGGCAGGCTGCCCGACGCCGTTGTGGAGCGGCGCGAGGTCATCCATCCACAGCCACTCCACGAAGAATCTGTCGATCGTCGCTCGCGTCCTCGGATCCGCGAGGAGGCGGTCCACCTCGGCCGCGTAGCCCTCCTCGGTGGCGAGCGCGCCGCTCTCGGCGGCCGCGAAGAGGGCGTCGTCGGGCGGCTCGTTCCAGAAATGGAACGAGAGCCTCGAGGCGAGCTCGTGAGGCGAGAGCTGGAAGAGGTCGGCGCGACCGTCCACGGGCTCGCCCTCGTTCTCGACCCGGTAGAGGAAATGCGGCGAGAGCACCATCACGGTGATGACGTCCTGGATGGCCGCCGCCTCCACCCCCACCGCAGGCTGGAACACCTCGTCGCGGTAGAACGCGACGTCGCCGTCCGAGAGCGGCCGCCTGTGCGCGCGCCTGCCGAAGCTCCGGATGAAGTCCTCGACGCAGACGGCGTCGTTGCTCGTGTCCGCGTCGGTCGCGCAGGCGCCGACCACCGCGCCGATCCGCGCCGGCGCCGAGAGCTGCGCCGCGAAGGCCACGGCGACCGCGTAGGTGTTGTCCACGTGCGCCTGGGAGACCGTCTGCACCAGGCGATCGTGATCGCGCGTCTTGTCCGAGGGATCCGAGTCGGCGGGCACCGTCGCGAGCGCGAAGTCGATCGCTTGCAGGACCGCCGTCGCGTCCGCGGCGCCCACGTAGCTGGTCGCGAGCGAAGACAGACTGGCCAGGTACTGGTCCCGGGAGAGGCGCGGCAGCACCGTCGCGCTCGGGTCGCCGGGCGTGCACACGAACGCGCTGGGGTCCGTCGGCAGCTCAGCGTCCCTACCATCGTCTCCGATGTCGCCTATGCACCCATACGTGCCGAGCAACGCGAGGGCCAGCGGCGCCGCTTGGTGACTTCGGAGCATGGGCGCGACCTTCGCAACGAGCATGCCGCGGCTTCGTGGCTCGTTCCTCGCGCGCGCGCGGGGAAGCTGGCGACTCGAGTCCCCACTCCGCTGAAAAAAGTCCACAGCCATGCAGTCGTTGCGTGCGCGGGCGCCGTCTACGCCGGGCTGGACTACACTTGCCCACGTGACGGACGCCTCGCGCGTGGTCGTGCTCTTCGACATCGACGGCACGCTCGTGGACTGCCGCGGGGCGGGGCGCGCGGCGATGCGGGACGGCTTCGCGAGGATCACCGGCAGGGCGGACGCGGTCGATCACGTCGGCTTCGGGGGCATGACCGACCGCTCGATCGCTCGCATCGGGCTCGGTGCGGTCGGACACGACACCTCCGAGGAGAGCGTCGACGCCGTCCTCCGCGCCTACCTCGAGGCTCTCCCGGCGCGCCTCGCCGCCGAGCCGCGCGTTCGGCTGATCCCAGGCGCTGCGGAGCTCGTTGCGAGCGCGACGGTGGCCGGCTTCCGCGTCGGGCTCGGCACCGGCAACCTCCGCGAAGGCGCCCGTCTCAAGCTCCTGCGCCTCGAGCTCTGGAGCGCGTTCTCGTTCGGCGGTTTCGGCTGCGACGCCGAGGAGCGCGCCGAGCTCCTGCGGATCGGGTACGAGCGGGGCCGCGCCGGCGCCACCGGCGAGCGCAGCTCGTGTGTGGTCATCGGCGACACGCCCCGCGACATCTCGGCGGCGCGCGCCATCGGAGCGCGCGTCGTCGCGGTCGCGACCGGCTCGGTGTCGAAGGGGGAGCTCGCGTCGCACGGTCCCGACCTCGCGGTCGACTCGCTCACCGACGAGCGAGTGTCGGAGTTCCTCCACGACTGTCGACCCGACTCGACGCGTTGACGACTGGAGTCGACACGCCCCGCGGCGGCACGTACGATCGACGACGAAGAATGCGTGATCTGCGTCGAGCCAGGGCCGAGGATGGACGAGCACATTGGCACGGTCCTCGCAGCTCGCCCCGCGTGCATCGTGAGCCGATCGTCGCTGCTTCGCTTCTCGCCCTCTGCGCCGTAGGTTGTATCGACGTCGACGGTCTCGTGTTCGACTGCGTGGACCGCTGCGGCGACGGCGGCGGCGGCGCGGGCGCCGGAGCCGGCAGCCCCGTCGGGACGGGCACCGGCAGCTCCGTTGGGACGGGCGGCGGAGGCACGGGCGGCGGAGGCGGCGGCGGCACGCCGGTCACCTACTTCGACGTCGTGATGGCCGACGCGCCGCTCGGCTACTGGCGCCTCGACGCGATCGAGAACAACATCCGCACCCTCGACTCCTCGGGCTACGAACGCCACGCGAACCTCTCGAACCCGTCCATGACCGGGGTGTTCGAGTTTGGCCTTCCGGGCGCCATCGCGAACGATCCCGACGGCGCAGCGCGCCTCGCCAACGACGCCATCCTGTTCGTCCCGCCGCCGCACCCCTTCGCCTTTCCCGACCGCGAGTCGTACTCTATGGAGGCGTGGCTGCTCGTCGAGTCCGCGGACTACGGCACCACGATGGGGCGCTGCGAGGTCGACCAGGGCATGGGGTACAACACGTCGTTCACCACGACCAGCTTGCTCCACAAGATGCACGACGAGGTCGGCGCGTTCGAGAGCGTCGAGATCACGATGTTCACGGCGAGCGACTGGCAGCACGTGGTCGTCACCTACGACGGCGAGGCCCAGGTGGCGCAGCTGTACTGGAACGGGGCGAAGCTCTACGTGCCGTCGAAGTCCTTCCCGTTCGACTGGCCCGCGCACGGCTCGAGCTACTTCCCCGCCGCCGCCGGGTTCGCGAGCTCCGTCTACTTCGACGAGCTGGCGGTGTACGGCGCGGCGCTCCCCGAAGAGCGCGTGCTCCTGCACTACGAGTGCGGCAAGAACGCCGCCTGCGAGTGAGACGCCGCGCCTCGGGGCCGGCCTTCGCGCTCACGCCGCCGGGCGCGCGAGGCGAGCGAGCGCCTCGTCGAGCACCTCGTAGCGCTTCGCGAAGCAGAACCTCGCGGCGCTCCGCTCCGGCTCGCCGACGTAGAACGCGCTGAGGGGGATCGCCGCCACGCCACGTCGCTCGGTCAAGAACCGGCAGTACTCGTCGTCGCGCTCGGCCCACTCGGTCCCCGCGAGGTCGACGTTGAGGAAGTACGTGCCGCTCGCGGGCAAGACGCGCATCCCCAGCCGCCCGAGCCCAGCCGCGAGGTGATCTCGCTTCTTCTCGAGCGTCCGCGTGAGCTCGGCCACCCAGGGCCCCGCGTGGTCCAGCCCCCACGCGACCGCGGACTGGAGGTTCGGGGGCGTCGTGAACGTGAGGTACTGGTGCGCTCGGGCGATGACGCCGACGATCTCCGGCGGCCCGGTCAGCCAGCCCACCTTCCAGCCGGTCATCGAGAAGATCTTGCCGGCCGAGCCTACCTTCACGGCGCGGTCGCGGGCGTCGGGCAAGGCGGCGAGCGGCACGTGCTCTTCGGGGCCGAAGACGAGGTGCTCGTAGACCTCGTCGCAGAGGAGGAACGCGTCGACCTCGCGCGCCGCCGCGGCGATGGCAT
>CAZBJI010000239.1:0-9160 GCA_964492175.1 uncultured Polyangiaceae bacterium | reverse complement strand
GAAGTAGCTGACCGTGACGCCGCCGGCGTTCGCGAGGACGTCGGGCAGGATGTCGATGCCGCGCTCCATCAGGATCTTCTCTCCCTCGGGGGAGAGCGGGCCGTTGGCGCCCTCGGCGATGACGCGCGCTTGGATGACGCGCGCCTCCTCCACGCCCACCTGGTTCTCGAGCGCGCACGGCGCGAAGATGTCGGCCTTGATCTTGAAGAACTCGTCCCGGCTGATGGGCTTGCCAGCCGGGTACCCGGCGATGGCGCCCGTCTTCTTCACGTACTCCTGCAGCTTGTGCGGGTTGAACCCCTCGGGGTTGTAGAGGTAGCCCGTGTGGTCCCCGATCGCGATCGTGGAGACACCCATCTTCGCGAGGATGACCGACGCGTTGGAGCCGACGTTGCCGAAGCCCTGCACCGTCATGGTGGAGCCTTCGAGGGTGAAGTTCCGCTCCTCCGCCCAATAGAGGATGCAGTGCACGAGCCCCTGGCCCGTGGCCTTCTCCCGCCCGAGCGTGCCGCCCGACGCGACGGGCTTGCCCGTCACGACGCCGCGCACCGCCTGGCGGCCTTTCCCGCCGGACATGTTCATGTACGTGTCCATCGCCCACGCCATGGTCTGCGCGTTCGTGCCGACGTCCGGCGCCGGGATGTCGATGTCCGGGCCGATGTTGTCGCCGAGCGCGTGGAAGAAGCGGCGCGTGATGCGCTGGAGCTCCGCGCGCGACACGGCGCGCGGGTCGAACTTCACGCCCCCCTTCCCGCCGCCATACGGCAGGTTCATGAGCGCGCACTTCCACGTCATCATGGACGCGAGCGCCTTCACGTCGTCCAGGGACACGTGCTCGTGGTAGCGGATGCCGCCCATGTAGGGGCCGAGCACGTTCGAGTGCTGGATCCGGTAGCCCTTGAAGAGCCTGATCTCCCCCGAGTCGAGCCGCACCGGGAAGTGCACGATGAGCTCGTTCTTCGGCTGGCTGAGGATCACCCGGATGTAGTCCGGCAGCTTGATGAGCTGCGCGGCCTGGTCCAGGTAGCCTTGGACGACCCCGAAGAAGTCGTACTTGAGGGGCGTCAGCGCCTTCATCGACGGCGGGGCCGGGGGCACGGACTGCGCGGCGGGCAACTCGCTCATGAGGCGAGACTTCTAGACCGGTCAGGCGTCCCGTTCAACGAAAGAGGGTGATCGCGCGCTGCGTCAACGCGTCGCGACGGGGCCGGGGTCTGGCTCAGCCTCGGACGAAGGTGACGTAGAGAAACGCGACCGTGGCGGTGACGATGAGCGCGTCCACGCGGTCCAGGATCCCGCCGTGCCCCGGGACGATGCCGCCCGAGTCCTTGACCCCGACGCTGCGCTTCAGCAGCGACTCGCCGAGGTCGCCGAGCTGGCCGAGCGCACCGCCGACCAGGCCGAGCGCCACCGCGTGGAGCGCGGGGAGCGTCTGCAGGTAGAAGAAGCTGCCGAGCAGGGCGCCGCCCACGCTTCCGCCGAGCCCGCCGATCGCCCCGGCCACCGTCTTCTTCGGGCTCACCGCGGGGTAGAGCTTGCGCTTGCCGAGGAAGCGTCCGGCGAAGTACGCGCCCGTGTCCGACAGCCACGAGAGCATGAGCGCGAGCACCACGAAGCCAGGGCCGTCGGCGCCCGCGTCGCGCTTGAGGAGCGCGATCGTCCCCATGCCGCAGCCCAGGTAGAGCGGCCCGAACGTGGTCGCCATCATCCGCAGCGCGGCCGTCTGCATCTCGCCGAGCCGCGCGAGCGCGAGGAGCTGGCTGACGATCGGCAGCACGAGGAGGAGCGCGAGGAGGACCTTCGCGTCGAAGCCCAGGAAGAAGATGCACGCGAGGACGGCCTCGACGAGCAGGACGCAGACGGCCTGCCCGAGCCTGTCCCCTACGTGGGTCATCGCGAAGAGCTCGAACGCCCCGATCGCCGTCGCGGCGGCGATGAACAGGTACCAGGCCCAGACCGGCCCGAAGTAGAGCAGGAGGAGGATCAGCGGGGCGGCCACGGCGGCCGTCAGCAGGCGCGTGCGCAGGTTGGAGGGGGCCTTCTTGGGGTCGCCGTCGCTCAAGTTGCTCTGCTCTTCCTTCGCTCCTGGTACACGCGGATCGCGTCGAAGAGATCTTCCTCGACGAAGTCTGGCCACAGCTTGTCGGAGAACACCAGCTCCGCGTCGGCCGCGCCGTAGAGGAGGAAATTCGAGAGGCGCTGCTCGCCGCCGGTGCGCAGGATCACGTCCGGGTCACCCACGCCCAGGCTCGGGATGCGCGCGGCGATGAGCGCCGCGTCGATCGCGTCCGGATCGATCGCCCCGGACCGCGCCTCGATCGCCAGGCGGCGCGCGACGTCGGCGATCTCCTCCCGGGCGCCGTAGGAGAGCGCCAGCGCGAGGGTCATGCCCGCGTTCGCGGAGGAGTCGGTCGCCAGCGGGTCGAGGGCGGCGCGCACGAACTCGGGGAGGCGCGACAGATCCCCGATGGCGACGAGCCGGACCCCGTTCTCCAGGATCTCCCCCCGCTCGCTCCGGAGGAACTCCTCGAGCAGCCCCATCAGCGCGTCGACCTCGCCTCCGGGGCGCGCCCAGTTCTGCTCGCTGAACGCGTAGAGCGTGAGGGCGCGGATCCCGAGGCGGCGCGCGGCCCGGACGACGCGGCGCACGGCGGCGCTGCCGGCCTTGTGCCCAGCCTCCCGGCGCTCTCCGCGCAGGGTGGCCCATCGGCCGTTGCCGTCCATGATGATTCCTACGTGCCGGGGGAGATCCCGCGCCTCGACCCAAGTCATGGGGGCGAGAAGGCTTTCCTCCCCCTCGGCGCCGTGTCAACTCCGGATGCATGACCTTCGGAGTAGGCCTCACCGTCACCCTGCGCGTCAGGATGGGCGCGCACGATGCCCACTACGCCGGCGAGCTCGTGGACGGAGCGCGGATGCTCGGGCTCTTCGGCGACGTCGCGACCGAGATCCTCGCCCGGCTCGACGGGGACGAGGGGCTCTTCCGCGCGTACGAGGCCGTGGAGTTCCTCGCGCCCGTCCGCAGCGGGGACTTCATCGAGGCGACGGGCGTCGTCACGCGGGTCGGGTCGACCAGCCGCACCATCGCCTTCGAGGCGCGCCGCGTGGTGGAGAACGTGCGGGGCGCCGGCCTCGCGCCCTCGGCGGCCGACGCGCTGGCCCGACCCGTGGTGGTCTGCCGTGCGCTCGGTACGTGCGTCGTGCCTCGGGACTTGCAGCGCAAGCCGCGGCTCGTCCTGCCGGCGCTCTCGGCGCAGGTCCCCGACTTCGCGAAGCTGCCGGAGCCGCACCCCATCATCACGCCGGCTCCGAACGTGCTCATCACGCCTCCTCCGAGCGACGTGATCCTCACCGCCGCGATCGTCGGCGCCGAGGTCACGCGCGCGCAGACCCCGCACGTGCCGATCACCGCGAGCGAGATCGCCGACGAAGCGGCGCGCTGTCGAGACGCCGGCGCCGCGGTGGTCCACCTCCACGTCCGGCACCCCGACGGCCGCCCCTCCCAGTCGACGGAGCTCTTTCAGGAGGCGATCGACGCCGTCCGCAGCAAGACCGACGTGATCGTGCAGACGTCCACGGGCGGCGCCGTCGGGATGAGCGTGGACGAGCGCGCCGGCCCGCTGGGCTGTCGCCCCGAGATGGCCACGCTCAACTGCGGGACGATCAACTTCGGTGACGAGATCTTCGACAACGCTCGCCCCGCGATCCGGGACCTGGCGAGGCGAATCCGCGCGGCGGGCAGCGTGCCGGAGCTCGAGTGCTACGAGGTCGGCCACGTGGACGAGGCGCTCGCGCTCCTCCGCGAGGGGCTGCTCGCGCACCCGCTCCATTTCCAGTTCGTGCTCGGTGTCCCAGGCGCCGTCGGCGCTCGCGAGGAGGTGCTGAGGTTCCTCGTCTCGCAGGTCCCGGACGGCGGCACCTGGGGCGTGGCCGCCGTGGGGCGCCATCAGCGCCCGATGACCGAGCTCGGGATGCGGCTCGGTGGGCACGCGCGTGTCGGTCTCGAGGACAACATCTACCTCGAGAAGGGTGTCCTCGCGGAGGGCAGCGCGCCGCTCGTCGCCCGCGCCGCGGCGTTCGCCAAGAGCATCGGCAGAGAGCCCGCGACGCCGGAGCGCGCCCGCGCCTTGCTCGGGATCCCCGCGCGGGCCTGACACCGTGGCGGCCCTCTCCGGCCACGTCAAGCACTTGGCGACGCGCGCCCGGGTCGTCGGCGTCGCGGCAGCCGCCGCGCTCGTGTGGGCCGCGGTCCACCGGCTGCCCGAGCGGTCGCCGGCCGGGATCGCGGGGCTCCTCGGTCGTGGAGTGGGTGGCGAGGTCGCGGAGGGAGACTTCGTCTGGGAGCCGTCGGGAGGGGCGCTCGCGGACCTGTGGGCCGGCCGTGGGGTCCTGTTCCTGGCGCGGACCGGCCCGGAGGAGCCGCGCGACCTCTACCGCGCCTCGGTGCGCGTGACGCCGGCGGGACAGCCGCTCTTCGGCGGAAGATTCAGGCGGCTGACCCACACCCCCTACGGCGACGAGGAGGCGCTGGACGTGGCCGGCGGCAGGGCGGGCTTCGCCACGCGCTTCCAAGGGCTCGTCCAGTCGATCGGCGTGGTCGACCTCGCGGCTGGGAGCCTCGGACGCGTGGCGTTCGCCGCGCCGCCGCCCATGGCGGCGTTCGAGCTGACCCCCGACGCGCTGGTGCTCGCCCTGCCTTCCGGCCCGGCGGAGCTCGTCTGGGCCACGGAGGAGGTGGTGGGCGGCGCGAGCGCCGGCGTGAGGTGGGTGGCGGACGCCGAGTCTCCCGCCGGGGAGCCCGCGCCGGCCGCGCCGGCGGTGGTCGGTGGCCCCGACGCAGGCGCCTCCGCGACGGCGGCGTTTCCGCCCGCCGGGTTTCGCGCAGCCGGCCTCGGCGCGCCGCCGGCCGTTCACGTGCGTGACGAGCCGGGCGGTCGCGCCATCGCGCTCGACGGCCGCCTGCTCGAGTTTCGCCTGGTCGCCGGGTCGCGGCTCCCCGGGACGCGAACCGGCTTCCTCGCGCCGGGTGAGGAGGCGGCCGGCGGGGACGTCGAGATCGCGCTCTCGCTCCCCGTCGCCCCCGCCGCGGGCCATTACGATCGGCCCGGCTGGACCGCGCCCATCGCGACGCGCGCCGCCGTGGTCGCCACGCTCCCGAGCGGCGAGCTGCTGCTCGGAGCTTGGCCATTCGATCCGTGGCGCGATGGAGGGACGTCGGTCGCGGCGGAGCTCGCGTCTCCGCCCTCGACGTCGAGATGGTCGCTGTGCGCGACACAATCGGGTCACGTCGTCGCCGCGTCCGGCAATGCGGAGCTGATCGGCGAGTCCACCGCCCATTGCGTCGCAGCTATCACGGGGTCCGGAGAAATCGTCGCTGCTGGCCCCGCGGTGGACTCATCGGTGTCCTGGCCCCACCCATTCCCCACGACGTCCCTCGTCGCCATTCGATCTCGTTATGGTCCGACGCCCCCCGCACCCTCCGGCTCGTGGCGGGCGCTCGCCCTCGGGCAGCCCGATCCGGGGTGGCTGCCCGCCGTGCGAGTGTCCCGCGTGGACGTCCTCGGGGCGCGCGTCGATCTGCAATGGATGGACGCCGCGCGCTTCGACTGGCGCATCCTCGCGGGCCTGGGCGAGCGGTCACACCGCCAAGGAGGAGACTTCCCCGAGGAGCTCGACGCGGCCGACCGCGGTCGCGCGCGGATCGCGTTCGGGGTCGGCGTCGGAAAGCGCCGCGGGCCCCGGGGCCTGCGGATCGGCGGCTCGACCGGCCACCGCTTCGGCGGCCGCGACGGGCTCCTGACCCTGGGGGACGGCTTCGTGGCCGTGCTCGGAGCGGACCGCGGAGAGGCGGAGCCTCGCGCCGACGGCACCGAGCTCCCGCTCTCCGTCGAGGACGGCCAGCTGAGCCCGACCGCCCGCCAGCGAGGCCCCCGCCAGTCCCGGTCCGACCTCTGCGTCATGGGCGCCGAGGTCCTCCTGGCCGAGGCGGAGTTCGACAGCCACGAGGCGACGGCGACGGCCCTGCGCGACCTCGGCTGCCAGCGGGCGGGCTCGCTCGACCGGGGCTCGGACCGCGAGGCCAGGTCGACCACCGAGAAGCCCGGCCCTTTCCAGACCTCCGCGGTGGTCGCGCTCGAGAGGACGCTGAAGGGACGCGTAGGTGTCTTCCCATGACGACGCGTCGACGTAGGTCCTCGAGGACCCTCGACCATCATCTAATACATTGAAATAGCGATTGTATGTCGTGATCGCCGCGCGCGCCTCCGGGCGGCTCCCTCGCCGAGGTCGCGCCGGACCGGGACGGGGGTCCACTGGGCGACCGGCACGTGGCGGGCCCGGTCCCGCGTGGTGGGGGCGGGCGGACGCGGCCCCGGCGTGCCCGTCGACGGGCCCCTCGGGCCCTGCGAGCCGTCGATGAGCCACGCGGGGCAGACCCTGACGGGCACGACGCACCGAGGGCCCGGGCCCCGGATCGACCTTGGCGTCGGCGTCCCCACCGGTGGAGCGTCGCGCGTCCTGCCGCCCTGGCCCGCCTCGGCGGCTCGCGTCGCCCCGCTCCGGGCACGCGGTAGATCCCGGCTGCCGCAGCGCCTGCGCTGGAGGGCTCGCTCGCCGCCCCGTTCGCTGCCCAGCCGCGTTTTCCGGCGCGGAGGCGCGCGTGGCCAACCTTTGTTGGCCTTGCGCGGGGGCGAGTGCGACCATTTTTCCCACGACCCGCGTGCCCGAGCGGGTGAGCGGCTACACTTCGGGTCCGAGGTCAAGGAAGAGCATGTCCGAAGGCAACAACCTGGTCGGCGTCGATATCGGGACGAGCTCGATCAAGGTCGTCCAGCTGAAGGAGACACGTCGGGGGCCGCGGCTCGTCAAGCTCGGCTACACCGCGCTGCCTCGCCAGACGATCGTCGACGGCCACGTCCTCAACTCGCAGGCGGTCATCGAGGGGCTGGAGCGGGCGTTCTCCGACGCCAAGATCAAGACGCGGGACGTCGCGCTCAGCATCAGCGGGCAGGCGGTCATCATCCGCAAGATCACCGTCCCCATGATGACGGCGGCGGAGCTCGACGAGCAGATCCAATGGGAAGCGGAGCAGCACATCCCCTTCGACATCAAGGACGTGCACGTCGACTACGAGGTCCTGCGTCGCCGGCCCGAGGCGGGCCAGATGGACCTGCTGCTGGTCGCCGCGAAGCGCGAGGAGGTGAACGACTACGTCGAGATCGCGCGGCAGGCGCGCCTCCGCCCGCTCGTCGTCGACATCGACGCGTTCACCGTCCAGAACCTGTTCGGCTTCAACCGCGGCCTCCCGCCGGACATGACGTTCGCGATCATCAACGTGGGCGCGAGCCTCGCGTCGATCAACATCGTCTCGAAGGGCGTCAGCGCGTTCACGCGCGACATCGCGAACGGCGGCAACTACATCACGGAGCAGATCCAGAAGCAGCTCGGCGTCCCGTTCGAGCAAGCGGAGGAGTTCAAGTGTCAGGCCGCGCTCGGCGGCTCCGGGGTGACCCCGCAGGTGGGCTCCATCATCGACGGGGTCTGCGACTCCATCGCCGGCGAGATCCAGCGCAGCCTCGACTTCTTCCACGCCACGAGCGGGGAAGCCGAGATGCACCGGATCTACCTCACCGGCGGCTCCTCCAACCTCCCGCAGCTCTTGAACGCGATCGGGCGGCGCGCGCGCGTCGGCGTCGAGCTGATCCCGCCGCTCGAGAAGATCGCGGTGGAGGGCAAGGACGTGAACCCGCAGCTCCTCCAGTCCCGCGCCGGGCAGCTGAGCGTCGCGCTCGGTCTGTCCATGCGCAAGGACCGGGAGCGCCGCGGCGAGTCCACCCTGATCCGCGTCAACCTGCTGCCGCAGAAGAAGCGCGCAGAGCGCGTGGCGACCGAGCCGAGCTCCGGCGGCCGGTGGCTCCTCGTCGTCCTCGGCGTGCTGCTCTTCGAGGTGGTCGGGCTCGTGCTCTTCCACCAGACGAAGGTGGCCGAGTTCGAGGCCCAGCAGCGCAAGAACGGCGAGCTCTCGGGACAGATCAGCAGCATCCGTCAGCTCGTCACCCAACACGAACAGGTGAAGAAGGAGCTCGAGGGGCTGCGGGCGCGCGAGCAAGCCATCGCGAGGCTCGAGGCGGCGCGCGCCGGACCCACCGCGGCGCTCCTCGAGCTCTCCCAGCTGCTCACCGCCGGCAAGGGGCCCACGGTGGATCAGGATCGCGTCTCGCAGATGCAGCGTGATCCGCTCAAGGCCTACAACACCGGCTGGGATGCGCGCCGCGTGTGGCTCCTCACGTTCAAGGAGACCAACCGCGTCGTGCAGGTGGAGGGGCTCGCGCGAGACTCACAGGACGTCTCGGAGTTCGCGCTCAGGCTGCGCGCCTCGTCGTACTTCTACGACGTGAGGCTCCTGCCCGGGAAGAAAGAGTCCACGAAGGAGACCGGCATGGTCGCCTTCGGCATGGAGCTGAAGGTGAGGTACTGATGGCACCGCGCGCGACAGGCGGCGTGTTCGGGCGGCTCTCGCTGCCGGCCAAGTTCGTGTTCGGCCTCGTCCTCGCGGTCGTGGTCGGCATCCTCTACTTCGTCGTGTTCTTCGCGGAGGTCGACGGTCAGATCTCCAGCGCCGTAGGGCAGCAGGATCAGCTGCGCGGGGACCTCGCCAAGGTCGAGGAGGCGAAGGACGCCTTCCAGAAGGACGTAGAGGAGAAGACGCGCAAGCAGGCGCTCGAGCGCGAGCAGAAGAAGGTGCTCCCCGACGATCCCGAGATGCCTGCGTTCCTCTCGACGGTCCAGCAGGTGGCGACGGTGTCGGGCGTGAACCTGATTTCGTACAAGCCCGAGGACGAGACGCCCGAGGACTATTACGTGCGGGTGCCCATGTCGATCACGCTGCGAGGCCGCTTCCACCAGGTCGCGCGCTTCTTTTACGGCGTGGGGCAGCTCGACCGCGTCATCAACGTCGAGGAGATCGAGATGCGGCTCGTGAAGGACGCCTTCGCGGGGCCCGACGAGGTGATCCTGGAGGTCAGGTGCCTCACCACGGCGTTCCGCGCGAAGAAGGACTCGGACGCGAACCTCGAAGCTGGACGGAGGAGGAACTGACATGAGGATGCTCCTCGCAACGCTGTTCGCGTGCTCGCTCCTCGTCGGCTGTGGCGACGAGGAG
>CAZBJI010000238.1:0-9395 GCA_964492175.1 uncultured Polyangiaceae bacterium | reverse complement strand
GCGCCCCCCGAGCCGCCTCGGCGCTGGCGAACTGGATGAACCCGTAGCCGCGATTCTTCCCGTCGCCGTCCGACGGGAGGATGATCCGCTGCACGGGGCCCGCGCCGGTGGCCGCGATGGAAGCCTCCACCTCGGCGGGCGTCGCGTCATAGGGGAGATTGCCGACGTAGAGCTTCCGCTCTTTGTCGGCGTCGGGACCCCCGGGGCCCGAGCTCCGGGGTCCACCCGAGCTCATCGGTCCCGGGCCTCCGGCCTCGCGCCGCGGAGGATCGGACTCGAAGGGGCGGACGGAGATGGAGCGGCCGCCTTGGAAGCTGCCGTGCAGCGCCTCGCGCGACGCGTTCGCTTCGTCCGTCGTCGACATCGTGACGAACCCGAACCCGCGCGGTCGCCCTGTCGTGCGATCGCGTGGCAGCGTCACCTCGACGACGGTCCCGCCCGTCGCTTCGAACAGTTGCCTGAGTATTTCCTCGGAGACGGTGTCAGGGAGACCGGCCACGAACAACTTGCGAGAATCTTCAGCCATCGGAGAGGATCACGTTCACACGCCGCGGGGCGCGCCGCGGGAGCCACAAGGCTACGCTTCCATCCGGTGGCGTCAAGGCCGACACGGGGAGCGTCACTCGTCCGAGCCCGCCGGTTCGTCGCCCGCGGCCCGCTCCGGTGTCCTCTTCTGTTCCTTGGAGGTCTCCTCTTCCCCCTTCGCGGCGGGCTCCTCCGAGGGGTCCTCGGGGGGCGGGGTAGGTGACCTCTTCTTGTTCTTGGTCGCGCCCGCCCGCTTGGTGCCCGCCTTCTTCTCTTGGGGCGGCAGCTCCTCCGCGGGAGCCCCGGCGGTCTCGTCCTTCGAAGGCGCCTCCGACGACGGAGCTCCCTTCGCTCCCGCGCGGGCCCGCCGTCGCCTCCGCCGCTCGGCTGCGTCGCCCGCCTCCGCCGACACCTTCTTCTTGGGGGCCTCGCCTTCGTCCTCGTCCTCGGCCGGCGGCTCGTACGGCTTCACGTCGGCCCACGAGAGGGGCGCGGGGAACTGCTTGGAGAACTTCACCAGGAAGACCCCCAGCAAGAACAGCCCGAAGCAGGCGTACTGAGCCGGCGTCAGCCCGAGGTGCCGCGGATCGTGCTCCGCGGCGAGCAGCCGCCCGAACGTCAGGAGCTCGGGATCCAGCCCCTCGGGGAGCGGGTCTCCTGCCTCGATGCGGAAGAAGTCGAGCACGAAGCGGACGGGCGCGTACGCGATGCACATCCACCCCGGGAAGAAGCCGTACGCGCGTGGGCGCGACTTCCACAGGAAGTGGAACGCGATGGCCAGGGGGAGCGAGAGGGTCATCTCGATGAGCCCGAGGTCGAACCGCCCGACCGCCTGCGAGGCGTCGTACAGGAAGCCCCACGCGTCCGGGTTGCGGACGTCGGGGTGCCCATACTGCACGCCGAGGAAGCTCTGCGTGAGGCGCCCCGGGTGATCGTGCACCGTGGCGCAGCCCATCCGGCCGAACACCCAGGCGAGCGGGAAGGCGCTGCAGACCGTGTCCGCGTACGCGATGACGCTCTCCTTGTACTTCCACCGGTAGAGGAACAGACCGATGATCGCGCCGAGGAAGCCGCCGTAGCTCGAGAGACCCGCCCACAGCTTGAGGATGTAGAGCGGATCTTCGGCGAGCTTGTCCGGCGTGTAGAAGATCGCGTCGAACACGTGGCCGCCGATGAAGCCGACGCCGACCACGTAGAAGATGAAGGTGTTCATCTTCTCGAGGTCCAGGCCTCGCTGCCGCGCGCGTCGGATGGCCACGACCGAGCCGAGGTAGACGCCGGTCGCCACCAGCAGGCCGAATGGCTTGATGGAGTTGAACGGGCTCGGGAACGGGAGCGGGATCTCGGGGATTTTGATATACGGGATCAGCGGTGCGCCCACGGGCAGACGAGTTAGCGCACACCTCGCCAGCGCGAAAGCGATAAGAAACCATGGACATCGTCGGCCGACGGCCCCTGCGCGCGCTCTGCCTCCCAGGCTGCGGGTGCCGAGGCGCGTTTCAGTTCGGTGTCCTCGAGCGGCTCTGGCGCCGCGGTGAGCGCTTCGATCTCGTCACCGGCGCCTCCAGCGGCGCCATCTGCGGCGCCGTGTTCGTCGCAGGGCTCGCCGCTGACGGGCCCGACATGTTCCGGTCCATGGCCCGCACCCCCATCGTCTCGGCCCGCTACCTGCGCAGCGAGCGGAGCCCGTTCGGGATGAGCGCGATCGTGCGGGCCGCCCTCGAGCGGTTCGTCCCCGAGGCGAAGATCTCGGCGTCGGAGGTGGAGCTGCTCGTCTCGACGACGCGCGCGCGGCGCTTGATCTCGAGCGCGTGGGGTCGGGCACGCGCGTTCGCGACCGAGGGCCGCGGCCCGCGCCCGGCGCCCCGCGACGACGTCTTCCCGTTCGCGATCCCGAGCCCGGTCCGCGCGCTCGCCGCGCGGGCGGGGGCGCTCGTCGTCCACTCGAACCGGACCCGGACCGACATGCACGACGTCATCGTCGCGAGCTCCACGATCCCCGGCCTCTACGCGCGGCTGCCCGTGCTCGACGGGGAGGTGCACGTCGACGGCGGGGCCGCGGACAACACCCTGCTCCAGGTCTTGCTGGAGCGGGGGATCACCGACATCACGGTGGTGACCCCGTACCGCGGCGGCGCCGTCTCCCCCACACTCTTCGAGCGCGAGCGACTGCCGCGCGCGCCGCCGAACGTCCGGCTCCGGCTCATCTCTCCGGAGCGACCGATCCGTCTCAGGCACTTCGACTTCGATCCTGCTCGGCTCGACGAGGCGCTCACCATGCCCGAGGTGACCGAGCTCTACGAAGCGCGGACGGAGGGCGCGGCGTGACGTCGGTCCGGGTCGCGACCATGACGTGCTCGGACACGCGAACGGAGTCCGACGACGAGGGGGGCGAGCTCCTCCGCCGTCTCCTCGAGTCGAGCGGGTTCGGCCTCGGGCCGCACCGCATCGTCCGCGAGGAGCTCCCGCTCGTGCGCGCCGCGGTCTCCGAGCTCCTCATGGATGAGCGGTGGGACGCGATCGTCATCACGGGCGGGACGGGGGTCGGGCCGCGGGACCGTACCATCGCGGCCATCTCGCCCCTCCTGGATCGGGTCGTGGCAGGCTTCGGGGAGGCGTTCCGCCGCCTCTCCTGGGATCAGGTGGGCGCTCGCTCCATCCTCTCGAACGCCCTCGGCGGGACGGCGCGTGGCAAGGTCGTGTGCGCGCTGCCCGGCAGCCCCAAGGCGGTCCGCCTCGGCGTCGAGCAGCTCATCGCGCCCATGCTCGCGCACATGGTCGACGTCGCGCGCGGTCGGTCGGGGCACTGACGTGCTCTCGCTCGAGGCCGCGCTCGCGCTCGTGCTGGCGGACGTGGTCCCGACGCCGGCGGAGCGCGTGAGCGTCTTCGAGGCCGACGGTCGCGTGCTCGCGCAGGACGTCGTCGCGCCGTTCGCGTTGCCGAGCTTCGATCACTCGGCGATGGACGGCTACGCGCTCGCCGCCGGGGCCGTCCCGGACACGCTCGAGCTGCCGCTCGTGGGCCTCAGCGCGGCGGGTGGGGCGCTTCCGTCGTACACGCCCGGCACCGCGTGCCGCATCTTCACCGGCGCGCCGCTCCCCGCCGGCGCCGACGGCGTCGTCATGCAAGAGAAGGTGACGGTCGACGAGGCCCGCGGGCTCGTCGTGCTCGCGGCGCGGCCCCGCCTCGGGGACAACGTGCGCCGCGAAGGGGAGGACCTCGCGGCCGGCGCCGTCGCCCTCGCGCGCGGGGCCCGGCTCGGGCCGGGTCAGGTCGCGCTGGCGGCCGCGCTCGATCGCGCGTCGCTCTTGGTGCACGCGCGGCCGATGGTCACGGTCATCGGCTCGGGCGACGAGCTTCGCAGCCCGGGCGAGCCGGGGCGGCCCGGGGCGGTGGTCGAATCGAACGGCCTCTTCATTGCCGCGGCGTGTCGTCGCGCCGGTGGCACCGTCCGCCTCGGCGCGTTCGTGCGAGACGACGTCGCCGAGGCTCGGCGCGCTTTCGAGCGCGCCATCGCCGGCTCCGACTTGGTCGTGACCGTGGGCGGCGTCAGCGTCGGAGATCGCGACGTCGTGCGCCCCGCCCTCGAGGCGGCGGGCGTGGACGTGCGGTTCCATCGCGTCGCCATCAAGCCTGGCAGGCCGGTCCTCTTCGGCGCGCACCCCTCGGGCGCGCGCGTCCTCGGCCTGCCCGGCAATCCAGCCTCGGCCTCCATGACGTGCCTCCTCTTCGCCGTGCCGCTCGTCCGGCGCCTGTCGGGCGACGGCGCGCTCGCCCTGGGCGCCCGCGCCATGCCGATCCGGGGCGAGGCGAAGAGCGCCGAGGGACGCACGGACCTCTTGCGCGGGAGGATCGAGGCCGGCGCCTTCGTCGTCGCCGCGAACCAGAGCTCGGGAGCCGTTACGAGCTTCGCCTCCGCGACCGCCGTCGCCATCGTTCCCCCAGGACGTATCCACGTCCAGGAGGGGGATATCCTCGACGTCCTCCCCCTCGCCGACATCCTCTGACCTCGGCGCCACGTCGACGTGGGCGGGCGTGTTTGGTCAGAGCTTTTGCGTGGCCATCGCGTAGCATCGGAGCTTGGAGGACCCGCATGCCCTTCATTGAACTGTCGACTGCCGGAGGCGCGGCGCTCGATGTACGTCGCTTCACCATTCGAGAAGCCCTGAACCAGACCTTCGTCATCGAGCTCCTCGCGGTGTCGCGAGACCCCAGCATCGATCTCGACACCATCGCGAACGGGGCCGCGATGCTGCGCCTCCAGACGGGGTACCGGCACGCCCACGCGGGCATGCGCTCTTGGAGCGGCATCTGCCAGTACGCGGAGCAAGCGCGCGGGATGCTCCCCTGGAGGGACGGCACGTCGGTCCTCTCCACCTATTACTTCCGCATCACGCCCCGCCTCTGGCTGCTGACGCAGCGCTCGGGGCACCGCATCTTCCAGCGCCAGACGATCCCGGACATCATCGACAAGGTCCTGGAGGAGTGGTCGATCGAGCCGGACTGGAAGATCCAGCGCGGCGCGTATCCCAAGCTCGAGTACAAGGCGCAGTACGGGGAGGACGACTTCTCCTTCTTCAGCCGCCTGCTGGAGGAGGCTGGGATCTCGTACACGTTCCTCGATCAAGACGGAGAAACGGTCCTCACCTTCACGGACGCTCCCACCACGGCCCCGCTCAAGACGGCGGCGGCCATCCGCTACGACGACTCCCCCGCGGACGCCGCCGAGGTCGAGTACGCCAAGGGGCTGCGCCTGTTCCACGAGGTGCGCCCCGGCGCACACGGCATGGTCGACTACGACTTCCGCAACCCGAACAAGCGCATGCTGGGCGAGGGCGAGAAGAGCACGGGCAACGACTCCATGTACGAGCGGTACGAGTACCGGCCCGGGTCCTTCTTGCGGGACGGCGCCGGCGGGGCAACGCCCACGGCGGACGACAAGGGCTCGTACCGCTACGAGATGAGCTACGGCGAGGACCGCGCCAAGCGGAACCTCGTCGCGGATCGCACGGGCCGGCGCATGGTTGAGTTCGAGACGAACGTCATCGATCTGTCCCCGGCCACGGTGTTCACCATCGAGCATCACCCCCACGACGCCCTCGCGGAGGAGCTGATGCTGACGAGCATGGAGCTCAGCGGGTCCCATGACGGCGACTGGACCATGACCGGCCGCGCCGTGTTCAAGGGGGACCCGTACCGCTGCGCGCGCAAGACGCCGAAGGCGCAGGTGCACGGCGTGCAGAGCGCGAAGGTCGTCGGTCCGCCGGGCCAGGAGATCCACACCGACGAGTTCGGGCGCGTGCGGGTGCAGTTCCCTTGGGACCGAGAGGGAAAGAACGACGACAACAGCTCCGTCTGGATGCGCGTCTCTCAAGGCTGGGCTGGCGTCCACTACGGGATGATCTGCATCCCCCGCGTGGGCCAGGAGGTCCTCGTCGGCTTCCTCGATGGGGATCCCGACGATCCCATCATCGTGGGCCGGGCGTACAACGCCGTGAACCCGGTCCCGTACAAGCTCCCCGACGACAAGACCATCAGCGGTTGGAAGTCGCACTCGTCCCCGACCACGGGCGGCTACAACGAGATGAAGATCGAGGACAAGGCGAACAAGGAGCTCATCTACCTCCAGGCGCAGAAGGACCTCCACAAGCTGGTCAAGCGGGACTGGACCGAGCGCATCGGCCGGCATCACCACCGCACCATCCTGGAGGACCAGCACCTCATCGTGGTCAAGACGAAGAAGGAGCTCATCAAGATCGACGATCAGCTCCACGTGATGGGCGACCGGATGCAGAAGATCGACAAGTCGACCTCGCTCACCGTCGGCGTCGATCAGGACGAGAAGGTGGGCAACAAGCACGCGCTGGACGCCGGCAAGGAGATCCACCTGAAGGCCGGCACGAAGGTCGTGATCGAGGCCGGCTCCCAGCTCACGATCAAGGGAGCGGGCGGCTTCCTCGCGATCCACCCGGGCGGCATCGACATCGTCGGGACGCTGGTGCGCATCAACTCCGGCGGCTCCGCGGCGACCGGCAGCGGCGCGAAGCCCACCGAGCCCAAGGACGCGGAGGAGGCTTTCCCGAAGGATCACTCCAACGACATCAAGGACTGAGGGCAAACCATGCCGCCGGCATCACGTATCTCGGACATGCACACTTGCCCGATGGTGAACCCGGGGCCGGTCCCGCACGTGGGCGGCCCCGACATCTCGGGGAGCCCGAACGTCATCGTCGGCTTCATGCCGCAGGCGCGCGTCGGCGACAGCCTGATCTGCGTGCCGGCGATCGACAAGATCGCGAAGGGGTCGCCCACCGTGCTCGTCAACGGGAAGATGGCGGCGCGCATCGGGGATCCGACGGTCCACGGGGGCGTCCTCGTGGCGGGCTGCCCCACGGTGATCATCGGGGAGTCGGGCCAGGGCTCGACGCTCCGAGGAGCGGCGAGGGACGGGACGCCTTTCTGCGAGGAGTGCGAGAAGCTGAAGAAGCAGCTGCTCGAGGCGGAGGAGCTCCAGAAGCCGCCCCCGAACGTGCCGCCGCCCGGCTCGGCCAACGTCGTGACGCCGGACGGGCAGGAGTCGCTCGCTGCGAGCGCGGCGGCGGCGAACGTCGTGCCCGTGGAGACGGCGGACCGGAACGCGCTCCTCGCGGCGATCAAGCCGGTCGCTCAGGACGCCCTGCTCTCCGGCGAGCCGCCCGTCTCCGTGGCCGAGTGGGCCAAGAAGGCGCGCGACGTCGTGATGGAGGCGTACGAGATCAAGGACCACTGGGACGTCCTCGAGAAGGTGTACGAGCGGAACCAGGACAAGTTCGGGGACCTCGGGCCCAGCGTCGAGTTCTTGATCTCGGAGAAGGGCAAGACGGCCCGAGAGATCATCGACGCCGCCGCAGCCGGGAACCTGAGCGAGAAGCTCGCCGAGCTGCAGCCCGAGATCATCGATCGCGTCGCGGAGAAGCTCATCGAGAACGAGCACGTGCGGACGCTGGTCGTGGCGGCGGTCGACGGGAAGCTGCCAGAGGGCCTCGGGGATCTCTCCGGCCAAGCCATCGACAAGGTGCTCGAGGGCGTCGCGGACGAGGACACGCTCAAGGTGGCCAAGCCGCTCATCGACAAGCTGAAGGAGCAGGTCGCCGGCAAGGTCAGCTCGCTCTTCGGAGGCGGCTGATGCGGGTGCTCGTCGAGGACTTCCTCCGGCGAGGGGCGCTCCGCGAGCTGGAGACGGAGACGCGCGCGCTGGGGCCGGCGCCGGAGGGCGCGGTGCGCGCGGACGTGCGGGGAACGTTCATGAAGCTCGGGGCCGAGCTCGCCGTGTTCTACCGCGCCGGGTCCGATTTCGCGCTCCAGATCGGGGAGGAGACTGCGCTCTTGGCGGGGGCGAGCGTGACGTTTCACGCGGGAGGTCTCCGCCGCCTCACCGTCACCAAGGACGACCGGGAGATCCTGGCGCACAACTACGCCAACCCGGTCAACCCGCCGATGGAGTTCGACCCCACGCTCGCGGAGGAGGAGGACTTCGACCTCGGGTTGTTCGTCTCCAACGTCGCGACCAAGCCGGAGCGGCGCCGCTTCCTCCTCGGGAAGTGGGGCTCGTGATGCTGGACATGGCGAACGAGAAGGGACAACGCCGCGGCATCTTGCAGGTCCTCTGGGGCAAGCAGGCCTACAAGAAGGTCGTGCTCGAGCCCGGGGAGGCCAAGACGCTCGGTCGCACCGACAAGGCGGACGTGACCATCGACGATCCGGAGATGAGCGCGCTTCACTTCCAGGTGTGGTTCGCCGGCGCGAGCGCCGTCGTGCGGGACCTCGACAGCCACGCGGGGACGCTCATCAACGGCGCCATGATCCCCACGGAGCGCATCGGCCACGGCGGCTTCGTGGTCGCTGGGACGACCACCTTCCAGCTCTTCGTCGAGGAGTCGACCCCGCCGACCGACGAGCCCCCCTCGGAGGAGCGGCTCTCGAGGGTGCGGCCAATCGAGGAGGTGCTCTCGGAGGCCGCGGCCGCGGGTCAGCTCTACGGCGTGTTCGACGCCGCCCGCGACGAGCGCGTCCTCTGGCTGCTCCAGGAGTCCGTCGACGACCACCAGAACCTCTACGAAGGAGTCCAGGGTCGCGCGCTCGACGACGTTGCGCCCTACCTCGTGAGGTTCGCGCCGGGCTCCTCGCTGCTTCGCCGGCTCCTGGTGGGCGGCTGGGGCAACGCGTGGGGGACGTTCTTCCGGACGACGGAGCCGCCGAAGGAGGTGCGCAGACACCTCCGCCGCTACCTCATGGTGCAGGACGAGGAGGCGCACGAGCGCCTGTACTTCCGCTACTACGATCCGCGGGTGCTCCGGGAGTTTCTGCCCGTCGCGACGCCGCGGCAACGCGGCGAGATCTTGTCCATGTTCGACGCGGTGTACTTCGAGGACGCCGAGGGGGCCCTCGTCACGGTCCCGGGCCGCACCCACGGCGAAGAGACGGAGGAGGACCATGCTCCGCATTCGTAAGGAGCAGATGGGCCACCTCGCGGAGGTCGGCCGGGCCCGGTACCTACGGCGGCTCACGGACTACGTCCGGACGTCGTTCCCCGCGCTCGCTTCCCCCGACCCAGCTTCCCCCGGTGGCTCGACGACGCCCGATCTCGAGCGGCGCGTGAAGGCGCTGGTCGAGCGGGCGGACGCCCATGGGTTCACCATCGAGCTCGAGACGACCCAGCTCGTCCTCCTCTTCCTGCTGCTCGGGGATGACGCCGACACGCGCCTCGATTGGTTCGGTCACACGCTGAGGAACCGGGATCTCGTGCCGATCGGCAAGGTCCGGTCGCTCCTCGACCACGCGCGCAGCGCCGAGCCGCCCTTGCGCGCCGCTTCGACCATCGACGAGATCG
>CAZBJI010000237.1:0-9401 GCA_964492175.1 uncultured Polyangiaceae bacterium | reverse complement strand
AGCTGCCGACGGACCTCGTCGAGGACCCTGCGGGTCATGCGCAGGGTGCCCGAGAGGGCCCGCGCCCCGAGCCAGAGCGCCACGCCCGCACCGACGAGCCCGGCGGTGAGGCCCAGCGCGCCCGCGGGGCCGGCGGTCACGCCGCGGCGCTCCGAGCCGTGCTCCAGGAGGCCGATGACGATCGGGAGCAGCGCCAGCGCAGCGACGCACGGCAGCGCGCGAGCGACGGCCCGGTGGCTGGCCGCGGGCGCCTGGAGCGCGAGCAGCCGGCCGCGGACGTCGCGGCGGTCCCGATCGACCGCCAGCGACACGAGCCCGCTCGCCGCGTCGAGCGTGGAGGCCGAGGCCTCGAGCGCGGCCAAGAAGCCGCCCCCTGCGGCGGTCAAGCCGATGCACGCCGCGACCAGGCCGAGGGCGCCTCCGCCAAGGACACCAGCGCTGGCCGCGAGGTGATCCCCGAGGGCCCACGCCCCCGCGAGCCCGGCGGCTGCGAGGATCCAGGTCGCGAGTGCGCCGTCGGCCGCGCCCACGAGCCCTGCGTGCACCGACGCCGTGGGGCCTGCGCGTGCTGCGTCCGCCGTCTCGCGCGCCGGACGAAAGCGGAGGGAGATGACCCAGTGCGTCGCGAGGATCACCGCCCCGCCAAGGGTCAGCCCAACGGCGCCACAGGCGAGAAACGAGGTCGTGCGCTGGGGTACGAGCCACTCGACCGCGCCCACGATCCCGAAGGCGTGGAGGACGGTCGCGACGCCGAGCCCACGGAGGATGGCGGCGTGCGGCGCCTCGCGATCGTCCGTACGGACGACGAAGGCCGCGAAGCCCGTCGCGAGCAGCCCGAACGCCCGCGCCACGAGCGGGACGGCGACGAGGGCGAGCGCGCTCCGCACGTCGGAGTCCACCGCGTAGATCGCGGAGAGCGCGAGCATGAGGAGCACGTCCTCCGCCGCCGCGTGCGCGAACGACGCGGCGGCGCGGCTGCTCGCGTCCGCGGCGCCGTGGCCGATCAAGCTCGCGACGGCGCCGGGGTTGGCGGGGTCGCCTTCCTCGAGCCCGGCCTCGCGGCCCCCGACGTCCGCGCCCACTTGGACGGCCTTCGTGAACGACCCGCCGGAGAGCTGCGCCAACAGCGCGGCGAAGGTGGCCCCGACCGCGTGGCCGAGCACGAGCCAAGGCGCGACGGGCGCGAGGGCGCGGGCCTCGTCAGGCTGGGTCCCGAGCGCGCCGTGGTAGAGGAAGAGGCCGAGGAGCAGCCCGGTCGTCGTCAGGGTCGCCGTGGCGCCGACGACGAGCGAGGTGATGCTCCCGGCCCGCACGGCGGTCTGCAGCGCGGCGTCGAGCGAGCGACCGGCGGCCGTCGCGACGCGGGCGGCGGCGCGCGTCGTGACGAAGCTGCCCACCTCGGCGGCGAGCACCGCGCCGCCGACTCCCGCGCCGAAGGAGATCGCGAGCCAGACGCCCACCTCCAGGCCCGGGAGCACGTCGCCCTCCGCAGGGCGCAGCCCGTACGCCAGGAACAGCGCGCCGCCGAGCAGGCCGGCGATCGCGCCGATCGTGCTCGACTGCCGCCGAACGAACGAGTCCGCGCCGTCGCGGAGGGATGCGACGATCTGCGCGACGGAGGCGTCACCCGAGGACTGGGCGAGGAGCCACCGGAGCAGGTAGCCCGCGACGCCGAGCGCGGCGGTCGCGATGGCCAGGACGACGGCGATCTCGGTCAACGCCGCGGCCCGTGACACCCCCGCGAGGAGGGGTCAAGGGGCAGGCGCCGGCGTGGGCTCGGGGGCGGCGCGCCGATCACGGCCGGTCGCGTGCTCCAACCGGATCGTGGCCGCGTGCTGGTTGATGTGGGCGCTCAGCTTGCGCAGGCGCGCGCTCGTGACCGACGTCTCGGCGTCGGCGAGCGCCGTCCCGGTGGCCTTGCCGAAGGCGAACAGCTGCTTCGTCACGCGGAACGTCTCCTCGGCGGCCTTCAGCCCGCGCTTGGCGGCCACCATGCTGGAGGCGGCCTTGGTGACGTCCGCGTGCGCCTGCACGACCTCGAGGCGGATGGCGTCGATGAGGGCTGCCTTCTGCGCGTCCACCCGGGCGACCCGCGCCCGCGCCTGGCGCGACGTCCCGAGCGTCGAGAACGTATCGTTCACGGTCCACGTCAGGCGCAGCCCCACGCCCCACGTCAGATCGAACTGCTCCTGAGAAGGCACGATCCTCGGGTTGGGGTTCGCGAGCACGGCGTCCGCGAAGGCGTCGAGCCTGGGCCAGTAGCCGGCGTCCAACGTCGACCCCGCCTCCTCGGCCGCGAGGCGGGCCTCGTCCGTCGCCTGGAGCTCGACGCGGCTCCGCACCGCCTCGCCCACGAGATCGTCGAGGGTGCCGAGCGGGGGCGACGGCGGCGTGTGGAAGACGTCGACGCCGATCGCGAGGGCGCGCCCGGGCTTGGCGTGTAGCACGGTCCGCAGGCGGTGTTCGGTGACGGCCTCGACCGCGCGCGCTTCGGCCAACGAGAACTCCGCCTGCGCGACGAGCGCCTCGATGCGGAAGACGTCCGCTTGAGAAGCGTTCCCCACTTGAAACACGGCCTTCGCGTCGCCGAGCTCCGCCTGGGCCTGCTCGACGCTGGCCTGGAGCGCCACGGTCTGTCCCTTGGCGAGGATCCAGTTCAGGACCGCGAGCTTCGCGTCCGCCGCGACCGTCAGCCGCTGCGCCTCGGCCTGCATGGCGAGGGCCTTCTCGTTGTGCTCCGCGGCGGCGTAGGCCTGCACGGAGCGCAGGAAGTAGTCGGAGATGGGCACCGTGAGGTTCGCGGTGAACGCGAACTGGTTCAACACCGTGGGGAAGCTGAAGCCGAAGGCCTGCGCGCCCACCGGCAGGCCGGCGGCGTCGAGCACGCACTGGGCGGCCGGGTTCTGGGGGCAGGGGCCCACGGTGACCGGGCCCTCGGTCGCCGCGCCGAGCACGGCTCCTCCGCCGCCGAGCTCGGGCGAGTCGACCTCGGAGAGCCGGGTGTAGCTCGCGCCCAGCGTGAGGCGGGGGAAGAACTGCACCAGCGTCTGCGCCGTTTGTCCCTCGGCCTCCTCGATGTCGACCTCCCTGCTGCGCACGGCGCTCGACGTGGCGACCGCCTCCCGCGCTGCGCCCTCGAGCGTCAGCCCGCCCGGCTGGGGCGCCAGCGCGAGCGCCAGCAGGTCCGGCTTGTCCTTGATCGCGTCCTCGCCCGGGCCGAGCACCGGCTCGGCGGGCGGCGGCGCGGGCGCCGGCTGAGCGCCAGCGAGCGTCGCGAAGCATGCGGCGGCGAGGCAGCCGCCGAACGACGGCACCAGGTGACGGAGGATGCTGGCCATGTCGCTCCTTGCCAGAGTTGGGGCCGGCAGGCACCCCAGTGGACCCCCCGACCCGATAAAAAGCCTCCTTACCCAAAGGTGCGGATTGTTCGACCAACGCGCCGTCCCGTGGCTATCCTGGCGTCGGTGAGAGCCATCGGGACCGCTCGCGTGAGCTCTCCGACGGAACGAGGGAGCAGCGCAGAGTGAACAACGTCGAGAGAGTCGCGGCCCTCGAAGCCTTGCTGGCGCGCATCCAGAAGAACGCAGGAGTGCCCCGGGCCTCGTGGCGAGGTGGTGGCGCCGGGCAGACCGACGTCGCGGTCGCGACGGCGCCCATCGACGACGATCTCACGCTGCACGGACCCTCCGACTGGCCGAAGGCTCAGGAGCCGGCGGCGTCCGCCCGGCCCGCCCCAGCGGTGGCGTCGAAGCCGGAGCCGCGCCCCGTGCCCGCGCCGGTCCCGGCCGCGCGAGCGGCGCAGCCCCCGGCGGCCACGCCGAAGCCTGCGGCGGCGAGCCCCAAGGCGCCCGCGGTGGAGCCGCGGAAGATCGTCGCCGGGATCGCCGCGCGCCCGCAGGTGACGCCCGCGCGGCCCGCGGGGCTGAAGCAGACGGCGCTCGGGCTCGGTCGGCTGCCCAACTTCGGGGCGGCCGCGTCGCCCAAGGCGCCGGCGGTCGCGCCGCCGCAACAGGCCGCGGCGTCTCCCGCCGCGGCGGCGCCCCCGCCCGCGGACCCCCCCGCGGTCGCGGTCTCTCCGGTCGTCGACATCGCGCCGAGCCCGATGGAAGAGGCGATGCAGGCGGAGGCTGCCGCGCCGCCCCCCTCTCCGCCGGCACCGGCGGCACACGTGGAGGTCGAGGCGGAGCAAGAGGCTCCGGCGCCGGCCGAGCCCGCTCCGAGCAAGGTCGCGGCGCTGCTCGCGGATCTGCCGCCGCCGCCCGCGTTCGAGGAGCCGGCGGCCCGCGCGCCCCAGCTCACCGAGCCCCTGACGCTGCCGGAGCTACCCCCCGAGCCGGCGCCCGAGCCGGCGCCGTCTCCGGCGCCGCCGCAAGCCGCGCCCGCGGCGCCGCGCAAGGAGCCCGCGCCCGCGTTCTCGTCGGCGGCGAGCGCCGAGGCGCCGAGCAAGTTCGCGGACGTCGCAGAGGAGCTTCCGAAGAAGAAGAAGGGCGGCGTCGGGATGACGCTCGCGCTCGTCGTGCTCCTCGTCCTCGTCGTGGGTGCCGCCGTGTTCGTGTACCTCCGGTCGCAGGAGGACCGCCCGCCGGACAAGCCGGCCGCCGCGGGCGCAGACAAGGCGCCCGCCACGGCGAAGGCGACGGCCACGGCGACGGCCACCGCGACGGCCACCGCCACCGCCACCTCCGACGCGTCCGCCTCGCCGACCGCCTCGGGGGCCGCGCCCGACGCTGCCCCGGGTGATCAGCCGCCCAAAGATCCGGCGTCGCTCCCCGCGAACATGGCCTACCTCGTCGTCAAGGCGCCGGAGACGGCCGACGTCTACATCGACGGCGCGAAGGTGGGGGAGACCGGCGCGTTCCTCGAGGTGAGCTGCCTCAAGCGCTTCCGCACGATCGCGCTCCAACAGAACCGAGTCGCCAAGACGCGCGGCAAGAACACCAGCCTCAAGTGCCAAGCGGCGAACACCGTCGAGTTCGCGGACAGCGAGTGGGGCAATCTCCCCCCGCCGCCCCCCGTCCCGGGCCCTGGTGGAGGCGGTGCTGGCGCGACCTCGGGCGCCGGCGGCGACCCGCCTCCGACGGCCCCCCCTCCCGCGCCCGATCCGCCCTACGACCCGTCCGCGCCCTGATCCGCCGTGGCCGGCCACGGCGGAGATCCGAAGAAGGTCGTCAAGGCGGCGCTGCTCGCCAACGGCTGTATCGCGATCGCGAAGTTCGTGGCGGCGTACCTGTCGGGGAGCACGACCATGCTCGCCGAAGGCGTGCACTCCGTTGCGGACACCGCCAACCAAGCGCTCCTCTGGGTCGGGATCGTCCTCAGCACGCGAAGAGCCGACGAGCGGTTCCCGCTCGGCCGGGCCTCCGAGTCGTACTTCTGGTCGTTCATCGTCGCCCTCCTCTTGTTCTTTCTGGGCGGCGTCTACGCGATCTACGAGGGAGTCCACAAGCTCCAGGACCCGAGCCCGCCCGGGTCGCCCTGGGCGCCGATCGGCGTCCTCGTGGTCTCCATCGTGGTCGAGGGGGCGAGCTTCGTCGTCGCCTGGCGAGAGTTCGTCAAGATGAAGGGAGACCGGCCCTTCCGCGAGGCGCTCTTCGGCGGCAAGGATCCGGTGATCCCCGTCGTCCTCCTCGAGGACGCCGGCGCCGTCTTCGGGCTCGCGCTCGCGCTCGTCGCCGTGATCGTCACCTGGCAGACCGGAAACGGCAGCTTCGACGGCGTCGGCTCGATCGTGATCGGCGTCTTGCTCTGCGTCATCGGCGTCGCGCTCGCCAAGGACACGCGCAGCCTGCTCATCGGGGAGGGCATCACGTCGGCGACGCGCCGAGAGACGATCCGCATCGCGGAGTCCGTGGAGGGGGTCCGCTCGGTGCGCCAGCTCCTCAGCCTCCACCTCGGGCCGGACACCGTCCTGCTCGCCCTGAAGGTGCGGTTCGAGGAGGATCTCACGATCGGACAGGTCGAGCAGGTCACGGACCGGCTGGAGGAGGCGATCCGTGACAAGCTCCCCATCATGAAGCGCATCTTCGTAGAGCTGGACGGCGACTACGACGTCACGCGTGACCCCGATGCGCCCACCCCGGAGGGCCCCCCCTCGGGCGCCGGCTGATGGATCTCGACGCGATCGTGGCGTCTGCCCGGCGCGCCCAGGCAGGCTGGGCGGCGCGCTCGGTGCCGGATCGGGCCGACGCGATCCGCCCGCTCAAGCGTCGCATCCTCTCGGCCGCCGAGCACGTCGCCGAGGTGGTCGCCGCCGAGTGCGGCAAGCCCATGGAGGAGGCGCTGCTCGCCGAGGTCCTCCCCAACGCCGACGTCGTCGACTACTGGACGTCGGTGGCCGAGGAGCTCCTCGCGCCCGAGACGCTCGAGCTCGATCCCTTGGCGTACCCGGGCAAGATCGCCCGCGTGCACCGCGACCCGCGCGGCGTCGTCGCGCTCATCGTGCCGTGGAACTACCCCGTCGCCATCCCGCTCCGCACGATCGTCCCGGCGCTGGTGGCGGGCAACGCGGTCGTGCTCAAGCCGAGCGAGGTGACCCCACGCTCCGGCGAGCTCCTCGCAGCGTTCTTCGAGGGGCTGCTCCCGGAGGGGCTCCTCCAGGTCGTCCAAGGCGGGCCCGAGGTCGGCGCGGCGCTCGTCCGAGCGGAGGTGGACGCGGTCGTCTTCACGGGGAGCGTCCAGACCGGGAGGAAGGTCGCGGTGGCGTGCGCGGAGCGGCTGATCCCTTGCTCCCTCGAGCTCGGCGGGAAGGACGCGGCGATCGTGCTCGACGACGCGCCGCTCGAGCGCACCGCGCGCGGCCTCGTCTGGGCCGCGTTCACGAACGCGGGGCAGAACTGCGCCTCCGTCGAGCGCGTCTACGCGGTCGCCGGCGTCGCGGACCAGCTCGTCCAGCGGGTGGTCGAGCGCACCGCGGATCTCGTCGCGGAGCGTGATCTCGGCAAGCTCACCACCGACGCCCAGGCGGGGATCGTCCGCCGGCACCTGGAGGAGGCGGTCGCCGGGGGAGCCGAGGTGCTGGCGGGTGGCGTGCCGGCGGAGGGGGACCGGGCCATCGCTCCCACGGTGCTCCGCGTGAAGGACGAGGCGTGCGCGCTGCTCCAGGAGGAGACGTTCGGACCGGTGTTGCCGATCGTCGTGGTCGCCGACGAGGACGAGGCGGTCGCCCGGGTGAACGCGAGCCGGTACGGCCTCACCGCCAGCGTGTGGACGAAGCGCGTCGCGCGTGGCCATGCCCTCGCGTCGCGCCTGCGCGTCGGCGTCGTCACCATCAACAACCACGGGTTCACTGCCGCGATCCCCTCCGCCCCGTGGTCGGGCGTCAAGGAGACGGGGCTCGGCGTGACGAACGGGCCCCACGCGCTCGGCGAGCTCGTCCGCCCTCGCCTGGTCCTCGAGGACAAGAACGCGATGGCGAAGGAGGTCTGGTGGTACCCTTACACGACGACCCTCCGCCGACTGGCGCTGGCCATGGCCACGCTCCGCGGCGGCGGCGGGATCCTCGCGCGGATGCAGGCGCTCCTCTCCCTGTTGGTCCTCCTGCCGAAGCGCTTGCTGGAGAAATAGCGATGCGCCGCCCGCTCGTGCTCCTCTCGAACGACGACGGCTTCAACGCCGAGGGGCTCCGCGCGATCCGCGCGCGGCTCCTCGAGCACGCGGACGTGGTCGTGTGCGCGCCCGAGACGAACCAGAGCGCGACGAGCCACTCGCTGACGCTCCACCGCCCGCTGCGCCTCCGAGAGCCCGAGCCGGGCGTCTTCACGGTCGACGGGACGCCCGCCGACTGCGTCTACGTCGCGCTCGCCTCGGGGTCCCGGGTGCTCCCGCGCACCCCGGATCTCTGCGTGTCGGGGATGAACCACGGGCTGAACCTAGGCGTCGACGTCTTCTACTCCGGCACGGTCGCCGCCGCGCGCGAGGCGGCGCTGCGCGGCGTGCCGTCGGTCGCCGTCTCTGCGGATGCGCGCGCGAGCCGCGACCACGCCGCGGGGCTCGGCGCGTCCATCGCGCTCGCGACGCTCGACCTCGAGCGCGGGCCGCTCCTCCTCAACGTCAACGTCCCGCCGGGCTCTGCGTGGTCGGTCCGCCCGACGACGCTCGGCCGCCGCACCTACGACGGCGAGGTGGTGTTCCGGACCGATCCGCGGGGAGGAGAGTACCTCTGGATCGGGGGCTCCAACGCCACGCACCACCAGACGCCAGGCTCCGACACCGACGCCTACGACGAGGGCGCGGCCTCCGTCACCGCGCTCGAGCTCGACCTCACCCAGGCGAGGAGCGACGCGCGGCTCGCCGCGCTCGTCGCGGCGCTCCGGCGGTAGCGGCGCCGGGTCCAGCCGTCAGCGGTACTCGATCCCCGCCTTGTCCGCGACGACGCGGCTGCCCCGCACGGCCGCGCCCGCGTTGTCGATCGGGTAGAGGATGCGGACGCTGCCTTGGGTGTCGCTCTGCACCGTGGCGCCGTAGCGCTCGAGCTCCGCGGCGAGCTCCGCGACCTTGCCCCGGTGCACGCTGGAGCTGAGGTCGTCGAAGTACGTCTGCGCCGGGGAGCGCCCCGCGTAGAGGTTCGCCTCGTGGATGATCGCGGCGTCGCTGAACGCTCCCATCGCGAACAGGAGGGAGGTGGCGGCGGTCGGTAGGTCCTTGCCGCGGAACCAGATCCCCACGTCGTGGTACTTGAGGTGCGCGCAGCGGAGATAGAGCGCTCCCGCGTCCGCGTTGACCGCCTCGAAGGCGCGGTCCGCCGCCTTCGAGAGTCGGGCCGCGTTGTCCACGTCGAAGGCGCCGGAGGCGACCTCGCCCCCCAGGCGGACGAGCACGCCCTCGTTGGTCGGGCGGCTCGGCGCGGAGAGGGCCAGGACCTCGTGACGGCTCGACCCGGCGCCTTTCAGATCGAGCACGTCGATCTTGGACGCGTCGATGTTCTGGCCCTCGCGCGGCCGCAGCCAGAGCTCCGCCACCCACCCGTCGCGCGACAGGCCCAGCGGCTGGGCGCCGTTCCGAACGCGCCGCCGGAGCGCCTCGCAGGCCACCGGGTCCGCGACGCCGACCGGCGCCGAGGCGCTGGCCGCGCCGGAGGTCCCCTTGCTCTTCGTGAGCATGTAGCCGGCGCCCACCGCAGCGACCAGGACGATGAGCGCGATGGGGACCCAGAGCTCCCGGAGCGCGCCGAGCCCGGCGCCCCGCGGCGCGGGCTCCGGATCGGGCCGCGAGCGCATCACCTGCGCGCGGCGCTCCCGCTCCAGCGCGACGCGATCGGCCAGGGACCGTTGGTCCGCGGCGCGCTCGTCCGCCCGGGGCGGGGGAGGAGGCGGTGGTGCCGGGACCGGCTCGGACGGCGGCGGCGCCGGCTTGCGCGCCGGGACTTCGAGCTCGGCGATCTCGACGGCTGGAGGGGGAGCGGG
>CAZBJI010000236.1:0-9480 GCA_964492175.1 uncultured Polyangiaceae bacterium | reverse complement strand
TTCGACGGCACCACGTGGATGGAGGTCTCGCACACCATGCCCGAGCCCGTGGCGGAGGTCGCCGCGCACGCGGGGGGCGTGTGGCTCTCCAGCGCGGGTAGCGTCTGCCACGCGTCCGTCGGGCCGATGATGCGCGTCGAGGGCGTCCGTCCGTTCGCCCGGAGCATCGAGCTCGAGTACGCGTTGCGTGTCCGCGCGAGCGCCGCCACCATGGCGGTCACCGCGACCCTCGACGGCGCGCCGCTCGAGCTCGTGCTCGACGCGGAGACGGGCTGGCTGGAAGGGACCGCGCGGCTCGATCAGGTCGGCTGGCACACCATCGCGCTCCTCGCCGACGGCGCCGTCTCGAGGTCGCTCCTCGTCAAGCGCCTGCCCGAGACCGAGCGGAGCTGGGAGCGCGACATCGCGCCGATCTACCAGGCGAGCTGCGCGGCCAGCTCGTGTCACGTGTCCGGCTCCACGAGCCCGCCCGATCTCGGGACCTACGACGCGTGGACGGAGCGCGCCGGCGCGATCCGGACGCGCGTGCTCGAGGCGGGCAACATGCCGCCGGCCGCGAGCGTCGGGCCGGAGTGGGGGAGTGACGACGTCGAAGCCATCCGAGAGTGGCTCGAAGGAGGGATGCTGCCGTGAGGTTCCTAGGACGATCGCAGTTCCCGATCTGGATGATCTCGCTCGGCGCGCTCGCGCTCGTGCCGGCCGCCGCGTGCGACGACGACGGCACCGAGGACGGAGAGCGCCCCGACCAGCCTTCGCCCACGGACACGACGCCCAGCACCTGGACGCCGAGCGGCGAGACCGGCGAGTGCAACGTGGACGCGCTCCTGCTGCCCCACGCGTACGGCGCGAAGGCCAAGGCGCTCCTCACGGGGCTCCCCCTCGACGCCGAGGAGCTCACGGACCTCCAGGGCGACCCCACGGCGCTCCCGAGCCTCATCGACGCGTGGCTGGCCCTCCCGGAGGCGGACTCGGTGCTGGAGCGCTTCTTCATGACGGCCTTCCAGCAGACCAGCGCCGACAACGCGTCGCTCTTCTACCTGCTCGGCCGCAGCGCGACGGGCGTCGGCTTCTACAACGACCCCCGCAGCCCCAACGCCGACGAGATGCTCAACGCGAACCTCTCCGAGAGCTTCGCGCGCACCGTCGTCCACCTCATCGACCAGGGCAGGCCCTTCTCCGACGTCCTCACGACCGACGAGTTCATGATGACGACGGCGCAGATGGCGTTCCTCGCCTTCAGCGACGACGAGGTGATCGACGACGCGGAGGACCACACGGTGCGGACGACCGCAGGGCACTTCGACTCGATCACCCTCGTGCGCGACGAGGCCGCGGCGCCGCCGCTCGAGGAGGCGCTCGACCCCTCGAGCCCGAGCTTCGGGACCTTCTGGCACGGCGAGCTCGCGGATCTCCCGGCGTCGTGCAACGTCGTGGCATCGCAGACGATCGACACGACCGGGAACGTCACGGGCGAGTGGCGCCTCGCGGGCGGCGTGTCGCCGTCCTTCTACGTCTTTTCCAGCATGCTCCTCGGCCGTCACCAGACGGTGCTCCGGCACCCCAACACCTGCAGCACGGGCGCTTCGAACAAGACGCCGCTCCTCGCCCGCGGCGACTTCAGCGACTGGCACCTCGTGAAGGTGCGCAAGCCCGTAGGGGGCGAGACCCCGACGATCTTCTACGACGTCCCGAAGCTCCGCACCGCCTCGGAGCTCGTGCTCCACACGGAGCGCGTCGGCTTCCTCACCACGCCGGGGTTCTTCTCCACGTGGATGAACAACGAGGACAACTCGGCGCGCGTCACGATCAACCAGGCGCTCATCGTCGCGCTCGGCAAGAGCTTCGAGGGCGTCGCCGTCACGGACTTCAGCCCGCCCAGCATCGACTCCGAGCACGCGGACCCGCAGTCGGAGTGCTACGGGTGCCACCAGACGCTCGATCCGATGCGCGACTACTTCCGCGCGTCGTACTCGAACTTCTACGGCCAGCAGCTCGACCCCGAGCGCGCCGCGCTGCAGGCGGATTTCGTCTTCGGCGGCGTGCAGGTGAGCGGCAACGGCATCCGGGACCTCGCCCAGACGCTGGCCAGCCACCCGAGCTTCCCCTACGCGTGGGCGCACAAGCTCTGCTACTACGCGAACGCCGCGGCGTGCCCCGAGGGCGAGGAGCTCGACCGCGTCGTCTCCACCTTCACCGAGTCCAACCTGGACTTCCACGTCCTGGTCCGGGAGCTCTTCTCCTCGTCGATGATCCTGGGCGACGAGTGCGTCTCCGGCGTCGACTCTGGCACGACGGCGATCATCGCGCGCCGGTCCACCTTCTGCAGCCAGCTCTCGCACCGGCTCGGGATCGAGGACGTGTGCGGGATCCGGACGCACTTCCGCGACGGAACGCCGCTGCAGAACAGCGTGCGCGACGCGGTGGCCTCGGTGCCCGACGACTCCTTCAGCCGCGCGGTGGTGGAGCCGGTCGTGATCGCGGAGACGAGCATGTTCGGCCGCGCCAACCTCGAGGCCGCGTGCGTCCAGGCCGCTCAGAACGGCTACGCCGAGGCCTTCGGCGCCGCGACCAGCGACGCGGCGACGCTCCAGATGGTGGAGAGCGTGATGGGGCTCTCGACGGCGGACCCGCGCCACGAAGCCGCCCTCCTCGTGCTGCGCGCGCACGTGACGGAGGCGGTGGAGGCGGGCAAGACCGAGGAGGAGGCGCTGCAGTCGGCCTTCGTCCTCGCGTGCATGGCGCCGAGCATCGCGGGCGTCGGGTTCTGAGGATCGGAGAGGAACCATGAAGAAGGACCACGCACTCGGTCGTCGCGGCATGCTCGGCGCCTTCGCCACCTTCGGCGGCGGGCTCCTGCTCCGGTCTCTCGCCACCGGCATCCCCGCGCAGGTCCTCCTGGACCCGCGCAGCGCCTCCGCGGACCAGCTCCCGGCGGGCAAGATGCTCATCCTCTCGAGCTCGAGCCAGGGCGATCCGTTCAACGCGAACGTCCCCGGCACCTACGACGTCGGCCCCACCGAGATCTTCCACTCGGCGGACCCGGCGATGGCGAAGTCGGCGCTCTCGCTCGGCGCCCACGCGACGTTCGCGGCGAAGCCGTGGGCCGACCTCCCGCAGAACATCCTCGACCGGACCGCGTTCTTCCACCACGCGACCTACACCCCGGTCCACGGTGAGCTCAACCGCGTCCAGAAGATGATGGACGGGACCGAGAAGAACGACATGTTGGTCTCGCTCCTCTCGCGGGAGCTCGCCCCGGGGCTCGGGACGGTGCAGTCGGATCCGGTGAGCCTCGGCGCCTCTGGCGGGGAGCTCATCAGCTCGGCGGGTCGCATCCTCGGGAACGTCGCCCCCATGTCCGTCCGGCAGGCGCTCGGGGGCGTCGAGGGGCCGCTCAAGGACCTGACCGCCCTCCGCGACAAGCACATCGACGAGATCTACGCGCTGTACAAGGAGAGCGGGACGCCGAGCCAGCTCACGCTCCTCGACGCGTGGGCGCGGTCGCGGGACGAGGTCCGCGGCATCGAGCAGGGGCTCGTGGCGCGGCTGGATCTCATCGACGGCAACGACGATCTGAACCAGGTGCGGACCGCGGCGATCCTGGCGGCGATGAACATCGCGCCCGTCATCACCATCCACCTCGACTTCGGCCGCGACAACCACAGCGACGCCGGCTTCGCGACGGAGACCGCCCGCCACCTCGAGTCCATCCCGCTCCTGCAGCTCCTCATGGAGGAGCTCGATCAGCTCAAGCTGGACGGGCACCTCCAGCACGACGTGCTCGTTGGGACGCTCAACGTCTTCGGGCGCACCCTCAAGAAGAAGGGCAACGCGGGGCGCGACCACCACTCCGGGCACCACGTCATGATGCTCATGGGCAACGGCATCGAGGGCGGCGTCGTCGGCGGTGTGGAGCTCAACGCCCAGGGCACGGACTACATCTCGACCTCCATCGACTCGGTCACGGGCCAGAAGGGCGGGGACATCCCCTTCGAGGAGACGCTCGGCGCCGCGGGCAAGACGCTCGGCTACGCGCTCGGCGTCAGCGAGACGCGCCTCGATCAGATGATCGAGGGCGGCAAGGTCGTGAAGTCGATCATCGCCTGACCTACGCGTCGGGGATGAAGTCGCGCCGGGTGGTGAGGGCGCGCACGCGGAGGCCCGCGGCCGTCAGGGCGTCCACGCCGCCCTCGAGCCGGTCGACGAGCGCGACGACCCCGACCACGTCCGCGCCGACCGAGCGCAGCTTCTCCACCGCCTTGAGCGTGGAGCCGCCCGTGGTGATCACGTCCTCGAGCACGACCACGGGCAGGCCCGGGCGGAGCGCTCGATCTCCCTCCACGAGCTTCTTCGAGCCGTGGTCCTTCACGTCCTTACGCACGTAGAGGGCCGCGAGCGGGCGCCCGCGGTGAAAGCTGGTGAGCGAGACGGCGCTCGCCAGCGGGCAGCCACCGAGCTCCACCCCCGCCACGGCCTCGCACGGAGGCAGCTCGGCGAGCGCGTCGAACATGAGGGAGCCGGCGAGCGCGTGACCCTCCGCCGTGAGGATCGCCTGCTTGCAGTCGATGAAGAAGTCGCTCTCTCTGCCGGACGCGAGCACGACCTTGCGTCGCTCGAAGGACCGCTCGCGCAGCAGCTCGACGAGGCTCCGCAGACCGCTTACGCCGCGAGTCCTCGAGTCCGCGGGCAGATCGTCGTCGCTCACGGTCGAGCCCGAGCCCTCAGCCGTTCTTCTTCTTGAGCTGGCCCTTCTGGCCCTTCTTGAGCGCGGGCATCACGGGCGCGGGCGCGCGACCCTTGCTGTCTCGCCCGCGCGTGAGCGGCGAGGCCTTCGGCTCGACGAGCTTCTCCGGGAGGTCTCGCGCTCGCGTGGTGGCTGGGACGCGCGCCGGGGGTGAGCGGTGCGCCGCCTTCGTGGGAGGCGCCGGCCGCGCGGCGGTCGGACGAGCGACGGTCTCTCGGGCCGACGAGCTCGCCGCGCGCGAGGCGGGCTCTGCGCGCTCCACGCGGCGGCCGACGGCGTGCGGCGCGGCGCTGTCGCCCGTGCTCACGTGGCCGCGGAGGAGCCCGCCGGGGCGGATGCCGACGCTCGGCGCCGAGAGGTCCCCGACGACGCGGGCGCCTTGCTCGAGGACGACGGTGTGCGACGCCTGCAGCGACCCCGCGACGGCCCCGTGGACCCAGATGCTGTGGCCGGAGACGGCGCCGTCGGCCTTCACCCGGCCGAAGTCTCCGACGGTGATCTCGCCGTCCACGGTGATCGCGCCCTCGACGCGGCCGTCGATCTCGACGTGGCCGTCCCCGCTGATCTTGCCCCGAACGACGGTGCCGCGCCCGATCTTGGTGGGGGCGCCCATGTCAGACATCCATGTCGACGTTGCCCTTGAAGACGGCGCCGTCGGCGATGGTGAAGCGCGACGCCTTCACGTCGCCCACGAGGCGCCCCCCGCTGAGGAGGTCGACGCGGTCCGACGCGGTGACGTTGCCCGTGACGGTCCCGCCGACGGCGAGCGTGGAGGCGCCGATGTCCGCCTCCACGACGGCGCCCGCCTCCACCGTGACCGGCCCGTCGGCGGTGAGCTTGCCGCGCACCGTGCCGGCGACGACGACCGCCTCGTCCGAGGTGATCTCGCCCTCGATGATGATCCCTTGTCCGATGACCGTACCTGCCACGTGGTTCTCCCTATCCGCGGCTCACTTGCCGCGCCGGCCTCCGACACCTTGTGCCGTCGCCCCGCCGGCCAGCAAGCCGTCGGGGAGCTCGAAATCTGCGTCGATGCGCCCGGAGAAGGACGCGCCCTCGTCCAGGGCGATCTCCGTGCCGCTCAGGTTCCCGGACACCCTGGCTCCGGCCTTGATGTGCACCGGGCCGTCGGCGTCGACGTCGCCGGTGAGCGTGCCCTCCACGAGGACGCCGCGCGCGGTCACGTTGCCGCTCATCGTGGCGCTCCCGCCGAGCTCGAGGACCCCGGCGAGCTTCACGTCGCCCTCGAGGTCGCCCTCGATCCTCAGATCTCCCTCGCCCGTGAGCCGGCCGCGGACGCGGAGGGACCGGCCAAGGACGTTGGCGTCGCTGGACGCGTTTAGTGGTCGTGCGGCGGACTTCGTGCCTGCGAGGCCTCGAGACATGGTCCCTCCGGAAAACGTGGCGGCGGACGCTAACCCAACGCTCCCTTCATAGCAACCCGGCCGATCTGCGCGCGCCCGCACCTACCCGTGGGTGCGCATGCGCCAGACCGACACGATCGCCTCCGCGAAGATGCGCGCGTCCATCTTGGAGCGGCCCACGCGCCGGTCGACGAAGACGATGGGCACCTCCACCACGCAGAGGCCCCTCGAGAGCGCGCGGTACGTGGTCTCGATCTGGAAGGCGTAGCCGTTCGACCGGAGCGTCGGGACGGAGATCGCCTCGAGCGCGCTCCTCCGGTAGACCTTGAAGCCGGTCGTGAGGTCGCGGACGCTCCCGCCGAGCACGGCCCTCGCGTAGAGCGAGCCCCCCTTCGAGAGGAGGTGGCGTCCGAGCCCCCAGCCGACGATGCCGCCGCCGGGGACGTTCCGGGAGCCGACGGCCAGGTCGGCCCCGCCCTCGATCGCGGCCAGGAGCAGGGGAAGATCCCGAGGATCGTGCGACATGTCGGCGTCCATCTCGGCGACGGCCGCGTAGCCCCGCGCGAGCCCCCAGAGGAACCCGTCGACGTACGCCGTCCCGAGGCCGAGCTTGGCGGGCCTGTGGAGCGCGAAGACGCGCCCGGTGCGGGCGCCGTACGCGTCCGCGATCTCCCCCGTCCCGTCGGACGACGCGTCGTCGACCACGAGCACGTGGGCCTCCGGGAGCGCGGCGGCGATCCCATCGAGCAGGATCGGGAGGTTCTCACGCTCCATGAACGTGGGGACGACCACGAGGAGACCCGAGCCCGAAGCGTCCACTTGCCGGAGCGTCACGCGGCGCTTACCTTTATCCCCTGTCCGGGTGGCCGACCACCCTGGAGCGGCGCGCCGGTGCGCGGGCGTCGCTTTTCACGATCACGCCTCACCTGGAGCCCACGAGCATGGCCGGCAAGAACGTAGTCGACTTGAACGACGTGAACTGGGATGACTCCGTCCTCAAGAGTGATCTCCCGGTCCTCGTGGACTTCACGGCCACCTGGTGCGGGCCCTGCAAGAAGCTCGCGCCCATCGTGGAGAAGCTGGCGGACGACCTCGCGGGCCAGGTCCGCGTCGGCAAGTGCGACATCGGCGACTCCCCCGCCGTGGCCGCCAAGTACGGGGTGAAGAACGTCCCGACGCTCATGGTGTTCAAGAAGGGCGAGAAGGTCGCGACCCACGCCGGGATGGCGAACCGAGAGCGCCTCGTCCAGCTCCTCGCGCTGTAGCGCTCGGCCGAGCGCTCTGTCGGGCGCTTCGCCATCGCCCGGAGGCGCCCCGGAATCGCCTGGCGAAGCCGACGCGGTTTCCGGGTAGCATCCTCGTGGCCGTGTCGGCGAACCGCTCGCACAAGATCCGCGACCTGCTCCTCGGGTCGGTCGTCGTGGGGGAGGCGGGGACGCGTTTTCACCTCCGCTCGCTCCTCGGCGAGGGGGGGCAGGGCTGGGTCTACCGCGCCAACTACGACGATCCGGAGGGGTTCTGGGTCGTGGTGAAGATCCTCCGCCCCGAGGGGGTGACGGAGGACTCTCTGCACCGCTTCGAGCGCGAGGCGAAGGTCCTGCAGATGCTCGGCGCGGTCCCGGCGCCCAACCCGAACATCGTCCGCTTCTACGACCACGGCGTGCACCGGACCGTGCTCGGCACCCAGATCGCGGTGCCGTTCATCGCGCTCGAGTACGTCGAGGGGCAGACGCTCGCCGACGTCATCGATCAGCACGTCGGGCTAGGCGTGCCCATCGACCGAACCGCCCGCATCATGAAGCAGGTCGCCCGCGCCCTCCACACCGTGCACGAGCACCGCATCGTTCACCGAGATCTGAAGCCCTCGAACATCCTGCTCGCCACGCAGCACGGGGTGGAGGTCGCGAAGGTGACGGACTTCGGGCTCGTGAAGGCGCCTGACCTCTCGCCGCGCGCCACGGCGACGATCGCGGGGGCCACGCTCGGCTACGCCCCGCCAGAGCAGTACGAGATGGGCAACAGCCGCGTCTCCGCGCGCACGGACGTGTTCTCCTTCGGCGCGATCCTCTTCGAGATGCTCGCGGGCCGGGGCGCGTTCCCGCACACGCCCGGTGACAGCCCGCTGCGGACCGTCGCGCGGATCCTCAGCGGGGACCGGCCTCAGCTCGCGCGCATCGCTACCTCCCTCCGCCCCGAGCTGCGCGACCGCCCGGACGTGATCGCCGCGCTGGACCGGGAGCTCGCGAGCGCCACGGCGGCGGACCCGTCCAGCCGGCACGCGGGCGTCGCCGAGCTGTGGAGCGCGGTGGAGCCGATCCTCCGCGCCATCGATCGCAGGGGCTCGCTGTCGAGCTTCCGCTCGGAGGACTCCGTCCCCGGGGACCACTCGTACAGCGTCCCCTCCCTCGCGCGCGCCCGGAACTGGGTCTTCCACGCGGTCGGCCCGCCGCTCGCGCAGGACCGCCTGCGCGCCGCGGTGATCGCCTCCGAGGAGGGCGCCGTCTACGCCGCGGGGCTGAACGGCCTCTACAGGTTCTTCCGCGGCACGTGGGCGGAGATAGCCCGTCCGCCCGATCTCGACCCGCGCCGCGTTCGCGGCCTCGCGCGGACCCACGCCGGCGAGCTGCTCGTCTACGGCGAGGCGGGGCTCGCGGTGATCGTCGGCCCCGGCGGCGTGGCGCGCGCCATCCCGGGCGTCGACGGGGACCACAACTGGTTCGGCGCCTTCACGGAGGACGGGGACATCCTGCTGGCGGGCGAGCGCCGCGCGCGCCCGATCGGCGCGGTCGCCGAGGTCGGCGCGCACTCGGCGCACGTCCACACGCTCCAAGGGACGACGCGCCTCTTCTCGGTCACGCGGCTCGCGTCGGGCGCGCTCCTCACGTGCGGGAGCCACGGGGATCTCGTGCACGTCATGCCGTCCGGCGCGCGCCCCGTCGCGTGGGGTCGGTCGGGGCACCTCTACGCGGTCGCGCGGTCGGCGACGGGCGGCGCGTTCGCGGTCGGCAGCGGCGGGCACGCGCTCGACCTGGCGCCGTCGTCCACCGGTGATCTCATGGCCACCCTCGAGGCAGTCCAGACGACGCGCGACCTCTGGAGCCTGCGCCTCGACCCGGCGGGCGTCCCTTGGGCGACCGGGAGCCAGGCTCGGCTCATGGAGCGCCGCGCTGGCGTCTGGGTCCGCGTCGCCATTGCCGAGAACCTCACGGCGGACCTGCTCGCGGTCTCGCCGCTCGGCACCTCGGTCACCGTCGTCGGCGACAACGGCGTGGTGTTCGAGGGCCGCCCGGGCTGAGGGCGTGCCCGCGACCTTCCCGGGCCTCGCTCGGGGCAATGGCTATCTGCAGCCCATCATCGCGAAGACGGAGCTCC
>CAZBJI010000235.1:0-9601 GCA_964492175.1 uncultured Polyangiaceae bacterium | reverse complement strand
GGCAAGGGGAGCCGTCGCGGCGATCGCAACGACCGCTGGTGATCGCTGGCGCGCGGCTCGGCTGACCGAGCCATGACGCGAGGCCCCCTACGGCTCAGCCGTCGGGGGTCTCGTCATTTTCGGAGAGTCGCCGGAAGCGCCGCGCGAGGGCTCAGCCGAAACCGCAGAGCTCGTGCTCCGGATCCTCGACGCAAGGATCCCAGCTTTGCGTCTCGCCGATGACCACCTCGACCGAGCTCTGCTTCACCACGGTCGATCCCTCCAGCACCTCCACCCACACGACGACGTGGGTCCCCTCGGGAAGCGGCGGCGCGTACTCCGGGTCCCACGACAGGCCCGGGAGCCCGCAGATGATCCCCGCCTTCTGAGGCCACGCGCCGCTCAAGCTCACCAGCGTCTCTGTGGGGTAGGTGTCCGGGACCGCGAGCCCGGTCGCCGGGTCGTTCACGCCGTACCGGATGTGGGCGGGAGAGGAGCAGTCGTCACAGCCCAGCGCCAGCCACAGGTGATAGCCGCCCTGTGGCCCCTGCATCATCGGCACCACCTCCGCGGCCTGCACCGGCTCGAAGCACTTCTCCCCCGTTCCTTGGGCGAACCCGGAGATGCCTGGCGGCGGATCACAGGTCGGCGCCTGTCCCCCTGCGCCGCTCGTGGAGGCTGCCGTCGTGGCGCCGCCGGTGGTGGCAGTCGTCGCCGGGTCGGCGCCGCCCTCGCCGCCGTCGTCCCCCGTCCCGCTCTCGACGGTGGAGTCACACGCTGCGAGCGCGACCGCGAGCGCAGAGCAGAGGAGAGCCCATCTCATGGGCCCCGGCATGCACGCGGCCTGCCACCCGAAAATACCGCGACGGAAAAGGCTCTGGCGCCTGGCCTGTGCAAGGGTGTGCCTTAGGGTATGTAGATGCCGCAAGAAGTTGTCTCCCTGGGCGTCGCCGCCGAACGGGTAGGGCTGCCGCCGGGGGAGCACCGCCTGTACGCCGTGGTCACCCTGACCGCGTCCGACGCTCCGGCCGAGGTGGGCCGGCCCCGCCTGGTGACCTCGCTCGCCCTCGACGTGTCCGGCTCGATGCAGGGAGAGCCGCTCGCGCAGGTGGTGCGCTCCGTCGAGCGCATCGTCGATCTCCTGAGGGACGACGATCAGCTCGGGGTGGTGGCGTTCTCGACGAACGCGACCGAGGTAGCGCCGGTCCGCCCGCTCTCGGCCGAGCATCGCCGCGCGGTGAAGGCCCGCGTCGGGAGGATTCGCGCCGACGAGCGCACCAACCTCGAGGCCGGGTTGCGCCTCGCGCGCTCGATCATGCCCGCTCGCGTGGAGGGGGAGCGGCACGGCGTGGTGCTCCTCAGCGACGGCGCGCCGAACGTCGGCGCATGCGCGGTCGATGAGCTCACGTCCCTCTCACGGTTCCTTCGCGGAGACGCGGTGATCTCGTCGCTCGGGTACGGGCCCCGCCACCACGACGGCGTGCTGATGGCGATCGCGGACGGCGGCGGGGGCGCCTACCGATTCGTGCCCGACCCGGCCGCGTGCCAGCTCGAGCTCGCCCAGAGCGTCGGCGCGCAGGGCGACGTCGCCGCCGAGGGGATCGAGGTCACGCTCGTCCCGGCCCCCGGGGTCGAGATCTCGAAGACGCTCGGCGCCACGCGCATGCACTTCACCGCCGAGGGGCTCGTGGTTCCGGTCGAAGATCTGCCCGCGAACGCGGCGCGCCTGCTCGCGGTCGAGCTCCGCGTGAGGCTCGACGCGGAGCGGATGCGCGGGACGCTCCTGACGGTGCGGGTCGCCTACCGGGCCGCGGGGCAGAGCGCGCCGCGTTCGGCGCAGCAGACCCTCGCGATCGACGTCGGCGGGACCGAGCCCCGCGTGGACGGCGCGACGCTCGCGCAGGTCCTCCTCCTGCGCGCCGACGAGGCGCGCGACGAGGCGCGCGCCATGGCCGACCGGGGGCAGTGGGAGGGCGCGGCGGCCGTGCTGCGCGGCCTCATGGGCGAGATCGAGCGGGCGCCGGGCTTCGCCGCCGCGGACGGCAGCCCGCTCTCGGAGGCCCGGGAGCAGCTCTTGGACGAGGCGATGGCCATGGAGCGGCGGCCCGACGCAGAGGCCCTCTCGAGCTTCCGGAAGAGCACGGCGCCGCGGAGGCTCGCCGGCAGCGACGCGCACGCCTCGTCGCGGGCTCGCGGCCAAACCGCCCTGACCTTCACGTCCGCGGCGGCGGGCCTCTTTCCCGAGGCCTACCTCGTCTCGATGTCGGGAGCCCACGCCGGCACCCGTCACCGCCTGCATGGACAGAACACGCTCGGGCGCACGAGCAGCGCGGACGTCGTCGTGCCCAGCGCGCAGGTGTCGCGCCGGCACGCGGACGTGTTCGCGGTGGAGGGCGAGTTCTGGATCGCCGATCTGGGGAGCACGAACGTGACCCTCGTGAACGGGCGGCGCCTGGGCTCGAAGCCGCACAGGCTGATGGCCGGCGACGTGGTGCAGGTGGGCGACGCCGTGTTTCGCTACGAGGAGGTCGCGCGGTGAGCGGCGGGCCGGGCGCGCCTCAGCCGCACGCCTCGTCGCTGGAGTCCGAGCAGTCGACGATGCCGTCGCAGTAGTACGAGGCCGGGATGCACTCCCCGCTGACGCACTGCCACTGGTCGGCGGTGCACTGGCCCGGATCCCCGCACAGCGCGACCGCCTCGTCGCTGGAGTCCGCGCAATCCGCGTAGCCGTCGCACGCGTAGGACGAGGGCACGCACGCGCCGTCGGTGCACGCGAACTGGCCCTCGTCACACGTCGGCAAGGCACAGCCCGGGAGGATGGGGTACTCGTCGCTCGCGTCCACGCAGTGCGGCGTCCCGTCGCACGCGTACTTCGCCGCGAGGCACTCGCCGGAGCCGCACTGGAACTGCTCGGCGGCGCAGGTGCCCGGATCCGCCGCGCCTTCGCCCCCCGTCTCGGTCTCCTCGGACTCTCCCTCGCCGAACGGGGACTTGCCGTTTCCCCCGTCGTCGGGGTCGGTCTCACCGCGGGCGCACCCCACGACGATCGCTGAAACGGCCAGAAAACAGGGGATGAACTTCGTCCTCATGGCTTGCCCACATACGCCCGAAACGGGCGACTCTTCCTTCCTCGAACGTCGATTCCTCGTCAAGCGAGAGCTCGAGCCGGAGCATGAACAGGGCGCAGGCGGCCGGGCATGATCAGCCCCTCACGACCGAGATGAGGCTCTTCACGGCCCGGCCCGCCGCGGCGAGCTTGGCAGGGAGGCCGCGACCGTAGAGGAGGCCGATCACGCTCCGGGTGAGCTCGAACGTAGCCGGACGGATGGGGTAGACGGAGACGCCGCCGCCCAACCGGACCCGGTCGCTGACCATCGCCTTCTCGAGACAGCACGCTCGGAGGCCCTCCTTGCCGTTGATGCGACCGAACCCGGAGACGCCCACGCCGCCGAACGGCAGCGCCTGGATCATGTAGGCGAGCCCGTAGTCGTTCACGACCGTCATCCCCGATCGGATCCGCCTGCCCAGACGCTCGCCGCGGGCGACGTCCTTCGTGAAGACGCTCGAGCCCAGGCCGTAGGCGGTGTCGTTCGCGAGCCGCACGGCCTCCTCCTCGCTCGTCACCTTGAAGATCACCAGGATGGGCCCGAACTGCTCCTCCTTCGCGATCCGCATGGAGTGGTCTACGTCGACCAGCACCGTCGGCTCGAAGAACTGCCCGCCGAGGTCCGGCCGCCGCCGGCCGCCGACCACCACCCGGGCGCCCTTCCGCGTCGCGTCCTCCAGCAGCTCCTCGAGGATGTCGAGCTGGCGCGGCATCGTCATCGCGCCCACGTCCACGTCGCCACCGAGCGGCGGGCCTTGACGGAGCGCGCTGGCTCCCTCGGTGACGCGACGGACGAAGTCGTCGTAGACGCTGGCCATCACGTAGACGCGCTCGACGCCGACGCACATCTGTCCGCACGCGGTGAACACGCCCAGCATGGCCTGGGAGGACGCGTGGGCTAGGTCCGCGTCCTCGAGCACGATCATCGGGTCTTTCCCGCCGAGCTCCAGGACGACCGGCACCAGGTCCTCGGCCGCGGTGGCCATGACCTTGCGCCCGTTGGCCGGGGACCCGGTGAAGAAGATCTTGTCGACCCCGGAGCGGACGAGCGCCGCCCCCGTGTCCCCGTAGCCGGTGACGATCTGGACCAGGTCCGGGCTGTGGCCGCGCGCCGAGAGGACCTGCCGCACGATCTCACAGAGAGGGGCGGCCGACCACGACGTGTGCTCGCTCACCTTCGCGACCACCGCGTTGCCGGCGAAGAGCGCGGGGATCATGGGGCAGTAGAGGTTGTGGAAGGGGAAGTTCCAGGGGCAGAGGACGCCGACGACCCCGAGCGGCTGGTACTCGACCCACGCCTTCTTGTGCAGCAGAAAGCCGCTGGCGCGCGGCTCTGGCGCCAGATCCGCCTCGCCGTGGTCGATGACGTACCGGAGCTTCTCGCAGACGGGGAAGACCTCGCCGAGCGAAGCGTCGACCATCGTCTTGCCCGAGTCTCGGACGCATAGCCGGCAGATCTCTTCCTGCCGCTCGACGATGCGCGCCAGGAGATCCTGCAGAACCGCTCGCCGCTCTCGGTAGGACGTCTTCGCCCACGCCGCCTGCGCTGCGCGTCCGCGCTCGACGACGCTACGGACGTCGGACGGGGACATTGCCGGCACCGTCCCGAGCGCCTCGAGCGTCGCCGGATCGTGGCAAGGCACCAACGGCTCCGCGGCGTGAGGGCCGGCGTGCGCCGCGTCGTTTCGGGGCTCGACCTGCATCGCGGCCGTCTACCCCGACGCCGGACGGAAGTCATTTGGGTGTGGGTTTCCGGCCTGCGATCTCGCGGGACCTCGAGCATCGGGGAGCGCGCTTCTTCCGCACCCCGCTAAAGATCGCCAATTCCGTGACGCATTCACCTGGGACGCATGGATGCAAGCGACCTTCAGGCCTACCTCCGCCGTGTTCAGGTGGCCCACCTCGACGAGGCCGCCCTAGGCGACCTGGTGGGGCGCTCCGTGCTGCGGCACGATGAGTACGTCGAGTGCGAGCCCGCCTCCCCTCGCTACGCCCGCGCCCGCGTGCTCGGCATCCGGCTCGACGAGGGCCACTGGTGCGCGGGCTTCGAGATCGGCTTTCGGAGCCCGGAGCCCCTCCTCTGGGGGGAGGCCAAGCTCCTCCTCGGCGCGCCGGATCGCGTCGCGTCCCAGCGGCTCAAGTGGGGCGCGCCGATGTCGTTCGTCTTTCGGGCGCCCCGCGGGGCGCGGCCCAGCACCCTGACCGTGACGGTCGCACACTTCGACGCCGACCTCGCCAAGACCGACGGCGAGATCGCCTTCGTCTCCGCGGTCGCGGCCACCCGCCTCCCGGGACCGGCGGATCTGCTCGTCGTCGCGTGAGCGCCGGCGATCCCATCGCCGCAGGCGGTCGTTCCCGTCGCGCCGCGCCGGAGGTAAGCGGAGGGCATGCTCCGCCGCCCTGCCGTGGCCCTCGCGCTCGTGCTCGCGCTCTCGGGCTGCAAGGATCCGATCGACGTCGCCGCCAGCTCGGCGCGCCCGACCGCGACGGTCGGGTTCACTCCGATCCCCGGCATGCCGGATCTCACGCAGGTCGACGTGACCCTCGATCCCAATTTTCGCGGACGCCAGGCGAGCATCTTCGGGCTGCGCGTCGGGATGACGGAGGAGGAGGTCCGCGCGGCGTGTAAGGCGGCGGGCCTCACGCCGCGAAAGGAGATGCGCAACAGCTACGGCGTCGCCAGCCAGCTCGGCATCTTCGATCTCAAGACCGACGAGCACCTCATGAACGTGCTCTGGCGCCCGAACGCGTCCGGCGTCGACGAGATCGTGGTGTTCGGCGTCACCGAGCCCCGGTTGGCAGGCGGCGTACGGAAGCTCTTCACGGCCGAGGCGCTCGACGCCAACTCGGCCCTGCGGAAGGACTTCCTCGGCGACGCCCCCGGCATCCCGCAGAGGGAGCTCTTCCTCGACATCGAGATCGAGCGCCACCGCTTCGCCAAGCGCGACATCGAGGTGATCGTCCTGTCTGCCGAGGGCGGCCGGTCGATCAACTTCTCCTTGCGACGTCTGTGAGCACCAGCGCGAGCGCGAGCCCGACGATGGCCCCGACCGAGTGGGCGAAGAGGCTGACGTTCGGGACCGCGAGGTCGAAGGCCGTCTGCAGGAGCAGCACCAGGCCGAGCGTGAAGATCCGGCGCCGTCCCGCCGCCCGCGCGTGCAGGCGCGCCGTGCGCGCCAGGACGCCGATCGTCGCGCCGACCAGGCCCATGATCGATCCGGAAGCGCCGACGAGGAGCGCGTCGTCCCCGGGCCAAAGCGCCGATCTGAGGCAGAAGAGCACCGTGCCGGCGATGCCGGAGAGCAGGTAGACCACGACGAACCGGGCGCGCCCGAGGGCCCGCTCGACGAACGGCCCGAGGATCCAGAGGCCCGCGAGGTTGAACGCGGCGTGCGCCGCGCCGAAGTGGAGGAAGAGCGGCGCGACGAGGCGCCACCACTCGCCATGCTCCAGCACCGCCGGGGCCCACAAGGCCCCGAGCTCGTAGAGCACCCGCTGATCCTCGGAGCCGCCGAGCGCGTGCTCCAGGCACCACACGGCGAGGATGACCAGGGCGAGCGCCTGGGTGAGCCTGGGAGGTCTCGGGCGCGCGGCGCCCAGCTCGACGATGTCCTCCTCCTCGAGCCGGAGCGACAGGCGCCGGAGCAAGGCGTCGAGCTCGCTGGTGGGGGGCTCACCTGCAGGTCGGGCGAGCCGCAGCGTGGCGGCCCGTCGGACCAGGTGGTCCTTCGACCGCTGCAGCGAACGAAGCTCGGCGGCGCCCCGCGGATCACCGGCCGACGCGCGCGCCAGCGCGACCCACAGCCGGCGGAGCTCGCTGGAGGCGTCGCGGAGCCGCCCGTCGAGGACCGCCAGCACCTCTGCCTCGCGGCCCGCGTCCGCGAAGAGCGCGAGGCACGCCGCGGCGCGCAGCGGCGCCGCCGACTCGGCGTCGAACATCGGCTCGACCCGCAGGAAGCGCGCGATGGCAGCGTCCCGATCCCCGACCTCGAGGAGCGCGCGGATCGACGACAGCGCGAACGCGGGGCTCTCGGCGGGCGGAGGCGCGCTCAAGGCCTCGCGTAGCTCGACCCGGTCTTGGCGGAGCCGCGCGATCTCGAGGCGCGCCTCGGCGGCTTGCCACGGACCGAGGCGACCGTACTCCTCCAGCGCGCGGGTCGCGGTCACGAGGTCACCGCGCGCCGCCGCGCAGGTGGCGCGGACGCGGACGAGCGCCGCGCGGATCGACCGTGACGGGTGCAGCGCCACGAGCGCGCGGCCGAGGGCGAGCGCCAGGCCGTAGCGCTGCCGCGCGAGGGCGCGCGCCTGCCCTCGCGTGAGCAACATCGGCGCTGCGACGACCAGCGCCCAGAACGTGAACGTCACGTAGCCGGCGCGCGCCGGTGTAACGACCCACGTGATCGCCCCGGCCACCAGCACCGTGGTCGACACGAGCGCCCAGTCCCACGCCCGCGGCGAGGTGAGGCTGGCCCGGAGCCCCAGGGCGAAGGCGGACGCGGTGGCGAGGAGCAGGAGCGGGAGGTTGAGATCCACGACGGAGAGGCCTCCTCTATCGCGTGCCTGCAGCGAAATTGCGCCACCGGCGTGGAGTGCTCTCCGCACGCACATGAGCGGTGAGGTCCGACACTGTCGGAAGCCCGCCTAGCTGCTGAGAGATCCAGTCAGGTTGTGTCTTTCCGCCGCGCCTTAACGGGTTCATAGAGCTGACCTTACTTCCTCCAGGAGGTGTCGCCGTGCTCAAGCATTCCGTTCTCGTGCTCGCGCTCGCGTCCGCCACGCCCGTGTTCATCGCAGCGGCGTGTGCTCCAGGATCCAGCGATGGAGAGTCGAGCTCCGACGGCGACAGCGATGGGGAGGGCGCCAAGAGCGGCACCGGGACCGACGCCGGCACCGGGACCGCGACCGGGAGCGGCGGCGGCTTCAGCACCAGCGCGCAAGGCACGGGCGGCTTCGCCGAGTGCGCAGGCGCCACCAGCACCGCGACGGCGCAGAAGCAGCCAGCGGACATCATCATCGCCGTCGACACGTCGGGCAGCATGGATGAGGAGAGCGCGGAGGTTCAGCAGAACCTCAACAACTTTGCCAGCATCATCGACATGAGCGGCATCTCGGTGCGCGTGATCTTGATCGCCGACTCGAGCGTCTGCATCCCCACGCCGCTCGGCTCCGGGCAGTGCGGCGGGATGGATTCGCTCGCGCCGGAGTACCTGCACGTCGTCGAGCCGGTGGGCAGCAACGACGCGCTCCAGAAGATCATCCAGACCTACCCCCAGTGGGCGTCCACGCTCCAGACGAACGCGACCAAGACGTTCGTCGTCGTCTCGGACGACAACTCCGACATGAGCGCGTCGGAGTTCACGAACGCTCTCCTCGCGCTCGACCCGCCGACGTTCCAGGACTTCCTCTTCCACGCCATCGTCGCGAACTCGGATCCGCTCGCCTGCTTCGGCTTCACGTGCCCCGGCGGCAACCCCTGCTGCTACCCGCCCGGACCGGTGGGCTGCGCGTCGTACGCCGCCGAGATCGGCAGCGTGTACCACCAGCTCGTGAGCCAGACGATGGGCATCAACGGGGACCTCTGCGCGCAGGAGTTCGATCCGATCTTCCAGGCGCTCGCGACCGGCGTCATCACGGCCAGCCAGCTCGCGTGCGAGTACGACATCCCCGAGCCCCCGCCCGGCGAGACGTTCGCGCCAGGTCAGGTGAACGTCCTCTACACTCCGGGCGGCCAGATGACGCAGCAGCCCATTTACAACGTCCCCGGCGGCGCCGGCGACTGCGGCCCGAACGGTGGCTGGTACTACGACGACCCTGCGAACCCGACCAAGATCTACGTGTGCCCCGCCACGTGCGACGTGCTGCAGGCGGACGCCATGGGCCAGGTCGAGGTGGAGTTCGGGTGCGAGACCGAGATCGTCCCGGAGTGATCCGCGGCTCCGGGGGCGCCGCGACGGCTCAGGCCTTCGCGAGCTGCCGGAGCATGTAGACCAAGATCCCGCCGTGGACGTAGTAGTCCACCTCGTTCGGCGTATCGATGCGCGCCGTGACGGAGAACTTCCGCTCCTCGCCCGCGCTGCAGATCGCGGTCACCTCGAGGCGCTTCTTCGGGGAGAGGCCGCTCGCGATCCCCGTCACCGAGAAGGTCTCGTAGCCGGTCAGCCCGAGGCTGTCGTGGTCCTGGCCAGCTTCGAACTCGAGCGGGAGGACACCCATCCCGACCAGGTTCGACCGGTGGATGCGCTCGAAGCTCTTGGCGATCACCGCGCGCACACCGAGGAGCTTCGTCCCCTTGGCCGCCCAGTCGCGCGACGAGCCCGTCCCGTACTCGGCGCCGGCGAGGATCACGAGGGGCGTACCCTCCTGCTGGTAGCGCATCGCCGCGTCGAAGATGCTGAGCTGCTCGCCGCTCGGCACGTGCTTGGTGAGGCCCCCCTCCACGTTCTCGAGCATGAGGTTCTTCAGCCGGATGTTCGCGAACGTCCCGCGCATCATCACCTCGTGGTTCCCGCGCCGCGC
>CAZBJI010000234.1:0-10053 GCA_964492175.1 uncultured Polyangiaceae bacterium | reverse complement strand
TCCACCCGCTCGTCTGCGCGGCGTTCAACGCCGACTTCGACGGCGACCAGATGGCCGTCCACGTCCCGCTGAGCGTCGAGGCCCAGATGGAGGCGCGCGTGCTCATGATGAGCACGAACAACATCCTCTCGCCCGCCAGCGGCAAGCCGATCATCAACCCGACGCAGGACATCGTCCTCGGGCTCTACTACGCCACGCGTGAGCGCAAGTTCGCGAAGGGCAGCTACCGCGAGGGAGCCCTCACGGTCGACAAGAAGGGGCAGCCGCACGGGTACCTGCGGGGCGTCTTCGCGAGCCCCGAGGAGGTCCGCATGGCCTTCGACGCGGGCGAGGTCGCGCTCCACGCCGGCATCCAGGTGCGCGTCCCCGTCCTCGACGACGAGGGCAGGCCCATCCTGGACAAGAACCACCGGCCGAAGCGCCGGGTGGTCGAGACGACGGTGGGTCGCGTCCTCATCAGCGAGGTGCTCCCGCCGAAGGTCGGCTTCGACCACGTGAACAAGGTCCTCAACAAGAAGGCCCTCACGAACCTCATCGACGTCTGCTACCGCGCGCACCGCAACAAGGAGACGGTCCTCCTCGCCGATCGGCTGAGGACGCTCGGCTTCGAGCACGCCACCCGCGCGGGCGTCAGCATCTGCATGGATCACATGGTCATCCCCGACGCGAAGAAGGTGATGCTCACGGCCGCGCAGGAAGAGGTCGAGAAGGTGATCGAGCAGTACCAGGAGGGGCTCATCACCGACGGCGAGCGCTACAACAAGATCGTCGACATCTGGGCCGACGTCGCCGACCGCGTCACGGACGAGATGATGCTCGTCATCGGGTCGGAGACCATGGTCGACCCCGAGACGGGCAAGAGCGCGATCGAGCCGAGCTTCAACCCGATCTACATCATGGCCGACTCCGGCGCCCGCGGATCGAAGCAGCAGATCCGCCAGCTGGCCGCGATGCGAGGCCTGATGGCGCGTCCCAGCGGCGAGATCATCGAGCAGCCCATCACGGCGAACTTCCGCGAGGGGCTCTCGGTGCTCGAGTACTTCAGCTCCACCCACGGCGCCCGCAAGGGCCTCGCGGACACGGCGCTCAAGACGGCGAACTCCGGGTACCTGACGCGGCGTCTCGTGGACGTGGCGCAGGACGCGGTGGTCGCGGACAACGACTGCGGCACGCTGAACGGGGTCCGCGTCATGAAGCTCGAGGAGGCCGGCGAGGTCATCCAGACGCTCGGCGATCGGATCCTCGGGCGCGTCGTCCTGGAGGACGTGATCGATCCGCTCACCGGAGAGATCTTGATCCCCACCAACACCGAGCTCGGCGAGCTCGAGGTGAAGGCCATCGAGGACGCTGGCATCGAGGAGGTCAACATCCGATCGGTGCTCACCTGTGAGGCGCGGCGCGGCATCTGCGCCCTGTGCTACGGCCGGGACCTGGCGCGCGGCTACCGCGTCAACGTCGGCGAGGCGGTCGGGATCATCGCCGCGCAGTCCATCGGCGAGCCTGGCACGCAGCTCACCATGCGGACCTTCCACGTGGGCGGCACCGCCGCCCGCGGGAAGATCGAGGCGAGCTACCTCGAGGCGCGGACCGAGGGCACCGTCCGGCTGAAGCGCGCGATCGTCCAGCAGAAGAAGGACGGGACGCTCGTCATCATGAACCGCCACGCCGAGCTCATCGTCGTGGACGACACGGGCCGTGAGCGCGAGCACAACCGCCTCGTCTACGGCGCCACGCTGAAGCGGAACGAGGGCGAGAAGTGCAAGCCCGGGGATCTGCTCGCCGAGTGGGACCAGTTCGCGATCCCGATGCTCACCGAGGTGAGCGGCATCGTGAAGTACGGCGACCTCGAGGACGTCACCGTGCAGGAGCGGCTCGACGAGGTCACGGGTCTGTCGCGCAAGGTCGTCATCGAGTCGAAGGCGGCCGACCTCCGCCCGCGGATCAGCATCAAGGATCCGAAGACCGGCGAGACGCTCAAGCTCCCGAACTCGGAGCTCGACGCTCGGTATCTCCTCCCGGTCGGCGCGCACATCGTGGCGCAGGAGGGCGACACCATCGAGGCCGGCGACATCATCGCCAAGATGCCCCGCGACGTCACGAAGGTGCAGGACATCACCGGCGGTCTGCCGCGTGTCGCCGAGCTCTTCGAGGCCCGCAAGCCGAAGGACCACGCCATCATCAGCGAGATCGACGGCGCCGTCTCCTTCGGCAAGGACACCAAGGGCAAGCGCAAGGTGCTCATCACGCCCGCGGCCCCGGACGGCATGCCGATCGCGGACCAGGCGCGCGAGTACCTGATCCCGAAGGGCAAGCACATCCAGGTGCAGCCCGGGGACCGCGTGCGCGCAGGCGACCCGCTCCAGGACGGCCCGCCGAACCCGCACGACATCCTGCGCGTCAAGGGCGAGCGCGAGCTCGCCGCCTGGCTGGTCAACGAGATCCAGGAGGTCTACCGCCTGCAGGGCGTCGGCATCAACGACAAGCACATCGAGGTCATCGTCCGGCAGATGCTCCGTCGCATCCGCGTGAAGGAGGTGGGCGACACCAGCTTCCTCGTGGACGAGCAGGTCGAGAAGCACGTGTTCGAGCAGGAGAACGAGAAGATCATCACGCGCGGCGGCCGACCGGCCATCGCCGAGGCGCTCCTCCTCGGGATCACGAAGGCGAGCTTGTCGACGGAGTCGTTCATCTCGGCCTCGTCGTTCCAGGAGACGACGAAGGTCCTCACCGAGGCGGCGATCAACGGCAAGACGGACGACCTGCGCGGCCTCAAGGAGAACGTGATCATGGGTCGGCTCATCCCGGCCGGGACCGGGCTCCCCGCCTACAAGCGGCTCAACGTCGTCATCGACGGCGAGGCGCCCGTCTACCCGCGGGAGCAGCCTCCGCGCGCGCGGCTCGACGAGAACCTCGTCGCCGTCAACGAGGAGTAGCCGGCGCCGGGTGAGGTCGGGCCGCCCGGAGAGGGGCGCGCCCGGCCCTCTCCCTTGGTCCTGGGCGCATGTCTCGCTCTCCCGTCGCGCAGTTCCTCATGCTCTCGGGGGGCACCGCCTGGATCTACGCGTTGTTCGTCGCGATCTCGGCGGCGACGGGGTGGCGGTTCGCGATCTCCGGCGACGGCGGCGGTCGGGGCATCCCGCTGCCCGATACGTGGTTCCACGCGGCGTTGTTCACCGGGATCGGCGCGCTGCTCTGGCTCGCGGGGGGGCGCTGGGATCGGGAGGGGTTCGTGGCGTTTCGTCGGAGGCGCCCGTGGGTCGTCCCGGTGATCGTGGCCGTGGTCATCGTGCCGGCGACGCTCGTGCTCATTTTCCTGCTCGTCAGGTGACGGGCGCGCGAAGCGCAGCGTTGGCACGGGGCCTCGAGAGTGCGACCATCGCTCCATGCTTCGCGTCGTCGTCGCGCCCGTCTGCACCATCTCGCTGATGACCGCCCTCGCGGCGTGTGGTGACGACGGCGGCTCGGGGGGTGGGGGCACCACGGTCTCGGTCACGTCCTCGGGAGCGGGCGGCCAGGGCACAGGTCTCACGTCCAAGCCCGACTGCGCCGGGGAGCCCTCCGGCTCACCGACGCCTCTCGCCCGCGCCGACGCGGGCGCGGCGTTCTCGCCGGACGGCCTCTCCGTGGTCATGTTCGGGGGAGACACCGCCACCGTGGTCTGCGGGGACACGCCGGTGCGTGAGCACGTCGGCGACACCTGGCTCCTGGATCTCGCGTGCGGCGGCTGGACGGAGCTCGCGCTCGGCGCTGCGCCGGGGGCCCGCGCGCGCCACACGATGTCGGCCGACCCCACGCGGGGCCGCGCGCTGCTCTTCGGCGGGAGGACACGCCAAGGGAGCTCGGGGCCGTACGATCTGTTCGACGACGTCTGGGCGTTCGACTTTGCCAGCAGCACCTGGAGCGAGCTGCAGACCTCCGGGGCCGGGCCGTCCGCTCGGAGCAACACCGCCTCCGCGGTGGTCGGGGACGTGTTCTACGTCTTCGGCGGCAGCGACACGACGTCCGCCACCGTCTTCGCGCCGGGCGACGACCTCTGGGCGCTCGACCTCACGACCAACACCTGGTCGCAGCGCGCCACGAGCGGGCCCAGGCCGCCCGCGCGGCTCTTCCACGCGATGACGGGTGACGCAGCCAGCGGCAAGCTCTACGTCATGGCTGGCGGGGACGAGAACGCGTTCGTCGGGCCCTTCCTGGCCGACGCGTGGGCGTACGACATCGCCTCGGACTCGTGGTCGGAGATCGGCGCGTCCCTGGCCGCGGTGACGGATCCGGCGCGGATCAAGGCCGGCCTGCTCGCGCAGCCCGGCGACGGCGGGACCAAGCTGCACTTCTTCGCCGGTCACGACGATGGCACGTTGGGCAACCGGAACGACATGACGGTGCTCGATCCGGGCGGGAGCGCCTGGCGCGCGGCGCGGACCGGTGACACCTTCAATCAACCCAACATGGGCGCCTGCAACTTCCCTGCGGACTTCACGGTGATCGACAACGACAGCCCCGAGCGCCGCAGCGGCTTCGCCATCGCCCACGCCCCGGACGGCCAAGCGTTCGTGGTGTTCGGTGGTGACACGGACTGCGGGCGCGCCAGCGACGCCTGGTGGTACGACGCGACCCTCGAAGCTTGGGAGATCGTCCGCGCGACCCCCGTGGGGCTGAGCTGCCTCCGCTTCAGCACCCAGTGCTCGGGGCTCTGTGGCTAGCGGCGTCGCTCTCGGCTCGGGGCGCGGCGGGCGACCGCTGTTCCCTCTCGCGGTCGAGGCCGTCGTGGATCTCTCGTGCCCTTGGAGCGCGATCGCCCTCGCGAACCTCGCCGCGGCCGCGGAGCTCGCCCCCGCGATCGAGGTCGACTGGGCGTTCTCGCCCGTGATCGTGGAGGCCCCCGCTCCGGCCGGGGACGCTCCAGCCGAGCGCGGTCGGCTCCGCTACGGCGACCCTGCGCCTCTCTCTTCCCGCATCGACGCGGCGGCGCGAGGCGCCGGGCTCGTCATGCGGAGCGCCGAGCACACCCGCCCCGTCTCCACGGTCCGCGCGCACACCTTGCTGCGAGAGGCGCGCGGGCTGGACGCGCTCCGCTTCGCGCGCGCGGTGTTCGAGGCCCGCTTCCGAGACGGCAGAGACATCTCGGCGATGGACGTGCTGCTCGACGTCGCGGCTCCGTGCGGCTTCGCGCGCGACAAGGTCCTCCGTATCTTGGAGACACCTCGCGCCCTCTACCTTACTCGCCAAGCTGCCCGCGTCGTGGGAGACGCGCGCGGCCTCTCGGCGCCCACGGCGGTCTTCGACGGACGCATCCAGGTGGCGGGCCCTCGCGAGCCGCACGTCTTTCGCGCGGCGATGCAGCGCGCCCTCGCAGAACAGCGGTGAGCGGCCGTCCCTACGGCGCGGGCTCGCTGGCGGAGGCGACCGGCGCCGAGGCCTCCGCGCGCTCGTCCTTGCGCAGCCTCGCGTCCAGCACGAACGTACCGAACGGGAGGACCGACAGCACCATCGCCTCGGCCCCGCGCGCCCAGCTCCACGCCTTGCGCAGCACGAAGCCGGCCACCATCGCGCCGTAGAGGATGAACAGGACGCCGTGGATCATGCCCACGATCCGCACGGCGAGCGGCATGCCGGCGAGGTACTTCAGCGGCATCGCGACGCCCAGCAGCAGGACGAACGAGGTGCCCTCGGCGAGGGCCACCCAGCGGAATCGGCGAAGCGCGGTCACGCCTCACGGATACCACGGGGGCGTCCCCCGTCCACGCCCGCGCGTCCAGGACACGAAACCTCGGGGCTTGGGCCCGGAGCCGACGCAGGCGCCGCGCTTCGCCGGAAGCAAGCCTATCGGGGCACGGGGACGTCGACGTCGTTGAGGATCTGAAGGCCTTCTCCCGCAGGGTATCCGTAGCTGACGTAGCAGGAGTAGCCCGGCAGGTTGTTCGTGCACCCGCTGTCCGTCTCGGGCTGCGATTCGGGAGAGCCCCAGCCCCAGACCCACAGGCCGAAGGGCGCGTCGGAGTGCATCTCCCTTCGGCCGTTGTCGCAGCCGTTCTGGGGTTGGAAGTTGTGCCGGACGAGATCGGTGCGGGTGTACTCGAGCTGCCCGTCGGAGCCGAGCGGCGCCCACCCGGAGAGCGTCCCCGCGCAGTCGAGCACGACGTCGGCGAAGCCGGCCTCGGCGCGCTTGCGGACGACCACCAGGTTCGTCTCGGGGTAGGTCGGATCGGTGAAGAACACGTAGCGGCTGAGGAACTGCGCCGGCGGGACGACCCGGACCACGTCCGGGTCGCCGTAGCCCTCCAGCGTCGTGCCGTCGTTCACGGCCGACGCGCCCGTCATGTAGGAGAGCAGGACGAAGGGGTGGGCGGCGTCCTGGCTCCTCACCACGAACGGCTGCGAGGTCGAGAACTCCGCGATCTGCCCGAACGAGAGCGTCGTCGGCCCCCCGACGGCGGGGTCCCACGTGAGCGTCGTGCCGTCCGCGGCGCCGACGAGGCGGTACACGAACTGCTCGGGGGCGGCGGTCCTCTGGCGGTATCCGACGGCCGCGTACTCGTGTCCGAGGGCGCTCACCGGCGGGATCTGCTGCTCCGCGTGATCGCAGTACGGAGAGGTGGCGGGCGTGTTCGTGCACTGATGCCCGGCGAAGAGGCCGATGGGCTTGTCGGCCTGGACCGGGCTCCCGGTGATCTCGGCAGCCTGCGTGAACTGGAGTACCTGGCCCGCCTGCAGGACGTAGTCGGTCTTGACGCCCGCAGGGGCGCTGCTGACGCCGGCGCCCGGTCCGAGGAAGACGTTCGGGACGATCGAGACGCGGGTGTCGTCCTCCTTCGCCACGATGCTCATGGAGGGGCCGACGCCGAACTCGGCCGTGAGGTCGGCGCCGTATGCGTTGACCGCCACGTAGCTCGTGTCCCAAGCGGTGGACGGGATGAGCAGCGTGGCGCCGGTCACGGCGGCCGCGCCGCCCCCGTAGGGGAGCATCTGGTAGGCGACGACGGGTGTGCTCGTCGTGATGTGGAAGGACTGGCCGATCGCCGTCCCGTGCCGCTGCGCGCCGTTCGGCACCGCGGCCGGTACGGGGCACGGGACCGGTGCGTTCCACTCGGCAGGCGCGCCCGGCTGCGCGTAGGTACCGGCGAGGAACAGGATCGCCACCTCGCCCGGAGCGAGGCCCGCCGTCGGATCGTAGTCGGCGTAGGTGAGCGTGAGCCCGGCGCCCTGAGGGATTTTGGCGTACTGCGAGAGGTCGACCTCGTCCTCCCCGAACCGGACCTGGATCCGCGCGCGCTCGTTCGATGTGTTGGCGACGAACGACACGAAGCAGCCGTTGTCGGCGCCATACATGCCGTCGAGCATCACCGCGTGGTAGTCGCACGCGACGCTCGTCTTCAGGTCCGCCGCCTCTTGGCAAGCGGCGCTCGTGCCGTCGGGCTCGACGAAGCCGTCGTCTCCGCCCGCGCCCGTGGGCCCGTGGCCGGCGGCGCCGGTGTCGCCGGCGGCGCACGCGCCGAACGCGACCGGCAGCAGGAGGACCAAAGCGAGGAGCGCGGCGCCCGCGAGCGCCGCCTGACCGAGTCTGGAGCCGCGATCGTTCATCGTGCACCTCACTGACAGGTTCCGAGTTGGCCGGGGGTCGCGATCACGCAGGGCGAGCCTGCGCAGTCGCTCGTGTTGAGGCAGAGGCTGCCCTGCGCGCCGTCGGTGCAGTGTCCGGCGGCCTCGCCGGCGCCCTTGCGGACGCAGTGGAAGGCGGCTGGACAGTTCTCGTCGCCCAGGCACATGCCGGGCAGGCAGAACGCCTGCTTGTCTGGGAACACGCCGAACGAGCAGATCGCGCCGCCCACGCCCACGGGGCAGGTGTAGTCCGGCGAACAGGCGGGGAACGTGTAACACTGCTTCGCGGACACCAGGAAGCCGTCCACGGAGACCTGGTCGAGGCAGATCTCATCGGCTGGACACCCGTCTGCGTCGCTGAACGGGTTCGGGCCGCACGGGGTGCCCGTCTGGGTCCCGCAGAGGCCGTTCACGCAGGACTGGGTGTCGGCGCACGCCACGGCGGGGCAAGCGGGCGCCTCGCGTGGCTGGCAGATCTGCCCGAGGGCGAGGGCGCAGTACTCGACGTCTTCCTCGCAGTCGGCGTCGCCGTTGCAACCCTTCGCGCAGGCGCCGTTGTGGCAGGTGCGACCCGGAGGGCACGGATCGTTCGCGGAGCAACCGACCGCTTGGGGCGTGCTGCCGCCCCCGCCGGGGCCCTCCCCGCCGAGCGCGGCGCCGCCCGTCCCAGCGTCGTTGCCCTGGGCGCACGCCAGGAGGAGGGTGAGGAGCGGCACCGCGACGTGGCCTCGGACGAACAGCGCCATGGCTTCCATGAGCCACGAGTACCGCGGATTTCGGCGACACGACCCTTACTGCGCCTTACTTGCGCTGACGCTGTTCGAGCATTCCCGCCTATGCTCGAGGCGTGTCCCTGCCTGCCGTGTGGCGCGAGATCGACGGGCTGTTCGCGCGCGCTCGCGACCGACACGCCGACGCGCTCGCGTGCCGCTCGGGCTGCGCCAACTGCTGCGTGACGGGCATCGTCGTCTCCCCGGCCGAGGCGGCGATCGTCCGGGCCCACCTCGCCGCGGCCGGGGCGGCGGAGCGGGAGCGCGTCGCGCGGCTCGTGGGTCGATCCGAGAGCGGGAGCTGCCCCGCGCTCGACGAGGAGATGGCGTGCTCGATCTACGCGGCGCGGCCCCTCGTGTGCCGGACGTTCGGGCTGCCGCACCGCATCGCGAGCCACGAGCCGCCGCCGGCCGCCGAGGGGCGCCGGCGCCTTCCGCTCCTCAGCGCGCCCGACCCGGCCGGCCGCGTCGTCGACACCTGCTACAAGAATTTCATCGGCGTGCCGGCAGCGCTCGTCGATCCCGGGTGCGTCGTGGACCAGGCGTCCCTCCGCGCGCGCCTCAACGCGATCCCCGGCGCCGCGCCCGGGCCCGACGCCGTCCTGCTCGGCGCGCTGCTCCGCGCCGAGCTCGGCCTTCCCCCCGAGTGACCGAGGGACCGCCGCGATCCGCGCCGCGTGCGGGAGGCGACTCCGCCGCCCCATGGTCGCGGACGATCCGTCTCGGAAAACGCGTGCAATTTCAGGTCTATCGCGCGCGCACCTACATGGGTCCCATTGCGCAAATCCGCCAGCCGCGGTAAGGGCGGCCCTTCAGCACCAGGCCGTGTCCGCCTCCGGGCAGTCGCGAACGCCAACAGGAGATTCTTGCCATCATGGTCATCGACCGTCTCGCCGGGCTCGCGCGAAGAGCGTGGCCACTGTTCCTGCTCACGCTTCTGACCCTGCTCGGCCTGCCCGGCCTCGCCCACGCCTCCACGGGCGGCGCTCAAGGCGACCACCAAATCGGTGGCGAAGCCAACCTCCAGCTGCCGGACCTGTCCTCGGTCACGATGATGGGCATGGACGGCCGCAGCCTCCTCATGGGCGGCCTCGTGGTGTGCGTCCTCGGGCTCGGCTTCGGTCTGATCATCTTCTCGCAGCTCCGGAACCTGCCGGTGCACCAGTCGATGCGGGAGATCAGCGAGCTGATCTACGAGACCTGCAAGACGTACCTGGTCACCCAGGGCAAGTTCATCATGGTGCTCTGGGTCTTCATCAGCATCGTGATGATGGCCTACTACGGGTACTTCGCCGGCTTCAGCGCGGGGAAGCTGATCCTCATCCTGCTCTTTTCGCTGATCGGGATCGCCGGCAGCTACTTCGTCGCTTGGTTCGGCATTCGGGTGAACACGTTCGCGAACTCGCGTACGGCGTTCGCCAGCCTGGATGGCAAGGGGTACCCGGTCTACTCGATCCCCCTCCGCGCCGGCATGAGCATCGGCATGCTCCTCATCAGCGTGGAGCTCTTCCTGATGCTCTGCATCATGCTGTTCTTCCCCGACGTCGCGGGGCCCTGCTTCATGGGCTTCGCGATCGGTGAGTCGCTCGGCGCCTCCGCCCTCCGCATCGCCGGCGGCATCTTCACCAAGATCGCGGACATCGGCAGCGATCTGATGAAGATCGTCTTCAAGATCAAGGAGGACGAC
>CAZBJI010000233.1:0-10095 GCA_964492175.1 uncultured Polyangiaceae bacterium | reverse complement strand
GTCGCTCCAGCGGCGAGCGAGACCGCGAGCCAGGGGCTTCGCTTCGGGAGGGTCGTGTCGAAGGTGTGGCCCAGGTCGGTCCGCGGGGGCGCGTCGTCGCCTGCCGTCACGGGCGTACCATCGCCCTCGGCGCCGGGCGCTGGTCCCCCGCCCCTCGGTCGCCGGATCTTTCGCACCGTCACGTTCGGGATCGGCTCCGACTCGACCGTGGTGCGCGCCTTCGCCACCACGCGCGCGATCCGCTCCACGATCGGGAGCACGCTCGGGGGAGCGTGCGGGGCGAGCGCCTGAGCGAGCTCGCCGACCGTCGCGAAGCGCTGCTCACGATCCGCGGCGTGCGCGCGCGCGACGGCGTCCGCGAGCCCCGGCGCGATCCCGGATCTGCGCTCCCCGATCGGCACCGAGCTCCCCGTCAAGATCGCCGCGCAGAGCTCCATGTGGTTGCCCGCTTCGTAGGGGTAGGTGCCCGAGAGGAGGCGGTAGAGGGTGACGCCGAGCGCGTAGATGTCGGCACGACCATCCACCGCCCGCGCCTCCTGGAGCTGCTCGGGAGACATGTACATCGCCGAGCCCATCGCGGCGTCGGGGCGCGTGAGGGTGAGCTGGTCGTCGTCGCGCAGCTTCGCGATCCCGAAGTCGAGCACCTTGACGAGCTCCGACCCGTCCGAGCGCCGCGCGACGAACAGGTTGCTCGGCTTGATATCGCGGTGGACGATCCCGGCCGCGTGGGCGTCGGCGATCGCGTCGCACGCCTCGATGATGAAGCCGACCGCCTCCGCCGGCTCGAGCGCCCCGCGCGAGCGCAGGCGGTCCTCGAGATCGTTGCCCTCGAGCAGCTCCATCACCATGAACGGCGTCCCGTCCTCCAGCGTGGCGACGTCCATCACCTTCGCGACGTGCTCGCTCTTGATGCGGATGGCCGCCCGCGCCTCCCGGAGGAACCGCTCGGTCATCTCGGGGTGCGCGGCCACGTCGGGCAGGAGGAACTTCAGCGCGAGCCGCTCGCGCAGCAGAGTGTGCTCGACCTCGAGGACGACGCCCATCCCGCCGCGTCCCAAGGTGCGGATGACCTTGTACTTTCCCCCGTGGACGGCGCCGGGCTCCATGCGCTGCCGGAGGAGAGCCTCGAGGGCGGGGGCGACCACCGCGACATGATCGGACGGCCGCTCCCGCGGGCGCAAGCCCGCCGCCCGGATCCGTCGCGCCATGACCCCTTTTTCCCGGCCAAGACGCCGCACCGTGGCTGGTCCGGCCCTTGCGAAAGGGATCCTCAGCGGGCGCCCGGCGGCGCCAGAGGAGCCAAGTCATGAAGAAATCAGCCCTGCTTCTGTGCTCGTTCGTGTCCCTCTCGATCTTCGCGTCCGGCTGCAAGGTCGACCCCGGCGAAGAGGAGACCGACGAGACCGCGGGCGTGGAAGAGACCGCCGAGGCCGAGGCCGCCCTGAACGCCGAGGCCGCGACGGGGACGGTCCTGCAGTCGCTCGCGATCGCCGAGCTGCTCTCCGCGGTCGAGCCGAACGACCAGATCGTGCAAGCGAACCAGGACGGCGGCCCGGGTTGCGGCCAGTTCTCGCTCCTCCCCGGGGGCTTCAAGATGGACTGGGGAACGGGCTGCACCACCAAGACCGGCGCGTTCGTCTCGGGGGCCGTCACGGTTCAGGTGTCCAAGGCCGAGGGGAACCCGACGGTGACCGTCGCGCTCGACCTGGACAGCGTGACGATCAACGGCTTCGATCTCGACGGGACCGCGTCGATCGCGCCCGCCGGCCTCGGCGCGGTGGCCATCGACCTGAACCTCACGCACGCTGGGACGACCGTCGTCGCCGACCTGACGCTCGCGGGCGGCCTGCAGGCGTTCACCCTGAACGGGACTGCGAGCGCCTCGGGCTCGACGAACGCCCAGCTCGCGCTCGCCGGCGTCACGCTCGCCCTCGGCGGATGCTTCCCGAGCGCCGGCGTCTTGTCCTTCGAAGCCGGCGTCAAAGGAAAGCTCACGTTCGACCAGAACACCCCGGCTACCGGCCAGGCGACGCTCACCGTCCTCGGCCACTCGTCCTGCTACGCGCTCCAGTCGCACGGCTCCTGCGTGGCGACCCCGTGCGCCGGCGGCGAGGGCGACTGAGCGAACGCGCCCGGACAGCGAACCCTCCGCTTGCACGAGAAGGCGACCAGCCGCTCGAAGTCGCACCGCTCGCAGCGCGAAGCTGACCCATTTCATGAGCGGCCACCCGAGCCACCAGATCGAACGCCACAGGTTCCCGGACATCCCCGCACATCGGTACCCAGCGGTCTCGGTCGAGGTTCGTGCCATCTGCGAGCGCTACGCGGCCGCCTACAACACCGGCTCGCGTGGGGGAAAGCTCCGAGCGTCATGAAGAGAATCAGGGGCCTCGCGCTTCCTCCCCGCGAAAAGCGAACCGCCTACATGAACCCCCTTTCGTTCGCGCACGCAGTTGTAGCAGCATGCGCGGTTCGGGCTTCGCGCCCGGAAGGAGAAGAGCATGACAGTTGGTCGATGGGGTGTGTGGGTGCGTGGCATCGGAAGTGCTGCGCTCCTCGCGATCGTCGGAGTGGCGGCCGCTTGCGGCGATGACGGATCTGGATCCGGAGGTGCCGGCGGGGCCGGTGGCTCCGACACGACCAAGTCGACCACCGACACGGTGACGTCGGCGACGTCGACGGCGTCGAGCACGAGCACGGGCGGCGCTTGCCCCACGGGCCAGGAAGCCTGCGACGGCACCTGCACCAACACGCAGATCGATCCCGGGAACTGCGGCGAGTGCGGAACGGTTTGCGATGCTGGCAACGTGTGTTCGCTCGGCGAGTGCGCGCTCAGCTGCCAGCAGAGCCTCACCGACTGCAACGGCTCGTGCGTCAACACGATGACCGATCTCGCTCACTGCGGCGGCTGCGACGCCCCGTGCGATCCGGGCGAGGTCTGCTCCGGCGGACAATGCACCGTCTCTTGCCAGACGGGCCTCACCGACTGCAGCGGCTCCTGTGTCGACACCGAGACCGACATCGCTCACTGCGGCGCTTGCGACAGCCCGTGTGCTCCGGGTGAGCTCTGCTCCACCGGAACCTGCGCCCTGAATTGCCAGGTCGGACTCACCGAGTGCAACGGCCTCTGCGTCAACACCGACACGGATCTCGCCAACTGCGGAACGTGTGGCAACCCCTGCGCTCCCGGCGAGGTCTGCTCACTCGGCCAATGTGAGCTCTCGTGCCAGTCGGGCCTCACCGACTGCAACGGCAGCTGCGTCAACACCCAGACGGATCTCTCGAACTGCGGTGGCTGCAACAGCCCCTGCGGTGCGGGCGAGGTCTGCTCGGCCGGAACGTGCGCGCTTTCGTGCCAGATGGGCCTCACGGACTGCAATGGCACGTGCGTCAACACGCAAACGGACCTTGCCAACTGCGGGGGATGTGGTTCTCCCTGCGCGCCGGGCGAGGTCTGCTCCGCCGGAACTTGCTCTCTCTCGTGCCAGTCAGGGCTCACCGACTGCAACGGCACCTGCGTCGACACCGACACCGACTTCGCCAACTGCGGCGGGTGCAACAGCCCCTGCAGCGCGGGTGAAGCGTGCAACGCCGGAGTCTGCGAGCTGAGTTGCCAGCCTGGCCTGGTTGATTGCAACGGCGTGTGTACCAACACGAACAGCGACAACGGCCATTGCGGAGCATGCAACGCACCGTGCGGCTCGGGCGAGGTCTGCTCGTCGGGCACGTGCAACGCCCAATGCGGTCCGCCGACGGTGGATTGCAGCGGTGTGTGCGCCAACACCAACAACGATCCGCAGAACTGCGGGTTCTGCGGCAACGCCTGCGCCGCCAACCAGGTCTGCCAGAACGGCTCCTGTGCCGGCACGGTGTGCGTGCCGAACAGCGTCGAGTTCTGCTACACGGGCCCGAACGGCACGATCAACGTCGGCGTATGCGGCGCCGGCACCAAGACGTGCAACGCCCAGGGCACGGGCTTCGGCGCGTGCAACGGGCAAGTCTTGCCGGGTGCAGAGGTCTGCGGGGATACCAGCGACGGCAACTGCAACGGCCTGAACGGCACCGCGGTCTTCAGCGAGGACTTCAACGACAACTCGGCTGGTTGGACGCTCGGGCCGGAGTGGGCGATCGGGTCGGCCGTAGCCTCGAATTGTGGCGGCGGCCTCACCGGCAACGACCCCGGCTCGGATCACACGCCCACGGCCGACAACGGCCTGGCCGGCGTGATCATCGGCGGCTGCTACCCGACCACCCTCCACGGGGATTACTGCATCACCAGCCCGAACATCGACACGTCGACCATCGCGGGGAACGCCTACATGTCGTTCTGGCGACACCTTCACACCGACTACCCCAGCTTCATCACGAGCAAGGTCGAAGTGTCGGCCAACGGCGGCGGGACGTGGACGCAAGTCTACGCTGTCCCGGGCGGCGTCTTCGTCAACGACGGCGCGTGGACCTTCCAGCAGTTCAACGTGACGGCGCAGAAGAGCGCGACGTTCCGTGCTCGATTCTGCTACGCCGCAACCAACAGCGGCATCATCACCGGCGGCGGGTGGAGCGTCGACGACTTCTCGATCGTCGACGATACCTGCAACAACTGACAAGCACCTGAAGTGAGGTGGAGGCCGGCTGCGCGTCGAAGGACGCGCGCCGGCCTTCGTCGTTTGGATGGCGCTCGGCCGACGGTGCGTAGGGATTTGGACCGTGATCTAGCGGGAATGCCTGACTGAACCTGGGGAAGGCCGGGGAACCGGCCAGGCGACGCTCACCATCCTCGGTCACTCGTCCTGCCACGCGCTGCAGTCGCACGGCTCCTGCGTGGCGACCCCGTGCGCGGCGAGGGCGGCTGAGCGGAACGCGCGCAGGGAGCGCCCACGGGCTCCCTGCGCTCTCGCGGCGCCGATCAGGGAGGCGCCGACTTCACGCCCTTCTCGGTCGCCTTGGCGCAGCCGAGCTCGACGTCCGTCGGCGTCCCGTCCTTTCGAACGATCTTGAACTCGACGCGTCGGTTCTTCTCCCAGGCCTCCGCGTTCGACTCCGGATCCAGCGGGCAGTACTCGCCGAAGCCCTGGGACCGGAGGCGGGAGGTAGCGACGCCGCGCTTCAGCAGCGCGTCCATGACGGCCTTGGCCCGATCCTTCGTGAGGCGGAGGTTGTAGTTGTCGTCGGCGCGCTCGTCGGCGTGCCCCTGGACCTCCATCAGGGTGAACTCGGCGTGCTCCTTCATGGTGTTGGCGACCGCGTCGAGGATCCCCTCCGAGGCCGGGAGGATCTTGGCGCTCCCCGTGGCGAACTGGACCTTCTCGAGGATGATGATCTCGTTCTCCTTGATGATGATCGGGCCCTTCTTGTCCGGCTCCGGGCAGCCGTCCTCGTCCTGATCGCCATCCTTGTCCTCGGGATCGTTCGGGCAGTCGTCCTTCACGTCCGGGATGCCGTCCTTGTCGTTGTCCGGATCCGGGCAGCCGTCGCGGTCCTCGAAGCCGTCCTTGTCCTCCGGATCATCGGGACACTTGTCGCGTGAGTCGAGGATGCCGTCGCCGTCGCGGTCGCCGTCCCGGCTCTCCGGGCAGCCGTCGGTGTCTTCGTCGCCGTCCTTGTCCTCGGGGTTGTTCGGGCAGGCGTCGTCGACGTCGAGGATCCCGTCCTTGTCGTTGTCGGGATCGGGGCAGCCGAGCTGCCCCGGGGGCGACGTGGCGTACGTGTCCTCGAAGCCGTCGCGGTCCTCGGGGTTGTCGGGGCAGTCGTCCTCGTCGTCCTTGAACCCGTCGCCGTCGCGGTCCCCGATGGAGGGCTCGAACACGAAGCCCACGGTCGCGCGCGCCAGGGCCGTCTGGAAACCGGGCGCGTAGCCCGGGCCGCCCCCGAGGAAGAGGAACGACTTTCCGTCGATGAAGATCTTGAGGCCGGCGATCGACTCCGCGCTGATGCGCTGCTTGGTGTCGTTCGTCCCGGTGACGAGGAACGACTGGTAGTTGTCGACCACGATGTCGAGCGGCTCCGCCACGCGGAAGCTCATCCCGAGCCCCGACGTCACGAGCTGGCCGTACTCGAACGCGCCCGACGCGAGCTGCGGATCGCCGTCGGCGTCGTTGGTGAAGACCGCGTTCTCCCCGCCGAAGCTCGCCTTGAAGCCCGCGTTCACGCCGATGTGGAAGAACCCGCCGTTGCCCGCGCGCCCCTCGAAGGCCACCTGAGGCCAGAGGAACCCGCCGGGCTCGGCGATCAAGTTCTCCGCGCCGGCGACGCCGATGCCGCCCTGCAGGATGGCCGCGAGGCCCACGCTCGGGCCGTCGTCGGGCCGTACGATGCGGAACTTCGTGTGCAGGGCGACGAACTCGAGGCCCTGCGCGAAGTCCTCCTCCACCGTGTAGAGGTTGCCGCTGCTCGACCCGATGTCGGGAATCGTCCGGTGGCCCGCGAGCACCACGGGCGCCGAGATGCCGAGGATGAAGAGGTTCGCGATGCCGAGGTCGAACTGGAGCGTCCCCTGGAAGGAGTGGTCGAGGAGGTACTCCCCGTCGCCGTGTTTGCCCTCCGTTGTGGGCATGATCCCGTAGCCGTAGTCGAGGAAGAGCCCGAGGCTGAAGTCCAGGTGGCCGACGATGTCCGCGCCGTTCGTGGCGAAGAACCCCTTGGAGTCGACCGGGGGGCGGAAGAGGTGTGTGTCGGCGCCGCCTTTGTCGTCCGTCAGCGACTCCGCTCGGCGCTGGGGCACCGGCTGCGCGGAGGCGTCCCGGGGGCAGACCACGGCGGCGGCGCAGAGGCCCGCCGCGATGAGAAGAGGGGACCTTCGACCAACGAAGCGCATGCTTTCTTCCTCTCGAGACTCGGACCGAAGCGACGGGCGAGGGTACCATGCAGTCGCATGCGCAAGGCAATCTTGGTAGGGGCCATCCTCGCGGCGGGCTGCATCGACACCGACCCCGCCGTGTTCGTCGACGCGTCCCTCGCGTCCCCCTCGCTGGCCGTCGCCGGAGGCGGGCTCGGCGTGACCCTCTCGGGGAGCTTCCGCCTGGATTTGCACCTCGGCAAGCGGGCCAGCGGGCCGAGCGACGTGACGTTCACGTCGTTCTCGCTGAAGACGGCCGACGAGAGCGCGGTCCTCGTGGAGAGCCTCCCGGTGGTGCCGACCCAAGCCTCCCCGGTGGAGGTCGCCCCGGGGAGCGACGTCACGGTGACCTTCGCGATCGACAGCGGGGCCGACACGCTCCCGGCCAGCGTGAAGGATCAGATCTGCGCGGGTCAGGTCAGGATCTCGGGCGTCATCGAGGACTCCCTCGAGAGCCAGTCGAGCCCCGTCCTCTCCGAGCCGTTCACGCCGACGGGCTGCTGACGCGGCGCCGGTCCTCGCGGTACAGGCGGAGCGCGAGCTGGCAGGCGGGGTGCTCACGGAGGGCGAGCAGCTTCTCCCGGACCGGCGAGGGCGCGCTCGAGACGGACGGGAGCGGCACCCCATACTCCGCAGGCGCCAAGATGGCCGCGCACATGGTCGCGAAGGTGAGGTCGGCGGCCGTGAAGCGATCACCGAAGAGGTACCTGCGTCCATCGGACATGCGCTCCGCGATCACCCCGAGCACGGAGCGAATGATCACCTCGCCGCGGGTGAGCTCCTCCGGCAGGACGCGGAGGTAGCGCTTCGCGAACCCGAGGCAGACCGGGAGGAGCGCGCTGAAGGCTGCCCGCTGATACGCCGGCGCCCGGCCCAGGTTGAAGGCGAGGTTGGGCCGCGCGTCGGCGAGGAACCACGAGTACGTCACGCGCCGCGTCTCGACGCCGAAGTCGAGCAGGCGCTGCTCGAGCGCCTCCATCTCGCGGCGCTCCGCCGGGTCGGCTGGGTAGAGCGGCACCGCGGCCCGGTCGCTCGCCCACCGGACGATGTCCGACGAGTCGTTCAGGCACGTGCCGTCGTCGAGCAGCAGGAGCGGCACCATCCGCCGGCCGCCGTGCCACTTGGCCGCCGCCCAGCTGAAGAACTGCAGGTGGTGCGTCTCCTCGTACGTGACGCCAGCGTAGTCGAGCGCCCACCGAGCGCGCTCGCCGTAGTGGCTGATCGGGATCGTGATGAGGCGCGGCATCTGCGCTAGCGCAGCTTGTCCAGGTCCTCGAGGATCGACGAGAGGCTCGGCCGGTCCGCCGCGCTCTCCCCCACGTAGGAGACGGCGATGCGCTTGTCTCTTCGGATGATGAAGACGCTCGGCACGGCGATGTCCTCGCCCTGCATCGCCACGCCGTAGGCGAGCGCGGTCTTCAGGCCGGGATCCGCGAGGAGGGGGAACCGCGCCCCGATCTTCCCGGCGAAGGTGACCGAGTCCTCCCTGGAGTCGACGCTGATGGCGACGAGGCTCGCGCCGCGCTTCGTGAGCTCCGCCTCGTTCTCTGCCAGCTCACCGAGCTGGCTGCGACAGAACGTTCACCAGAACCCTCGGTAGAACACGACCACCACGGGTCCGCTCTGCGTGAGGCTCGCCAGGGAGACGTCCCGACCGTCGTGGCTCTTCAGCGTGAAGTCCGGCGCCGGCTTCCCCGCGGGGGCGGTCGGGCCGCGGGTCGAAAGGCAGCCCGCCGCGACAGCGACCGACAGGGCGAGCAGCGCGCGGCGGAGCATGGCCGCGTGATAGCGCCGGCCTCGGGGGCTGTCGAGCGTGGCTTTGACCAAGCGCGACCCGCGCAGTACCTTCCTCGGGTGAGCTCCGAGGAACCGGCACCGCGTCCGTCACGCCTGCGCAAGCTCGGGCGTGACGTGATCAGCCTGGCGGTCTTCGTCAGCGTGGCGCTCACGGCGCGCGCGTCCCTCGCCGATCACTACGTGGTGCCGACCGGGTCGATGATCCCGACGGTGCACGAGGGAGACCGCGTCTTCGTGAGCAAGGCCGCCTACGGGCTGCGCCTTCCGCTCTCCAGCACGTGGCTCGCGCGGTGGTCCAGCCCGACCCGCGGGGACGTCGTCGTCCTCGAGTCACCCACCGACGGGACGGTGCTGCTCAAGCGGGTGGTCGCCCTCGCAGGCGACGAGGTGGAGGTGCGCGACGGTCACCTGATCCTGAACGGACGGAGGGTCGTCTGCACCGAGCACGACGAGACCCTGGACGGAAAGACGCACGCCCTCTCCCTGGACTCCGGCGGCGGCCCGGACTTCGGCCCCGCGACGGTGCCGCCCGGCAAGGTCCTCGTCATGGGCGACAACCGCGGCAACAGCCGCGACGGCAGGATGTTCGGCTTCGTGGAGGACGCGAGCCTCCTCGGCCGCGCCCTCGCGGTGTACTCGCGCGAAGGCTCGCTCGTCTGGAACGAGCTCTGACGGCCCGGCGCGGCGCGCGCGCGGTGTGGGCCGGGAGCCCTCATCCGCGCACAAAAGCTCGCAAAATCGCCCGGCCTGCCCAAACCGGCGCAGGCCGCGTGACGTAGTCCGAGCGTGGACGCAGGCGTGCGCGATTTGACCGAGCTCTCCTTCGTGGAAGAGGTGCTGCACGAGCGAGGCATCGCGCTCGTGGCGTTCCTCGCGCCGTGGAGCGTCGCGTGCCGCGAGCTCGAGGCGCTCTTGGTCGGGCTCGCGCCGGAGCTAGGGGGGCGCGCCCGCGTCTACCGCGTGGACGTGGACCGGGAGCCGGGCCTCGTACGTCTCTACCGCGTGGGCGCGTTCCCCACCGTCGTCGTCTTCCGCAACGGGATGGAGATCGGGCGCCTCGATCAGGTGCGCACGGCGGCCGCGTGGCGCCTCGCCGTCGAGGTGGCGGAGACGGCGCCGGCCGGGGCAGAGGTCGTGCGCGGCGGCGCGACCGGCTAGCTAGCTAGCTAGTACCACCGCTACGCGCCGCCGCCGCGTCGGAGCGCGCGCTTGTCAGGGCGAAAGCCCTCGGTGAGCGGGATGGAAGCGACCTGCCGCACCGACAGGGGGCGGGCGTGCGCCGGGAGCGCCTCCAGCGCCTCGGCGACGCGCTCCTCCTCCACGGGCGCGCGCGCGGTGATCGCCGCGTGGAGGCCGCCGTCCTCGCCCCACGCCGCGCAGAGCTCCACCTCGGGGAGCGCGTAGAGGGCGTCCTCCACCGCGCGCGTCGAGACCGGCCCGCCCGGCGTCGCGACGAAGCCACC
>CAZBJI010000232.1:0-10098 GCA_964492175.1 uncultured Polyangiaceae bacterium | reverse complement strand
GGTCGTGTGGAAGCCCTCTCCGCTGGCGATGCGCAGCGCCCACGAGGTCATGCGGCTGCTCGTCGAGGCCGGGCTACCGGACGGCGTCGTGAACCTGGTCACCGGACCCGCGCCGGAGATCGTGGGGACGTGCCTCGAGCACCCCGACCTCGCCGGCGTCCACTTCACCGGCTCGACGACCGTGTTCCAGTCGCTGTGGCAGCGGGTCGGCGCCAACATCGCGCGCTACCGGAGCTACCCGCGCGTCGTGGGGGAGACGGGCGGGAAGGACTTCGTGTTCGCCCACGCGACCGCGGATCTCGGCGCGCTCACCGTCGCGTTGGTCAGGGGCGCGTTCGAGTACCAAGGGCAGAAGTGCTCGGCCGCCTCCCGTGCGTTCATCCCCCGCTCGGTGTGGCAGGAGCTGAGGGAGCGCCTGGTCGCGGAGCTGAAGAGCATCCGGGTGGGTGATCCCACGGACTTCCGCAACTTCATGGGCGCGGTGATCGACGCCCGCGCCCTCGAGCGCCACAGGGCCATCATCGCGCTGGCCACGGAAGCCCCCGAGTACGCGCTCGTCGCCGGCGGCCAGACGAGCGACGAGACCGGGTTCTTCGTGCACCCCACGCTCGTCGAGGCGGAGAGCCCGCGCAGTCGGCTCATGACGGAGGAGTTCTTCGGCCCCATCCTCACGGTCTGGGTGTACGAGGACCGCCTCGAGGACGAGGCGCTCGAGGCGTGCGCCTCCGCCAGCTCCTACGCGCTCACCGGCGCCGTCTTCGCGCGCGACCGCGGCTTCCTCGTGAAGGCCGCGGCGCGTCTCCGCGACGCTGCGGGGAACTTCTACATCAACGACAAGCCGACCGGCGCCGTCGTGGGGCAGCAACCATTCGGCGGCGCGCGCGGCTCCGGGACCAACGACAAGGCCGGCAGCGCGTTGAACCTGCTCCGGTGGATCAGCCCGAGGAGCGTGAAAGAGACGCTCGTGCCCGCCACCGAGATCGCCTACCCCTCCATGGCGGAGCCCTGAGCGGCGGCGCCTCCTCGCCCCTAGCCGTCGTCGTAGACGCCCAGCCGCTCGCGCAGCGCCGCCGCCTCTTCGCTGACGGTGAACGCGAGCAGCTCGGCCTCGCGCTCGGCCGCGAGATCCTCCCCGCCCGGGAGCCTCCGCGCCATCTCGATCGCGACGGGGAGCTTGCCGCAGAGCAGCAGCCCGGCGCGCAGCGCCGCGCGCTCGACCGCCTCGGCGTAGGCCCCCAGGTCCGCGCGGGCGCCGGCGGCGTCGAACTCGAGGACGGCCTCGTCGAGGAGCTCGCCCCCCTCCGCCTGGAGGCGCGCCTCGAGCTCGGGGAGCAGCAGGTCCACGAGGGGCGCCAGCCGCTCCGGCACCGGCGTGTCCGGGACGACCGAGACGATCGCGGCGACGAAACACGCGGCGAGATCGTCGCTCTGCGCAGACAGGCGCACGAGCCTGTGCTCTTGGCGCTGGAGCACCATGTGGTAGCCCGCGAGGAACGAGAGCTCCTCGAGCGAGCGACCGCGGAGCGCCCCCGCGCCGATGACGGCGGTGGGTGACTCCCGAAGGCACGGGGTCATCCCGAGCGAGCTCGCGTCGTCCAGATAGACGGCCGGGACGGGCAGGCCGAGCGCGCCGCTCGCCCACGCGAGACAGCGCGCCGCGCTCACGGTGCTCGCCGTAGCGTCCACGCGCTGGGCCTCGTCGAGCGGCGGCAGGCGGTTGGCGCGGGTCGCGACCGCCACGAGAGAGCCCACGATGGGCGCCGTCGCCAGGCTGAGGATGCGAGCGACGAGCTCCACCGTCGGCTCCGCGCCCGCCGGATCGAGATCGAGCCGAAGGATCGGCCAATCCGCGTCGGTGAGCGCTCCCTGCGGGCGCTCCTCTCGAGACTGCGCGCCGAGCACCGCGCGCTCCCGGTCCGTGGCCGCGCCGAGCCAGGAGAGCACCGCGGCGGCCTCGGCGGCGCGCTCCAGCTGCTCCGTGCGCATGAGCAGATCGAAGAGGGCGTGGTGCGGCTCGGGCCGCAGCGGGTGCAGCGCCGTCAGCGCCTGCGTGTGCCGCAGCGCGCGATCCGTCTGGCCGACCAGCTTGGAGAGCGCGATGACCTTGTTGCGGACGTCCTCGTCCCGCGGCTTGGCGCGGACGGCCGCTTCGAACGCCTCCGCCGCGCCCTCGAAGTCCTCGAGATGGTCGGCGAGGAGCAGCCCCAGCCGCCGGTTGAGCTCGTGCGTCACCTTCGCGCGAAGCCGGGCGTCCTCGACCCGAGGAAGCCTGTCCAGCATGCGACGATAGGCGCCCTCGAGCTCGCTCCACTCCTGGCGCTCGCCGAGCAGCTCGCTCAACAGGGCCAGCGGCTCCACCTGGGAGGGCTCCGCCTCGAGGGCCGCCTCGAGGACGTCCAGCGCCTCGTCCTCGCGCCGGTGTTTCTGTACGAGCTCACGCGCCAGCGCGTACAGCGCCGCCGCTCGCTCCTTCGGGCGCTGCTCCAGGTCTGCGACCCTCCGCCGCTCGGCGAGCGCGTCGTCGACCCGACCCTCTCGTGTGGCGATCTCGAGCAGCATCCTGTGGCACTCGATGTTCGAAGGAGCGAGGACGGCCGCCTGCTCGAGCGCCTCGCGCGCGCGGAGGGGGTCGCCGACGTCCTCGAGCCACGAGCGGGCGAAGGCGAGCAGCGCGGCCGCGCTCTCCGCGGGATCGTCCATGCGGGCGAGCAGCTTCTGCTGGATCGAAGACGCGGCGCGGTGGTCTTTCTCGCCGAAGTAGAGGCCCAGGAGCGCCTTCATGACGTTGCCTGCCTGCGGCAGGTCGGCGTTCAGCGCGAGCGCCTTCTCGTAGCCAGCGATCGCTTCACGGCGCTTCCCCTGGCGGAGCTTCACGTCGCCGATGCGGACGTAGATCTCCGCCCGGTCGCCGTCGTGTCCGGCGCCGGAGGCCGCCAGGCCCAGCGCCTTGCGGTAGCGCGCGAGCGCCTCCTCGTCGTTGCCAGCCTTCGCGAGCGCGTCGCCCTCCGTCATCACGTCTCGCGCCCCGGGGGGGGGAGCCGACGGCGACGCGGGCGGGGGCGGAGCCGACTGCGACGGCTGGGCAGCCGACGCCGGCACGGTCGAGGCGGGCGCCAGCGCGACGACCTCCGGCGGCGGCGCAGATGCAGCGGCCTCTGGGGGCGGCCCGGGCGCGGCCTGGCTCGCGGGGACGTCCGCGGCCTGCTCCTCCTCCGCGTCGGGGGGCGCGGCGACCACGACGTCGGCCGCCGGGGGCGAAGGGGTCGCGACCTCGGGGTCGGGCTCGTCCTCCTCGACCTCGGGCTCGTCGTGGCCCACGCCGGGCACCAGGACGAACGACTCGTCCACCGCGACGTGCGCGAGCGCCGCGACGGATTCCAGCACGTCAGGATCCTCCCGGATGGCCTCGTAGAGCCACACCGCCGTCGCACCCTCCGCGGGGTCGGCGCCGTCCAGCGCGCGCAGCAACGCGCGCGTGAACGGGGAGCACCGCTGGGCGCGGAGCTCCTCGTCGGGCTCGAGCTTGCGCACGGCGGCGATGAGCTCGACCCCCTCGGCGCGCACCGCGATCCGCGCGAGCCGGGCCAGCTCCATCGCCTCGAGCTCACCCGCCCTCGGATCCACGCGGAGGTCGACGATCACCACCACGGGCCCGACCATGCCCTCCGACAGAGCGCCGACGACGTCCCCGAGCGCGTCCCCGGTCTCCGGGTGGGCAGGATCGAGCAAGAGCACCAGCTCGCCTTCGGCGCGGGTTGCGCGAGCGGAGACATAGAAGAGCGCCGAGTCCGGCGGGACGGCGCGGGCGCCCAAGAAGTCGTCGAGCTGCTCGGCCAGATCGTCGCGTACGTCGAGCGACTGGACGTCGAAGGCCACGTCGGGTTGAGCGAGGCGCTCGCGCACCGCGTCTCCGTCCAGCGTCCCCTGCCCCCCCTGCAGCTGGGCGGTGGATCCGCTGCAAGCGATGAACGCGACGCGATCGACTCCCGACATGCCGTCTGGCAATGTAGAGAATCCGACGCTTGATCGGAAGTTTCGGCCAGTTCGGAGGCCCGCGGGCTCGGGACCGGGTCCCGCGCCCCCTTCGCCGCCCCCTCGCTAGGACCCCGGGGCGCCTTCCACGCAGGCGTCGATGGCCTGCAGCTCCTCGTCACTCAGGAAGCAGACGTTCTCGCTGAAGTCCAGCAGACACTCGGCCCGCCGCTCGCGGCTGCCTTCACATTTCGTTGCGGCCTCCGGCAGGGACTCTTCGTCGGCTGGCAGCGTGCCTGCGCAGCCGCTCGCCTCCGCCTCCTCCGCGACCTCGTCGCAGACGTTCTCGCACCCGAGAAGAGACACCATCAGCCATGAACAGAGGCAAAGGCGCTCCGGCCACCCAGCTCGCATGCGCCCGACCTTACCAGGTTGCGCGCAAATGCACAGGATCACCAGCCCAGGGCGCCGTCAGGGCTGGCAGGGCCCGGCGCAGTCCTGGAGCGCGCCCGCGAAGTCGGCCGACTTGCAGAGGTCCCAAGGTCCGATGGTCCCGGAGCCGCCCTCGTTCTTGGCGGTAAGGAGACAGTCGGCGCACTGGTCCTCCGCCTCGTGCAGGCGTCACCCGATCCCGAGCCTCCCTCCCCGAGCGTTCCGGCAGGGCACTCCTCGAGCTTGGCCGCGAGGTCCTCGCAGCGGTTCCCGCAGCCAACCGAGGCAGCCAGCGCGGCTGCCACGGCGACGCTCCACGGTTTGGGTACTCGCACCAGGACCATTCCCCACCGTCACTCGGGCGTGACGTCCTTGCACTCCTGCGCACAGTCGATCTGGGCGTTGGCGATGCCCTCCTGAACGCAGAGGTCCTGCCCGGAGTCGAGGTAGCACGTGGCGCACTTCTCCTCGGCGTCCAGACACTCGTCGGTCACGGCTTCTCCGTCGTCGCCTCCGGTCGACCCGCCCTGCGCGTCCGCCCCGCACGCCCGGTACGTGTCGGCCAGCTCGTCACATTTGTTGCCGCACCCAGCGAGGCCGAGCGCCACCACGAGAAGACTTGAGACGAAAGTAAACACCACGCGCATGGGAGGGCGTGACCGTTACTACCCCCCGGCATGCCTGGCAAGCCGCCGAGCAGTCACGCGACGTTCAAGCGCTCGTCCGCTCCCGCAGCAGCCGCAGCACCGCTCCGCAGTCCGCGGGTCGATCCTCCGCGGGCGCGAGGCACGCGGCCACGATGTCCTCGAGGTCCGCGATGCCTAGCGCGTCCATCGCGTCCTCCATCACCCTGCCGACGCCGTACACGTCGTCGCGCGCCGAGGCGCTCGCACCCGCGAGCCGCTCGGGCGCGACGTAGCCCGCGCTCCCGCCCCCTCCCGCGGCGCCGCCCTCGCGCGCGATGCCGAAGTCGGTGAGGACGGGCTCCCCAGGGCGCCGAAACAGCACGTTGGCGGGCTTGACGTCGCCGTGCACCCAGCCCGCCGCGTGGATGCGCGCGAGGGTCGATGTGAGCGGCTCGAGCCACCGCCCGAGGGGGAGCAGCAGGTCCGTCGCGCGGGTCTTGAGCGCGTCCTTGAGGCTGCCGTGCCCGATCCACTCGAGCGCCACCCAGCCGCGCTCGGCGGAGACGTCGAGGACGCGGACGACGCCCGGGCCGGCGAAGCGCGCCGCCACGCGCGCCTCTCGCTCCACGGCGCGTCCGGCGCCGGAGGGGAGGCGCGTCGCGGGCTCCCCGCCGGGGCCGTGGTAGACCTTGAACGCGACGCGCCGACCGAGCAGCTCGTCCCGTGCCTCGTACACGGTCCCCGCTCCGCCCCGCGCCACCTCGCGCAGCACGACGAAGGGTGCGCCCTCGGGCGCCGTCGTGACCACGGTCGCCTCGTCGAGCCTCGAGACGGGGCGCACGCGCACCCCGAGCGCCTCCGCCCACCGCTCCCTCCGCTCGAGGGCGCCCGGCGTGTCGATCGCCTTGGAGAGGACCCGCTCCACCGCGCCGATGGCCCGCGCGATGTCTCCGCGCGCGGCGTGGAGATCCGCCTGCATCATGAGGAGCGGCGCCGAGCGCGAGGAGGAGAGCAGCTCGAGCGCCCTGTCGTCCTGGCCGCGGAGCACGAAGATCTCGGCGACGGCGAGCGCCACGCGGTCCGGCAGGGGCCTCGGCGCGGACGCCACCGCCACGAGGGCCTCGGACTCGGCCGAGGTCCCGCGGGCGGCGGAGAGCGCGGCGAGCACCTCACGCTCGTTCGCTTGGGTCGCCGCGCGAAGCTGCGCGAACGGATCCTGGCGCTGGGCGGGAGGTCGGGCCGAGAGGGGCGCCTGAGGGGCCACGGCGCGCGCGACGAGCGCGGCGGGCTCGGCCGCGTCCTCCGGCTTGGCCGGATCCGTCACACCTTGCAGGCGGTCCCGTATCCGCCGCCAGAGGCTCACCGTGCGGCCCCCCCGCCGACCCGGAGCTCGGGAGGGCCGCCCCGGGTGCGGGACACGGCGTCCCCGGCGGCGAGCTCGGCGCGCGGTCCCGCGAGCAGTGCCCCGAAGTACGCCGGGGCGCTCGCGCTCGACTCGAGCACCACGAACCCCTCGCCGTCGTGGCGCTCGGCCGTTATTCGCCACCCCGCCCGGAGGAGCGGCCCGAGAGGCGCGACGTATCGGACGCCTGCGACGTCGACCACGACGCCGCCGTCCACGTGGGGCGAGACGCGACAGGCCAGATCCGGGCCGAGCGTGAGGGAGACGCCCTGGCCCACCGGGACCGGTGCGCCGAGCCTCGCGCCGCCGAGGAACGTCCCATTCCGGGTGCCCAGATCCTCCACGACAGCGCGCCCCTCCTCGTCCCGACGCACGGCCACGTGCTCCCGGCTGACCGATCGCGAGGCCACGACGATCGTCGCCTCCCCTCGGCCGATCGTCACGCGATCGCCGAACGCAAGGGTGACCGCTTCGTCGCCGAGCGTCGCCTCCCACGTGGGACCGCGCACGAGCCGCAGCCGGATCACCCGCACGAGATCCTCCAGCCGCTCGTCGGGGCCATGTGCGAGGGCCTCCGCGGCGATCTCGAGCGCCTTGCGGCGCTCTCCGCTCCGGTCGTGGTCCGCCACGCGCCGGAGCGCCAGCCCGTGCGCTTGCTCCTGCTTGGACGCCGCGGCCGCCCGGGTCAGCCGCTCCTCGAGCCGGTCGATCGCCCCGGCGGCCGTCAGCGCTCGCACCTCGCCCTCCGCGTCGCCGAGCAGCTTGTACGCCTCTGCGGCGAGCTCGTGCTCCTGCGCCGCCTCCAGGGCCTCCGCCGCCGCGAGGACCTCACCGCGCATCGCGGCGCCTCGCGATCGCGCCAGATCGTACGCGAGGCGGGCGCCGCGGGCCCGCGCCTTTCGCGCGAGCTCCTCGTCGGCGGCGGTCTCGGCGGCGCGCTCGAACAGGACCATGCGCTTCTCGAAGCTCGGCTCGGCGTCGGCGCGCCGAAGCAGGAGGCGCGCGGCCTCGTCGGGCAGCCCGGCCGTCGCGTAGGTGCGCGCCGCCGCCTCGAGCTCCCCGGCGAGCTCGAGCTTGTGCGCGGCGCGAGCGCGATACCCGCCCTTGCCGACTCCGCGGATCCGATCCCACAGGCCCATCCAGCGCCCGAGCTACCTTAGCTGACGCCCGACGGCGACGCGCGCCCTCGTTGGAGACGGTCCAGGAACACACATGCCTACTCCGGCAAGTCGTTGACGGCACCGCCGCGGCGTCAGACGATGCAAGCAAGTATGGCAAGCGGCAATCGATTGGGAGAGCTCCTCGTCCGCGAGAAGCTCATCAGCCTCCAGCAGCTGCGCCAGGCGCAGGACGAGCAGCGCAAGGCCGGCACCAACCTCGGCGCGACGCTCGCCAAGCTCGGCTACATCTCCGACGGCGAGATCACGAACTTCCTGTCGGCGCAGTACCGCGTCCCGGCCGTCAACCTCGACGAGTACGAGCTCGACCCGAACGTGCTGAAGCTCGTTTCGAAGGAGGTCTGTGACAAGCACAAGTGCGTCCCGCTCTCGCGCTCCGGCAACGCCCTCATCGTGGCGATGGGCGACCCCACGAACCTCCACGCGATCGACGACATCAAGTTCCTGACCGGCTTCAACGTCGAGCCCGTCGTCGCCTCGGAGTCCGCGATCGCGAGCGCGATCGAGCGAGGCTACAACCTGGGCGCGAACGCGTACGACGACATCATCAAGGAGTTCGGCGACGAGGAGGTCGACTTCGGCGTCGAGGACGAGGACTTCAACGCCACCGAGCTCGAGAAGGCCGCGGAGGACGCCCCCGTCGTTCGTCTCGTCAACGCGCTGCTGCTCAACGCCATCAAGCGCGGCGCGTCGGACATCCACGTCGAGCCCTACGAGCGGAAGCTCCGCATCCGGTACCGCGTCGACGGGGTGCTGCTCGACGAGATGGAGCCGCCCATCAAGTGGAAGGCCGCGATCGCGAGCCGCCTCAAGATCATGGCGAGCCTCGACATCGCCGAGCGGCGCCTCCCGCAGGACGGCCGCATCAAGCTGAAGCTCGGAGGCGGCAAGGAGATGGATTTCCGCGTCAGCGTGCTGCCGACCATCTGGGGCGAGAAGATCGTCCTCCGGCTCCTCGACAAGTCGAACCTGCAGCTCGACATGACGAAGCTCGGCTTCGACGTCGGTCCGCTGAACGACTTCAAGTGGGCGATCAGCCAGCCGTGGGGGATGGTGTTGGTCACCGGACCCACGGGGTCAGGCAAGACGACCACGCTCTACTCGGGCCTCTCCGAGATGAACAAGTCGGACGTGAACATCTCCACTGCCGAGGATCCGGTCGAGTACAACCTGCACGGCATCAACCAGGTGCAGATGCACGACGAGATCGGGCTCAACTTCGCGGCCTCCCTGCGCTCGTTCCTCCGGCAGGATCCCGACATCATCATGGTCGGCGAGATCCGCGACTTCGAGACGGCGGAGATCTCGGTCAAGGCGGCCCTCACCGGTCACATGGTGCTCTCGACGCTCCACACGAACGACGCGCCCTCGACCATCAATCGATTGCTCAACATGGGCATCGAGCCCTTCCTCGTCGCGTCCGCCGTGAACTGCATCGTCGCCCAGCGCCTCGCCCGCCGGATCTGCAGCCAATGCGTCGCCGACGATCCCGACGTCGAACGCCAGCAGGTGATCGACGCCGGCCTCAGCGAGGAGGAGGCTCGCAGCTACAAGCCCAAGCGGGGGCGAGGCTGCAGCAACTGCTCCGACACGGGCTTCAAGGGTCGCGTCGCGATCTACGAAGTCATGGTGATGACCGACCAGCTGAAGGAGTTCGTGCTGAACGGCGCCTCGGGCACCGAGATCAAGCGCGAGGCGATCCGCGGCGGCATGTGCACGCTCCGCCGCAGCGCCCTCAACAAGATGCTCGAGGGCGTGACGACGCTCTCCGAGGTGTTCCGGGTCAGCACGTCGGACGCGGTCTAGGCGAACGGACAGGAGAAGGGATCCCCATTGGCCAACATGCACCAACTGCTCAAGGCGATGATCGAGAAGGGCGCCTCCGACCTTCACATCACGACCGGATCGCCGCCCCAGCTCCGCATCGACGGGAAGCTCGTCCCCCTCAAGATGCCGCCGATGTCTCCGCAGGAGACGAAGCAGCTCTGCTACTCGGTCCTGACCGACGCGCAGAAGCACAAGTTCGAGGAGACGAACGAGCTCGACCTCTCGTTCAGCGTCCAGAAGCTCTCGCGCTTCCGGGGCAACGTCTTCGTCCAGCGCGGCAACGTCGCCGGTGCGTTCCGCGCGATCCCCTTCAAGATCCTGACCTTCGACGAGCTAGGCCTCCCGCCCGTCGTCGAGACGCTCGTGCAGAAGCCGCGCGGCCTGATCCTGGTGACGGGCCCGACCGGCTCGGGCAAGTCGACGACGCTGGCCTCGATGATCGACCGCATCAACCAGGACCGGAACGAGCACATCGTCACGATCGAGGATCCGATCGAGTACCTGCATCCCCACAAGGGCTGCATCGTGAACCAGCGCGAGATCGGCGCCGACACGAACTCGTTCAAGGCGGCCCTCAAGTACATCCTGCGCCAGGACCCGGACGTCGTCCTGATCGGCGAGCTGCGCGACCTCGAGACGATCGAGGCCGCGCTGACGGTCG
>CAZBJI010000231.1:0-10282 GCA_964492175.1 uncultured Polyangiaceae bacterium | reverse complement strand
GGGCCGCGCGGCGACCGCCGTCTCCGGAGGCGCCGCCGCCGTCGCGGCCGGCTTCGCGGACGGCTGCTTCTGCTGTGCGGCTGGGGCCGTCGCCGCGGGGCCCTCGTCTCCGAGGGTGATCACGGCGAACGCGCCGCCGCCGAGGCACAGGGTGGCCAGGGCGATCAGAGGGAGCCGGGACCGGCGAGGCGGCGGCTCGCTCACGTGGAGCGCCGTCGGCGGAGGCTCGGCGCGAGGCTCCGCGGCGTGGGCCGGAAGCGACAGCAGCGGCGCCGCGTCGTCCGTGTCGGCGTCGGCCGGAGAAGGCGCGGGCCGCGCCTTGGGGGCGGGCGCGGCCGGCGGCTCCGCCCCGATACGTGGCGCCGGGGGGGGGGCGGGCTCCGCCCGCGCCGGTTCGGCGGGCGCGGGCGGTTGAGGTGGGAGCTTGCCCTGCGCGGCCAGCGTGGCGCGAGGGATCTTGACCGTGGGGGCGCGGCGTCGGGCCCGCTCCAGGTCCTGAGGCGACGGCGGCAGGACCGCGCTCTGGTCCGGGAGGTTCAAGACGATGCGGCGGCTGTCCTCGTTGTCGGGGAGAGCCGGCGTAGGCAGGACGCGCGGCGCGACGTAGGCCCGGTTCGGATCCGCTTCCTCCTCCTCGTCCGCGACGGTGGGCGCCTCGTCGAGGGGCACGTCCATGACCTCGGTCGTCTCTTCGACGAGGGGACGGGGCGGCGCTTCGGCCGAGCTCTTTGGTCGCGGAGGACCGGGCTTCGACATCGGTAAAAGAGCGTACCACCTTTTTGCGGTCGAGGAGGGCCGGCCGAGAAGAGGCAATCCTACGCGAACGCTTGGTATGCTCTCCGGTCATGGGATCGACTCGCCTCCGTTCTCGTCGCTTGCTGCTCGTCGCCGCGCTCGTCGCTTGCCCCGTCACCCTGTCCGCGAGCGTGGCCCGCGCGCAGGGGGCCAGCATCGAGAACGCGACGGACCAGCAGAAGAAGGACGCGCAAGTCCAGTACGAGCGCGGCGCGAGGGCATACGACGCCAAGCGCTACGAGGAGGCCTTCACGGCCTTCGCAGCCTCCTACGCGGTGGTGCGGAGCCCGAACGCGCACATGATGCTGGCGCGGTGCCTGACGTCGCTCGGCAGGAACGCCCGAGCGTACAACGAGCTCGTGGCCGTCGAGAAAGAGGCCGCCGGCAACCCGAAGTACGCCTCCACGCTGGAGCGCAGCAAGGAGCTCCGCGCCGAGGCCGCGCAGAAGGTGGTCGTGTTGACCATCAAGCTCGTAGGCGAGGCGCCGGGGCCGGTGCGCGTCACCGTGGGCGACGTCCTCGCTCCGGTGGAGACGCCGTACGCGGTGGAGCCCGGCAAGATCAGCGTGAAGGCGATCGTCGCCGAGCAGCCCGTGGACGCGAAGGACGTCGACGGGGCGGCCGGACAGAGCCACGCGGTGGAGCTCAAGGTCGGGGAGATCAAGCCGCTGAAGCCGATGGGACCGCCGACGGTCGCGCCGCCGGTGGGCGATCCGGTCGTCGCACCGCCCGTCGCGCCTCCGCCCGAGAAGCCCGCGCCCGAGCCCTCGGGCACGTCGACGGGGCTCTTGGTGGGCGGCGCCGCGATCGGCCTGCTCGGGCTCGGCGGCGTGGGCATGGGCGCCGCGTTCTACTACACGGCCGTCCGCGAGCTGGACTACCTCGAGGACCCGGCGGCCAGCGGATGTCAGCCGGACGGCAGCCGCGTCCGGTGCCCGGGGCACACGGAGGGCCGCATCGAGGCGGGCAAGGACAACCAGCAGGCCGCCGGGATCGCGGTCGGCGTGGGCGCCGCGCTCACGGCGATCGGCGTCGGCATGATGATCGGCGGCGGTGTGCTCGCGGGGCCGCCGAAGAACGGCCGTGACAGCGTGAGCCTCCGCGTGGGCCCCGGTGGAGCCTGGCTGACCGGCGAGTTCTAGCAGCGGGCGAGGCGCTGGGACGGGAGGCAGGGGCGGGGGATGCCCGCCTCTCGCGCTGCTCTCGCGCCTCCCTCCCGACCGTGCTCGCCGCTGCGCGGCGGCGCGCGCGGGGGGAGCGTTCGACGTCGCCGTCGCGAAGGGGGGACGGGCGTCAGAACCGCATCGGCGGTCGGTCGCCCACGATCACGTCCCACCAGCCGAACGCCTGAGCGAGGACGTGGTCGAGCTGCCAGGTGCCCGAGTGGAAGGCCTCCGCCGAGCGGGCCCGCGGCAGCGGCCTGAGCGTGTCGTCCGGTAGGCAGTAGGCGGCCACGGGCGACGAGCGCAGCAGGTGGAGCACGCCCTCCGAGAAGCCCGCGCCCGCGTAGGCGATGGCAGCCGGCATGCGCAGCGCCGCCAGGTCCTGGAGCGCGTGCGGGATCTTCTCGTCCACGGTCCCGGCCGAGTCCTGGTACTTGCACTCGATCGCGAGCGCCGCCGCGCGGGCCCCGGGCGCGCCCGCCGTGTCTGGGACGAGCACCAGGAGATCGATCCGCCGCGGCTTGCCGAGCAAGCTCGTCCCGACGGTCACCTCGTCGTAGAGCACCACGCCTCGCGGGCCGTACGCCGAGGCGATGTAGCGCGCGACCAGCAGCTTGTACTCGTTGCCCGTCAAGGCGTGGGCTCCGCCGCGCGGGCGCGGGTCCGTGCGATCTCCACCGCCTCCGCGCACACGTCCGACCCTGCGAAGCGGCGCCCCAGCTCGCGCGCCGCGACCCCCACGGAGCCGCTGCCGCAGAACGGATCGACCACCAGATCTCCCGGGCTCGTGGACTGCCGGAGCAGGACGCTCGAGACGGCGCTCGGCTTCTCGCTCGGGTAGCCGCCCACGATGCGCGGGTGGGCGAGGATGTCGGGCACCGACAGGTCGGCGAGCTTGCGCTTGCCCTTCTCGAAGAACAGGATGAGCTCGTACCGAGAGCGGTAGTGGTAGCCCATGCCGATCCGGCACTTGTCCCAGACGAGCGGCTTCCAGAACTTGAAGCCGGCCTCCTCTCCCGCGGGCTTCGCGACGAACATCGTCTCCTGATCGCAGAACAAGTAGAGGTGCGCGTGCTTCTTCAGGACGCGGTAGGCCTCGCGGAAGAGCTCGGGGAAGCGCGCGTTCGGGAAGATGGCGAACCAATCGTTGCTCGAGGCCTTGGAGCGCTTGAGGCGCGTCGTGGTTCCGATGGCGCGGTGCTTCTCCAGCGACTCGTAGGCCGGGTCCGTCACGCAAGCGTCGACGCTGTCGCTCGGGAACCGACGGAGGAACGCGACCGCGTCGCGTTGCTCCACGAAGACGTCGCGGACGCCGTCGGGGTCGAGGGGAAGCACGGGGGGCGTCACGAGGGGAGACGTGGGGGGCGCGTCGACGGCGGAGGGGCGACTGTCCATGACGTCGCTGTTGGTACCAGACGCGACGGCCCCGGGGGAACACGGCGTCCGGTCGCTAGGTCATTGTTCGTCATGGATCACCGAGCCGCTCTCGTCCTCTACCGCCGTCGCGCCCGCGGGCGATCGGCGATCGACCCAGCCGCGTAGGTTTCCGCGGCGACGCCCCCCCGCGGGCGGCGCCTCGCCGGCGGCGCCCTGGCGTGCCCGGCGCGTCCGGGAAGTTGGCGGCGGGCCCGTCGGGGGGACTATCCTGCGCGTTGGCCCCGGTGACGTTCGACGCCAAGCGGACCCAAGTTGCTCAGAGCGCGTACAATTTCGCGCAGTACTTCACGGGTTCGTTCGAGGGCGCCCGGTTCGGCCGCAGCGTGGCGCGGCGGCCCGAGATCGCCGTCCCCGAGGGGATGAGCACGGCCGGCGGCAAGCAGGCTCGGCAGTCGATCGTGCTCTCCGCCGAGCGCCCGGGGATCCCCGCGCTCACCGTGGGCTGGGTGGAGATCTCCTCGCGCCGCGCCCAGCTCCGGTCGCACCGCGCTCTCGCCGCGGTCCACCGGGCGCGGTTCAAGGACCGGCTCCTCGACATCGACGAGGAGTCCTACAACTCGTTTCTAGGCCAGGTGCACGAGCTGCTCGTCGCCTGCGGGGTCGGCGTCACCATCGACGACGACACGTCCGCGGTCTCGACGCGCCCCCCTTCACCACGCGAGGAGCCTGCGCCGGCCCCCAACGTCCTCAACTACGTCGCCGTGGGCTTCGTCGCGTTCGTCGTGGGAGCGTTCGTCGGCGGCGCGGCGGTGTACGCGCGCTTCGTGGGGTTCTGAGTCAGCGCCCGCCGGAGCCTGACCCGGCCGTCGCGTCGCGGCGGAGCGCCTTGCCGCTCCGCCCTGCCGTGCGCCGGCCATCCTCGACGGCGAGCACGCCGTTCACGAGCACGTGCCGCATCCCCTTCGCCACGGCGTGCGGGATCGCGTAGCTCGCGGTGTCCTCGACCTCGGCTGGGTCGAAGACCAAGAGGTCGGCCGCGTGCCCAGGGGCCACGCGGCCGCGATCCCGCAGGCTGAGCGTGGACGCCGGGAGCGCCGCCATCTTGTGCACCGCCGCCTCCAGCGACACGAGCCCCCGCTCCCGCACCAGCCGCTTGAGCACGCGGGCGAAGGAGCCGTGGCCGCGCGGGTGCGGTGCGCCGCCGCCTCCGTCGGTGCCGACCATGACCCATGGATCCTGGAACAACGTCTCCATCACGGCCTCGTCCATCACGAAGTACGTCGCCGTACCCCCGCTCGGGCCGAGCGCGAGGAGCAGGTCCTCGAACGGTAGGCCCTCGCGGCGCGAGGCCTCGGCGAGCGTCTTGCCCTGGTGGGATCCGGAGCCGAGGATCATCGCCTCCGGTCCGTTGCGCTGCGTGACGCGCGCGCGCAGGTGCGACCGGAGCTCTTCTTTGCGGGTCGTTCGTGCGCGCGCGTACTCGTTCGGCGGCTTCGCGAAGGCCGGGAAGAGAATGCCGAGCGTCGTGTGGCTAGCGGTGTAGGGGTAGAGGTCGGCGGTGACCGAGAGGCCCCCGGCCCGCGCCTCCTGCATCGCCGCGAGGATCGCCTGCGCCCGCGGCTTCCCTTTGCCGAGAACGATCTTCAGGTGGGCGACGTGGGCGCGCGCCCCGGCCGCCTGGCACTGCGCGAAGAGCTCGGCGAGGGACGCCTCGATCTTGTCGTCGTCCTCGCTGCGGAGGTGGCTCATGACGACGCCGCCCCGCTCGCCTACCGGCCTCGCGATGCGGGCGAGCTCGTCCGCCGTCGCGGCGCTCCCGGGCTCGTACTCGAGGCCCGTCGACAGGCCGAACGCGCCTGCCACCATCGCTCGGTCCACGAGCTCCGTCATGCGCGCGAGGTGCTTGTCCGTGACGCGTGGGCTCGCGCCGAGGCCGGCGCTGCTCCGCAGCGTGTGGTGTCCGACGAGCGCGGCGACGTTCACGCGCGGCCGAGAGGCGGCCACCTGGTCCAGCCACGCGCCCAGGTCCTCGCCCGGGCTGTAGCCGTCCTGCCCCACGACCATGGTCGTCACCCCTTGGGCGAGGAGGTGGTCGGCGTTCCCGAGGGGATCGGAGTGCGCGTGGACGTCGACGAAGCCCGGGGCGACGACGAGGCCGCGCGCGTCGACCGTCCGCTCCGCCTTCGTGCCGTCGTCGACCCGCCCGACGAACGTGATGCGCTCTCCTTGGACGATGACGTCGGCGCGCCGGCGCTTCGCCTTCGGGCCCCCGTCGATCACGTCGCCCCCCTGGATCCACACGGACACGGCCTCGTCGGACCGGAAGATCGGCTCCGGAGCGGGGGCCGCGGCCGGCGGGGACGCGCTCGCGATCTCGGTGGCCGAGGCCAGGAGGGGAGGGGGCGCGGCGCTCTCCGCGGGCGAGGCGCAGGCAGCCGACAGAAGGAGGCTCGCGAGGACGAGGGCGCGCACGTTCCGGAGCGACTATAGCCCCGGGCTCCCGTCGACGCGCAGCCAGTCGAGCACCTGCTCGCCGCCCGGCTCGATGGCCACGGCGAACGCCCGCGCCTCCGGCTCCTCCGCGTCGGCGGGCCACACCACGTCGACGGTGAAGGAGATGACGGGGACGCCGACGCTCATCGGGTGGGTCGGCCAATCCACCTGGTCACCGCGGAGGCGGAGGAACGTCGCGAGCGCCGGCGCGCTGACGTTCATGAGGGCGGCGCTGGCGCGGCCTCTCTCGAGCGGAATTTTCAGGCGCGTGAAGGTCCCGACTCTCGGATCGTTCTGCTCCGGCGCGGTGAGGGCGCTCGTGGCGACCCAGTCGGCGGGCGGTCCGACGACCACGAGATCGAGCCCGCGGGCGGAGCGCTCTCGGAACGCGTAGACCAAGCCGGGCACCAGGGCGGGCGCGCGGACGCGCGCGCCCCGCGTGACGGCGCCCCGGCAGGCCGCGGGATCGAACGATCCCTCGAGGCGCGCGTAGGAGAGCGACTCCTTGAACCACCCCACGGTGCGAAACCCCTCCAGGGTCGCAGGGGCGTCACGCCCGACATCGGAGCAGACGATGCGGGTCGGCGGGACGTTGCCCCGCGGCCGGGCGCCGAAGCTCTGGGCGGGCGTGCCCCCCGGATGGAAGCCGCGGAAGCGCCCTACGTTGACCTCCGCGATCCAGTCTCCGTGCGCGCGCAGCGTGCTCCGCGCGTCCTCGCCCAGCAGGATATCGAACGCGCCGACGGATAGCTCTGCCGGCGTGAGCTCCGTGGGCTCTGGCAAGATCGGCAGCGCCTGCACGTCCACGTGGTAGGACGCGTGTACGTTCCCCGGATCCGGCCCGGCGGGCTGCGCCGCGGCCTCGTGCGCGCGCAAGAGGGCACGCAGGCGCGCGCGCTCCGACTTGAACGTGACCTGCTCGACTGGCATGTCGGCGCGGTGGCGGCCCGCCGCGAGGTGCTCGGAGGTCTTGGCGCCCGGCGTGTGATCGGCGCACGCCGCGACGAGCAGCGCCGCGGCGCCGGCCCATCCGCGCAGCCCCGCCCTCACAAGGCCTCGAGGAAGGCCTGCACCGCGACCCGCTCCTCCCCCGTGAGGGACGCCGTCGCGCCCATCCTGCTGTTCGGATCCGCGAGGAGCTCCGTGAGCGAGCGGTACCGACCGTCGTGGAAGTAGGGCCCCGAGAGGGACACGGAGCGCAGCGAGGGCGTGTCGAAGTGGGTCCGTCGGGGCGCGCCCGCGTCGGCGGGCGCCGCGTCCAGATCGTGGCCGCGGTTGTCCGAGCCCGTGCCGCCGACGTGGCAGTCCCCGCACCCCTTGTCGAGGAACACCCGCATGCCGTGCGCCACCGCGCTCTCCGGCACCGCGCGCCGAGGGGGCGCGGGCATGCTCTCCAGGTACTTCGCGAGAGCGTCGATCTCCTCTTGGTGGAGGCGCCCTCCGCCGAGCCGCGCGGACGTGTCGTAGATGTACGCGCCGAGCGTCGGCTCGTTCCGGGACCAGCCGTAGGGCGCGCTGCTGGCGACCCGGCCGGCCAAGAGCAGCGTCTGGCGAGGACCCTCGGGCGTCGACCAGGTGATCCCGTCGTCGGCGCCGTCTGGGTGGCAGCTCGCGCAGGCGATCCCGTCGGCCGTGATCCGGCGATCGTTGCTCCGATAGAACAGCGAGCGCCCGAGGTGGAGCGCCGTGTCGAGCTTCGGGAGCGCCGCGTCCAGGTCGGTCGTTCGGTCCTCGCCCCCGTCCAGGGCGACCGCCGCGAGCTGGCCCCCGAACGCCCCGTACACGACGGCCAGGCCCTCGCGCTCGGCGATCGCGACCCCCGAGGGGCCCGCGGGCACCTCCCAGCTCCGCACGATCGCGCGCATGGGATCGGCGGCCCGCGCGTCGAGCTCGAGCAGCCGGTCGACCCCGCGGCAGGCCACGTAGAGCTTCTCCGTCGACCTCCGGAACGCGACGGCGCGGGGCAGGTTGCACTCGCCCTGCCTCGGCGCGCCGGTGGACGCGAGGACGTGGCTCGAGAGGCTCTTCCTGGTCTCGGGGTCGACCAGCGTGACGACCGGCGCCTGCTTGGGCACGCCGCGCGTCGGAGGCGGCCCGTAGTAGAACTGCGTTCGCGTGGACCGATCCCCAGGATCCACGCTCACCATCGGGACCACGACGCGCGGCCCTTTCGTCGGCCCCTTCGCCGAGGGGATCCCGGCCGCGCGCCCCTCTACGGTGGTCGGCGCCTCCCCGCCGCCGCCGGGCGTGGTCGTGACGCTGGCGAGCGCGTAGGCCTGAGACGCCTCGCGTTGCTTGACGAGGTCCTCGACCGCCGAGCCCGGCGAGCCGACGCGCAGGGACAGATCGACGCGCTCGGGCGGGCGCGCCGGATCGGCCGGGTCCACGACCGAGAGGTGGGCGCCGGCGACGTGGGAGACGAAGACGCGGTCCCTCGCGAAGAGCACGCCGCGGGGCGAGCGCGCGACCACCGCGGCGCCCGCCAGGTCGAGCGTGTCGGCGCGGAGGAGGCTGACGGCCGACTCTGCCGTGCTCGTGACCGCGAGCGTCGCGTCGTCCTCGGAGAGCGCGAGGCCGAACGGTCCCGCGGGGACCTCCTTCGCGCAGAGGTAGGCGAGCGACGCGTCGGGGCGACCCGTCGGCTCGAGGATCTCGAGCTTCGACTTGTCGGAGAGGCTGACGACCACGCGACCGTCGGGGAGCACGAGGAGCTGCTCGGGCTGGCCGCTGACCTCCGTCGACGCGAGCACCGCGCGCCGGATCGGATCGACGACGTGCACGCTCCGAACGTCCGGGTCGGCGACGTAGGCGAAGAGCGCCTCGCCCTGCCGGACGAGGGCGACGCTCGAGCCCTCTCGCTGTGCGGCGCCGGTGGTGTCGCGGGCTGGGCCGGCGCCCGGGTTGCGACGCGCGCAGCCCGTCGGTCGGCCGACCTGCCCCGCCGCCGCCGCGGTGGGCGCCGCCGCCGGGGGCCCAACGTCCCCCGCGGTGCCCGAGCACCCTGCCGCGCCGGCACACATCGCCCCGAACGACCACGCCGCAACCCGCCACGCTCTCATGAGGGGCCTCCGCTCTTCGAGACCCTAGGACCCTGGGTCTACGGATCCCTTGGTACGCGGCCGGCTCCCGGAGTTCCCGCCGTGAAGGCCGAGAGGCGGCCGAGAGGCGGCCGAGGGGGCTGCACCAGCCCTCCTGACGAGAGGCGCTGTCGTTTGCGTGGAAACTTCGTTTCCGTAGGACTAGGGTCCTCCCGACGCTAGGGGAGCCCCGGTCGGGGCTGAGAGGTGTGCACCTTCGCACACGACCCTTCGCACCTGATCCGGCTCGTACCGGCGGAGGAAAGCGCATGAACAAGCAGAACGCGGGCAAGAACCTCGGACTCGTCATCGACGGCGCGGAGCGGCTCGGCCCGATGCAGCCGTTCGCCAGCTCTCGCCGGGTCTTCGTGGAGGACGGCGACGTCCGGGTGCCGTTCCGCGAGGTGACCCTCTCGGGCGGTGAGCCACCCTTCCGCGTCTACGAGACCGCCGGGGACCTCCTGCACGGGGAGCTGCCGGCCGACCCGAACGCCGCCGGCGAGGCTCTCCGGCGAGGGCTGCCCAAGCTCCGGCAGGCCTGGATCGACCGTCGGATCGCCCGGGACGGGCACAACCGGACCCAGATGGCCTACGCCCGGTCCGGCGAGGTGACCGAGGAGATGCGGTTCGTCGCCCTCCGGGAGAGCGTCTCGCCCGAGCTGGTCCGCGAGGAGGTCGCCGCAGGGCGGGCCATCATCCCGTCCAACATGCGCCACCCCGAGAGCGAGCCGATGATCATCGGCCGCGCGTTCCTGGTGAAGGTCAACGCCAACATCGGCAACTCGGCGGTGTCGTCGTCCATCGCGGACGAGGTCGACAAGCTGCGCTGGTCCGTGAAGTGGGGCGCCGACACGGTCATGGATCTGTCCACGGGCAAGAACATCCACGAGACGCGAGAGTGGATCCTGCGGAACGCCCCGGTGCCCATCGGCACCGTGCCCATCTACCAGGCGCTCGAGAAGGTGAAGGGCAAGCCGGAGGACCTCGACATCGACGTGTTCCTCGAGACGCTCGTGGAGCAGGCCGAGCAGGGCGTCGATTACTTCACGATCCACGCGGGCGTCCTGCTCCGGTACGTCCCGCTCACGCGCCACCGCACGACGGGCATCGTCTCGCGCGGCGGGTCCATCATGGCCAAGTGGTGCCTCCACCATCACAAGGAGAACTTCCTCTACACGGAGTTCGAGCGGATCTGCGAGGTGCTGAAGAGGTACGACGTCTCCTTCAGCCTGGGCGACGGTCTTCGCCCCGGGTGCATCGCCGACGCCAACGACGCGGCGCAGTTCGCCGAGCTCGAGACGCTCGGGGAGCTCACCGACATCGCCTGGAAGCACGACGTGCAGGTGATGATCGAGGGCCCGGGGCACGTGCCCATGC
>CAZBJI010000230.1:0-10705 GCA_964492175.1 uncultured Polyangiaceae bacterium | reverse complement strand
GGTCCGTCCTCGCGTCGACGTCCTTGGGGCTCCTGGCCTGCTCGAGCGACATGTAGAGCGGCGTCCCGAGCGCCGCTGTCGCCTGGGTGAGCTCCACGCCCTCCGCGACCAGCTTGCTGATCCCGAAGTCCACGATTTTGATGAAGTCCGGCTCGCCGTCCCGGCTCACGACGAAGCAGTTCGACGGCTTCATGTCGCGGTGGATGATGTTCACCCGGTGGGCGGCCTGGAGGCCTCGCAGGATCTGCAGCGTGAAGTGGACGGCGCGCGCCGGATCCGGGAGCCACGGCCTGCCCTCGCGCCGGAGCAGCGCCGCGAGATCCTCCCCCTTCAGGTACTCCATGACGAGGTAGGGCACGCCGCTCGCGAGCTCGCTTACGTCGTGGACCTTCACGACGTGCTCGCTGTCGATGCGCGACGAGGCCACGCCCTCGTTGAGGAACCGCTCGATGACGTCGCGGTTGCCGAGCAGCGTCGGGCTGACGAACTTGAGGGCGACCGGCACCTTGCGGAGCAGGTGCTGCGCGCGCACGACGCGGCCCATCGCGCCCGTGCCGAGCACCTCCTGAAGCTCGTACTTGCCCTCGATCACCTCCCCTGGCTTGGGGTACGGGTCTGGGTTCGTGTCGTCCGCAGCCATGTGCGAGGCTTCACTCTACCACGCGGGGTCAGTGTCCCTTGTAGCGGAGGAACACCTTCATCACGACCAGGAACGCCGCCGCCGCGGTCGGGATGAGGAGCTTCTCGGTGAAGGAGATGGCCACCTGAAACCCGGCGTCGTGACGCCGGATGACCGCGTAGAGCGCGCCGGACAGGCCCAGGTGGATCCAGAGCACCTGGTGGTAGGTGAACGAGAGGAAGAAGCTGCCGACCGCCACCCCGGCGAGCGCCGCGAGGAACGCCATCGCCCACACGCGCGCCACGCGCGCCTCCTCCCCCACGGCGTACCGTCGGAGCGCGACGAAGCAGATCTTGAACGAGACATAGAGGATCGCCAGGAAGAGCACGAAACCGGGGAGGCCCAGCTCGGCGAACGCGAGCGCGTAGGAGTTGTGCGCCGTCAGGTAGTGCGCGTTCGTGAACTGGTCATACCCGACGCCCGTCAGGGGGTAGGACTGCAGCATCTGCATCGCGGCGGCGAGCGCCTCGGTCCGCTCCTCCGCGGACTCGTCGGCCTCCCCGCTGTCACGGCCGCCGAGGAGGAGGAGCGGCAGGCCCAGCAGGCCGCCCGCGACCGCGCCCTTCAGCCCGAACTTCTTGACGAAGTACGCGCCGACCACCGTGAGGAAGATCAGGATGCCGCCGCGCGACTGGGTGAAGATGATCGTCGTCGCGATGAGGCCGGCGCCCACGACGAGCAGCAGGTACCGGCCCACGGTCGCGCGCAGCTCGCTCCTCGCCAGGAGGAGCGGCAAGGCGACGCCCGTGGCGAGCGCGACCTCGTTCGGATCCTTGAGGACCCCTCGGTACCGCACCCGGCCCTGCCCGACGCTCACCGTGCCGAACAGGCCCGTCTTCTCGCAGCGATACTCGGCGCCCGGCTCGGCGTCCCCCTCGTAGCACTCCTCCGCCTTGTTGCAGGGCCGGCCGTCGGCGCGCAGGCTCTCGACCGACGTGCCCTGCGCCACGGCGCAGCCGAGGGGGCTCAGCCCTTGGTGGAAGCACACCGCGGCGACGAAGAGGCCCGCGGTCATGAGCGCCGCCATCGCCGCGCCGAGCGCCTGAAACGTCGGAATCCCGATCGCGAGGATGAAGAAGAGGCAGACGACGATCACGAGGTCCGTCGCCGGCGCCACGATCCCCCCGCCACCCACGCGCGCGAGGTACGTAAAGAGGCACCAGGGGACGAACGCGGCGATGTACGGCCAGTGCGGCGGCGGATCGAACCGGGTCAGGCGCAGGCGTAGATCGAGCGCCACGCCGAACACCGCGAGCGCGAGGCACAGGTAGAGCAGCGGCAAGCCCTCGAGCGCCGGGATGAACTCCTGCGGCTTGATGTAGATCAAGAGGACGAGCAGCGCGACGCCGGGGACCGAGAACATGGTCTACGGCTCGAAGGCGCCGATGGACGGGCGCTGGGTCGTGGGTCGGGCGGCGCCGGGCTCCGGCTTGCCGCGCGGGGGCTGGCGCTCCGGCGCCGCGAGCGGCAGAGGGAAGGCGAACGCGCCTTCGCTGCGCGTGTCGGGCGACGCCGCGCCGGCGAGGGGGCCGCCCGCGCCGGGCCGGAGGTCCTTCGTGAGGAAGCCTGCGAACACCGCGGCCCCGCCGAGCTTGGTGCCCTGGAGCCCCGGGTGGGTCTTCGACCCGGCCGGGAACCAGTTGTTGCGCCCGGTCACGACGGGCTTGCCCGTCACCCATTTCACCTCGTCCTCGCGGAAGAGGACGACGCCGCCGGCGCCGCTCACCGGGTAGAACGCGTTGTTGAAGAGCTCGACGGACTCGACGCGGTCGAAGAGCCGGATCGCGCCCTCGGTGGACGCCGTCACGATCGTGTTGTGGACGAAGCGGTAGCGGCCCCCCGTGTCGCCCGTGCCGTCTCCGCCGATGCGGATCGCGTGCGGCGCGCCCTTCTGGAAGATGACGTTGCCCACGATCTGGCTGTCTTCGCGCTTCTTGTCCGGGTCCTGGCCGTCGGGCCCGATCATCTCGAGCTCGTGGTACACCGCCGCCTCGATCCAGTTGTAGAGGATCTCGTTTCGCTCGGCGCGCGTCTTCACGTTGTTGCCGCCGGTGCCGTCGTGCACGTAGCTGGAGACCAGCCGGAACACCGAGCCGGGGTGGGCCGTCTCGTCCGTCGCGACGTAGATGGGGTGGTGGTAGATGCCGCCTCCCGCCCGGGTCACCTCGGTCTCCTCGATGGTGAGCGAGCCGGCGCCGTTGTCGGCGCCCTCCACGCCATGCTGCGGGCAGTCGTGGATGAAGCCTCGCCGGATCGTGATGTCGTGCGCGTGGTGGAAGAAGCAGCGCCTCGCGCCGCCCGTGAGCTCCAGATCCTCGAAGACGTAGTGGTCGGCGGCGGCCTCGATCGTGTTCTGTCCGCCCTGGAGGATGGGCCGCTTTCCGTCGCGGCGTACCCCGCGGATCACGATCTTGCTCTCGGCGGTCCCGGCCCGCTCGAGCTTCACCCCGCCTGGGTACGTGTAGCCGCCCACGATCTCGACGACGTCCCCAGGCTTCAGGAACGTGCGGACGGCGCCCAGCGACGGGTACTGGGTGCCGGGCTCCACCCGGTAGGTCGCCGCGCCGGGCGCCGCTGCGCCCGTCCCCTCCGCCCCGGCCGCAGCCGGCGCGCCTCCGGCCGGGCCGCCCACCTCCGTCTGCGGCAGCGCGGGCAGCTCGCGCTGGCTGTCGGGGTGCGCCGGGACGGGGTTGCCCCCTCCCCACTCCTTGCCGTTGCACGCGGCCGCGGCGAAGAGGAGCGACACACCGACCCGCGCCCTCACGCGCCCGCTCCCGTCGCGCGCAGAGAGGCGAAGGTGCGGCTGAGGCCCTCCTCGGTCGACACGATCGGGGCGAAGCCGAGGCCGCGGAGCTTCTCGTTGGAGAAGCGGTGGCGCTTCCAGGTCGCGCGCGCGCGATAGGGCGAGAGGAGCGCCGGGACCTTGCCGCGCGAGAGCCGGCTCGAGAGCGCGACGGCGCCCGAGAGCGCCACCGTGACGGAGTACGGGAGCCCCACGTAGCGGAGGCGCTCGACCTCCCGCCGGTAGCGGCCCAGGTACTCCGCGCAGGTCACGAGCTCGTCGTCGACCACGTTGTACGCGTCCCCGTCGAAGCGCGCGCGCTCGGCCGCCACGCAGATCGCCTCGGCGCAGTTGTCGACGTAGGTGAGCGGGAGCGGGTTCTCTCCGCCGAGGAACAGGAAGACGCCCGCGAGCCGGAGCCCGACGCGGGGGCTCAGCGCCGCGCCGCCAGGTCCGTAGATCACGCCGGGCCGGAGGACCGCGAGCGGCACCCCGTGCCGCCGGTGGTACGAGGCGAACAGCTTCTCCTGCTCGAGCTTCGCGTGCGAGTACGGGTCCCTCAGGGCCGGGTGCTGCTCGAGCGGCGTCGCCTCGTCCACGACCTCGTCGGGCGGGAGATCTCCGACCCCGTAGACGCCGAACGAGCTCACGAGCAGGACGCGCGGCTTCTCCTCCCGCGCGACGATGGCGTCGAGGAGGTGGCGTGAGCTGACGACGGTCGCGGTGAACATGTCGGCCGGCTTGCCGCGCATGGAGGCGGCGAGGTGCAGGATCTGGTCGACCCCGTGAAGCAGCGCCGCGGCGCCAGCCTGCGAGTCGAGCGTCCCGATGACGACCTCCGCCGCCCCACCCGGGTGGCGCGCGAGCACGGCGTCGAGCCGCGCTCTGTCGCTGCCCTCGCGCACGAGGAGGCGGAGGCCCCGCGCTCCGCGCGTGAGCAGCCGGTCGACGACCGCGCAGCCGAGGAAGCCGTTCGACCCGGTGACCAGGATCACCAGGTCACCGCTTGGCGGCCACGCGCGTACTTCACGAAGCCCTCGACGGCGGCCGTGTTGAGGACCACGAACGTCCGCGCGAGCCGCCCGGGCGCGCCCGCGCGCGGTCCGAGCGCGGCGAGCGCGGCGAACCCGAGCTCGGCGGCGAGCAGCGCGCGAGCGCCCGCGCGCGCCAGCGGCGAGGACCCGAACAGGGCCCCGTGGACGGTGCCGAGGGCGAGCCCGCCGAGGAGCACCGGGCCCGCGAGGCGCAGCAGCTTGTGGGACACCAGCTCGAGGAAGATCGGGTTCGACGTGGGCGAGAGGAGCTGCGGCATCTTCTCGAAGAGCTGGAAGTTGCCCGCGAGCGTCCGGACCTTTCGGCCCTTCTCGCGCTCGTCCTCGAAGGCGTCGTCGAGGGCCACCGCCTCCTCCTCGAGGAGGAGCTGCTTGCCCCGGAGCCGGAGACCGAGCGGGATGAACATGTCGTCCAGGATGACGTCGTCCGGTACCTCCCCGAGGTCCCCGCCACGGATCGCGTAGAGCGGGCCGGTGACGCCGACCATGCCGCGGAACCGGGCCTCCTGCTTGCGGATGAAGTTCTCGTACTTCCAGTAGAAGCCAGCGCCCGTCCCGCCGACGAGCTCGAGGTTCCCCGACACGCAGCCCACCGTGGGGTCCGCGAAGTGCGAGACCAGATCGCGCACGGCGTTCGGGGAGAGCGGCTGTCGGATGTCGGTGAGGACGAAGATCTCGCCCGTGGCGCGCCCCCGGAGGACGTTCAGCGCCGTCGGCTTCCCCTTGCGCGTCTCGCCGCGGACCAGGGTGACGCCGTGGTCGGCGTACGCCCGCACCTCCTCGTCGCTGCCGTCGTCCGACGCGTCCGAGTAGACGAGGATCTCGAGCTTGTCCTTCGGGTAATCCTGCGCGAGGAGGCTCTCGATCTTCGGGACGACGTAGCGGCGCGCGTTGTAGACGGGGATGAGGACGCTCACCCGCGGCTGGAACGAGTAGTCGCGTGGGTGGTCGCGCCCCGCCACCCGGGCGAGCGCCGCGACGAGCAGCGGGTAACCCACGTAGGTGTAGCCGAGCAGGGCGAGCGACCCGACCGCGAGGCGCGACATGCGTAAGGGTTACGGCGGTCGCGACGCCCGGGCAAGCCTCACGGGACGGCCCGCCGGGCGCCGCTCGCCGGCGCGCCTACGCGACGGGGCTTACGCTTCCTTGCCCTCGTCCCGCTTCTTCTTGCCCTTCTTGCCCTTCAGCTTGCCGTCGGCCTTCGCCTGCTTGAGCTCGGCGAGGCTCACCTTCGCGTCCGCGTTCGCGTCCGCGACCTTGATGCGCTCCCACTTCTTCTCCCCGACCTCGGCGGCGGTGAGGAACCCGTCGCCGTTCGTGTCCGCCTCGTGGAAGCGCGCCTCTCCCCGCTTGCCGCAGCCCTCCCCCCCCTTGCCGTCCTTTCCATCGGCCAGGGCGGTCGCGCCCACGAGGAGCACCGACACCCCGAGGAGCGCGGCGAAGACACCCACACGTCGCTTGTTCGTCGTCGTCATGCAGGTTTGGACGGAGCACCCAGCGCGCCCCCCACGCGCCCGCACGTCGATTGCCAAGATGTCGCGGTCCACCGGGCGCCGAGCCCGGGGCGCCGCGACAAGCGTGTCGCAGTGTGCCCGGTGACCACGAGCCTCGGCGCCGGTGCACCGCGAGGCGACTGGCCTCGGGAGGGCCGGCGGGGCCCCGGCCCAATGGCACGGAGGGTGCTAAACGGCCCAGGGTGAGCCCCCGAACCGCCTCGCTCCTCCTGCTCCTGCCGCTGCTCCTCGCCTGCGGGGATCCGTCCCCCGAGGACTGCGACCCTCCGAGCCGGGCGCAAGCGTTCGAGGTCGGCACCGGAGAGCTCTGCTTCGAGCGCGTCCCGAGCGGGAGCGTGGTCCCGCTCATCAGCGGTCCCCAAGGCGGCTACCACGTGTGGCTCGCGATCGGCTGCGCCGACTGCGGCCGCGAGGCCCACATCCGCGCCCGCGTGTTCGGCGAGGACGGGGCCGAGCTACCGAACCTCGCGACCGAGGAGATCGTCGAGCTCGCCGGGGACGAGTGGCCGCAGCACCCGGGCTTCCAGCTCGGGATGCCGGGCGATCCCTTCGGCGACTTCGAGGATCCGCTGCCTACCGGCACGAGGCTCCGCGTCGTCGTGGAGGTGCTCGGCGCGACCGAGCCGCCCCTCCACTCGGCCGAGATCGACTTCGTCCTCGGCGAGATCGAGTCTTGGGGCGGGGACGGCGACGGCGAGCTCAACGGCTGACCGGCGGCGTCAGGCGCGCTCGACGACCACCGCCTCGGCCGCGCTGCCCTCCGCGGGCACCACGAGCTCGTCACGGTAGAGCGGCGTGAGGAGCCGCGCGCGCGGCGCCACGCGGCGGAGATCCCCGACGAACCCGTCGAGATCGATCCCCGGCAGCAGCCGCTCGCCGAGATCCAGCGGCCCGAAGAACGCGTCGTGGTGGGTGGGCACGACGAGCTCGGGCTCGAGGGCGTCGCAGAGGCGCTCCAGGTACCGGCTGGTCGAGCGCCTCCCGGCGAGGCCCACGAGGAGCACGTCGGCGCGGAGCCCGTCGAGCTCGGCGTCGACGAGATCGGCGCTGCCGTTGTGGTAGAGGGTCCGGCCCGCGGCGCGGAGCCAGATCCCGAACGCCCCGCCCATCTTGTAGTCCCAGGCGTGCAGAGGGAGGGCGGTCCCCTCGCGGACGGTGCCGGGAAACGGCACGCGCCCGAGGAGGATCCGCCCGTGCAGGCTGGGGACGAAGCGGATCTCGATGTCCCCCACACGGAGCGCGCGCCCCTCGGGCTGCACGAGGTCGAGCCGTTCCTCGGCGACGCCGGCCGCGCGCGCGACGGCGATCGTCGACGCCGACCCCGCGACCCGAGCCCCGAACGCGCGCGCGATCTCCGGCGTGTCGAGCAGGTGGTCGTAGTGGCTGTGACCGACCAGGACGGCGTCGACCTTCGACGGGAGCCACCGCGAGAAGAGGGACCGGTCGGAGGCGAGCGGCCGGATCAGCCCCCGCAGGCCGGGGCGCGTCAGGAACGGATCGAGCAGCACCGTCGTCGCCGCCGTGGAGACCACGTGCCCCGCCGTGCCGAGCCAACGCACGCGCAGCGCCTCGCCTCCCGGGTCGCGCGCCTCCACGGGGCGGTGCTCACGCCGAGGTCGGAACGGCGGGAGCATCCGCTGGATCAGGGGCATCGGCTCGCCTCGCGCTCCGACTCCGCCCAGGCCGCCGGAGCGATCGGATCGAACGTCGAGCGGAGCACGACGTGGCGGTCCCCGTCGAGCGCCCGGGTGATGGCGAGCGAGATCTCCGTGACGTGCAAGCAGAGCTCGGCGGAGAGCCGCGGCGGCCGCCGGTCGGCCAGCGCCCGCGCGACCTCGACCGGGCCGAGGCAAAAATCCACCTTCTTCCGGCCCTTCGAGCGCGCGCGGGCCTCCGCGTCGCCGAGCAAGGGGATGCGCGTCGAGACGGGCAGCTCCACCGAACGGCCCCGGAAGTCCACGCGCCTCGTCAGCCGCACCGGAGACTCCGGCTTCCAGCAGTCGTCGGTGGACAGCGTGCCCTCCTCTCCGAACACACGGATGGCGTGATCGTGCGGCGCGACGATGCTGCACGTCAGCCGCGCGACCGGGCCCGAGCGGAACTGGACGCAGGCGACGCTGAAGTCCGCGGCCTGCGCCTCGAGCGGGACGTCCACCCGCTTGTCCGGGACGACGCGGGCGGCGAACGCCGTCACGCTCTCCGCCGGCCCGAAGAACGCGGCGAGCCACGTGAGCGCGTACCCCGCGTGCTCGAGCGTGTTGCCGACCTCGAGCTCGTCACGGTACGGCCAGGGCGCGCCGGACCGGCCGCGCCAGCTGCGGAACGCCATCCGGTGGAGGAGCCCGTCGTCCATCTCGGCGTAGGCGAGGTAGGGCTTCCCGATCACGCCGTCTCGGAGCGCCCGCCACATCGTCTGCGCGGGCCGGCCGAGGAGCCTGCAGGGCGCGCCCGAGAGCGCGAGGCCCCGGTCCCGGGCGAGCGCGACCAGCTCGCGGGCGTGCTCGAGGTCCATCGCGAGGGGCTTCTCCGAGTAGACGTGCTTGCCCGCGCGCAAGCACGCGCGGGACACCTCGTAGTGGCTCCCCGGGTTCGTCAGGTTGAGCACGAGCTCGACCGACGGGTCGGCGAGCAGATCCTCCAGGCTCTCGTAGATGTGCGCGTCGTACGTCCGCGCGAAGACGAAGAGCCGCGCCGGATCACGGTCCCACACGCCGGCGAGCTGGAGATCGGGGTGGGCGTGCAGCGTCTCGAGGTAGAGATCCGCGACGAAGCCGCAGCCGACGATGGCGATCCGCATCGGAGGCGAGAACCTACCACGGAGGGGCCCCACGGCGCCGCGCGTGTGGCATCATCCGCCGGTGGACGACGACCAGCGGATGAAGGTCTACCAGCTGCTCGAGGCGGTCATCGGCGCCGACGGCGTCATCACGCCCGAAGAGCGAGAGTTCATGCGGCGGGCCGTCGCACGCTTCCGCCTCCCTGAGGCGGCGCCGCAGAGCCTGCGAGATCTCGGGAGCGCCACCACGATGCTCCGCGGGCTCGGCGCCGACGCGCAGAGCCGCGTCCTCGCGCTGCTCGTCGAGGCGGCGATCGTCGACGGGGAGGTCGCGCCGCCCGAGCGCGCGCTGCTGCTCTCCGCGGCCGCCGCGCTCGGCATCGAGGCGACCGCGCTCGAGGAGCGGATCGCCCGGCGCCTGGGCTCGAGCGTGGCGGGGCTGTGACCTCGGCGCCGACCTACGAGGACGTGCTCGCCGCGCGCGCCCGCCTGCTCGGGCGCGTCCTCCTGACGCCCGTCTTGCGCGTGCCGGCCCTGGACGCGATCGCAGGCGCGGAGCTCCACCTGAAGGCCGAGTGCCTGCAGCGCGTCGGCGCGTTCAAGGCGCGCGGCGCGATGAACGCCGTCCTCCGGCTCCCGGAGGACGTGCGCGCGCGAGGCGTGGTGACCTACAGCTCCGGCAACCACGGGCAGGCCGTCGCGCTCGCCGCCCGAGAGGTCGGCGTGAGGGCGCACGTGGTGATGCCAACCGACGCGCCGTCCATCAAGGTCGACGCCGTCCGCGCGCTCGGCGCCGAGGTGACCTTCGCCGGCACGACCTCCGCGGACCGGTACGAGGCCGCGCGGCGCGTCTCGGAGGAGAGCGGCGCCACGATCGTCCCGCCCTTCGACGACGCCGACGTCATCGCGGGGCAGGCCACGGCGACCCTCGAGCTGCTCGAGGCCGCGCCCGACCTCGACGCGGTGCTCGTTCCCGTCGGGGGAGGCGGCTTGCTCGCCGGGGCGTGCCTCGCGGCCGCTGGGCGCGCCGCCGCGGGGCTCGGGCCCGCCGTGAAGATCGTCTCGGTCGAGCCCGAGGCTGCCGACGCGTTCGCCAGGAGCCTGGCCGCGGGCCGGCGGGAGCGCGTCGTCCCCGGCAAGACCATCGCCGACGGGCTGCGCCCCGTGGAGGTGGGCCAGCTCAACTTCGAGATCGCGCGCCGTCACGTGGCGCACGCGCTCACGGTGGACGACGCCGCCATCGGGCGAGCGGCCACGCGGCTCCTCTTCGCAGGCAAGGTGCTCGTCGAGCCGTCCGGCGCCGCGGGCCTCGCCGCGGCGCTCGAGCGGAAGGTCCCGGGCGCACCGCGCAGGCTCGGCGTGCTGCTCTCGGGCGGCAACGTAGAGCCCTCGCTGCTCGCGAGGCTCATCGCCGAGCACGCCGTCGGTGGATGATCCGACGGCCGCGCCGGCCACACCGCCGCCCGGGACGGTGCCGGGACCGAAGAGCTGCCTCATCGCGGTGGGCATCGCGAGCCTGCTCGGCTTCGGCAGCATCGTCGCGGCCAAGCTGATGATCGAGCAGAAGAACGAGGCGGTGCTGGACGCCGCGGCGCAGCTCGACGCGATCCTCGCGGAGGCGAGCGAGGCCCCGGGCGCCGCTGCCCTCCGCGAGGTCGGCTGCGAGGCCTCGGGCGTCATCGCGCCGGCGGCGCTGATCCGGCTCGCGGCTCCGCTCGCGGAGGAGAACGCGCGCAAGAAGGGAGAGCCGCCGCGTCCGATCGACATCCGCGCCGACGACCCCGTCGTCTACTGCGCGACGCGCGCCGAGGAGGCGCCGGCGTGCGAGGCGCTCGCCTAGGCCTACGTGGTGGCCGCCGCGCCCCCGGCGCCGTTCGTCCTCACGTCGCGCACCCGCAAGGG
>CAZBJI010000229.1:0-11041 GCA_964492175.1 uncultured Polyangiaceae bacterium | reverse complement strand
CCCCTGCCATGAGCGCCAACCTCTTCTGGATGCTCGGAGCGCTCGGGCTCCTCGGTGGCTGCGTTCGCCAGTCCTCTTCGTCCGACGGAGGCGGCGCGGGCGGCGCGGGGGCTGCCGGCGGCGGGCAGGGCGGCGCGGGCCTCGGCTGCATCGACCAGCTCGACGAGGCTGCGTGCCTGGCGAGCCCCGAGTGCACCTGGCGGGACGGGATGCTGTTCGCCGGGCCACCGTACGACTGCGCCGCCCCGCAGGCGGTCAAGGTCTGCACGGGTCGCGGCGGAGGCGGCTTCTTCGACACCGAGCAACACTGGCGGCGAGACGTCGCGGGAGCGCGGATCGTTCTCGTCCTGGGCCAAGGCGAGCCGATGCCCGGCTACGAAACATGTGGGGGCTGTGCGGGTCACATGGGATGCGACGTCTGTCCCTGTCTTCAGTAGCCCCTGTCGTCCGGACGCCGCAGATCCTGGCGCTGGCGCTCGCTCTCTGCGCCTGCAGGCGCGCCGACCCCGCCGCCTGCTTGGTCGCGCGCGTCGGCGGCGTCGACGTGCTGGAGGCCGACATCAAGGAGCTGCAATCTCTCAGCCAGCCCGGCCTCGACTTCGGACCCGCCCAGCGTCTCGCGCTCGAGGCCGCCGGGTGCGTCTCGATGCAGGGACACCGCGGCCGTATCGACGTACCCGCCGCGCTCGCGTGCCACCGGGCGATGTGGCTCGATCTGAGGCGTGAGCACCCGGACTCGCTGCGCGCCGCCGCGGGCGCCGGGCACGAGCGGCTCTCGTCGCTGGTGCCGGCAAGCTCGGTCGAGGCCGGCCCCTGCGCGGACCGCGCATCGTGGACCGTCCCTCCGAAGGCTCCGCTGCCATGAGCGCCCTGCGCTTCTGAGCTCCGGCCGGCGCGCGCCCGCTCGCTCGACGCGGCTACGCGTCGAAGCTACGGCGAGCCGACGAGGACGGCGCCCCGCTCTCCCCCGTCGCTCGCGGCGAGCACGAGCCCGAGCGGCGCCGGCGCGAAGCCGTGGCGGTGCGCGAGCGCCATGTAGCCGATGCCCAGCGGCAGCGCGGCCGCGCCGAGGTGGCCGGCGCGCTGAGCCGGGGCGTCTACGAAGAGCGGAGGCCCGAACCGCCGGTGGGCCTTGGTGAGCGCCGCATAGAGCTCCCGCGCGCGCGCGTGCTCGAGCCCCAGATCCGCGATGGCCCAGCCGATCTCGAGCTCCTCGGGCATCGTCTGGGTGGCGCGGCGGATCGCTCGCGTGAGGGAGCGGGCGTCGAACGAACGCGCCTCCGCGTCCACCACGTCCGCCGTGTCCGACCCGACTCCGAAGATGCGCGCGAGCGGCGTGAGCCCGAGGCGCGAGGCCGTATCGTCGCGCACGACCAGCACGAAGGCCGCTGCCTCACCCGGCAGCACGGCGTCGATGCAGTCGGGACCGAACAGGCGGCCCGTCGCGGCGAGCGCCGCGATGGCGGCGGGGTCGTAGTCGGTGTGCAGGCCTCCGGCGAGCACCGCGTCGACCTCGCCGGCCGCGAGCGCGGCGAGCGCGCCTGGCAGCACGTACGCAGCGCCCGCGGCGCCCTGCGCGGTCAGCTCGACGTCGGGGCTGCCGAGCCGCTCGCGCAGGACGGACCGAAACTCCGTGGCGAGGACCTGGCCCGCCTCCGAGCGCGACTGACCAGGCCTCGGCTCCGGGAACGCGAGCGCGACGCGCACCCGCAGCGCCCGCGCCGTCTGGGAGGGGATCACGGCGAGGACCTCGGAGGCCGCGGCCGCCCCGAGGCGCGCCGCGCGCTCTTCGCCGCAGAGGTAGGGATCGAGCGTCCGGTCGAACGCCATCGTCACGGCGGCGCCGTCGCTCCCCGCCAGCGGCGCAGGCCCCAGGGCCGGGACGCCGGTGCGGAGGAGGAACGCGGTCGCCTGCGCGTCGAGCCCGATGCCCGTACGCATGCCCGTCGACACGATGGCGCCGAGGCTCCTCATCGCCCGCGCTCCTCCCGGACCGAGACCGCGGCGTCCGCGAGGCGGCGCGGCGCCGGGATCGCCGCTCTCCACACGAGCTCCACCACGAGGTCCGTCGCCGGAGCGGGCGGCAGGTCTGGATCGAGCGCGGCGAGCTCGCGGTGGTCGAGGGGGCCGACGGTGTCGAGCAAGACCGTGTCCAGGTAGGGCCGGAGCGTCTGGGGCTCCGCGCCCGGGAGGCGGAACGTGATGGCGAGCCTGATGTTCGGCAGGACGAAGGCGAGCGCGCCCCCCGCCGGCGTCAGGTTCGAGAGGCCGCCCTCCTCTCCCCCGGCGAGCGGAGGCACCGCGACGAGCTCCGGGGTGGCGACGAGGTTCGCGCGGTCGTCGAAATCCGCGGGGGGCAGGGGAGAGCGCTCCTCGAGCCACGCGGCGTCGTAGGTCCCCCACCGGTCCCTGCGCGGCGCGAAGTGACGGCCGATCGCGCCGAGCCCCGCCGGCCTCGGCCGAGCCCCTGCCGTGCGCACGGGATCGGACGGGTCCTCGATCTGAGGCGCGGCGGAGCGCTCCAGCTTGGCGAGGTCCGCGAGCACGCCTCGGCCCACGGGGTTCCGCGCGTCCTCGACGAGGCGCTCGGGGTCGGAGTCGTCGGCGCCGCCGAAGGCGTAGTCGTAGCGGATATCCAGCGCGCTCAGGGGACGCGGCTCCGTGACCGCCTCGCCCGCGCCCACCCAGACCCGCGGGCCCGTGACCCGCACCTGCTTGGAGACCCTCCCGAGCTTCACCCCGCAGTCGATGCGCGGCGTGGCCTCGCCTCTCGGGGCGTGGGCGCGCCCCACCACGACCACGTCCGTCCCGGGCTTCTTGACGCAGAGATCGGAGGGGTAGCGGATGCTCGCGATCTCAGGCTTGCCCCACGGGACGTCCGCGGCGCGCACCGGTCGCCGCCGGAAGCGAGGCGCGACGGAGAAGGTGCCGTCGGGGCCGCGGGGCGGGCCCGGCTCGTGCTCGAACGTGGCCTTGACGATCACGGTCAGCATCGGCCCCTCCTTGTCGCAGAGGAGGTGCGGCTCGGCGACGAAGTCCGTCTCGTTGTCGACGCGAGGCAGGGTCATGGACGGATCAGGCCTCGGTGACCTTCTTCGTCAGCTGGATCTTGGACGCGAGGATGGAGACGAGCGTGCCCTTGATGGTGACGCCGCTGCTGTCGATGACGAGCTCGCTGTCTCCCGCCTTGAAGGTGATGGAGCCCGACGCGTCGATCTTGTGGAACGCCCCGATGAAGCTCGCGGGCCCGCCGGCGGAGACGGAGTAGCCGCCGCTGACCTTGTCGAGCACCGCGCCGCCGACCAGCGCCATGTGGTTTCCGCCGATGGTCTCCGCCTCGTCGCCCTTGACGACCGCGACCGTGCCGACCGCCTTCTCGGTCTTGTCGCCGGCGATCGTGGTGGCGATGTGGCCGATGGCGCCCGTGACGCGCGCGCCGCCGACCTTCTCGGTCACGTCGCCGGCCACCTCCGTGTGGACGCCCATGAGCGCGGCCTGGATACGCATCGACCCGACTGCCTCGGAGAAGCTCCCGGTTACGAGGTGCGTGTTGTGTCCGGGTCCCTTCGCCCGATCCTCCTGCGAGATCCCGTCGACCTCGCCCGCGGGCCCCGCCGCGTTCGCGGTCGACTGGCCGCCGCCGCCGCCCGCGGCCAGCCCGAGCGCCGCGCCGAGCGCCGCCGCGCCGCGCGTCATGCCGCTCTGGATGGCGGCGTTGACGGCGTTGTCGAGGCCGACCATCGCCGTGTAGCTCTCTCCGGAGGGTGCCTCCGCCTCTCCGCTCTCGCCGCCCGCGTCGCCGCCCCCGCCCGCGGCCGCGTCGCCGCCCCCGCCGGCGGCCGCGTCGGCCCCGCCGAAGGCAGGTGGTACTGGGAGCCCGGCGGCCTCGGCGCCGAGGGTCGCGAGGGCGCCGAGGTCCCCGCTGGCCGCGGCGTCCAGCGCGGCGCCCATGTTCTCGACGCTCGACGTGAGCTCGTTGATGGGCGCCATCGCCTGGTCGACCCGGCTCTGCACGGCCTCGTTGATGCGCGCCATCGCCTCGCCGGCAGCGGCCTGCGCCGCCTCGATCGCGACCTGGGTGGCGATGTTGAGGAGCGCCTCGAGCGGGTTGCCATCCATCTCGAAGTGGTTTCCGCCCACGGTCGTCGCGCTCGACCCGCCGGCGGTGAGGGCGCTCACGGCGTTCACCTCCACGTTGCGGTTCCCGCCGACCGAGATGGTCTGGTCGCCGCCGACGGTGGTCTGGGACCCCATCGTGACCTTCGTCGTCTGGTTCGCGCCGACGTCGATGGTCTCGTCGACGCCGACCGAGCGCGAGGCGTTCTTCCCCACGGTCTTCTTCTTGTTGTTCGCCGTGGCGACGGTCTGATCCTTCTGCGCGTAGATGTGGATCTCCTCTCCACCGGCGAGATCCTCGAACCGGATCTCGTTGCGTCCTGCGCCGCCAGGCGTCGACTTCGTCTGGAAGCTCGTCCGCGTCTTGCCCTCCGGCAGCGCGTACGGAGGCATGAACAGCCCGTTGTAGAGCATCCCGGTGACGAGCGGACGGTCCGGGTTCCCTTCCAGGAACTCGACGATCACCTCCCAGTTCAGGCGCGGAAGGATCATGGACCCGCTGGTCTGCAGCTGGCTGACGCGCATCCAACAGGAGGCCTTGTCGTCCTCCTCGGGGCCGAGGTCCCAGTGGAACTTCACCTTCGCGCGGCCGTGCTCGTCGGTGTGGATGGACTCCACGTCCGAGCCAGGCGGCGCGACCACCCGCGCCGTCTGGGCCCCGTGGAGCACGGGCCGGGGCGTCGTCTGGGGCGTGCGGAACTTCACGTCCTTCCGGATGAGCGTCGCGCGCGCGACGAACACGCCCTCGCCGAGGGCGACGCGGACCCCGTGATCGCCGAGCTCGCGCTCCGCCGCCGCGCCGTAGAGGTGACGGACCGACGTCACCAGGAACTCGCCCGAGAGGTCCTCGTGGGGGGCGTCGGTGAGGGTGACCATCCTCCCAGGCGTGAGGCGAGGGCAGTCCGCGAGGATGGTCAGGACCTCCCGCTTCGCCCGCATCGCCTCGAGCCGGACCTGCGCGAGCCGCGTGCCCTCCGACGGCTCGACGTACAGCCCTGGGAAGTCGTAGCGCTCGAGGTCCACCTCCGCGTCGGCCTCGGCGGTGACCTCCATGTCCAGGGAGGGTCGCTTGAAGTCGTAGTCTCGGAGGGTGACCTTGCCGCTCACCAGCTCCGCGGACTCCACCACGCCGAGGACCGCGTCGCCCTCCGCAGCGAAGCCCGTCTTGCCCCGAAAAGGGAGCTCCTTCGGGCCAGCGATGGGGCCGGCCGACGGGCTGTCGTCGGACATCTCGAGGACCTCCCGGCCGTCCTCGACGTCGGAGAGGAAGTAGATGCCCTCTTCCTCGAACAGGCGGGACAGGAACGCGAGCGCGGACTCGAAGTACCGCACGCAGTACTCTCGCTTCGGGTAGGACGCAGCGAGCTGCCAGCGCTGCTGGCCCGAGGGCTGTCCGAGGCGCTCGAGCAGCTCCGACGCGATCTCCTGCACGTCCTTCTCCTGGAAGATCTCGGCGTCGACCGATCCTTCGAGGAGCGCGGTGATCGAGACGACGCGGAAGCGGGCCGCGTGCGAGGAGCCGCCGCCGTCGCCAGCTGCGCCGGTGAGGGGCGTGCCGACCTGGGTCACCACCTCCACGACGCCCGCCACCTCATGGGCCGGCTCGCCAGCGTACCCGAACGTCAGCAGCGCCGTCGTGCCGACCGCGTTCAGGGGCGCGACGTCCGCCGAGAAGAGCACGTCGATCTCGAGCGCCACGGGGCGGCCGAGCTCCCGGACGAGCTCGAAGGACGGGACGCGCACGGCCGGCGCGTCCTGGACCTTGAACGATATCTCGAGGGTTCTCGCCATGGTGGACGTCTCAGTTGTCCATGATCAGGGGGCCGCCGTCGCCGACGTCCCCGTCCAGCTTCACCGAGATGCCGAGGACGGTCACGAGCCCCGGCATCAGCGAGACGACCGAGGCGCCCATGACGAGGGTGAGCATCGTCTCGGCCTCGAAGACCACGTTGTCCGCCTTCAAGATGCGGGCCCCCGTGGCGACCTCCGTCAACATGCCGCCCGCCGTCTCCGCGCGGTCGCCCTTGATGAGGTGCGCCGCCGCGCCCCCGACCTGGAGCTGGTTGTTCCCGCTGATCTCCGCGGCCTTCGAGCCGAACGCCAGGGAGACCTTCGCGGCGCCCGCGCTCTCCGTCTTCTTGCCGCCGACGTCGGTCGTGTGATCCCCCGCGGTGAGCGCGACTCGCACGGCGCCCACCGAGAGGTCCATCTTGCCCCCCACCGTCTCGTCGATGGATCCGACGACGAGGTGGGTCTTCATGGACCCGACGTCGAGAGACTCGTCCGCGCCGACGGTGATCTTGTGATCCCCGCCGATCTTCATGTCGCGGTTGCCGCCGACGTCCAGGGTGTGGTCTCCGCCGGCGTCGTCCACGCGGAACGTCTCGGTCGCGATCTTCTGGTTGCCCCCCACCGTGACGCTCTGGCTCGCACCGACGAAGAGATCGAGGCTGTTGGTGACGTTCACCGTCTGGTTCGATCCGACGCTGAGGGTGGCGTTGTTGCCGACCGACTCCGTCGTGTTGTTCTTGACCATGATCGTCATGTCCTTCGACGCGTTGAAGAACATCTCCTCGGAGCCGGCGGAGTCGTCCGTGCGCAGCTCGTTCGCGCTGCCGCCGCCCGGCGTGGTCGCGGTCTGGATGGAGGAGCGGGCCATGCCTCCAGGGAGCGAGTACGGCGGGGGCTTCTCCGCGTTGTACAGCCGGCCGACGACGAGGGGCAGATCGGGATCTCCGTCGGTGCAGGTGGTCAACACCTCCCACCCGACGCGGGGCAAGAGCATCGACCCGCCGAGCCCGAGCTGCAGCGTGCGCATGCCCGTGCTGCTCGTCTCGTCCTTCTTGCCGACGCGATCCCACGGGTAGATGACGGTCACGCGGCCCTGGTCGTCGACGTGGACCTCCTGGCCCGAGGGGCCGGTGGTGAGCGCCGTCTGCACCCCCAGCACGCGCCGCGCCGCGGGCCGCCGGGGAGGCCGGTACTTCGTCCGCTCCGTGGGGACCGCCTCGAAGCGGAGCGAGATCCGGTGACGATCTTCGCCGAAGCTCGATCGCGTCTCCTCGTAGACGAGGTGGAGGCCGACGGCGAGCAGCTCGACGTCCAGCGCGGCGTAGGGGTGTCCCTCGATCTTGAAGCGCTGCCCGGGGTAGAGGCGCCACGCGGTGGTCGAGCCGTCGACGACGTCGCGGAGGCCCTGGAGCGCGTCGAGGAGGGCCTGCGCTCGGCGCTCCACCGCGCCGTCGTCCGCCGTCCGCGCGGGGAACGCGTACACCTCCAGCGCGTGCTCCCCGTCGTCGGCGCTCTCCGCCGCGGCCTCGAGCGTGAAGCGAGGTCGCGCCGGATCGTAGTCGCGGAGCAGCACTTTGTCGGACACGACCTTGTGCGTCTCGGCGACCTTCGAGACCGACGTCTCCGTCTGGCCGAACCCGAACTCGGGGCGGTAGGTCACGGAGACGTCCGCCGCCTCCCCGACGCCGTGCGGGTCGTCGAACAGGACGACCTCACCGGACTCGTGATCGAAGGCGATGCTCACGCCGTCCTCGGAGAGGATGCGCAGCAGGAACTCCAGATCCGTCTCGCGGTACTGGACCACGAAGTCGCGGGGCTCGTAGCTCGCGGTGACCTGGACGCGCACGGGGCCGGCGCCGCCGCCGAGGATGACCTCCTCCGCGATCTCCACCACGGACTTCTTCTGGAACGTGCGGACGTCGGCGCGGAGGGACAGCCTGTGCAGCTTCGGCCGCACCTCGAGCCGCAACGTGGGGTGCCCTTCTGCGTCGAGCCGCCGCTCCCCCCGCACGACGATGCCCTGGAACTTCCGCGCCGCGTCTCGCTGGCCGAGCTCTCCGAGGACGAGCTTGGCGTCGGCGCCGAGGAGGCTCGCCGGCTTGGGCAGCTCCCCGTCGCGCTCGAGCGTCACCCACAGCGACGGCACCGCGTCGACGCGATCCTCGAGGCGGGCGTGCGTGACCAGGAACGCCTCTCCGGCGACGTCGAACTCCGAGAAGATTCCCTGCTCCGCCATCTGGTTCACCCGAGCTTGAGCGACGAGCCGAGCTTGACGATGAGCGGCGCGTCGACGGTGATCTTGGAGCCCTTGATCGTGATGGGGCCGCCGCCGAGCTTCACCTCGGAGCTGCCGCCCTTGAAGACGCCGACGGCGCCGACCAGGGTGATCATCGGCGCCGTGACCGAGAAGTCCCCCGCCACCTTGGAGTAGTGGAGCGCGCCAATCAGGTTCGTGATCATGCCGTCTACCTCGGTCGCCATGCTCCCGCTCACGACGTGGAGATCCGCGGCGAGCGACTGGATCATGCGGTTCGACCCGATGGTCTCGCTGATGCTGCCCTTGCAGAGGTCGACGCGCGCCACCTCGACCGTCTCGTCGACGTTGCCGCCGAAGGCGTCCGTGATCGAGGCCACGCTCGCGGTGAGCATCAGGGCTCCGACCTCCCGGGTGAGGTCGGCGTCCACGTTGTGCCGTACGCCGTTGCAGATCGTCGTCATGTTCCCGCCGATCTCCTCGGAGCGGCTCGCGCCCACGTTCTCCACGTAGTTCGAGATCGCGTTGTCCGTGAGGTTCCCGCCGACCGAGATGGCGAGGTTGCCGGTCACCTTCGACGAGCCCACCGACCCGACGTCGATGGTCTGGTCCGCCCCGACGCTCACCGTTTGGTTGGCGCCGACCTTGTGGCTCGCGTTGACCTTCACGTCCACCGTCTCGTCGACGCCCACGGTCTCGTTCTGATCGTGGAGGATGTTCGTGTTCAGATCCTTCTGAGCGGTGAGGCCGAAGCCCTGGCTTCCGCCGGAGTCCGCGAGGTTGATCTCGTTCGCGCCCGCGCCGCCCGGGGACGAGGCGCTCTTCAGCGACCCCGACGTCTTGGTCGCGGGGAGGGGGTAGGGCGGGACCCGCTCGGCGTTGTACAGCTTGCCGACGACGTAGGGCTTGTCCGGATCGCCCTCGAAGAAGCCGACCGCGACCTCCCACCCGACGCGCGGGAGGATGATCTGACCGCCGAGCGGGGGCTGCGCGACGCGGAGCCAGCAGCTCGACTTGTCGTCGTGCTGGCCCACGCGGTCCCAGAAGAAGCGGACCTTGATGCGACCGTACTTGTCGCAGTGGATCTCCTCCTCCCCCTGCGTGGGCCCCGTGACGACCGCTGGCTGGAGGCCCGGGATGCGGGGCTTCGCCGCGGAGCGCGGCGGCGCGAACGTGGAGCCCTCGGGCTGCGCGACGATCTCGTTGCGGAGCTCGCTCGGCTCGCCGTCGGCGGACGCCCCGGTCAGCGACTGGCTGCCCCTCGAGACGAGCTCCAGGCAGACGAACCGCCCGTTGTGGAGCTCTTGGGCGGCGCCTTCGATCGTGAACAGCTTGCCTACCTCCAGCTGGATCGCCCGGCTCTCGGCGCGCAGGACGTCGGCGTCGCGCCGCAGCTCGCGCAGGCGCGCGGTGGCCCTCCGCTGGCCGTCCGCCCCGAGCGTGAACCCGCCGGGGTACTCGTAGTACGGCATCGCCCACGGGGAGCTCGCCGACTGGCCGGTGTTGGGCTTCTGTTGCGGCTTCTCGAAGTCGTAGTCGCGGAGCCGGACGAGCGAGGTCCGGAGGCGGCGCGTGAACGAGACTCCGGAGACCGGGTCCGATCCGGGTATCCCCGCCGACAACGAGAGCACGACCGGGACGCTCGTCTCTTCCACGAGCGCGTTCGTGGAGTCGGCGAAGACCATCGTGGCCTCGCCGCCCTCGTGGAGGAAGAAGTAGAAGATGCCCTCGTCCGCGAGGAGCCGGTGGACGAAGTCGAGCTCCGACTCCCGGTATTGGACGATGTACTCGCGAGGCGGGTAGGCGCTCTCGAGCCGCCACTCCACCTTGTCGACGCCGGCGGCCGCGAGCACGTCCTTCACCACGTCGACGACGCCCTTGTCCTGGTAGATCCGGCAGTCCTCGCGGTGGGCCAGCGCGGCGACCGGGGGCTTGATGACGACCTGGAAGACGAAGTGCGTGCCGTCGTGGTGGAGGAAGCGAGACTCCTCGCAGATGCCCGAGTAGGAGCGCGTTCGGCCCCGCTCGCCGTCGACCGCGAGCAGCGTGAGGCCCGAGCGGAGACAGTCGGCGGCGCGGAACTGGGCGTCCTCGGTGGAGAAGTCCACCGTGGCGGCGTACGGCGTGGAGAGCGCCTCGCGGACCACGAAGGAGATCGGGCGGACGTCGGCGGGGACCTTCTCGCCGTGCAGCTCGAAATGGACGGGGATGTGCGCCATGGGCGTTCGCGGACGTCAGCCTATCAGGTGGGCCGGGGACCGTGCGGTCCGAGTGCGTCGCGGCGCGGGGCAGCCGCCGGCGCTCACTTGCCGCCGCCCTTCAGGTAGCCCCGGTAGCGCTGGACGATGCCGAGGTAGCGCTTCCGCAGGTCGTCGTTCTTCGCGAAGTCCTCGGTCCAGCGCTTCGACTCCTCCAGGTGCTCGCGCTCGGAGACGCCGTACTTTCGGCGGATCGCGTCGACGTCGCCGGGGCGCTCCGCCATCTCCGCCGTGAGCGAGGCGAACACGTTGATGGTGAAGCGCTTCGTCGCTGGTGTCCCGGCTGCCCGGGTCTTCGTCGGGGCGTCCGCCAGGTCCAGCGCCACGGTGCCCGGGCCGACGCTGTCCTCGTTGCGCCACGTGTCGCTGGGCCCCGCGGCGCCGCCGAACGGCGTCGCTGCCTTGAGCGCAGCCTGCACCGCCTCGGGATCCACGGCCTTCGTCCGCGGCTGGTCGTCGTCGTCGTCGTCGTCGGAGTCCCGCACCGCCGGCATCGGCGGCGGGCTGCCGCGGAACGGGGTCGCGGTGGTCGTCGGTGGCGGGGCCGCGGCGCCCGACTTGAGCTGCTCGAAGGGGAGCGCGGCGGCCTCGAGGGCAGACGCGTCCACCGCCATCGTCGCGA
>CAZBJI010000228.1:0-11047 GCA_964492175.1 uncultured Polyangiaceae bacterium | reverse complement strand
AGCGCCCGCCGCGCCGTCCCGGGCGGGCGCCGCGACCCCAGGCGGGGCGCGCGGGCGGACCAGGCCCGCGCCGCGTGGTCTCGCGCTCTTCCTCCCCATCGCGCTCGGCCTCGCGGTCGCCGGCGCCGCGCTCTCCCAGCTCGAGCCGGCTCCGCCACGAAGGGCCGCGCCCGACGTCGAGATCGATCCGGAGCAGGCGCTGACGGCGACCGAGACCACGGCGGAGAGCTGCGCGACGTGTCACCCGCGCCAGGCGGCCGAGTGGCGGCGCAGCGTGATGGGCCACTCCGTGCGGAGCCCGCTGTTCAACGCCCTCGAGTCGGTGATCCAGGAGCAGATAGGGCGCGACCTCGACTGCCCCAACGGCGCGGGCATCCTGCGCAAGGCCTCCCCCGACACCGCCTGCCGCGACGCGAAGTCGGGGCTGCAGGTCACGGGGTCGGGCGGCGAGCACTGGTGCGTCAACTGCCACACGCCGCCCGAGCTCATCGAGCAGAAGATCCCCCCGTGGCAAGGCCGCGCAGGCGGCGATCCGCGGACGCGGCACCCGGTCCGCGACCTCGTCGGCCCACAGGGGATCGAGGGGATCTCCTGCGGCTTCTGCCACCAGGTGCACGGGCCGGTGAATCCGCGCTCGCGCGGCTATCAGGGCAACGGCACGTGGACGTCGTTCCAGACCGGGGCGACGTTCTCCTCTCGGCCGGAGGACGCGCGCGGCCTCTTCGGCATCGCCAACAGCGGCTACGACATGCGGCCGGAGACGTTCCTGCTGCCCCGCGGCGTGACCCCGGAGGGAGGCCTCGTCCACCAGCGCAGCTCGGCGCAGGCGTCGGCGTACCTCCGCTCGAGCGAGTTCTGCGGCAGCTGCCACGACGTGCGCCTCTTCGGGACCGACGTCATCGGCGGCCTCAAGGGCGAGAAGTTCAAGCGCCTCCGCAACGGCTACTCCGAGTGGGTCGCGTACGCCGAGCAGGAGAAGCGGCGCGGCCGCCAACCGGCGACCTGCCAGGGCTGCCACATGTCCACGTTCCCGGGCGTGTGCGAGCCCTCCCCGGGCGCGGAGGGCGACGGCGGCTGCCCGGACGGCACCACCCTCTCGCCGCGGCCGCCCGGCTCGCTCGGCGCAGGCTTCTCGGCGCAGGGGTCCAGCGAGCGAGCTCCGGTCGTCACGCACTACTTCACCGGCGTCGACCTGCCGCTCGCGCGGGAGTTCCCCGACGACCTCCTCGACGAGGGGGCGCTCGACGGCTTCGGCATCCCGGTGAGCACGAAGGCCCGCCGCGACATGCTGCTGAAGGCCACGTTCGACTTCGGCGTCGACAAGCCGCTCCTCCGGGGAGGGCGCCTCGAGATCCCGGTCCACCTCGAGAACGTCGGCGCCGGACACCGCGTCCCCGCCGGCTTCAGCCAGGAGCGCGAGATCTGGGTCCACCTGAAGGTGACGGACGCGCGCGGCCGCCTCCTCTACGAGGTCGGGCGCGTGGACCGCGGCGACCAGGACCTGCGCGACAAGATCTTCCAGCGCGTGAACACGAACCCGCGCTTCGTCGACGCGCAGGGTCGACCGGAGGGGCTCTTCGGCGCCGACGTGATCGACGGCCCGGATCACCCCGAGTGGTCGCCGAAGCCGGACCTCGGCGGCACGCGGTTCCGCGGGCGGGGCCTCGTGAACCTGCAGAACGGGTTCCTCCGCTGCGTCCGCTGCATCGGGATCGTCGCCGCCGACGGGAGCTGCCAGCCCGGGCCGGGCCAGGGCAGGCACCGCGCCGACCGCTACGACGACGGCGTCTACGATCTCGACACGGGGCAGTGCGTGTCCAACCTCGTCGGGACGAACGCCCTCTTCGAGACCTACTACCCCGTCGGCGCGCTCGACGCCTCACGCGGCATCCTGAAGGCGCCGGACGCGATCATCGACACGCGCTCCGCGCCTCCCGGCGTGCGCTTGACCTACACGTACGAGCTCGACGTCGGCGGCGCGCGCGGACCGATCCAAATCGAGGCGCGGCTCCTCTTCCGCGCCTTCCCGCCCTTCCTGATCAAGGCCTTCGCGGACTACGAGCGAGAGATGGCGGCGCTCGGACGCCGCCCGAGCGGCCCGCTCGTGGACGACAAGATGCTCGAGCGTCTCGAGATCGTGGAGCTCGCGAAGGTCCGCCAGGCCGTCCAGCCATGATGCCGAGGACCGGCGGGGAGGCGCCGCCCAGGATCCCCTTCGACGCGGCGCTCTTTCGCGGCCTCGACGCGCGCGCCCACCGCGAGATAGAGGCCGCCTCCTCGATCGTGCAGCGCCCGGCCGGCGCGGTCCTCTACGAGGACGGCGATCGCGGCGAGACGCTGTCGGTGCTGCTCTCCGGGGAGGTCGAGCTCACGAGGACGCGCCGCGCCGGCGGCGCGCGGGAGCTCGTGAGGCGCGTGGGCCCCGGCGAGGTGTTCGGCGAGGAGGTGACGGTGCTCGCCCAGCGCCAGGCGACCGCGCGCGCGATCTCGGCGGTCTCGGTCGCCGAGATCCCCGTGCACCTCTTCCGGCGCGTGGCGGTGAGGTCGGGGCGCGCCGAGCTCGCGGACAAGCTCGAGCGGACCCTGCGCCGCAGCGTCGCGCGGGACCTCTTGGCCACCATGCAGCTCGCCCGCGACCTCGACCAGGACAGCCTGGACGCGCTGCTCGACGCCGTCTCGTTCCAGACCGTCGAGCGCGGGCGGCCCGTCTACCGTCAGGGTGAGCCCTCGAGCGCGATGTTCGTCGTCGCGGACGGGATGGTGCAGCTCCAGACCGACGAGGACGAGCGGATCCGCGTCCGCGCGTACCTCGTGCGCGGCGACTTCTTCGGAGACGAGGAGCTCGAGACCGCCACACCGCGGCTCGCGAGCGCCGTGGCCAGCGGCCCCTCGACGGTGCTGGTCGTCGCGGCGCGCGTCGTGCGCCAGATCGCCGCGCGCGATCCGGAGCTCTTCTCGCGCCTCCGCAAGGTCGCGCTCGGCGCGATGGAGCGCCAGCGCGGCGTCATCGGCGAGGCGGCCGCGGGGGCCACGCAGCACGCGTTCCGGGATCTCTATCGACTGCAGGTCGCGCGGTCCCTGCTGGTCATCGATCTCGAGTCCTGCGTGCGCTGCGGGCAGTGCGCGTGGGCGTGCGCGGACCTGCACGGGGGCACGTCGCGCCTCGTCCGGCGCGGCGACAAGGTCGTCTCGCGGCTGGCGAGGCTGGACGACACGTTCGACGTCTTCCGGTCCGATCCCCAAGCGCTCGGCGGCGGCGCGCCGCGGGTCGCCGCCGCGAAGCCGCGGAGCCTCCTCCTGCCGAGCTCCTGCCAGCACTGCGAGAACCCGAGCTGCATGATCGACTGCCCGACGGGGGCGATCGGCAAGGATCCCTCCGGCGAGGTCTTCATCCGCGAGGAGCTCTGCACCGGATGCGGGGCGTGCGCGCGCGCCTGCCCGTGGGACAACATCCAGATGGCCGCGCGCCCGACCGCCGCGCCCCGCCCCCCGGGGATCGCGGCCGACGAGGTCGCCGTGAAGTGCGACCTCTGCCGCACGTACGAGCGTGGCCCCGCGTGCGTGCAGGTGTGCCCCACCGCGTCCATCCTCCGCGTCGACCCGAAGGAGGACCTCGGGGAGCTCGCCGCCCTCTTCGGGTCCGAGCCTCAGGCCGGCCCCGCGCCCGCGCGCACGTCGCTCGCCTCGACGAGCCCCCTGCCCGTCATCGCCGGGGCCGCCGTCGGCGCCGCCGGCCTCGCGCTCGCGGGCGCGGTGATGCGCGCTCGCGGGGCTCTCGATCCGGGCCGCGGCCTCGGCTTCGCGGCGGGCGTCGGCGCGGGGGTGCTGTTCCTCGCCTTGCTCGCCTACGCGCTCCCCAAGCGCGCCGTCCGGGCTTGGATGCGCCTGCCGCCGCAGGCGGGGGGCGTCCGCAGCGTGACGCGGCCCCAGTACGCGTGGCACCTCGGGATCGGCGTCGTGTGCCTCGCCGCGGCCTTCGCGCACGTCCCCTCGCTCGCGCTGCGCGCGACCGCCGGCAGCGCCCTCTTCGCGGCGCTCGTGGTCGCCGGCGCCTCCGGGCTGCTCTTGGCCCTGCTCTACGCCGTGATCCCGCGGGCGCTCTCGCGCATCGAGCGGACGGCGCTCCTGCCCGAGGACTTCCGGGCGGAGCGCGAGGCGCTCGAGAGCAGGCTCTTTCGCAGCCTCACCGGCAAGGGCGAGCTCGTGAAGGCCGTCTGCGACAAGGTCGTCCTCCCGTACGTGAGACGTCCGCTCGGCTGGGTGGCGCTCCTCGCGTCGCGGCGCGACCTTCGGCACGAGCAGCGCGCGCTCCGGGCCCGCATCGACCGACGGCTGGAGGGACGCGGCAACGACCGGCTCGGCGGCCTCGACGAGATCTGCCGCGTCGCGGTGGAGATCCGCGCCCTGCCGGCGCAGCGTGTGCTGCTCTACGCGCTGCGGGCTCCGCTCCCCATCCACGTCGCGAGCTTCGCGGTCGCGCTGGCGCTCCTCGCGATTCACGTGGTGCGCGCGCTCGGGGGACCCTCGTGACCGACCGGCGCGCCCCCGAGCAGCAGCACAAGACGCTCTTCGTCGCCAGCGCGAGCGAGGCCGCGAAGCAGGCTGGCGCAGGCGCGCGGCGCGCGACCTCGACCAGCGACGTTCGCCGCGTCCGTCCGATCTGGATCGCGGCGGCGTGCGGCGCGGCGGCCGCGGGGCTGGCGTTCGCCGCCTCGCCCGAGGCGCCCCCAGCGGGCCCGGGGCCGCTCACGCCGCCCCACGTGAAGGCGAAGCTCACGTGCGCCTCCTGCCACCAGAAGGCCGAGGAGGGCACGCCGCGGCACCGGGAGAACGCGCGCGGCGCCTGCGTCGGGTGCCACGGCCCGCACCCCTCGACGCGCGAAGGCCACAAGCGGCTCACGCAGGCCGGCGAGATGACCTGCTCCACGTGCCACACCATCCACGGCTCCCAGAGCGGTGTTCGCATGCCCCCGGACGGACCCGCGGTCAGGTACAGCACGTGGGGGGAGGAGCCGCTGCCCGACGTGGCGTTCCACGCCGAGCGCACCGTGCTCGTGCCGACCATCCCGGTCGGCGTATGCCTGGGCTGCCACCAAGACAGCCCGCGCGACCCGCTCGCCCGGTGCCGGACGGGCGCAGCGCCGGGCGACCTCGAGCCCACGGCGTGCTTCGACGAGCACCGCGTCGCGCTCCCCGCCGTCCTGCCCAAGGACGCGCGGCGCGACGGTCGGCGCCGCGGGGATGACGACCGGGCGCCGTCGGGCGGCTCGAAGGACGCCGTGTGCAAGGATCAGCACTTCGAGGACCGCTCCTTCGCGTGGGAGGTCGCCCGCACCGCCGTCGCGCGTGCGCCGACCGTGAGCGGCGCGCGCGAGGCGCGGACGCCCCTCGGGTGGCTGGGCGCCGGCGGTCTGGCCGCGCTGCTCGGCTACGCGGGGGCGGCGGCGGTGGGCCTCGTGCGCTCCCGGCGCCCCGCAGGGCGCGCGCCGAAGGCGACCGAGGCGGCGGCCGTGAAGCGGCTGCCCGTCATCGACACCTCCACGTGCCTCGGCTGCTACGCGTGCGTGGACGTCTGTCCGTACGGCGTCCTCGAGGTCGAGCGCTACGTCGCGGTCGTCGCTCGCCCCGACGCGTGCTGCGGCCTCGTCCTCTGCGAGCAGCGGTGCCCGAACGGCTCTCTGCGCATGGCCGACGCCGACCACGTCATCGAGCGGCCGCGGGTCGGAGCGTCCCTCGAGAGCCCGGACACGCCGGGCCTCTTCCTCTGCGGAGACGTCACCGGCGTCCCGCTCATCAAGAACGCGATCTTGCAGGGCGCGAAGGCGGCCGACGCCGCCCACGCGTCGCTCGGATCTCGACCCCGCGATCCGAGCGCCGTCGACGCGTGCGTGATCGGCGCCGGCCCCGCGGGCATCAGCGCCGCGCTCCGCCTGAAGGAGCTCGGCGCGAGCCTCGCGGTCCTCGAGCAGGGCGGCGTCGCCCAGAGCATCCAGAGCTTCCCGCGCGGCAAGCTCGTCTTCGACCAGCCCCTCGAGCTGCCCATGGCCGGCAAGCTCTGGCTGAAGGAGTCCAGCAAAGAGGAGCTGCTCCTCCACTGGATGCGCATCGTGCGCAGGGAGGCCCTCCCGATCGAGGAGGACATGCGCATGACGGAGGTGGAGCGGCGCGCAGACGGGCTCTTCGTCGTCCGCGCGCTGGGGCCGAACGAGCAGGGCAGGACGGTCTTGGCGCGGACCGTGCTTCTGGCCATCGGGCAGAGGGGGACGCCGCGGCGCCTGCCCGTCGTCGTGCCCGCAGAGGCCGAGAGCCGCGTCTACTATCACCTGGCAGACGCCCGGAGCCTGGCCGGCCAGAGGGTGGTGGTCGTCGGCCTCGGGGATTCGGCCATGGAAACGGCCGCCGCCCTCGCGGCGCAGCCGAGGACTTCGGTCACAATCCTGCACCGTGGGGCTACTTACTCACGTGGTCAGCCCCGAAACATCGCGGAGGTCGAGCGGCTCAGGAAGGCCGGCCGGCTCCGCCTCCGATTCGGGAGCCAAATCGAGGAGGTCGGGCCCGGGTGGGTCACGGCCCGGGACGGCGAAGGGACCCACCGCGTCCCGTTCGATGCGCTGTTCGTCCTCATCGGCCACATTCCTCCCTGGGATACGCTTCGGCGCGCTGGCGTCCGGAGCACCGCGGAGCCCCCGCAGGTCCTCGTCCGGCCATCGCCGGCGGTAACGGAGTCCACGTCATGAAAACCACTACGCTCGGTCTGCTCGCCTCGGTCGGCATGCTCCTCGCCGGAGGCGGCGTCTACGCCGTCACCCCCGAGGGCGGGTTCGCAGCGACCCCCGACCGGACAGCCGCCGCGGAGGGCCGGAGCGACTCCGGCTCGGACGACGGCCTGGTGGGCGCGGCCGCCAACGACAAGTCGGTCGCCGCCGCCCAGTTCTCGACGGGCAAGGTGCTCCAGGTCGAAGGGCGGATCGGGCACGCCTCGCTCCCCGGCTCCTCCCCGCAGGAAACGTTCCTCCTCGTCGAGGTGCGCGGCGGCGAGGAGCAGGGCGGTGTGGAGCCCCAGGTGAACCTCTCCATCGTCATCGACAAGTCCGGGTCGATGCGTGGCACGCGCTTCTCGAACGCGCTCGCCGCCGCCGCGACCGCGGTGGAGCGCCTCCGCGACGGGGACACCGTGTCGGTGCTCGCGTTCGACACGCGGACGGAGACCGTCGTCCCCACCACGACGGTGAGCTCGATCACGCGTTCCTCGGCGGTCCAGTCGATTCGGAACATCCAGCTCGGCGGCGACACCTGCATCTCGTGCGGGATCGAGGAGGCGCTCGTCGAGCTCCGCCGCGCCGCGTCGATCGGCAGCGGCAGGACGGGGTCGGTGGATCGCATGATCCTCCTGTCCGACGGAGAGCCGACCAGCGGCGTCCGCGACGTGTCGAGCTTCCGGGCCATCGCGCAGCGCGCGATGACGGATGGCGTCTCCATCACGACCATCGGCGTCGACGTCGACTTCAACGAGAACATCATGGCGGCGATCGCGCTCGCCTCGAACGGCCGGCACCACTTCGTGGAGAACGATCGGGACCTCGCCCGCGTGTTCGAGCAGGAGGCGACGACGCTCGCAGAGAGCGTCGCGTCGGACTCGGTCGCGGAGATCGAGCTCGCCCAAGGGATCGAGCTCGTGCAGGTCTTCGACCGCACGTTCACGCGCTCCGGGTCGCGCGTCAGCGTCCCGCTCGGCTCCTTCGCCAAGGGCGAGATCAAGACCGTCCTCCTGAAGGTCCGCGCGCCCGCCGGGGCGGACGGCCTCGCCGACGTGGCGCGCGTGGACGTGGCCTTCCGCGACCTCATCGCCGGCAAGGACGCCAAGGAGTGGGGCAAGCTCGGCTTCGAGCGCGTCTCCGGCGGCGCGAGGGTGGCGGACCTCGACGGCGTCGTCTTCGACCGCGTGCAGAAGAGCGAGACCGCGGCGGCGCTGCGGGACGCGAACTCCCTCTTCAACGTGGGCAAGGCGGACGAGGCCCGCCGCCGCCTCGAGGACGCCAAGCTCTCGCTCGGCAAGGCCAAGCTGGCGGCGCCGAAGGCCGCGCCGGCCTCGCGCGCCAAGGACGTGGTGAGCAGCCTGGAGCGGCAAGAGGCCGAGCTCGACCGCGCCTCGAGCGGCTTCGCAACTCCGCCCCCGGGCGACGCCGCCGCGGCGCCCGCCCAGCAGCGCCAGAACAAGATCGACCAGAAGAAGAACGTGGAGAGCTCGAACGCGTTCGGCTTCTGAGGCCGGCCACCGGCGGGCTCGCTTCGGGGAGGAGACCGGTCGACGGCGGGCGGCGGCGGGGCTATCCCGGCGGTGTGATGGTCCCGCGAGCCGTCTGCGCAGAGTGCCTCCGGGCCGCCCGCGTCTGCTGCTGCCACCTCGTGCCGACGCTCACGACGGACGTCGCGCTGGTCGTCGTGCAGCACCCCCGGGAGGCGCGCGTGCCGATCGGGACGGCCGCGATGGCCGCGCGCGCGATCGTCGGGTCTCACCTCTTCGTCGGGGCCGACGTCGACGACCACGCCGAGCTGCGACGGCTGGTGTCCGATCCGGCGCGCCCCGCGGTCCTGCTCTGGCCGGGAGAGGGGGCGCGCGACCTGGAGACGGATCCGCCCGCGCTCCCGCTCACGCTCGTCGTCGTGGACGGCACCTGGAGCACCGCGCGCAAGCTCTTGCAACGGAACGTGGTCCTCCGCGACCTGCCGCGCGTCCGGCTGACCCCGGACCGCGGCAGCGCGTACCGCATCCGACGGGAGCCTCGCGCCGAGTGCCTCTCCACGATCGAGGCGGTGAGCCGCGCGCTCGGCTGCCTCGAGCGGGACGAGCGGAAGTTCCACTCGATGCTCGGCCCGTTCGAGCGGATGGTGGCGATCCAGCTCGAGCACCAGGCCCGCGCGGGCGGGCCGCGGGCCAAGCGCCGGCGGGGACCCAAGCCGCCGAGCCCTTGGCCCGTGGGGCTCGGGGATCCGGAGTGCTGGGCGTGCCTCTTCGCGGAGGGCAACGCGTTCCCGTACGCGACGCCCGGCCGCCCGCCCGAGGAGATCCTCCACGTGGTGGCGGAGCGCTTCGGGACGGGGGAGCGGATCGAGCTCTTCGCGAGGCCGAGCGGCGCGCTCGCGCCGAGCGCGCTCACCCACGCCGATCTGCGCGCGGAGCTCTTCGCCGACGCGGTCCCGCGCGACGAGCTCCGGCGGCGCCTCGGCGCCTTCCTCGCGGGGAGCGACCGCGTCGCGGGCTGGGGCACGCACTCCCTCAGCCTCCTCGACGGCGCGGGGGTCGACACGCCGCCGTTCGTCGACCTGCGCCCGCTGGCGGCGCGCCTGTCACCCGGGCCCCTCGGCTCGCTCGAGGTCGCGGCCGCCCGCTCGCGCGCCGAGCGCGCCCCCACCTGCGCCGGGCGCGCCGGGCGCCGTCTGGCGCTGGCGCTCGGCTTGATCGACGAGATCCGTCGTCACCACGCCCGCCGCATGGCAGCACCTCGCCACGGCGAAACGCCGCCTCCCGTCGCCCCCCTCACCCCCACCTAGGCCTGCCCATGCGAGAGAAGACCCTCCGAACGCTCATCCTCCTCGCGACGCTTTCGGCGTGCGGTGGAGACCTCGAGGGCGCGAGCGCGCGCTCGGCTACCCCCGCGACCTCGGTCACCGCGAGCGCACACGCCGCCGCCTCGAGCACGCAGACCGGCGCTTCCTCGACCGACGCGCCCTCGGCCTCCGCGCCCGCGACCGCCGCGCCCTCGACCGCCGCGCCGGCCGCGGCCTCGGCCTCCGCGGCAGCCGGCGGGTCGGGTGACGACCCGTGCCTCACGGCCGCGGAGTCGGTGCAGCACGCCAAGCCGCACCGGAGCGCCGATCCACCGTTCGCGGACTGCGCGGCGGGCGTCTTCTCCCACTGCGGCGGAGGCCCGGGAGAGCGCGGCCGGCTCTGCAGCAGCCCGCTCGACGCCGCGGCGACGCGGCTCGCACGGAAGAAGAAGCCCGACGCGTGCTGCTACGGGGGGCCGTGACGGCGCGCCCGCACCCCGATCGGGCGGCTCCAGGAACGCCATGAGCGCTGCAACGCTCGAGCCCGGCGCCGCCTTGGGAGGCGGCTGGACGCTCGGCCCGCTCGTCGGGCGCGGGGGGCACGCCACCGTCTACGCCGTGACCCACGACGACGGCGAGCGCGCGGCGGCGAAGATCCTGCACCCGCGGTTCGCGGACGATCCAGCGATGCGGGAGCGCTTCCGCCGGGAGTCGTACGTATCGCTCGCGGTCGTTCACCCGGGCGTCGTGCGCGTCCTCGACGAGGGCGAGACGCCCGACGGCGCGCCGTTCATGGTGATGGAGCTGCTCGAGGGCGAGCCGCTCTCGGCGCGCATCGCGCGCGAGGAGCGCCTCGGCGCCGCCGACGCGCTCGCGATCATCGAGCCCGTGCTCGACGCGCTCGAGGCGGCGCACGCGCGCGGCATCGTCCACCGCGACCTCAAGCCCGACAACATCTTCCTCGCGCGCGAGGGCGACCGCGTGGTGCCGAAGCTGCTCGACTTCGGCATCGCGAAGCTCCGCGACGCCGCGGGCCCCGCGACCGCGACGGGCGCCGCGATCGGCACGCCGGTCTACATGTCGCCCGAGCAAGCGACGGGCTCGCGCGACATCGGCCCGTGGATCGACGTGTGGGCGATGGGCGTGGTGCTCTTCGAGTGTCTCGCGGGGCGCTTGCCCTTCGACTTCGATCGCGACGCGAGCGTGCTCGCGCTGCTCGCGCACGTCGCGTCGGGGACGCCGCGGCGCCTCGGCGAGGTCGCGCCCGAGGTGCCCGCCGTGATCGCGCGCGCCGTCGACGCCGCGCTCGAGCCCGATCACCGCCGCCGCACTCCGTCGATGCGCGCGCTCCGCGCGGCGCTGCGTGGCGAGGCGCCGGCCGAAGCGCTCGCCGCGCCGCTCGCGCCGACGCTGCCGCTCGCGGCCGCGGTGCCGCTCACGCGCACGCCGACCGAGGCGCCGATCACCGCGCCGACGCGCGGCGACGACGATCGCGCGA
>CAZBJI010000227.1:0-11078 GCA_964492175.1 uncultured Polyangiaceae bacterium | reverse complement strand
TCTCCGGAGAGGAGACCGGAGAGTGGACGATGTCCTGCACCGGCCACCCGACGAACGTCCCCTACATCCCCGAGATGGTGACGCCCCGCCCCTGCGCGACCGGCGTGGAGACGGCGACGGTGGTGGGGACCCCTGGAAAGAAGATCGATCCGCAGGAGTTCGGCTCCGTGCTCGTGCAGTTCCACTGGGACCGCGAGTCCGCCCGCGACGACAACGCCTCCTGCTGGGTGCCGGTGAGCTACGGCCTCGCTGGACCGGGGCGCGGGATGTTCTCGCTGCCGCGCATCGGCGAGGAGGTGCTCATCGACTTCTTGGCCGGTGACCTCGACAAGCCGATGGTCACGGGGCGCGTCTACACCGGGCTCAACAAGCCGTGGACCAAGGACGTCGCCAAGATGGGGGACTTCAGCATCAAGAACGACTCCCTCGACGACTCGTCCCAGAACGCGGGGCTGTCGCTGAGCGCCGACCGCGGCCCGGTGGCGCACCTGTGGTCCACGCACGACGTCACGATCACCGCGGGGAACGACTGGCGGAGCAAGACCGGCAGGCACCGGAGCGTCTCCGTCGGCGCCGACGACGACGTCAAGGTCGTCGGGACGCGAACGGTCGACATCGGAAAGAAGTACGACGAGAAGTGCGCCTCCTACAGGCTCGAGAGCCGCAAGGAGGACATCTGGATTCAGTCGAAGACCAACATCAACGTCCGCGCCACCGAGGAGATCGTCCTCACGGGGAACCCGCGCGCCGCTCTGTGGAGCAACAAGACGGAGGTCTTCGGCAAGGACGAGGTGATCGTGTTCTCCAACACGCAGATCACGCTCGTGGTCGGTAAGTCGCAGATTCAGATCGCCGAGGCGGGCATCGTCATCAAGGGCCCGCGCGTCGACATCAACCCGCAAGAGGGCTCATGAGACTCCACAGCATCGAATTCCTCGGCTTTCATGGCCCGCGCGACGGGGAGATCGCGTTCGATCCGCTCGGGACGACCGTGCTGGTCGCGCGCGCTTGCGGGGGCAAGACCCGGGCGTGCCGGCTCATCGAGGCGCTCCTGCTCGAGCTCTCGGGCCAATCGACGGACGGCGCCTTCGCTCGCGAAGAGGTCGCCAAGGCGGTCCTCTCGTGGCACTTCGACGAGCACGAGGAGACGTTCATCCCGCAGGACGCGGAGCGGGTGACGGAGGTCTTCGTCGGGGCCCATCCGCTCCGGGGGGGCGTCGGCGTCCCCGACGCGGCGACGACGCTCGCGCGCCGGCGTGGCTACAAGGTGAGCCGCGTCGACGCCGAGTCCGCGGGCAGGCTGCCCGACGCACTCCACGAGAGGCTGCTCGACCATGTCCTCGGCGTGGCGCGGACGGACGCGCTGCAAGCGTGGATCGACTGGACCCACGAGCACACCCCGGTGCGCGTGGTCGGCGCGCGCCGCGTCGCCAGGGCGCTCCGGCCGGAGCTCCAGCTCCAGGGCGCGACCCGCTCCTTCGACGAGCTCCCGAGGACGCTGCGGGTGGCGATCGCGACCGCCGGACGCCTGATGGCCGCCGGAGATCACGTGGTCCTCTTCGACGACGCCGAGGAGATCTCGAGCCCCACGGGGTGGAGCGAGGTCCTCCACACGACGAAGACCCACGCCCAGACGATCCTCTTCTCCGAGCACGAGCAGCCCGCGGGCCGCAACGTGCGGCTCGACGGCTAGCGGTTGATTCCCGGAGGTCCCATGTTCCACTTCGCAGAAGGTGCCATCGACAGCCCGCACGTCACCGCCCAGAAGTCGCTCCACGCGCTCTCGGTGCCGATCGGGGGCAACCCGACGACGGTCGTCCTCATCTCCGAGCCGTCGGAGAGGGCGGCCGAGGACATCGCAAAGGAGCGCCTCAAGGCGGCGCGGCTCTCCCTCCGCGGCTTCCGAGGTGAGGTGGTGAGCACCGTCCCCATGGGCGGGACCGACGCGACGTCCTTCGGGTGGGAGTTCTTCGATGAGGCGGCGGGGCGCGTGGCGGCGCACCAAGTCCTCGCCTCCGTCCAAGGTCGGACCATCTCACTCTCGGCGACCTTCCCGCTCGGCGTGCGAGAGAAGGGCATCCAGGTGCTTCATCAGCTCGCCCAGACGATCCGTTGGAGGGCTCTGTGACGCCTGCCGCCGCTCGACTCGGGGATCCGATCGCGCACAACGTGTTCGCGCCGGCGCTGAAGCGCGCAGGCTTCGGGTTGGGCCTCACGGTCGAGATCCTGCTCATCGTGGGCACCGGCGGCACAAAGAAGATCGCGCAGATCGGCGTGAAGGCGGGCGCCAAGTACTTCCTCAAGCGCGCGAGCAAGGAGCTCGTGGAGGAGGCGGCCGAGAAGTCGTGGCTCGGGCTCATCGGGGGCGTGGTGAGCGACCTCGCCGACGTCATCGACGGCGCCGTCATCGGCCATTGGCTCGGGGGCAAGATCGGGTCGGGCCTCGACTGGCTGTTCGGGACGACAGGCGGATCCGAGTCGGGAAAGATCTCCACGGCCGCCAAGCACACCTTCATCAACGGGAAGGAGGCGGCCCGCATGCGGGACTCGATCGAGTGCGCCGGGTCGACGTCGACGGTCGAGACCGTGCTCAGCTTGCTCCCCGGAACCAACCTCCTCTTCGGGGTCGCGAGGTCGGCCAACGCCATCGCCAACGTGCTCTCGGGCTCGACGGAGACGAGCGCGCACGTGGGGATGAACATCGCCCAGGGGTCGCTCAGCGTCACGATCGAGAACTACCCCGCCGCCCGGGTCGGGGACGCGACCAAGTGCGACGCGCTGGTCAAGTCCGGCTCTCCGAACGTCGGGATCGGGGGGGTGCGCATCACCGACCCTCAGTCGCTCCTCCGCTACGAGGAGGGCACGGGCGTCGGCAACGTGATGTGGTTCCTCGACATCGTCGACTTCTTCGTCAGCCTCGGCGGCTCCGTGATGAAGATCAAGGACAACTGGAAGGTCGACGGGCTCTCGAGCCTGCTCAAGATCTTCGGCGAGGACACGGGCAGCCTGACGCTCCCCGCGGTCGACAGAGCCCAGAAGATCGCTGGCAAGCTGCGTGAGGGCAAGAAGCTCTCCCAGCTCGACGACGCTCCCCTCAAGGGCGTGGAGACGACCGTCGGCAAGATCGTCAAGAAGGGGACCACCGGAGAGGGGACCGTCTACGAGACCCCCAGCGGAGGGGAGTTTCTCATCACGTCGAACGGGGAAGTGGTCATCCCCGGAGAGAAGCTGAGCAAGCCTGGCGTTCCGAACCCCGACGTGACCGAGGCCGACGTCCGGCGCGTGCAGAAGGACCTCGCCGACCAGGAGCGAGCCGCGGCAAACGCCCAGGAGGAGCGCTACCGCGAGATGCGGGAGAAGAACAACCAGGGGGACCGCTCCGGCCGGCACTGATCTTCGCGCTGCAGCTTGGCTCCCCTCGTCCCCCGAGCGACTATCGCCGTCGATGTTCCCGGAGACCCGCTACTCGGCCGTGGCTCGGGCCGCCTCGACGGACGAGGCCGAGCGGGCGGCGAGCCTCGCCGCGCTCGCGGCCGTGTACTACCGGCCGGTGTACGCGCACCTCCGCCACAAGTGGCGGTTCGATCCGGAGCGCGCCGAGGACGCGGCGCAGTCCTTCTTCGCGCGCGTGGTCGAGCGTGGGATCTTCGCCGCCTACGACGCGGAGCGCGGCCGGTTCCGCACCTTCGTCCGGACCTGCCTCGACCACCTGGTGGAGAGCGAGCTCCGCGCCGCGGGCCGGGTGAAGCGAGGCGGCGGCAAGCGGTTCGTGCCGATCGAAGCGGAGACGCTCGAAGGGGAGCTCGCGCTCGCGACCGAGGACTCGCCTGAGCAGGCCTTCGACCGCGAGTTCGTCCGGGGCCTGTTCGCCTCCGCGGTGACGGATCTCCAGGCCCGGCTCGAGGGCGCGGGGAAGGCGCGGTACTACGTCCTGTTCGAGCGCTACGATCTCTGCGCCACGCCCGAGGCGCGCCCCACCTACGCGGCGCTGGCCCAGGAGCTCGGCCTCGCCGTCACCGACGTGACGAACCACCTGCACTTCGCGCGGAAGGAGTTTCGCCGCGCGATCGTGGCGCGACTGCGGGAGATCACCGCGAGCGAGGAGGAGCTGAGGCAGGAGGCCGCGGAGCTCGGCATCGACGTCGACGCGGCGAAGTGAGCGTTCTCCGGGGCAGAAGGAGCGGGTACCATGGAGCCCAGTGCCCCGCATCGACGATCCGATGATCGCTCACTTGCGCGAGATCGCCGCGACCCGCGCCGAGCGCGGGGGAGCCCCGGATCCTTCGGAGGGCCCCCCCACGGAGGCCGCGCTGCCGGCCATGACGCGGATCGCCGGGCGCTTCACGATCGAGCGCCGCCTCGGTCAGGGCGGCATGGGCGCCGTCTACCTCGCCTACGACCACGAGGTGGGCGACCGCGTCGCCTTGAAGATCGTCCACGCGGGCGACCCTTCGCTGGACGCTCGCTTCGAGCGGGAGGCGCGGACGCTCGAGAGCCTCACGCACCCCGGGATCGTCAGGCACGTCACGCACGGGGTCACCACGGACGGCACGTGGTTCCTGGCCACGGAGGTCCTCTCGGGCCGGACGCTCCGGGAGCTGCTCCGGCATGGCCCGTTCGACGTGGGCGCGACGGCCTGGCTCGGCGCGCAGATCGGCGCCGTGCTCTCGTACCTTCACGCGAGCAACCTCGTCCACCGGGACCTGACGCCAAACAACGTCTTCTGTTGCGACGACGGCTCGATCCGCCTGATCGACTTCGGCCTCACCGGCGTCGTCGGCGGAGCCCACACGCTCACCGGGCAAGGCGGGGTCGTCGGCACGATGGGCTTCATGTCGCCCGAGCAGGCGCGGGGCGAGGCGATCGACGCGCGCTCCGATCTCTTCAGCCTGGGGTGCGTGCTCGTCGCCTGCCTCACCGGCCGCCCTCCTTTCGGCTCCGCGCTCGCGGAGCTGCTCGTGAACCTCGACCGCGACTCCGATCCCACGCGGCAGTGCCCTGCCGATCTGCCCCCCCCGATGCGAGAGGTCCTCCGCGGGCTGCTCGCCAGGAACCCGGCGAGCCGCCCGGCGAGCGGCCTCGAGGTCACTCGCTCGCTCTCGGCCTACGCCGGCGCCTTCCCACCAGGCGCAGCGCCCCGCGTGACGGTGGTCGCGCGCTCCGGGGACGTGCCGGCGGTCGCGTTCCGCTGGGCGAGCCCGAGCGGACCGATGCTGACGGTGGTGGCGAAGCTCACCTTCGATCTCCGCCCTGGACGCGCCACGCTGGCAGCGTTCCAGGACGACGTCGCGCTCTCGGATCGGCACGTCGCGGGAGACCCTGGCCGTCCCCTCCTCGCCCCGTCGGACGCCGCGCCCTTCAAGCCCGCGAGCGATCTCTTGGTCGTGGGCCACGCGTACGCGCCGGGGGGCGTCGCGGTCCCGCGCCTCACCGCCCGCGTGCGGGTCGGAGGCATCGAGAAGTCGATCGACGTGTTCGGCGCGCGGACCGTACCCCACGACGGCGTGCCCGGGGCGCCGCGGCCCGCGGCTCGGTTCCCGCTCTCGTGGGAGCGAGCCGCACGCGGAGCGCGCGGAGAGAACCCCGTCGGCGTCGACCCCAGCCCGGGGGCGAGGACCACCTTCGCCCCGTCGGTGGCGCCGGCTGGCACCGGCCTCGACGTGCCGGCCTCGAGCGTGCGCACGGCCGGCCTCGGCCCGATCGCGGCGCGGTGGCCGCCGCGAGTCGACGCGCTGGGCGCGGGGGATCCGCGGTGGCTCGACGGCGTCCCCACGGATCGACCGTTCGGCGCTCCCTCCTCCCCGCTCTTCTTCAACGCCGCCCCGCCGGACCAGCGGCCGCCGCAGCCATTTCGCGAGGACGAGCGCGTCGAGCTCGACAACCTCGATCCGCGGCAGGCGGTGCTCTCGACCTGTCTGCCCGGCCTGCGCCCGCGGGTGACGCTCCGGACGCCCACTCAGGGCGTCCCGGTCATGCTCCGCGCCGACACCCTCCTCATCGACACCGACCGCGGGACGGCCACGATGACCTGGCGCGGCCAAACACCGCTCGTCGACGGCGGGTGCGCCCTGGAGGCATCCATCGAGGCCGCGGGGGCGCCGGACGGCGGCTCCGAGGACGCACACGCGGCGGACGCGCTCATGGCCTTTACCCTGTCGTCCCCGAACCAGCCCGCGTCGCCCGCCCTGCCGTTCGCGGGCGCGGGCGCCCTCAAGACGGTCAGCGAGGTCGACTCGTCGGACTCCACGACCCCGGGAGACGTCCGCCTAGGACAGAACGTCACGCGCTCTCGCACGAGCTTCGCGGTGGTGGAGCGGCTGTGGAGCGTCGCCGGATCGTCGATCGACCCCTCGCGGCTCCTCACGGCCGACGCGTGGTCGCTCGAGGAGCTCGAGTCGATGGTCCACGACGCGCTCACGCGGGGCGCCGCGGCGCCGGTGGTCACGCTCGCGGGGGAGCTGACACTCGCCTGGGACGACGTGGAGCGGCTGATCGTGTGGAGCGCGTTCGGGAGCAACCTGCCTGGCGCGCGCAACGATCCCGATCTCGCGGAGCTGCTCGACCGCGCAGCGCTGGCGCTCGGGGGGAGGTTTACCCCGCGGAGCGTCGCGCGGGAGATCGCCGACGGGATCGAGGCCGCGAGCGTGATCGCCGGCGCGGCGCGACCGGCCGTCGAGCGGGCGCTGCTCGAGCGCCGCGCCTACGACCGTCGGACCCTGCTCGGGGGCGAGCGCCTCCGAGGCTTCTTGGCCGTGAGCGGCGCGCCACCCTTGCCCTGCTATCTCCCGGCCGACGCGGGTGCGCACCTCCCGCTCGCGGCGAGCCTCGCCGCGAGGGTGCACGCGGAGGTGCGTCCGCGCCAGGACGCCGAGGAGTCCCACCGGCTCTGCCTCGCTCCGCTCGCCTTGGGACGCGCGGTCGGACCTGCCGCCTAGCGCGACGGGACTTGGGGGTGGGCGTGCAGCGGCGACGTCCTCGGGCACCCGGACGCGCGCTCGTCCCGCACGCCGCTAGGTCGCCCGAGCGTGGATTGACCCGTATACTTCGGGCGTGATCGAGACCGCCGCCGACCCGCGCCTCGCGCTCGGAACGTACCTGCGGGACAAGTGGCGGCTCGACAAGCTCCTGGGTCGCGGGGGCATGGCCACGGTCTTCGCTGCGACCCACCGCAACGGCGCGCGCGCCGCGGTCAAGGTGCTCCACCCGGAGCTCGCCCGTGACCCGCAGATCAAGGGGCGGCTCCTGCGAGAGGGATACGTCGCGAACGCGGTCCAGCACCCGGGGATCGTCCGAGTGCTCGACGACGACGTGACCGAGGACGGCCTCGTCTTCCTCGTGATGGACCTGCTCGAGGGCGAGACCATCAAGGAGCGCTGGATCCGTGAGGGGCGCGAGCTGCCCCCGCTCGACGTCGTCGACATCGCGATCGCCATCCTCGAGATCCTGAGCGCTGCACACCAGAAGGGCGTGGTCCACCGCGACATCAAGCCCGACAACATCTTCATGGTCGAGGGCGGCGGCGTGCGTCTGCTGGACTTCGGCATCGCCCGGCTCCGGGAAGGCGCGGCGGACGCGACGCACACCGGCGCGATGCTCGGGACGCCCGCCTTCATGGCGCCCGAACAGGCGCTCGCGCGCTGGGACCAGGTGGACGGGCGGAGCGATCTCTTCGCGCTGGGAGCGACGATCTGGACGCTCATTTCGGGTCGCCTGGTGCACAGCGCGAAGACCATCCCGGAGCTTTTGGTCGCGACCGCGACGAAGCAAGCCGAGCCGTTCTCGTCGGTCGCGCCGGGCCTCCCCGACGAGCTCTACCAGGTGGTGGACCGCGCGCTCGTCTTCGAGCAACAGAGCCGCTGGCCGAGCGCGGGCGAAATGCTGGAGGCGACCCGGGCCGCGAGGGTGTCCCTCGTCTGCAAGGGGACCGTCAGGCTCGACCCCGAGGCGAATCCATTTCACGAAGCCGAGCCCCGCGCCCCCCTGACGGCCGCGGTGCCGGTCTCGAGCGAACCGGTGACGGCCAAGAGGGAGACCGGCCCGAACGTCGCCCTCGCCCGCACCGACGTCCTCCAGGTCCGAGCGCCGAACGAGAGGACCCAGCTCCTGCCCGCGGTGGAGGGTGCCGTCGTCCGCCCGGCGGTGAAGACGCGACCGATGCCTCGAACGCTCGCCTCGAGCGCGCTCCACCTCGAGCCGAGCGATCCGCGCCACCCGACGCCGATTCGCCTCCAGGAGCCGTGGCCCGCCCTGCCGCGCGCGGCAGAGCGACCCGTCACTGCGCCGGCGACCTCCACCACCGTGGTCACGCGCCGCCCGAAGAGCCTGACCTGGCTGGGCGCCCTCGCCGGGGTCGCGGCGGGCGCTGCTGCGGTGACCTACCTGGCGCTGCCGAGCGACACGGCGACCAGCGACGACCAGCGGGCCAGCGCCCCTTCCTCCGAGCTCGCGCCGTCGAGCGTCGCCGGTCCGCCGACCACGCCGCCCGCCGTGACCGCGACGCCGACCGCGACAACGACCGCGTCGTTCGGCGCGTCGTCCGCCCCCTCCGCGACCGCGCCGCCCGTCGAGTCCACGTCGCAGAGCGCGACGGCTCCGCCGAGGCCAAGTGGGCCGCCGAAGCCACCGGGCACCTCCCGGCCCGTCCCCTCGGCCCCCCCCAAGCCCTGCGCGGTCGCGGACATCGGAACGCCGCGCTGCAGCTGACCGGCTCAGAGCTCGGTCTCGATCGAGAGCCCGGCGTGGAAGGGGCGCAGCCGCCACGCGGCGCCGCCCGAGTCGCCGCCGCCGACGACCATCATGGGGATGCCGGCTCCCAACCCCGCGATCGCGACGCCCCACGCCACGACGTTGACGACGTTCAACGTGCCCCCGAGCTCCGCCGCGTCGAGAGACTCGCGGTCGCACCCGGTCCGCCGCTCCGAGTCGGCGCAGCCCTCGTCGGCGACGGCCTGGAGGTCCAGGATCATCGCGCCCGTGGCCGCGGCGGCGACCGCCCCGACGCCACCGATGGTCACGCTCGCCACGCCGCCCCAGAAGAGCGGCCCCCGGCCCCCGTCCGGCGGCGGCGGCGGCGGCGGCTGGGCATCCACCGGCCCAGGCGGGACGGCTTGCCGAGGGCCCCTCTCCATCGGCGCGAGCGCGACCTCCGTCACCCCGGCGCCCCCAGGGGCCCCCCGCTCGACGCGGAACCGCCTGCACGATCGCGCGTAGCCGGGCGCCTCCGCGCACGCCTCGTGCTCCACCTCGATCAAGACGTGGATGGGGCGCGCGATCGGGACGACCCGCGCCCCCACCTTCACCTGCGTCCCGTCGGGGCTCGGCGCGGCGGTGGTGATCCGCGCGACGCCGAGCTTCGCGGCGAGCGCCTCTCGCTTGGCGGAGATCTCCTTCACCGAGCGAGGAAACTCCCTCACGAGCTCCTCCGCAGCGGCGTATCGGTCGAGCGCGAGATCGTACTCCCCAGCTCGCTCGGCGCACTCCGCCATCCTGACGAGCGCCCCTGGGAGGCGCGCGAGCTCGTAGGCCTTCTCGTAGAGGGGGCACGCGGCGGCCCAGTCCCCTTCCTCTTTGAGCTTCTCCGCTCGCTCGAGGTGGGCAGCCGCCTCCTTCGCGGCGTCGGCCCAAGCGGCCGTGGGGACGTGCGAGGCGGCGCACGCGATCAGAGCGAAGATCAGGCGAGCGCTTCGCATGGGGCGCGACGAGCATACGCGCAAGTCGGTCACCGGCGACACTTGCCGAGCACACAGACGGGCTCCGTCGAGGGACAGACGACGCCGCAGCCGCCGCAGTTGGACCCATCCACGAGCGTGCCGACGCAGCGGTCCCCGCATCGCCTGAGGGGCGGCTCGCACTCCACGCATCGCCCCTTGACGCAGGCGGCCTCGGACCCGCACGCGACGCCACACTTGCCGCAGTGGCTCCGCGTCGAGCTCAGCCTGACGCAGGTCCCGTCGCACACGGCACGATCGTCGCCGGAGCAGCGGCACCGCCCGTCCTGACAGTAGCCGTTCCAGTCGCAGTCCTTGTGCGTCTTGCAGGTCTGCTTCTTCAGCGTGGAGCGCGTCGCCGGGCTGGCCACGGGTCGCCCGCCGCTCGGCGCAGGCGGCGCAGCGGACACCGTCGGCGCGTCCGTCGGCGCGCTGGTCGGCGCGGGAGGGGCGGACTCGGAGGCGGTCGGCGCGCCGCTCGACGAGCCCCCCGTGGACATCGCCGCCGTCGTCTCCAGCGCGAGATCCACCGGCGACGGGGGCCGGAGGAGCGCCCACGCACCGAACGCAACGCCGCCCGCGGCCACGGCGAGGGCGGCGACCGCGGGGAGCGACCGAGGCGCTGGCCGCCCCGCGGTGGCGGTCGTCGCGGCGTTCTCGACCGCCGCCGCGGTCTTCTGCTCGTCTTGCGCGATCGGGCCCGCCGCCCAGATCTCGAGCGGCCCCCGGGGCGCGGGGGCCACCTCCGCGCTCGTCCCCGACACCATGGTCGGGACCTCGAGCACCTTGCCCGCGAGCGCCTGCCTCGCCTCCACGAGCGCGGCGCCCATGGCGGACGCGGAGGACCAGCGATCGGCGCGCTCGAAGGCGAGCGCCCGATCGACGAGGCGCCTGAGCTCGAGCGGCGCGCCCGGGAGCACGCCCTCGAGCGGAGGAGCGGGCCTCGTCGCCATCGCGACCAACAGCTCCGGCACCGTGGACGCCTGGTGCACGAGCTTGCCGGTGAGGAGGAGCCAGATCGTGGCGCCGAGGGAGAAGAGATCGCTCCGCACGTCCACCTTGCCCCAGTGCGCGAGCGCCTGCTCGGGCGACATGAACGCGGGCGTCCCGAGCATCGCGCCGGTCTGGGTCGCCTCCGCGGTGCCCTCGCGGATCCGCGCGATGCCGAAGTCGAGGAGCTTGATGGCCGCGCCGGCGAGGAAGATGTTGTCGGGCTTGACGTCGCGGTGCACGACCTCGGCGGCGTGTGCGCGCGCGAGGATGTCGAGGACCCCCTCGCCGATGTCGAGGACCTCCTCCGCGGGGAGCTTACGACCTCGAGCCAGCCACCGCTGCTTCGCGGTCTCGCCCTCGAGCAGCTCCATCACCAGG
>CAZBJI010000226.1:0-11187 GCA_964492175.1 uncultured Polyangiaceae bacterium | reverse complement strand
CGACCTCTACACGTGCGGGATCCTGCTCTACCAGCTCGTGACGGGGCAGGTCCCTTTCGACACCCCGAGCCCCCTCGAGACCGCCGGCAAGCAGGCCTTCGAGCCGCCGCCGAGGCCGAGCTCGATCCTGCCGACCATCGATCGACAGCTCGAGGAGTTGATCCTCAAGACGCTGGCCAAGTCGCCCGACGAGCGGCCGCAGTCGGCGCTCGAGCTCGAAGAGGCGCTCCTCGCGTGGCTCGAGCAGCGCGGCGGCATCGATCGCGCGGCCCCCGCCAACGTCGACCTGCGCTCGCTCGGCAAGACGATGCCGATGAAGGCCATGGCCGCGTCGGTCGAGGACTACCTCCGGCAGCAAGGCATCCAGGGCCCGTTCGCGCCTCAGAGCCCGGAGGCCGCACAGCTCGCGCAGGCTGGGCCGCCCGCGGGCGCGCGGCCGAGCCTCGGCACCACGGTCCCAGTCGATCCCGCCGAGTCGCTCGGGCACGCGCCGGAAGCGCGCGCCCCCGGCCCGGGCGACCTCGCCCACCCCGGACCTTACCCCACGCCCCCCGAGCCACTCGAGCTCGCCACGCGGGCCGAACCGCCGAAGGAGCGGGGCGGCTGCGGCGTGGTCGGCGTGCTCTTCATCCTCCTCTCGCTCGCCGCGGGCGTCGGCATCGGCTTCGCGCTCTTCCGGTACGCGCCTATCCCGCTTCCCTGAGCGCGCCCGCGAGCGCGGTCAGGCGCTGGAGCGCCATCGCGCTGCGCCGATCCGCCACCACCTCGTCGGCCTCCCCCGCGAACGCGCGCGCCGCCGCCCGGCACGCGGCCACGAGCGCGCGGCGAACGCCCGGCCCGAGGAGCTCGTCGGGGCTCGCCACGGCGAGCGCGACGCCCTCGAGCGCGGACGCGACCATCGCCACGGCGTCGCGCGGCGCGACGACCCCGAGGTGCTCCGAGAGGCGCAGCGTGACGACGCCGGCGAGGCGCGAGACCAGCCTCTCGGCCGCGAAGGTCCGCGCCCCGATCTCCACGCGGACCCCCTCGCCGAGCTGCGCGAGCGGGCGGAGATCGGCGTCGAGCGCGCGCCGCTCGCCCTCCGTCGCCGCCTCGAGCCACGCGGCCGCCTCCTCCGCCTCCCTCGCGAGCCGCGCCGCGGCACGTCCGAGCGCCTCCACGCGCGCGCGCTCCTCCTCGGCGCGCGCCGCCTCCTCGGCGGCCCTGACGCGGGCCACGTCGGAGAGCTCGGTGACGATCCCGAGCGCGCGTCGCTGCATCGCGCGCTCGCGGAGCTCGTCGGCGCGGTCCACGATCACGGAGGAGATCATGCGCTCGACGTCGGCCCACCGCCCCGCCTCGAGCGCCGCCTCGTCGCCGAGCCGCCCCTTCAGCGCGAGCTTCGCGCTGAAGGTGAGCGGCTCGGTGTGCGGCGTGAGGCCGATTTCCGCGAGCCCGGCCGTCGCGTGCGCGAGCACCTGAGCGCGGTCCGGCCCGGAGACGCGATCGATCTTGTTTAGCAGGACCACCACGGGGATCCCGAGCTCCGCGACCTCCTTCAGGATGGCCGCCTCGGTCGCCTTCATCGCGCCGGTCGCGTCCAGCAGCCACAGGACGATGTCTGCCTCCTCGAACGCGCCGCGCGCGGCCCGCGCGTGGTCCGGATCGGGGGCGTTGAACCCGGGCGTGTCCAGGATCTCCACCCAGCGCAGGCGCTCGATGGGCGCGTAGATCTGCACCCGGTCCACCTCGGCCCCAGCCTCCTGGAGCCTGGTCAGGGTGGCCTTCAGCCCCTCGTGGGGCACGACGCGATCGGGCGCTCCCCGGACCAGGACGCGCACGAACGGATCGGGCGCGAACGCGACGCGGTGGAGCGTCGCGGTCGTGGGCAAGATCCCCGTGGGCGCGACGTCGACCCCGAGCAGGGCGTTGATGAAGGTGCTCTTGCCGGCATTGAACTCGCCCACCACGGCCGCCACGATCGCGCGCTTCTGCTCGCTGCCGAGCGCCTCGACGCGCACGAGGTGCTCCACGGTCCCGAGCGACCGCGCCTCGCTCAGCAGCAGCTCGACGAGGTGCGGCCACCCGCTCGGGTCCTTCAGCATCGCCAGCGCCGCGCGGGTGCGCAGGCTGCTGGCCCAGCTCGCGACCTCCGCGGACGTCGCGTCCAGCGCGGAGAGCGCGCGCTCGGGCTCCCCTCGCGCGAGCGCGCGCGCCGCGTCGAGAACCGGCATCACGCCCGCAGGAACGGAGCCCGGCCGGCGCTCCGCGAGCGCGGCGAGCGCCGGCTCGTCCTCCGTATCGAGGGCGAGCCGCAGGAGCGCGCTCTCCGCGGCGCGGTCCCCCACCGACAGCGCTCGGACGAGCGCGCTGCGCGCGTCGTCCTTGCGGCCCTCCGCGAGCGCGAACGCGGCCGCGAAGCTCGGGTCGTCCAGGGCGCCGGCGCCGGCGACCAGCGCGCGGAGATCGGCGAGCGCGGCGGCGTCCCGGGTGCCGGAGATGACGGCGGCGAGGAGGTCCTTGGCGCCAATCGCGTCGAGGACGAACGCCCGGACCGCGAGGCGCCGAACGCGCGCGCGGGCGAGCGGATCTTCGCCTGCCCGCGTGGAGAGAGCGCGCGCCGCCACGACCGCGCGCCGCCCGGGCTCGTGCTCTTCCGCGCCGCCGTCCTCGGCGAGCGCGTCAGGCAGCGCATCGGCGATCGCGAAGGCGGTGTCCGCGTCCCCCCTGGCCAGGGCACACTCCGCGCGACGAAGCTCCGCGGCGTCGTCACGCCCCGAGAGCGCCGCGGGGAGCCGCTCGATCCAGCGCGCGGCTCGCGCTGGATCGCCGAGGGCGAGGTCCATGTCGCAGAGGTCCAGGAGCGCCGCCCGCTGCGAGGCGCGGTCGTCCTGCGCCGCCGCAGCGCGCTCGAGCGCCTCCCGGGCCTGCTGGTCCCCGAGCCGGCGCGCCGCGCGGCCGAGGCGGAGCCACACGTCGCCACGCCAGGGTACCGCGCGCGCGAGCTCGGAGAGCGCCGCGACGGCCTCGTGATCGAGCCACGCGGCCTCCGCCGCGTCGGCCCACAGCGCGAGCCCGAGCGGCGAGCCGGGGACGGCGGTCAGGATGGCCCGCGCGTGCTCCCGCGCGTCGAGGGGCCGGCCGCGCTCGAGCATCAGCTGCGCCGCGCGGCGGTCCCCCTCGAGCCCGCGGGCGAGGATCTCGACGCGCTCGGCCAGCCGGGAGAGGCTCTCGAAGAGGGGCGGCACCGCGGGGGAGTGTAGTGGCCCCGCTCCGCGGGTGGAACGCCCTCGGAGGCTCGACGTGGAGGCGCCCCGAGCTCGGGCGTGGCCCAGAGGCCCACCGCGAAGGTCAGAGCCTCCCGCGGAGGACGACGTACCGGAGGCGACCCGAGGTCGTGAGGACCGGCGTCATCGCACCCCCCATGCCCGGCGCGAGCGCGACCCACCGCTCGACCCCGCGCGCGAAGCGCGAGCGGGTCCAGTCCACGTCGACCGGGGCCTCCCCGTCCAGAAGGAGCACGAGGGCGTCCACTCGGCGCGACGCGAGCAGCGCGTCCGGGACGGGCTTCGAGGTGTGAGAGCCGCGCAGGATGGCCACCTCGGGGTCCGTCACGCCGGCCAGATCGAGGATCTGGGCGTGAGGCGCCGCGGCGGCCACCCAGCCCACGTCGAGCGTCGCGATGACGTCCGCGTCGGCGAGCGCGGAGCGCGCGGCGTCGATGGCCACGATCCTGTCCGAGAGGACACGCCGCGCGCGCCCCCCGGGGCCGGCCCACACCCAGAGCTCCAACGCGAGGGCCGCGGCGACCGGCGCGCGCGCCCACGCCCGGCACGAGGCGAGCGCCTCGGACGACGCGAGCACGACGGCGGGCAGCGCCGGGACCACGAGGCGGCTGAGCGGCATCCAGTCCCCGCCGGCGAACGCGACCGCCGCGAAGTGCGCCGCGACGGCCGCCGCGAGCCAGCGCGCGTACGCTGGCGCGCGCGGCGCGAACGTGAGGGCGAGCAGAGCGAGGGGGCCGGTGAGGACGAAGCAGGCCGCGGCGTAGGTCGCGCCCGCCGAGATCGTGGACTGCTTGGCGACGAGGGACAGGGGCGCGGCGCGCCCGAAGTAGACGAACCGGAGCCCCGCGACGGTGACGAACGGGGCGACCACGAGGAGCAGCCGGCCGACGTGCGACCACGTCGGGACGAGGCGCGCCCCCGACGAGGCCGCCGCCGCGCGCGCGGCGGGGACTCCGGCGACGACGGCGAACGGGAGGAGCTCCGGCCGCCAAGCCGCCGCGAGGCCGAGCAGGGTGGGTCCGAGCGGCTCGCGGATCGCCCCGTGTCGAAGGGCGAGCGCGACCGCGACGGCTCCGGTCACGACGCCGGTCTCGAGGCCCGCGCTCGCCCACGCCGCGAGGGGCGCGGAGCAGGCCATGATCGCCAGCCCGCCCCACCTCCACCGGGAGCCCTCGATCCGCGCGATCCGCCACCCGAGGGCGGCGGCGCCCACGAGCCAGGCGATGAGACCGAGCCAGCGGGCCGCGGCGAGGGCCTCGAGGGCGCCGCCGCGGGCGAACGGAGAGAGGAAGTGCGCGAAGCCGAGCGGGGTCACCCCGTCGGTGACCGGTCCGTGCGGGTTGAAGCGGTACCCGAGACCCGTCGCGAGGTGGTGGGCGTAGCGAGCGGGGATGAGCGCGTCGTCGACGGTGAAGCCCCACGTGATCGCGCACGGCGCCGCAGCGGCGACGGCGCCCGCCGCCGCCCCCAGCGCCACCCTGGCGCGCGGGTTAGCTCGCAGCTCTCGCATTGTCCACATCACGGCGAAACGCCCCGAAAAGTTACGGCTGGCGGTCCTCGCTTCTAGCATCGTGCCTGGATGATCGGAGAGTCTGTCGCGCGCCTTCCCTCGAGGGCCGCCCCCGACCGCATCGATGGGCTGTCGTCACTTCTCGACGGCGCGGCGCTTCCGGGCGTCGCCTCGCCGCCGGGGGGTGTCGACCTAGAGTGCCTCCAGCCGCTCTCGGCCGCGACGCTGTGTGACCTCGCCGAGGCCCTCACGAGCGTCATGGCGGGCCAGCGGCGCCGGACGAGCGTCCGCGTCCGGGGCGGCGCCGAGACCTTGGAGGTCGGCCTCGATCTGACGGGAGAGGGGCTGCTCGGGAGCTTGTACTCCACGGGCTCCACCGTCGAGGTGTACGTCCACGAGCGGCGGCTGGACGCGGGCGTGCTCGCGGGCGCCCTCGCTGCGGAGCTCGTCCGCAGGGCCCGCGCCGCGCCGGACGCCGAGGCCGACCCGATGGTCGCCGCGGCCCGGCGGGTCGCGGCGCCTCGATCCACCGGTGCGCGGTCCGTCGAGGCGCCCGCGCCGGTTTCGGTCGAGCCCAACGACGACCGGCCCTTCGCCTTCGGCGCGGACGTGACGCTGCGCCCCTGCGCAGCGCCGCCGGGATCGGCCTCCGTGCTGCGCGCCGACGTGCTGCCGCTCCTCTTCCGGGGTCGGCTCCGCGTGCACACGGGGGATCAGGTCCGGGAGCTGACGGACGTTCACGTGTTCCTCCTCGCGGAGCGCTTGGCGGATCTCGCCCTCGAGGTCCTCGAGGCGAGCGTCCGGATGCGCTCCTTCTGGCGGAAGATCGAGGTCGGCGGCGCAACGTGCGGGGTCCGGCTGGTCGGCGGACGCGGCAGCGACTCGCTCGCCTTCTCGCTCGGACCGAGGCGACGCCCCAGCGCGCGCATCGACGGCTGGACGTTCCCGTCGGTGGAGCTCGGCGTCTTCGCGCGCGCGGTCGCGGACTTCGGCCGTGCCCTCTCGCGCTCGATCGTCCGCGCCGACCGAGCGCTGGCGCAGAACCTCCGCATCGTCGAGCTCCGGGGCAAGCTGCGTGAGGTCAGCCAGATGCTCCGCGAGCTCGATCCGGGCGACACCCTGGTGAACGCCTCGCCCGAGAGCTACCGCGCCTACGCCGCTCCGATATCGCGCTCCGCCGGGCGCGCGGAGGTGGCCCATGGTCGGCTGCGGTTCGCGCCCAAGTGGACCGCGGCCGTGCCGGCGATCGATCTCCGATCCATCTTCCTCTGCGGCGACGCCTTCCTCGTGGGCTCGGCGCGGGAGATCTCCTGCATCCAGCGCAACGCCGGAGAGATCGCCTGGACGCGCCCCGTCACGCAAGCGGTGAGCGTCATCACCCCGTCGGGGCTCGCGCGGATCGACGAGTCTGGGCAGCTCCTCCTCATCGAGGTCTCCAGCGGGGAGACCAGGGCGACGTTGCGCCTCGAGCCGCGGGTGGGCGGACCGGTCACCGGCGCGGTCGTGACGTCGCCAGGGCTCCCGCGGCTCCTCGTCGTGAGCGAGGGTCGCCGGAACCTCGCGGGAGTCGATCTCGAGGCCGGTGAGGTCCTCTGGCGCCTCGCCACGCGTCGCGGCGGGACGTTCCGGCTCAAGCGCGCGGGCCGCCTGGTGATCGTCTCCGCCGGAGAGCAAGGTCTGTTCGCGGTCGACGTCCTCACCGGCGAGGTCGTGTGGCGCTTCCGCGCGCGACTCCGCTTCGCGAGCGCCGCCGCCGTGTGCGACGACTCCGCCTTCGCCCTCGCCGGCGACGCGGCCTCGGGCGGCGGGGCTCGCCTCTTCCACCTGGATCCGTGGTCCGGCGCCTCCCGCTGGAGCGCCGATCTCCCTCGACACGCTCGGCCCGTCGGCTCACCTCACGTCGGACGTCGCGCCGTCTTGGTGGTGACCGTGGGCTCGAGGGGCTCGTCCGTCTTGGCGTTCGACCGCGCGACCGGAGAGCTCCTCTACGAGCGAGAGGCCTGCCGCGGGCAGGCCGCCGCGCTGATGGTGGACGACGCCCTGGTGCTCAACTCGGAGTCAGGAGAGCTCTGCGCGCTCGCCGCGACCGACGGCTCGCTCCTCTACCGCCACGTGTTCGCCGAGACCGTCGAGGGCGACCGCCCCCGCCGCCTCGACCCCGTGCTCCGGTCCGGGGCGCTGTTCGCCCCGCAGACGCAGGTCCACGTCGTTCGGCCAAGCGACGGTCAGCTCGTCGGCGCCGTGGCCACCGACCTCGTCCCCGACCTCGTCCGGGTCGACGAGCGCTGCGACGTCTACGTCGCCGAGGAGAGCGGCCACGTCGCCGCCTTCTCGGCCGCGGCGCGCCTCTCCGTCGTGAAGTAGCTGGGCGGCGGCCGGACCCCGTCCCGCCGTGCCGCGGGCTGTGCTAAGGGCGGCCGATGCACCTCGCGATCATCGGCACCGGGTACGTGGGTCTCGTGGCAGGGGCCGGCTTCTCCGACTTCGGCAACGACGTCGTGTGCGCGGACGTGGACGCGAGCAAGGTGGAGCGCCTGAACCGCGGCGAGGTGCCGATCTACGAGCCCGGGCTCGACGATCTCATCGCGCGCAACGCAAAGACCGGCCGGATCCGGTTCACGACGGACGTCGCGGCCGCGATCCAAGCGGCCGACGTGGTGTTCACCGCGGTCGGGACGCCCCCCGCGGCGGACGGCTCCGCGGACCTCTCGGCCGTGTTCGCGGTCGCGGAGACGTTCGGCAAGACCATCGATCGCTACAAGGTGATCGTGAACAAGAGCACCGTGCCCGTGGGCACCGCGGACAAGGTCCGAGAGATCGTGGGCCGCCACACCAAGACGCCCTTCGGGGTCGTCTCGAACCCCGAGTTCTTGAAAGAAGGCGCCGCGATCGCCGACTTCATGAAGCCGGACCGGGTCGTGCTCGGCTGCGACGACGATCGCGCGCGAGATCTGCTGAAGCAGCTCTACTCGCCGTTCGTGAGGACGCAGGACCGCATCCACTTCATGGACGTCCGCTCCGCCGAGCTCACGAAGTACGCGGCCAACGCGATGCTCGCGACGCGGATCTCGTTCATGAACGACCTCGCGCTCCTCGCCGAGAAGGTGGGCGCCGACATCGAGCTCGTGCGCAAAGGCGTCGGGTCCGACACGCGGATCGGCTCCAAGTTCCTCTTCCCCGGGCCGGGCTACGGCGGCTCCTGCTTCCCCAAGGACCTCTCCGCGCTCGTCCACCTGGCGGACTCCGTCGGGCACGGCCTGGACGTGGTCCGCGCCGTGGAGGCCGTGAACCGGCGCCAGAAGCGGGTCCTCGCGCAGAAGATCGAGAAGCACTATGGCGACCTCAAGGGCAAGGTCGTCGGGGTCTGGGGTCTCTCGTTCAAGCCGGAGACCGACGACATCCGCGAGTCGCCCGCGCTGGTGCTGATCGACGAGCTCCTCTCGCGCGGCGCGGTCGTCCGCGCGTTCGATCCGGAGGCCATGCCCAACGTCCGCGCGGTCTACGGGGACCGCGTGACGTTCTGCGACGACATGTACGCTGCGGCCGAGGGCGCCGACGCGCTCGCGCTGGTCACCGAGTGGCACTCCTTCCGGGCGCCCGACTTCCAGCGCCTGAAGCGGGTCATGCGATCGCCCGCGCTGTTCGACGGCCGCAACATCTGGCCCACCCAGGAGATCTCGCGCCTCGGCTTCACCTACCAGGGTATCGGTCGGCGCCCGGTCGACGCCCAGTAGTCAGGCGCCTGGTTCGGCGGACGCGATCGCGTCCCGCTGAGACGCCGCGGCGCTCGCTCGGACGAAGCGCGCGAGCGCGGTGAACGGCACGCCGGTCGGGCACACCCGCTCCTTCTCGCGGAGCACGTCGTCGTCGACCCACGCGAGCGCGCGTGACGCGGCGTCGAAGTCCGGCATGCTCCGCGAGCTGGCCAGGACGAACGCCATCACACCCGGGTACGCCCCCCGCGACGCCCGCATGCGCTCCCCCTCCCCGGCGTCGCAAAGACCACAGGCGATGCAGCGGGAGAACGCCGGCATCGCCTCGCGATCGGCCGGCGCGACGGGGGGGAGCCGGTCGGGGCCGTAGTTCTCGCGAAACAGCGTGAGCCCCGTCACGGCCCCGAAAGCGCGCTTGAGCAAGACCTTCACGAGCGAGATGCCGAGGACCAGCGCGGCGAGCGCCCGCCCGGAGACCACGATCTTTCTCAGCTTTTGCACTCGCGCTCGTCCGGCTGGAGGCGAAGGAACAACCCGACGCCCGTCACCGTAACATGCCACGAAGGCACCCCGAGTTACGACGAGCGTTACGCTGTTACGGCCGTCCGCTCGGGTGTTACGCCGAAAAATACGAGCAAAGTCATGCCGCCCCGGGTGGCACGACGAGTGCACAGAGCGCCGTCATGCTGACGCTGATTCAGGACGGAGCGACCCAGGACGACACGCAGCTCATCGAGGGCCTCCTCCGCTCGAGCGACCGCGCCTGGCGCGAGTTCCACCTGCGCTACGACCGGCTGATCTACCGGTGCATCACCAAGGTGACCGGGCGCTTCGCCGCCGTCGTGAGCCAGGACGACATCCGCGAGGTGTACGCCACGCTGATCGTGCAGCTCCTCTCGAACGACATGCACAAGCTCCGCACGTTCGACGCCGCCCGCGGCAACCGGTTCAGCTCGTGGCTCGGCCTCCTCGCCATCAACGCCGCCTACGACCACCTCCGGTCCCTCAAGCGCGAGCCGAACCGAGCGCCGCTCACCGAGGCCGAGACGCTCCGCTGCGACCTCCCGAGCCCCCACGAGCTCTGCGAGCGGCGGGAGCGCGCGAACCGCGTCGCGAGCGTGCTGCGCACCTTCTCCGCGAAGGATCAGCAGTTCGTCGAGCTCTACTACGGCGAGGGCCTCGAGCCCGAGCAGGTGGCGGCGCGCATGAAGATCAGCGTCAAGACGGTCTACTCCAAGAAGCACAAGATCCAGACCCGCTTGGAGTCGCTTCTCGCGGTCGCGGCGTAGTCAACGAGGCCGACCTTTGATAGAGCCTGGGGAGCATGATCGCTTCCCAGGCTCTTCGCGTTGGCGGCGCCCGGCTCTGCCCCGCGTGGGTGCTCTCGGCGTGCCTGGTCCCGGCGTGGCTGGTCCAGGCGGGCTGCACGGTGACGGGCGACGGCTCCACGGGAGATCCGCCCTCGGAGCCCGACGCGGATCAGCTCGGCAACGGCTTTCGGATCCACGAGGTGGTGGGTCCCGCGACGTGGTTCAACCCGGCCGACCTGATGAGCGCCAACTGCGCGGTCCCCAGCGACCGGCAGCTGCGCGCGACGGGACAGTCGATCGTCGCGGTGGATCGGTTCGACGAGACGAACGACGGCCAGCTCGGCAACATCTACATCCAGGACTACACCCCGCCGGGTGAGGTCCCGTTGCCCTTCTCGGGGCTCACCGTGTTCGCGCCGGGCTTCACGCCGCCCGATCTGCGGGTGTACGAGGGCGACGTCGTCGACACGTTCGGCACGTTCACCGAGTTCCTCGGGCCTGGGTCGACCAACGCCTTCGGCGAGTGCAAGACGCTCCCGGAGATCAGCGGCGCCCTGAGCCTCCGCTTCGAGGCGGCCCAGCTCGAGCCGATCGTGCTCGTCCCGCCCGGCTCGGGAGGCGCGCGGTGGGAGCCGCTGAAGGGGTACGTGAACGCGAGGCAGTGGATCGGCATGCTCGTCCAGGTCCAGGGCGTCGTCATCGCGACCGACGGCGTAGAGGACGCCAACGGACGCTACAGCGCGGATTTCGACATGGGCGGGGGCTTGCTCGGCAGCGACGTCGTCTCCATCTCGAACGAGCTCTACGACATCATGGAGGACGGCCCGACGCTCACCACGGGCACGCCGGTCACGTCGGTGACGGGGATCCTCACCTACTTCTACGGCTTCAGGATCGCGCCGCGCTCGGCGGACGACGTCCGGCTCTGAGGATGACCGGGCACGCCGAGGAGCGGGTTCCCCGAGCGCCGGCCCTGGGTCACGGGCGGCCGTGAGGTCCACGGCACTCCTTCTGGCCGCGGCCCTGACGGCCTGCGGCGCCGCGACGGCCGAGCCTCCCTCCCCTGGTCGGCTCGGCTCCGTCGTGCTCGGCGGGGCTCGCGTCGAGGTCCTCACGCTCGATGACCGCCCGCGCGTCGCGACCGTGACGCGCAGAGGCGATCCGGCGCCCAGCTTGGGCCTGGCGCTCTACGCCCCCGGCGGGGGCGCTCCCCTCGAGCTGCTCGCGGTGGTCCTGCGCCGCCGCCTCGACGCCCGCGGCGTGTCCGCCGCGATCCAGGTCTCCCCTGACGCGCTCTTCATCGGGACGGACTTGCTCGATCCTACCAAGACCATCGGAGCCCTGGAGGAGACGCTCTCGTCCCCGGTCACGAGCGAGGAGGCGAAGGC
>CAZBJI010000225.1:0-11383 GCA_964492175.1 uncultured Polyangiaceae bacterium | reverse complement strand
TGGACGCGCCGGCCCCGCCACCGCCCACGCCGGCGCAGTCGCCCACGCCCGCCGTCGTCGCCCCGGCTCCCCCCGCTTTCTCGACCAGCACGGCGCCGCCGTCCCCCGGGGTCCCGCGCCGCCCGCGCCCGGCGTTCGGCCCGGAGCACTACCCGGAGGAGGGCGACATCGTGACCCACTTCGCGTTCGGCAAGTGCCTCGTCGTCGGCAGCGACGGGGAGCGCCTGCGCCTGCAGCAGGAGCGCGACGGCCGCGTCCGCGAGGTCGCGCTCAGCATGCTGCGGCTCGACGAGCCCGTGGTGGACGAGGCCGGGCTCAAGCACTGGGAGCTGGCGCGGAAGAACTAGAGCGGCGTCTTGGGCACGTTGACGGAGTCGCCTGCCTGGAGCGGGATGTCAGGCATGCGGTTGGCGATGATGTCGTCCAGGGAGACCTCGACGATGCGTGTCTCCCCGTTCTTGAGCTTCCTGCGGATCGTCACCGAGTCGTCGTCGGCGAGCTCCTTGGTGCCGCCAGCCAGCGAGATGAGCCGGAGCAGCGTCATGCCCTGCGTGAACGGGTAGGCGTCCGGCTTCTGGACCTGGCCGAGCACCTCCACCTTCTTCGAGCGGTAGACCTGAATGACCACGCTCACGACGGGATCGGTGAAGATCTCCCGCTTGATCAGCTCGGTGCGGACGAGGTCCTCGACCTCGTGGGGCTCGAGGCCCGCGACGACCAGGCGGCCGAGGTGCGGCGCGGCCACCGACCCATCGGGCTGGACCTGGAGCGTCTTGAAGACGTTGTCCTTGGTAGGGAGGATCCGGAGCTCGAACTCGTCGCTCGGACCGAGCGTGGTGGAGTACTCCGGCGCGGGTAAGTTGACCGCCCGCATGCCGGAGCTGCAGCCGAGGACGACGATCAGCGCGATCCAGAGCGGCCACCACGGCGCACGCCCCGCCGCCGCTGCTTCCTCGGCGCGCGTCAGAGCGCCACCACGACGTGCTGTTACCAGAGGAACCGCGCGCCCAAGAATGCCTGGAAGGCCTGCCACTGGAGATTCTCTTGTCCGCCGGTTGCGCCGACGTCGAGGACGACGTCCGTGATGTTGGTGTTGTAACGGACGGTCGCATTCACCCCGAAGTAGTCGGTGAAGCGATACTCGCCGAAGGCGGAGGCGTCGACGCGGATGGCGGTGAAGGACTCCTGGTTGAACCGCGCGATGTCGGGGTAGATGACGGCGGCGACGCCGCCATCGATCACCAGCAAGAAGCGCCCGGCGAACAGGTAGGAGAACTTCACGTAGCCACGATCGTGCTCCTCGTACGTCCCGATGTACGAGTCGGCGAAGTCCCGCACGAAGCCCGCCGCGAGCGAGCTCAGCGACAGAGACGCCGCGGCCGGGTCCGTGCTGGGCGACGGCGTGATGAGCCACTTCACCTCGGCCTGGCCGATGAAGCTGTCGAAGTCTTCCTGCGGGGTCGGCGTGTAGAAGCTGGCGCCCCAGCCGCCCATCACGAGCAGGGCGAAGGAGTTCGTGATGAGGCCGTTATAGCCGAGCCTCGCGCGCATCGGGTGCGAGTCGGTCTTGGCGAACTCGTCGGGGTAGTCGATGAACGAGAAGCGGCCGTCGAACGTGAGCGCGGAGCGAGGCAGGAACCGCCAGCGCCCGCGCGTCGTCGCCTCGTAGTTGTAGTTGTTCAGGTTCGTGAAGTCGCTCGACTCGAAGAACGCGCCGTAGAAGTTGAACCCGAAGCGCCAGTCGAACATGCCGCCGCCAGGGGCGAAGCCGATCTCCGCGCCGCCGTCGGGCAGGAGCCGGTTGAAGCTGTCGGACTGGATGCCGACGTTGCTCGGCTGGATGTTGCGCGTGAGCCCGCCGTGGATGCCCCCGAACACGACGCGCCCCGGCGCGAAGTCCAGGTTGAAGTCCACGCGGCCGCCGACGTTCCGGTTCTCCGCCATCGCGTCCTTGCCGGCCTGGCTGCCCTGGACCGGGAAGAACTCGTCGTAGGTAGCGTAGATGCCCGCCCGAAAGGCCACGATGGGGGGCGGCGCGTCCTCTCCCCTCCGGCGCGCGCCGAGCGTGGCGACCGAAAACGACGGCGTGATGCGCAGCCGGAGGGACCCGATCGGATCCTCGTCGTCGGCGCGCTGGAAGTAGTTGGAGTCGTAGCCGAACTCCGCGGCGATGCCGGGGTGCAGCTCGAAATCCCCGACCTCGATCCCCTTGCCCTCCGTGAAGCGGCGGTCCGCCAACCAAGGCTGGACCTGCGCTTCGGCCTCGGCGGTGTGGAACGCCACGGCCGAGACGGCGGAGGCCGCGAGCAGCGTGCACAGGAAGGAGGATCGACTCATGCCCACTCGGTTGGTCTATCGCCTCAAGCGCGATGTAGGGGAGCCCGTCGACAACACCGAGCGCACCACGAAGGAAAGACTCACGTTACCCCGTCCCAAAAAGCCTGCTCCGAGGAGCGGGCCCGGGTGCGCCTAGGACGCATGCCGGGGACCCGTCTTGTATCCGTCTCGCGAGAACGTCGCAACCCGGAACGCGCGCTCTCTTGCGCGAGCATCGACCCAGGAGCATTGACCCACGAGCTTCGACCCACGAGCATCGACCCACGAGCATCGACCCAGCGCGAGCCATCGACCTGCGCTCCACACACGCTGGCCGCTCAGTTGACGCAGCTGGTGCAGCCCGGGGGCTCGACCGCCACCCCGAACGTGGGGTACTCGGACGGGTCGTCCGCGGGGAGGTCGTCGATGTTGACGGTGACCGAGGACTGCCCGACGACCCCGACCTCCTCCCCGACGCACTGGTTCGCCTCGGTCGAGAGCTGATCCGTCCGCTGCCGGAGCACGGAGAGGATCGTGTACTCGTGGGTCGCCAGATCCGAGTCCCCTCGCTTGACCGCAGCGGCCAGGCCATCGCGACGCTCTTGGGCCGAGGTGATCGCCACGTTGAGCTGCGTGAGCTTGTCGTTGAGGCAGAGGGTCTTGACGACGTCCCTCTTTTCGCGCGCCTCCATCAGCTGCCTGCGGACGGTGGCCCGCGCCGACTCCATCCGCGCCATGTCGGCGTCGGCCTGCGTGAGCTGATCTTTGGGGGAGAGGGTCACCTGTCGCTGCAGGCCCGCGTCCACGTCCGGGGTCTTCGCCGCAGGGTCCGGAGCTCCGCCCGGGGTCCCCTGCGCGATGGCCACGCCTTGCCCGACGACGAAGACGGTCAAAGCGGCGGCAACGGTTCGAAACACGCGAGCACGATCCATGAAGGCCCTCCCGGGACGAGGTGAAGCCTATCGAGGCTGGGCCGGCGGGTCAACGCGAAGCCCTTCAGACTTGGGTGCCGTCTCCCTCACTACGGTTCAGGCCCTTCGCAAGAAAAGTGGGCTCGGCGTCTCCTGGCCCGGCGCCACGCCGCTACCCTTGCGGCCCTGGTGCTCTATTACAACGGGCCCGGGGCGGGCTCCGGAGCCTCGGGGCCACGAGATCACTGGGGCTGGAAGGAGATCGGGATCACGATGGTCGCGCCCCCGCCGTCCGGCGGGGAGAACTGGGCGCTCGCGACACGGGACGCCACGCAGCCGATCACCGTGCCCGAGAGGCCGCCGCCGCCCGAGGGGGTAGCGCCTAGGACCTCCCCGTTGGGGCCGATCTTCGCTGTGATCTTCACGGACCCCTTCATCCCCGGGTCCTCCTGGAGGCCGCGGTTGTAGCAGCGGCGGAAACCGGCGGCCATGCCGGCGACGACCGAGGCCGCGTTCGCGACGCTGCCGCCCGACACCGCTGCGCCGCCGACGGAGGCGCTGCCCGTGGGGCCCTTGACCGCCTTGGCGGAGCCCGCCCCCGCCGCGCCTTCCCCGGTCCCCTTGTTGCCTAGGCCAGAGAGCCCCTGCCCGCCGGCCCCAGGCACGTACGCGCCACCTGGCCCGCCGCCCATGTCGAGGCCGCCGACCTTGCCACGGCCAGCCGCTGCGCCGGACGCAGCCGCCTGATCCAGCAGGGCGAACGGGACCTCGCTGCTCGAGAGCACACGATCCGTGGCGACGCCCCCCGAGCTCAGGGCCGCGAGCATCGCGACGTCCAGCTGGGCGAGCTCGTTCGAGAGCTGAGCCGCTCGGGCGTCGCTGAGCTGGCCCTTCGTGGGGGCCGCGCCCTTCGGCTGTGCCCCGGCAGACTTGGGGGCCTCCTCTTTGGCGGCGGCGGCCGTCGCGGTCGCCTCGGCGACCAGCGTGGGCTCCTCCTTTTGCTCCACAGGGGGCGGCGGGAGCTGCTTCACCGACTCGATGAGCTGCCTCACGCTCAGGTCGTCATCCACCGGCGGGTCCATCCAGTCCGAGTAGATCGAGCCGATGAGACCGAAATGAAACAGGAACGAGAACGCCGCGATGATCGTCGTGGTCCAGTCGATCTCCACGCCGGATTTCACGGACACGGGCAGCTGCGGGCGCGGCTGGACCGGCGGCGGCGCGACGAACTGGAACAGGAACGTCGTCTCGCCCACGACCACCTTGCCGCGCGCGTCGTCGTTGAGCTGGATCTGGTAGGCCGTGACCGGCCCCTGCTGCACCTTGCGAGCCTGGGCGCGCAGAGCGCCGAGGTCGCTGATGCCTGTCTTCAACGACACGCGGCCCGTCATCCCGTCCAGGAAGTTCAGGACGTAGTCGGTGCCGACGAGCTCGAACAGACGGAACGTGGGGGGAAGGCTCTTCGTCGGGAGGACGAAGGTCGACTTCTCGCTCGGGCCCACGGTGACGTGGGTGCGTTGCTTGATGACCCGCTCCTCGATCACCTTGCCGCCCTGCACCAGCCCGATCCTCAAGACCTTGGGGCCCGTCGCCTGGGGCATCGCCCTCATGACGGCGGTCATCTGGCCCGGGCGCTGGGGTCCGGGGTGCTGAGAACCGAGGGGGGGCTGCTGCGTCATGAGGGGGTCAAGCCTCCGTCAGGTGCAAAATCGAGCGCAACGCGGGTGACGTGAGAAACCACGGGACGTTCGGCAGGCGAACGACCACTCCTTGAGACGCGCTCGTTCATGAAAGGTTCCAGGCGAGGGTACACGGAGGCAGCTTTTCGGTCCAGGTCACCGCCGCCGCTTCGGCCGGGAGGGGGGGCCGACCTCGCCGACCAAGAGGAGCACGATCTCGTCGGCCAGGGATCTCTGGGCGCGCTCCCGCTGCGCGGCGAGGCCGCCCAGGAGGTGGGTGAGGACGGCGGCGAACGCCCCGACCCCGAGGGCGGTCCCGGCGAGGAGGCGCTCGCCGTCGGCGAAGAGGAGCGCGGCCGCCATGAGCGCGAACGCCACCTCGATCCGGACGGCCGCCATGGACCAGCGAGACCGAGAAGCGTACAGCGCAGCGAGCTCCCCGACGGCCTCGCTGGCGGTGTCCACGCGATCCCAGGCCGATCCGGCGGTCGAGAGGTCGGAGGCGAGGCGACCTTCCCAGCTGGCGGACGGCGCGAGCTCGACCACCTTCGCGGCGCGCGCGTCCGGGTCGAGCCGGCGGAGCGCCGAGGGCAGCGCGCCGGCGCCCCGCGATGGCGTGCCGGCCACCGCGCGGAGGTGGCGGAGCGCGAGCGACACCCCCGCGAGCGCTACGAGGACCGTGAGACCGAGGAGGATCAGAATCTCAGAACGGGTCCTTGTAGATCGCCTTCTCGATGCGCTCGAGGAACGGCTGCCGCAGCTCGGCGAGCGTGAGCTTGGGCTGGAGCCTGCTCACGTCGACGGCGGCGATGGGCTTCTGGATGCGCCCCGTGATGGTGACCTCGGCCAGCGTGATCACGCCGCGACCGCCCTTTTCCTGGGCGGTTGCCTCGCCGGAGATCCCCAGCACCAGCGCAGCCGCCAAGCCGAATGTGACGCTCTTGTTCATGTGACGCCTCGCGAGATCAGTCTACAGGCTCCGCCCCGGCGCGCCAGCGACGTCTCTCGCCGCGGGCCCCGGCTTCGCCGCTCAGGGCTTCTTCGCCGGCTCGGTCTTGGGCGCCCCGGGCTGCCCCGCGGGCGGGGTGCCGCCGGCGGGCGGCGTCGAGGTCCCCGGGGCGGGCGCGCCGTCCTTCTTCGGCGGCGCGGGCGCGGGGGTGGGAGCGGCGGGCTGCGCCGCGGTCTGCGCCGCCTCCAGCTCGCCGCGCTTCAGCTTCGCCCGGTTGAGCAGCTCGTCCGAGTCGTCGGTCTCCCCCTTGGGGCGGAGCTCCTGGTACTTCTTCAGCGACGCGGTGGCGGCGTCCACCTGCTGGAGCGGCGTGAGCCCCTGCACGCTGGGCGCGAACAAGTAGAGGAGCCCGAGGTTATAGTGCACCTGCGGGAGGCTCTTGTCCTTCGAGAGCACGTAGTCGAACCGCTGCTTGGCCTCGCCGTACTTGGCCTGCAGGCGGTAGACGTCTCCGAGCACGAGGTGCGCCGGCAGGTGCGTGCTGTCGAAGCGGAGCGCGCCCTCGACGAGGGGAAGCGCCTGGTCGGCGTTGCCCGCCTCGAGGAGCATGGTCGCGAGCTGGACCCGCGCCTCCACGAGATCGGGGCGCCGTGCGATGGCCTTCTGGAACTGATCCATGGCGGCGGCGCGGTTGCCCTGCTCGCGGTGGATGAGCGCGCGGATGAGCAGCGCCTCGGCGTTCTCCTTGTCCCGTGGCGGGTTCTCGCTGACCGGCTCGAAGCCGTCCAGGATGGCCTGGAGCGCGTAGAGCGCGAGGTCGATGCGGCGGCCGCGGTAGTGATCGCGCGCGATCACGACCATCGCAGGCTTGTAGTCGGGGTTGATCTTCAGCGCTTCGGACGCGAGCTTCTGGGCGTTGCCGGAGTCCTTCGCGAGCGACTTCACCTCGGCGTGTGCCGCGAGCAGCGCGGCCGACTTGGGCAACCCGTTGCGCTGCTGGGTGAGGAACGCGTCCGCGTCGCTCACCTGCCCCTTCCGAGCCTTGACGAGGGCGTAGGCGACGATCGCCGGCTCGTAGTCCTTGATGATCGTGAAGGCCTGCTTGTAGCTCGCGAGCGCGTCCTCCCGCAGCCGCTCCTGGACCACGCCGAGCGAGTAGTACGCTTGGTACGCCTTGGCGTCGGCCTTCGTCGCTTCGCCGAAGAGCTGCTTGGCCTTCTGCAGGTCGCCTGACACGAAGGCGGTCATCCCCTGGTTGTAGTAGGCCGCCGCCGCGTCGTTCATCTTCGGGCGATCTTTGCCGATCTCCGAGGAGCTCCCGGCGTCGCTCACGGACCACTGCTGTCCTGGCTTCGGTGTGCCGGAGAGATCACCCGCGCCCACGGTCCCGCCCCCCGGGACGTTCACCTTGGTGTCGTCGGCGCTGCTGCACGCCGCGAGAGCAAGCGAGAGAACGAGCGAAGCGAGCGGCGTTCGGTTCATGGGGTGGTCTCCACGGCGAGCGGAGGGCGGGCGGGCGCGCGTCACGGCGTCACCGGGAGCGGCGCCGGGAGACCGTCGGGCGTGAGGTCCATGGTCTGCCCCGGCCGGATGCGCAGGAACATGTTGTCGGTGTAGCTGAACGGGTTCTTCGTCGCCGGATCGATGATGCCCTGCGAGTAGTCCTTCATCTTGGCGTTGCCGAGGATGTCGGTGAAGAACGCGAGCCTCCGGAGCGCTTGGTCGGATGCAGCCGTCCGAACCTTGTACGCCCGGCCCCACACGACCGACTCGGAGTAGAACTTGATCATCGGCCGATCGGCCGACTCGAGCGACTGCTCGCGGGCCGTCCGCCACTGCTCGCGGCGCGTCTGCCGGATCGCGTCCACCTGCTCGGCGAGGTCGTCGCGCCCCGCCTCGTCCACGAGCTTGAAGAGGCGCTCCTCCTTGTCGGTGTAGAGCTTCACGGCCGGGGGCGTCGCGTTGAAGAGCCCCGTCCGGACGGAGTCGTAGAGCGAGCCCTGCCGCGCGCGGGCCGCGACGCTCCACTTCGGCGAGGCGTAGTTCTCGATGACCGCCTGGAGCTTCGGGTGCCAGACGTCGAGCGCCTCTTTCAGGTCCTTCTCGAACGCGAGCTTCACCTTGTCGATGGTGCCCGTGTAGCGGTGGTGGTTCGTGTCGTAGTCGAACTTGTCCTTGAGCTGCTCGTCGATGGCCAGGTACGCGCACTCGGCGGCCATGTCGGCCTCGAGCGATCCGAGCGCCTCGTTCTTGCCGTCCTTGGTCGTCGCGGTGCCCTTGTACGACTCGAAGGCCTTCATGGTGTTGCTGCACCAGTCCTTCGCCTTGCCGTCCTTGCCTGCGCGGTGCATCTTGGACGCGTTGTAGGCCGCCTGGACCAGGTACCGCGCCGCCTCGCGGGTGTTTCGGTTCTTCTGGTAGTAGGCCTCCATCGACTGCATGGCCTTCATGCGCGCCGTGCGGTTCGCGCCGTCGTCGGTCGCCTGATCGTCCCAGCGCTTGTAGTCGGCGAGCGCGACCAAGTAGTCGATCTCCATCTTCTGGGAGACGGGCGCGTTCAGCGAGTAGAGGGTCTGCCGCGCCGCGAGCATCTTGTCGTCGTCCCCGAGGTTTCCGTAGAGATCGACGGCGTTCTTCGCCGCCTTCCGGCGATCGTCCTCGGTGAACCGCTTGTTCTTGCTGACCGTGTCGTAGACCTCTGCGGCGCCGCGGTAGGTGAAGAACAGGACGTTCGCCTTCGCGAGCTCGGTGTAGGCGTCCTTCAGCGCCTTCTTGCGCTTGTCGTACTCCTCCGGGTCGGGCTTGACGGGCGGCTCTGCCTTCTTGTCCCCCTGCTCGAGCGCGGTGAGCTTGTCCTCGCTCCCGTACTCCTTGATGAAGAGCTGGTACATCGAGATGGCGCTGTCGTACTCGCCGACCTGCTTGTACGCGTTGGCGCCGAGCATCGCCGCCTCGGGCGCCTCGTTGCGCGCCGGCGCCTTCTCGAGCGCGACCTTGTAGAGCGCCGCTGCCTTGCGCCAGGCCTCGTCCCGCTCCGGGCCCTTCTTGCCCGCCTTCTCCAGATCCTCGGCGGCCTTGTAGGCGGCCGACGCGTCGATGTAGAAGCCGCGCGACCGCGTCGTGCTGGAGAACGTCTGCTCGGCCGTCTTCTGCTCCGCGGTGATGCCGCAGGGCCGCGTCTCGGCCGCGGAGGCGAGCTTCCGGCTCTCCTCCACGTTGTTCTCGAAGTTCGCCATCGACTGCAGGCGATCCCACGCCTTGTAGCCGAGCGTCGTCTTCTGACACTCCGCCTCGTAGATGGGCGCAAACCGCTTCTTTGCCTCGTCGAACTGGCCGTAGAAGAAGTAGTAGTTCGCGGCGTCGAACGCGTAGACCTTCGACTGAGGCACGCTGGCGCCGTCGAAGTCGACCATCACGTCGACGGACTCGGGGACGCGCTGGCTGTACTCCTCGCGGGCGGCGATCATCCCGAGGACGGCGGGCGGCACCGGGGTCTTGACGACCTTCGCGTCCTTGGTCCCTTCCCCGTCGATCTTCACGCCGTCCCGGAGCTCGATGCCTTCGACGCCGTTCGTGGCCTTGAAGCGCTTGTACTGGTCCTGGAGCTGCTGGTACGCGACGTCGACCACGAAGAACGCCGACGGCTGGAGGTATTTGGAGTCCTCGTTCGAGTCCCGGACGGCGATGGCGGTGCGCCGCGCGACCTCCACCTGCTGCTGCGTAGGCGTGCGGTCCAGCGCCACGGTGAGCCATACGATCATGTGGTTCGCGTCGGCGAGCCAATACCGGCTCTCGTAGGAGTCGCTCGAGTTCTCGTCCTGGGTGAGGTACCCCTCCCAGCCCTGCGCGGCCATCTGGTAGCCCTTCAGCGCCTGCTCGAGGAGGGGATCCCGCTCCGCCTTGTCCGAGGTGGCGACCGCGCGCTCGGTGATGGCGCGGGCGGCGTTCGTGTGGTCCGCCGCGGCGCGCCGGAGCCCGCCCCGCACGAGCCGCTCGGCCGTCTGGATCGCCTCGGGGTCGTTGATGCAGGCCCGCGTCCAGGCCTTCTCCGGGCCTACGTAGGCGGCGAGCTTGGTGCGCGCCTCGAGCGCCTTGCGAGAGTAGTCCTGGTACTCGGCGGTGCCCTCGCGGGACTGCCGCATCATGGTGTCGTACGTCTCGGCGATCTGGTTTTGGACCACCGGAGCGCCGCAGTCGAGCGGCCACTTCTGCAGGATGAGCTCGCTGATCTCGATCGTGTTGCGGTACTGGTTGAGCTCCTTGAACTCCTGCGCGAGGGCCTTGTAGATCTCCACGGTCCACTTCTGGTCCTGGGGGATCAGCTCCTTGTCCTGGACGCGGTCGATGGCGATCCGCATCTTCTGCTCGGCCTTGCGAGCGTCCTGTTCGGTGTCGAGGACGTCGTTGCGCGGGATGAAGGGCTCGTCCGGGCCGGGCCCGTCGAAGTCCAGGTACGTGAGCGAGCCGGCGATGTACGTGTAGGCCTCCCCGCGGAAGTCGGTGCCCGGATCGCCGGTGGCCTTCTCCTGCTCGTCAGCGTAGCGGAGCAGCTCGATGAACTGCTGGACGCTGACCTTGTACCGCTGCTGGCGGAAGTAGGTCCACGAGAGCTTGTACATGGCCACGCCGTAGACGGGCGGCTTCTTGAACTGGAGCGAGTTCGTGTAGGCGGCCTGCGCGCGGTTCCAGTTGAACGGCCCGCCTGCGGCGCTGACCTCGTTGAAGTGGTAGTCGCCGATGAGCCACCACACCTCGGCTACGTACCGGGGATCCTGCCCGGCCCGGACGCGCTGGGGGACGATCTTGCACTCGGCCGGGTACGGGTTGATGAACTCCGTCTCGTCGCGGAGATCGTCGGTGGGTGACTTCTTGCCGGCCTTCGGCGCGGCGCGCGGCGCCTTCGCCGGGCCCTTGCCAGTCCCCTTCTTGAGCGGCTCGGGGTGGCGGCGCTCCCAGTCGCGCCAGTAGGCCTCGTCGTGATCCTGGACGAGCGGCTGCACGGTGTCCTTGTCCGGATCCTTGGGGTCGGCCTCGACCGGGTACGGGTAGCGGTCGTGGCAGACGAGGGAGCGCCAGACCTGCTGCGCCTCGTCGAGGCGCGCCGAGTCGTTGAGCGCGTGGCCGAGGTAGTAGTAGACGCCCGCGAGCTCCCGGTACTTCGGGAACTCCGCGATGATGCGCTTGTAGAGGCCGACGGCCTGCTTGAGGCGCGTCGTGAGCTCTTCCTGGGAGATCTCCGTCTCGTTCTCGCGCGCGCGCTCCTCGTAGAGGGCGGCGAGGCGGAACATCGCGTCGGGTGTGTTCTCCGGGTGGGCGTTCACGCCCGAGTACTTGGCGATGAACTCCTCGTAGCGGCGGATCGCCTCCTCTCGGGCGTCGAGGAGCCCCTTCCGCTCGATCTGGATCTCGCGGTCGAGCGCCGAGAGGACACGGCGCTTCCGGTCCTCGTAGTGGTGCTTGACGATGCGGGTCAGCGCGGCGCGGTAGTCCTTGGCAGCGGCCTCGTACGCCTCGGCCTCCTTCTGGAG
>CAZBJI010000224.1:0-11478 GCA_964492175.1 uncultured Polyangiaceae bacterium | reverse complement strand
CCGTCGGCTGCCTCGAAGGCGCCCACGCGTGAGTCGACGGCGCCGGTGAAGGCGCCTCGCCGATGCCCGAAGAGCTCCGACGCGACCAGCTCGCGCGCGAGGCCTCCGCAGTTGACCGCGTGCAGCGGTCTCTGCGCGCGCGCGGAGCCCTCGTGGATGGCGCGCGCGACGAGCTCCTTGCCGACGCCCGACTCGCCCGTGACGAGGACGTTGACGAGCGACCCCTCGAGGCGCTTCAGCACCGCGAAGAGCTGCCGCATGGCGCCCGAGACGCCGACCATGCCCCGGTAGCTCGTGTCCGCGGCGCTGAGGTGCCCCACGAGCCCCTCGGTGTCCGCCTCGATCGCGACCTCCACCGCGCCCACGCGAATGCGGCTCCCGAGCGCGAGGACGATCTTCTCGACCCGCTGCCCCAGGTAGAACGTGCCGTTGCGGCTGCCGAGATCCGTCACCGAGACGCCCTCGGGGACGAGCGTGAGCTCCACGTGCTTGCGCGAGACGCTCGCCTCGGGGACGAGCAGGTGGGCCTCTCGGCCGGCGCCGACGACGCAGCGCCCGGCCGTGAGGCGGAAGACCTGCGGTGACGCCTTCACGTCGATCACCCGGACGAGGGCTCCCAAGGGGAGCGACGCCACGTCGCGCGCGAGCGTCGCGGTCGAGTCGTCGTGGCGCTTCGGGAGCGGCTTGGGCACGAGGCGCGAAGGATACGTCGCGGACGGCGTGGCGTCAGCCGCGCGGCGACGGGGCAGCAACCCGGTTCACGTTTTGGTAGGCTGACCGGTGGCCTCGATGGTGGAGCCCGCGAGCGGGACGGTGATCGGCGGTAAATACCGCCTCGAGCGTCCGCTCGCGCGCGGAGGGATGGGTGCGGTCTGGGCCGGGCGGCACACGGACCTGGACGTCCCGATCGCGATCAAGTTCATGGAGGTCGAGCCATCGTCCGGCTCCGTGACGCCTCGCGCGCGCTTCGAGCGAGAGGCGAAGGCCGCCGCGAGCCTGCGCAGCCCCCACGTCGTGCAGGTCATCGACTACGACGCGACCGGCGAGAAGCCCTACATCGTGATGGAGCTGCTCGAGGGCGAAGACCTCGGCAGCCGCCTGAGGAAGCGGGGGCGGCTCGAGCTCAGCGAGGTGGCGGCCATCGTCTCGCAGCTCGCGAAGGGGCTCGACCTCGCCCACCGAGCCGGGATCGTCCACCGGGATCTCAAGCCCGGGAACGTCTTCCTCGCGACCGTGGGCGCCGAGGAGATCGTCAAGGTGCTCGATTTCGGCGTCGCGAAGGAGACCCGGCTCGATCAGTCCGACACGCAGACGACCACCGGGCTCGTCGTCGGATCGCCGTCGTACATGAGCCCCGAGCAGGCGAGGGGAGGCAGGGTCGACCAGCGCAGCGATCTCTGGGCGCTCGGGGTCCTCGTGTTCCAAGCGCTCACGGGCAAGCGACCGTTCGAGGGCGCGAACGTGGGCGACGTGCTCGTCCGCATCTGCAGCGATCCGATCCCGATCGCCACCGTGGTCGCGCCCGACCTGCCGCCCGCCGTGGACGTCTTCTTCGAGCGCGCCCTCTGCCGCAGCCCCGACGGCCGCTACCAGGACGCGGCGGCCTTCGCGCGGGCCCTCGCCGACCTCGCGGCCTCTTCCGGGAGCGGGGTCGCCCCCCGGGCGGGCGAGCGGGCCGAGGAGACCGGCGTGGCGCCGCGCGTGGACGAGACCGGCTCGGTCGTCGCGCGCTCGGAGCCGACGGGAGCGGCCACGATCGTGGACCGCGCCCGGCTGGAACCTGCGCCGCCGAGCGCGCCTCCCCGCGACGAGCCGCGGACCGACGCCAGCGTCCCTCAAGAGACGCGGTTTACCGCGGCGGCGCGCATCGACGCCAAGCGCTCCGACCGTCGCGGTCTGTGGGGGCTCGGCGGGGCCGCGGCCGTCGCGGCGGTGTGGCTCGCGACCCAGCTCGCGGGCGCTCCGGGGGCCGACCCCGCGACCGGCCGAGCGGCGCCCGGCCCGGCGACGTCGGGGGACGCCGCCGCGTCGGGCTCCGCCGCGCCGGCCTCGACCGCGCCCGTCGTCACCGCGGCGGACGCCACGGCGATCCCCTCCGCGGCCGCTCCGCCGGGAGCCGCCTCCGCGAGCGTCGCGTCTTCTGCCGCCTCGCCGCCCGCCCCGCCGTCCCTTGGGCCGCGCCCTGTGCCTCGTCCACGACCGCCGGGCCCAGCGCCGGTGGACCCGAAGTTCGGGCTCCCCGCGGGAGGAGGATGACGCGAGCCTGGCGTGTCTCGCGCGGCGCATGGATGGCCGCCGCGTCTCTGGTGTGGGCGCTCGCGTCCAGCCCCGCGTCCGCGCAGAACGCCGACGCCAAGCGCGCGCTCGAGCTCGGGTACGAGGCGGACGCCCTCTTCGCTCGGGGGAAGTGGCAGGAGTGCCACGACCGCTTCAAGGCGGCCGACGACCTCCTGCACTCGCCCGTGTTCGTGCTCTACATGGCGCGCTGCAAGCGGAACGCCGGGGAGCTGCTCGCGGCGCGCGAGATCTACGCGAGGGTCGCCGCGGAGTGGATCGAGCCGACCGCGCCGAAGCCGTTTCGCCAGGCCGTCGCCGACGCGGGCAAGGAGCTCGAGGAGCTCCGCGCGCGCATCCCCACGGTGCGCATCCGCATCACGGGCCGCGAGGCCCGCGGGGTCGAGGTGAGCGTCGACGGCAAGGTCGTGGCGATCGCCGATCCGATCCCGCTCGATCCCGGCACGCACGAGATCGTCGCGCGAGCGAAGGGCGCGGAGGCGAAGCGCGCGATCGATCTCGCGGAGCGCGGCGGGGAGAAGCTCGTCGAGCTCGAGCTCTCGGAGAGCGCAGCGGTCCCGCCGCCGCGCGAGTCGCGTGGCTCGCTGGTGCCAGGGATCCTCGGCCTCACCCTGGGCGCGCTCGGGCTCGAGCTCGGCGCGATCACGGGCGGCCTCGCGGCCAGCAAGGCCGGCGCGGTGAAGGAGGGGTGCGTCGGCAACCACTGCCTCCGCGCCGACGCCGAGGACCTCGACCTCGCCCGCACCCTCGCGACCGTCTCCACCGTCGGGTTCGTCGTCGGAGGAGCCTGCGTCGTGACCGGAGCGGTCCTCGTCGCCCTCCGACCGGGCGACGGCGCGGAGGCGACCGTCAGCGTGACGCCGACGGGGCTCGTGCTCGGCGGCCGGTTCTGAGCGCTCGGGTCGGGACCGTCAGGGCATCGCGACCGTCAGGGCATCGCGACCTTGAACGGCCCCGTGGCGTGCACCAGCCCCGCCTGGCCCGCGCCCTGCAGGTCGAGCAGGACGCCGCCCTCGAAGTCTGCGCCGTTCACCCGGATGGAGAGGAAGCCGTTCAGCGGCGTCAGCGTGTCGTTGATGATCGCGAAGCCGTAGAGCGTGTACATGCCCCCGAGGCTCTCGATCGGGTTGCCGTCGTCCTCGGGGGAGAACCAGGTCACGCTCGCCTCGGACGGCTCGAACATCGGATCGGTCCGCATGATGCGCACCGTGGCCTCGACGACCTCGGCGTCGTCGGAGGTCATGGGGTCGTCGTACGTCCACGTGAAGTCGAACACCCACCGGTCGATGCCGCCGATCAGCTCGCTCGCGACCACGTCGAGGGACACGAACGCGACGGGCTTCGTGAAGCCGTCCACGGAGAGCGAGAGAGGCGGCGGCGCGCAGGCGCACGTGTCGCACCCGTCGAGGCCGACCCACGTGCCGTTCGGGCAGAGGTCCGTGCAGCTCAGGTCGGGGCAACCCCCGCCCGCGCCGGTCGTGCTGCTCGCGCTCCCGGTCGTCGCTCCCGTGGCGGTCGACGTCGCGGTGCTCGTGGTCGCGCTGGTCGCCCCGGACGCGGAGGTCACGCCGCTGGTCGAGCCGCCGCCTCCTCCGCTGGTCGTGGAGCCGTCGTCGCCGCAGCCGAGCGCGAGAAGCGCGAGCCCCGTCAGCCAAGCCTTCATGTCGTGAGGATAGACCAGGCGCGCCCACGGCCTTTGGGTGAAGCGCGCGGTCTCGGGCCTCAGGCGACGATCGCGGCGATCGCCACGGCGGCGATCAAGCAGAGCCAGAGCCCCGTCATCGCGGTGAGCGCGATCTTCCCGTCGCGGGGCATCGCCGGGCTGGACCAGAGAGCGACGAGGCCCACGGGGGGAAGCCCGAAGAGGAGCGCGCCCAGCTGGACCGAGCCGCCGTCGACCGTGTCACGCGCTAAAGGTCCGGCCGGCTGCGGCGAGAGGGGCTTTGGCTGCGCGACCCGCTCCGGCCTCCCGCGCGCTGCCGGCTCCTCTCGCGGTCGGGCGGCTGCCGGCGGGATGGGCTGCACCCACCGCGCGCGCGGGGCCTCCCTGGCGAGGGCGGCGGCGCGCTCGACCTCCCGCTGCACCTGGAGGGGGAGGCCCGGCATCATGAGGCAATTCCGGAAGAGGGCCCGCTTGTCGACCGCCGCGTGGCGGGCCGCGCGGTTCTGCCAAGGCTCACGCAGCCAACCGGAGTTTCGCCACGTGTTCGAGGCTTCGCGCCTTTCCATCGAGTATCTACTTGGGTAGGTCGCGCGGTCCGGACCCGCAAGGGCCCGAGCGTGCTCGGTCGTCGATTGCGCGCGCCCCCGGGGCGATCAGGCGCTGAAGGACGAGCCGCAGCCGCAGGTGCTCTTCACGTTCGGGTTCTGGAACTTGAAGCCCGACCCGTGGAGCGTCTCGACGTAGTCGATCTCCGTGCCCTCGAGGTACTGGAAGCTCAAAGGATCGACGTAGAGCTTCACGCCCTTGTCCTCGAAGCTCTCGTCCATGTCGGTGGGCTTGTCCTCGAAGTAGAGATCGTAGGAGAAGCCTGCGCATCCGCCCCCGATCACCCGCAGGCGGAGGCCTTGCCCGAGGAGGTCCTCCTCCTTGGCGATCTCCTGGACCTTGTTGGCGGCTTTGTCGGTGATGGTGATCATGCTGGGTTAGCTCCGGGCCGAACGAGTGACGTATCGTTACTTTTGGAGCATGGTTCATGGCCGCGCGAAAGGCAAGCGCGTTCCCCGCGCCAGCTACCCGGCGAGGCGCAGGATATCCGCGAGGACCCCGGACGCCGTGGCCGGTCCCCCCGCGCCGGGGCCGCGGATCACGATCGGGACGTCGCCGGCTCGCTCCGAGTGGATGGCGACCAGCGCCTCCGTGCCGCGGAGGCCGGCGGCGGGGTGCTCGGCGCCGACCACCACGGGGCCGACGGTGAGGGGCGAGGCGCTCCGCGGCAGGATGCGCGCGAGGTACCGGATGACCCGCGACTCCTTCCGGAGCCGGTCGGCGCGCGCGGAGAAGAGGGGCGAGGCCTCCGCGAGCGCCACGTCGAGCCCGACGTCGCGCGCTCGATCGAGGACGCTCTGGGGCACGAACGGCTCGAGCTCCACGTCGTCGAGCGAGAGATCCAGCCCGATCTCGCGGGCGAGGATCAGCGCCTTGCGAGCGACGTCTCGCCCCGAGAGATCCTCGGCCGGGTCGGGCTCGGTGTAGCCTCGCTCGCGCGCCTCCGCCACGGCGCCCGCGAGGTCCCGGCCGCGGCTCACCTCGTCTGCCAGGAACCCGAGCGTCCCCGAGAGCGAGCCCTCGATCCCGCGGATGACGTCCCCGCTCCGGAGGCGATCTGCGATCGGCGCGAGCACGGGCAGGTCCGCCCCCACCGTCGTCTCGTAGAGGAGGCGGGCGCCGGTCCGGCGCGCGGCGAGGAAGAGGGCCGCGCGGACCGGCGACGCCACCACCATCGGATCCTTGTTGGCGGTCACCACGTGGACGCCGCGCTCGAGCGCGCGGAGGTAGAGCCGCTCCATCCCCCGCGCGGCGGTGCAGTCGACGACGACGGGGCGCTCGAGGCGCGCGACCTCCTCGAGCAGCGCGTCGTGGTCGGTGGCCCGCGACGGACCGGTCCGCCACGGCGAGCACCCGGACGCCGAGGGCGCGAGATCGAGCCCGCGCGGATCGAACGCGGTCTCGGCGCGCCCCGAGACGCCCACGACGGAGATCGACACGCCCTCGCGGTCGCGGATCGTCGCCGCGCGTTCGGAGAGGATGTGGAGCAGGCTCGACCCCACGTTGCCGCGCCCGAGCAGCCAGATCGAGATCACGCGCGTCACCGCACGGTCTCGAGCGCGCGGGTCAGATCTTCCAGGATGTCGTCGGTGTCCTCCACGCCGAGCGAGAGCCGCACGAGGTCCTCCGGGATGCCGAGGGCGAGCCGCTCCTCCGTCGACAGCTCGTAGTAGCTCATGAGGGCGGGCTGCTCGATGAGCGTCTCCACGCCGCCGAGCGACGGCGCGAGCGTCGCGAGCCGGCACGCGTCGATGAAGCGGCTCGTGCCCTCGAGGTCGGCGCGCACCCGGAACGTGACCACGCCGCCGAAGCCCGACAGCAGGCGCGCGGCGAGCGCGTGATCCGGGTGGCTCTCGAGCCCCGGGTAGAACACGCGCGAGACGGCGGGGTGCGCCTCGAGCGCGCGCGCGACGCGGAGCCCGGCCGCGTTCTGGCTGCGGACGCGGAGCGCGAGCGTCTTCATCCCGCGCTCGAGGAGGAACGCCGCGTGGGGATCGAGCACGCCGCCGAGGACGCCGCGGAGATCGCGCACCAGGCCCACCAGACCGGCCTCCCCGCAGACCCCGCCGACGAGCACGTCGTTGTGCCCCGCGAGGTACTTCGTCCCCGAGTGCACCACGAGGTCGACGCCGTGCTCGAGCGCCCGGAGGTTGATCGGCGTCGCGAACGTCACGTCGGCGATGACCTTCACCCCGCGGACCTTCTTCGCGACCTCGGCGATGGCCGGCAGGTCTGCCACGCGCAGGAACGGGTTCGTCGGCGTCTCCGTGAAGACCACGCGTGTCTTGCCGGGCACGATCGCGGCCGCGACGGCGGCCGTGTCACCGGGCGGGACCGTCGTGGACGTAATCCCCAGGCGCGCGAGCGTGCCCTGGACGAGCTGGCGCGTGCGGCGGTAGCAGTCGCTCGTCATGACGACGTGGTCGCCGCTCTTCAGGAGGGCGAGCAGGGTCGTGCTGATGGCCGCCATCCCGCTCGCGAACAGCGCCGCCTCGCCCGCCTGCTCGAGGCCGGCCAGGGTGGCCTCCGCGGCGCGCACGGTGGGGTTGCCGTAGCGGCCGTACTCCTCGCGCTCCGCGCGCCCCTCGAAGTAGTCGCGGAGCTCGGCGGTGGAGGAGAAGGTGTACGTGGAGGAGAGGACGAGCGGCGTCGGGACCGCGTCGTAGGGCTTCTTGCGGACCAACCCGGAGGGGTGCACGCACGCGGTGTCGGGGGAGACGCTCTTCGAGGGAGGCGGAGCAGGCATCGGCGGAGACCCTTCCGCCCACCAGCCTTCGACCATCCGCCTGAGAGGCAGACCCATCGGCTTAGGTTGAGACTTGGATGGCGCGTCAACCAAGGTGGGCGAAACAGCGCGCCGCTCCGGCCGGGAGCGGCGCGAGCTTCTTCGGGGTCCGAGGCGCAGTCAAGCCGGCTCGCACAAAGCACGGCGCCCCGCGTTGACGGGGCGTCGTGGTCGCAGGCTCTCGTAAGCCGAGTTCTGTTCCGAGGCGCGGTCGCCCACGCCTCGACGGCGGTCATTCCTCTAGGACGCGCGTTACCGCGCGCCTCGAGCAGCCTACCCGGAGGCTCGGGCGGGCCGCCCTCTCTCCACGGTCCGAGGACCGCGGCTTCGCCTCCCTATGTGGCCTTGCTCCAGGTGGGGTTTGCCATGCCGACCTCGTCACCGAGATCGCGGTGGGCTCTTACCCCACCTTTTCACCCTTACCGGCGTGGACCGCCCTGGAGCGGGCCTGACCGGCGGTATCTTCTCTGTGGCACTGTCCTCGAGGTCACCCTCACCGGGCGTTACCCGGCACCTCGCCCTGCGGAGCTCGGACTTTCCTCCCGCGCGCGTCGGCCGAGGCCGCGCGCGCCAGCGATCGCCTGATTGCCTGCGACGCCTCCACACGTAACCCCTCACGGGCCTCGTGGCAAACGCCGGCGTCCGATCTGGGCGATCTCGCGCGGGCGTCGGTCCGGTCTTCCAGCCCCGCTCGGGGCTTCAGCCGCCTGTGCCCCCGGCGCCGCCGACACCTCCGGCGCCGCCCATACCCCCAGCGCCACCCATTCCCCCCGTTCCGCCCATGCCGCCTCCACCGTTGCCCGGCCCGACGCGCTCGCATTGGCCGGCGACGCTGATGTCCTCGCCGCAGGTGGCGAACCAGGCGTTCATCCGGTCGATGTACTTCTGCTGCATCGGGTTCGCGCCGAGCGGCATCGCCGGGGAGAGGGCTCCCGGTTGGATCTGCGACTTCATCTTGGACCAAACGCGGATGTCGGGGTTGCCGTAGAGCGGCTTCTGCGTGTCCGCGTAGTCGAGCAGCGTGAACGGGCCCTGGCCGCCGGGCTTGTGGCAGCCTTGGCAGATCTGCGACAGGACGTCGTAGACGGGGCAGGGGAGGCCCTTCGTGTCCGCGTGGTTGCAGACGAACTCCTCGCCGCCGCCGCCGCCGGTGCCGGAGCCGGTCACCGTCGCGGTGGAGCACTCCCCGTCCACGCACCCCGACTCCACGCTCGTGCACGTGGCCGCGCTGGACACGAGCCCCGCGGCGAGCGGAAGGAAGAGGGGCGCGAAGCGACGCCAACCGGTCATGGGCCCATGCTCGCAAGCCGGGGCCGCGGCCTCAAGCACCCTTGCGCCGGCGAGCCAGATCGGCGCCGAGCTCCATGCTCCTGCGCGAGGCGGCCTCGACCGCGTCGATCAGCGTCCGGCGGAGCCCCCCCGACTCGAGCGTGTGGAGCCCGGCGATCGCGGTGCCGCCGGGGCTCGTGACCATGTCCTTCAGCCGCCCCGGGTGCTCGCCGCTCTCGAGCTGGAGCTTGGCAGCGCCGTAGACCGTCTGCGCGGCGAGGAGCAGCGCGGTGTCGCGGCCGAGGCCCACCTTCACCCCGCCGTCGGCGAGCGCCTCGATCATCAACATGACGTAGGCGGGTCCGCTGCCCGAGAGGCCCGTGACGGCGTCCAGGAGGGACTCGTCGAGCGTGGTGCAGCGGCCGACCGCCTCGAAGAGCTCCGTCGCGGTCTCCATGTCTTCCTCGGTCGCGTGGGTGCCCGCGGAGATGGCGGTGGCGCCTGCGAGCGCGATCGCCGCGGTGTTCGGCATGCTCCGGATCACCTTGGTCCCCGAGAGGAGCCCGTCCTCGAACACGGAGATGGGCACGCCCGCGGCGATCGACACCACGAGCGCCCCAGGCTTGAGGTGGTCGCGGACGGCCGGCAGGACTCGGTCCACGATCTGCGGCTTGACCGCCACGACCAGCACGTCCGCGAACTTCGCGAGCGCGGCGTTGTCCGTCGTGGTCGGGATGCCGAACGCGGTGGAGATCTCGGTGAGCCGGGAGGGCTTGACGTCGCTCACCATGAGCCGGTCGCTCGACACCGTCTTCGAGGCCAGGAGCCCCTTGATGAGGGCGCCGGCCATCGCCCCCCCACCGAGCATGCCGATGTGCTTGTGCTCCAAGCGTTTTTCGCTGGCCATGGGGGGGAACCTAGTCCGTCGGGTGGGGGGGTCCAACCAAGAAAAGGTGGGGATCCCCGGGCAGCGCGAGACCGCCTACCTTCGGTCGCGCTGGCGCGACGGGCCGCGGCGCGGAATGCTGGTCACGTTCGGTCGTTTCACGGGTACCAAGATGGTTCGCCTCTCGGCGATCAAGGAAGGCGAATGAGCTCCAACGCGCTTCAGACCCTCTCTCGCGGCTCGCTCCCCCTGGCCCTCGCGCTCTGCCTCGGCGCCTGCGCGCCTCAGCAGCACGCTGCGCCCGCGGTCCCGGATCCGGCCGGCGCGCCCTCGGCGGTCGCGCTCAACGACTCGAACGTGGATCGCGCGGGTCTGCCCCCGCTGAAATTGCCCGAGCCCCTCCCGCCCGCGCCCGTCCCCGCGACCTTCGACGTCGCGGACCTCTCGGAGAAGGTGAAGGGCTCGGTCGTCAACATCACGACGACGCAGAAGGTGAACTTGCCGGAGGGCCACCCGTTCGACTTCTTCTTCGGGCCCGAGGGCCAGGGCGGGCCGCGCGGGGAGCGGCAAGGCGCCGGGACGGGCTTCATCATCGACGCGCAAGGCTACGTGGTGACGAACGAGCACGTCGTGCGCGACGCCGACGAGGTGATCGTGAAGCTGTGGGACGAGCGAGAGCTCCCGGCGGACGTCGTCGGCCGCGATCCGAAGCTCGATCTTGCCCTCCTCAAGGTGAAGGGGGCGAACCAGCTCCCGGCCGCTCGCCTCGGCGGCTCGTCCACGCTGCGGATCGGGGAGCACGTCTTGGCCGTCGGGAACCCGTTCGGGCTGGGCCACACCGTGACGCTCGGCATCGTGAGCGCCAAGTCGCGCTTCATCGGCGCGACGAGCTACGACGACTTCATCCAGACGGACGCGGCGATCAACCCCGGCAACAGCGGAGGGCCGCTCTTCAACTGGCGCGGTGAGGTCGTCGGGATCGCCACGGCCATCCGGCCGGGCGCCAACAACATCGGCTTCGCGATCCCCGTCGACGCGCTGAAGGACGTGTTGCCGCAGCTCCGCGACAAGGGCCACGTCGTGCGCGGCAAGCTCGGGCTCGTGTTCCAGCCCATGTCCAACGACCTCGCCGCGGCGCTCAAGCTCGGCTCGCCCCGCGGCGCGCTCGTGGCGCAGATCGAGACCGGCGGCGCCGCGGCGCGGGCGGGCCTCAAGTCGGGCGACGTCATCCTCTCTGTGAACGGCGTCGAGATCCAACACGCGGAGGAGCTGCCGCGCAACGTGGCGCGGAACGCTCCCGGAACGCAGATCACCGTGGCATTCCTCCGGGACGGCAAGCGCCAAGAGGTGAAGGCCACCCTGGACCGGCTCGAGGACGACGCGACGCAGCGCGGCCCGGCCATGCGGGAGCGCAAGACCGAGCCGGCCAACAACAAGCTCGGCGTCCAGGTCTCCAACGTGAAGGGCGGCGGCGTGAAGATCGAGGGGATGTCGCCGCTCAGCCCGCTCAAGGAGGTCCGCCCGGGGGACATCGTGCTCGAGATCGACGGCAAGCCGGTGAAGGACGTCGACGCCTTGGAGAAGCTCCTCACGTCGGCCAAGCCAGGCTCGATCCTCCTCGCGAAGATCAAGCGCGGGGACACGACCCGGTTCGCGCCGGTCCCCGTCCCTGGCGGGTGAGGCCACCTCGCCTCGAGCGAGCTCGCGCTGGCCGTGACGGCGCGGTGCGATGTGATCAGCGTCCCCGGGCACTCCCCAGGATCCAGACCGACCCACGGAGCTGCCGAAGCAGCGGGATGTCGGCCATACCCTTCCCGACTCCACGACCGCGCCGCCCCGAGTCGGCCACCCCGCTCGTACCCCGACCCATCGAGCTCGGTGGGTCGCGGTGCCCATGGGAAGTCGAGGAGGGAGCACAGCGAGGCGGCATCGGGGGGTTCCTCCCATCCCCCTCGCCTCGTCGCGGGGGTGGGA
>CAZBJI010000223.1:0-11579 GCA_964492175.1 uncultured Polyangiaceae bacterium | reverse complement strand
CGTCCGCGCGACGGGCGGCGCCCTCGCGCTCCGGCGCGGCCGTGGCGCGCTTCACCGCGGCGGCGCTCGCGGCGCGCGTCGCGAGCCGCTCGCTCGCGAGGCCGCTCACCCAGTCCGCGACCGCGTCGGTGCTCGCCGGCGCCACGATCTGGGAGAGCGCTCGGGCGAGCTCGCGAGCCGTCGCGGGGCGCGCGGCGGGAGCCCGGGAGAGCGCCCGCAGCACGAGCGCGTCGAGCCCGGCCGGGCACTCCGGCCGATGCCGGCTCGGGGCGGCGACGTCCCCCGTCAGGATCGCGCTCAGCACCTCCGCCTCGGTCTTGCCGTCGAACAGGCGACGACCGGTGAGCAGCTCCCACAGCACGATCCCTGCCGCGAAGACATCCGTCGCGCGGTCGACGACACCCCCGCTGAACTGCTCGGGCGCCATGTAGGAGAGCTTGCCCTTGAGCTGCCCCTCGCGCGTGGTGTCCACGAGACGCCCCTGCGATTTCGCGATCCCGAAGTCGGCGACGCGGACGACGCCGTCCTCTCCCACGAGGATGTTCTGCGGGGACACGTCCCGGTGCACGATGCCGAGCGGCGCGCCGTGGTCGGTCGTCGCCTCGTGCGCGGCGTGCAGGCCGTGGAGCGCGCCCGACACGATCGCCGACACGATCGGCAACGGGACCGGGTGCGGGCTCAGCCTCTGGAGCTGCGCGAGCGACTCCCCGGGGATGTACTCCAGGACGATCAGGGTCTCGTCGCCATCCACCACGACGTCCAGCGTCGGGACGACGTTCGCGTGGCGCACCCGCGTGGCGAGCCTGGCCTCGTCGAGCAGCATCGCCACCATCTCGGGCGACTTGGAGTACTGGGGGTGCAGCCGCTTGATGGCCACCGTCCTCCAGAAGCCGCCGTCGGTCGCCATGCGGCCGAGGTACACGGCGCCGACACCGCCGGCGGCGATGGGCCCGAACACCCGATACCGGCCGACCGTCCGCCCGTGGCCCTCCATCTGCGAACGAGAAGCGTAGTACAGTGGCCACCGGGATCCACATGGCTTGCCGCGGGAACCAGGAACGGAAACCCCGTGGTCACCGGAGGTCGGACGGTCGCCAGGTGAGCCAGGCTGCCCCGCGGCGCCTGCTCTGGACCTTCGCCACGCTCGTGCTGGTCTCGGGGCTCGGCGCCTGCCTGGTCGTGAACGACCTCGACGCGTACCGGGCGTGCCACCAAGGGGATCCCTGCGACCCGTTCGCCCTCGCCGTCTACCAACGCGCCGATCCTCCGGCACCCGAAGGCGACGCGCAGGTCCTCGTGGAGGCCCACCGGGCGGCCGCGCGCGGCTTCCGTATCTCCACGCTCGGCGAGTGCTTCCTGTCCTGGCAGGATTCGGCCGAAGGCAAGGTGGTCACGGTCGGATGCGATCTCACCGAAGGGTACGGCTTCAGCCTCGCGTTCCAGTCGCCGGGCACCGGCGCCATCGTGGGCCTTCGCCTCGACGCGGACGCGTCCGCGGTCCCGCTCCGCGTGGGGTGCACCGACTTCGGGATGTGCGGGGCGGGCTCGGAGCCCTTCGAGAAAGCCGCGCATGTCACCGCCGGTGGTCGGCGCTACCTCTACTTCCAGCTGCCCCCCTCCGACGAGGGCTGGCCGTTCACGGCGCTCCTCAAGCGGGACAGCGAGCTCGCGGGGTTCCCTGCCACCTACCTGCAGGCTCGGCAGCCCGCCGAGATGCTCCTCGTCGAGTGTCCGCTCCCCGCCAGCTCGTGTCTCGCGGAGTGAGCTGAGACCTTCGCGCGCGGCCGGGCGCGGAGTAAGACGGAGCCTCATGCTCTCGGTCACCTTCGTCGCCCCCTTCTTCACCGACAACGCGCGCGCGTTCCTCCAGCAGATCATCCAGGAGCCCGACGTGCGGCTCGCGCTGGTCACCCAGGAGCCGGCCGACCGCCTCGACGCGGGCGTGAAGGACCGCCTCTCCGCCTACGTCCAGGTGGCGAACGCGCTCGACGCCGGCGACATCGGAGCGGCGGCGCGCGATCTCACCACGCGGCTGGGTCCGACCGAGCGGCTCCTCGGGGTGGTGGAGCAGCTCCAGGTGCCGCTCGCCCAGGTGCGCGAGGAGCTCGGCATCCCGGGGATGCGCGTACCGGAGGCGCACAACTTCCGGGACAAGACGCGGATGAAGGAGCTGCTCGGCGCGGCCGGGCTCCCCGTGGCGCGCCACAAGCTCGTGAAGACCACGGCGGAGGCGCTGAGCTTCGCCGCCGAGGTGGGCTACCCCCTCGTCGTGAAGCCCCCCGCAGGCGCGGCGTCCCAGACGACCTACCGCGCCCGGGACGAGGCCGGCCTCCGGGCGGCGCTCACGCCGGCGAGCATCGCCGCCGACGGCGTCGTGCTGCTCGAGGAGCTCGTCGTCGGCGAGGAGCACTCGTTCGACGCGTTCATGCGGAAGGGGGAGCTCGTCTTCCACTCCACGACGAACTACCGCCCCACGCCGCTCGAGGTGATGGAGAGCCCTTGGATGCAGTGGGTGGTGGTCTCGCCCCGCGAGCCCGGGCCCGAGGACGTCGTGGAGGCCGGCGCGCGAGCGCTCCGGGTGCTCGGGCTGGAGACCGGCATGTGTCACCTCGAGTGGTTTCGGCGTCCGGACGGGAGCCTCGTCATCTCGGAGGTCGCGGCGCGGCCCCCCGGCGCCCAGATCGTCACGATGATCTCGCGCGCCCACGGCACGAACTGCCTGAGGGCGTGGATCAGGCTCATGCTGTTCGAGGAGTTCGAGGCCTTTCCCGCTCGAACGCGCGCGGCGGGGGCCGCCTACCTGCGCGGCCAGGGGGAAGGGCGCGTTCGCGCCGTCCACGGCCTCGACGTGATCGACCGCGAGGTGGGCCACCTCGTGACCGACAAGAGCATCCCGAAGCCGAACCAGGAGAAGGCAAAGTCCTACGAGGGGGAGGGGTACATCCTGGTCGCCCACCCGGAGACCGCGGTGGTCGAGGAGGCGCTCCAGAAGATCATCTCGACCGTGCGCGTCGAGCTCGCATGACGCGATCGGGCTCGGTCCCGCCCGATCCGCACTCGTTCGCCGAGCCGGGCCGAGCGCGCGTCCGTCACCTGAGCCTCCGGCTCCGGGTGAGCTTCGAGGCGCGCGTGCTCCACGGGGTGGCGACGCTCCACGTCGAGCGCGCGCCCGACGAGGCGACCCTCGTCCTCGACACCCGCGGGCTCGTCATCCACGAGGTCACCGACGAGGGCGGTGTTCACCTGCCGTTCACGCTGGGCCCGGAGGAGGTCCTTCGTGGGGCGCCGCTGCGGATCGAGCTTCGCGCCGGCACCCGGTCCGTGTGCGTCCGCTACACGACGGGCCCGGAGGCACCCGCGCTCCAGTGGATCGAGCCGGCGCAGACGGCGGGAGGGCAGCACCCATTCCTGTTCACGCAAGGCCACGCGATCGAGACGCGGAGCTTCATCCCGCTGCAGGACAGCCCCTCCGTCCGGCTCACCTACGACGCCCACGTCGAAGTGCCCGCGCCGCTCGTCGTCGCCATGAGCGCGGAGCGACTGGGCGTTCGAGACGACGGGCCCACGCGGACGTTCTCCTTCCGCATGGAGGAGCCCATCCCCGCGTACCTCATCGCGCTCGTGGCCGGCGCCCTCGAGCTCGCCCCGATCGGGCCGAGGACCGGGGTCTTCGCGGAGGCGGTCACGCTGGAGCGCGCAGCCCACGAGTTCGCCGAGCTGGAGTCCATGCTCGAGGCAGCCGAGGCGCTCCTCGGTCCCTACCGGTGGGGGCGCTTCGACGTCGTCGTGATGCCGCCGTTCTTTCCTTATGGCGGGATGGAGAACCCGCGCCTCACCTACGCCTCGCCCACGCTCCTCGCCGGGGACAGATCCCTCACGACGGTGGTCGTGCACGAGCTCGCGCACGCCTGGGCCGGGAACCTCGTCACGAACGCCACCTGGGACGAGCTCTGGCTCAACGAGGGCTTCACGGTCTACTTGGAGCTGCGCCTCCAAGAGGTCCTCTGGGGCGAGGACCGCGCGGGCATGATGCGCGTGTATGGGTGGCGTGAGCTCGGCGCCGCGATCCAGCGCATGGGCGCCGACCACCCCGACACTCGCCTGCAGTACGAGCTCGCGGGGCGAGACCCCGCGGTCGGCGTGACGGTGATCCCCTACTTGAAGGGCGCCGCCCTCGTGTGGACCCTCGAGCGCGCCGTCGGCCGCCCCCGCATGGACGCCTGGCTCCGCGGGTGGTTCGATCGGCACGCGTTCCAGCCCGTGACGCACCGGGCGCTGCTCCGCGATCTGGACGCGCACCTGTTTCATGGCGAGGCGTCGCCGGTCGACCTGCAGCGATGGCTGCACGCGCCGGGCGCGCCCCCGGCCGAGGCCGCGCCCGATCCGTCAGCCGCGCTGGACCGGGTGGACGCGCTCGCGCGCGAGCTCCTTGCGGGGGCACCCCCGTCCACCCTTCCCTTCGACGGCTTCTCCCCGATGCACTGGCGGCAGCTCCTCGCGACGCTCCTCGCAGCGCCGGCGACGCCCGAAGGGTGGAAGGAGCGATTGACGGAGCTGGACGAGGCGCGGTCCCTCAGCCGCAGCGAGAACTGCGAGATCCTCGCGCCCTGGTTGCGGCTCGCCGCTCGCGCGCGGCTCGACGCGGCGCTCCCCGCCCTCCGGCGGTTCTTGTCGTCCCAGGGGCGCGGCAAGTACCTCCGTCCGCTCTACGAGGAGCTGCTCGCGAGCGAGTGGGGAGCGCCGGTCGCCCGCGAGGTGTATGCGGAGGCTCGCGGCCGCTACCACCCGCTCGCTCGAGGAATGCTCGACAGGCTCTTCGCCTGATCCGCGGGCGCTCGCTCGCGGCGCGTGCCCGTCAGCGCGGGACGAACGACGCGAAGCTGCGGAGGAACGCCGCGCGCGCGCCGTCGGGTGCCCCGGACGCGATCGCCCCGAGGAGGAGCGTGGCGCTCCCCTCTCCGCCCTTCGTGGGGTACGCGACGCGCAGCTGCCAGAGGTCGGCCGCCCCCCGGTTCAAGCGGCCCTCTCCCCGCAGGAGCTGCGCGCTGCGCTGGCCAGGACCGAGCGTCACGGCTCGCGGGGGCCCCCACCGCATGTCCGACACGCCGCCGGCGCTGCCGAGCCACTTCGAGGCGCCGTACGCGAGGAGGGACTCGTGCACCGCAGCGTGCGTCGTGAGGATGATGAGCGCCTGCCGCGGCGTCTGTCCGAACGGGCGCGGCTCGCCCGGCGGAAGCGGCGCGGGGAGGAAGCCCATGTGGCCCACGTCGGACTCCGACATGCCGTTGCCGAGGCCGAGCGTCCGGAAGTCCGCCGTGAAGCGCACCTCGGCGCCCTCGTAGCGCGCCGAGCCGACGAGCGGGAGGCTCGCGTCGACGGGCACGCCGAGCCACGTCTCCGGCCCTCGGTCCGCGCTCGCCGACGGAGAGGGGACGGGCGCGAGCGCCGCGCTCGCCGACGCCTCCGCCGTGCGGTCGGCGCGCGTCGACGCCGGCACGGCGGAGAGCCCAGCCGACGCGGACTGCGACGAGCGCGCCTCGGTCGAGTCGGCGGTGGGCGCGTCGCACGCGATGAGCAGCAGCGCTGCGAGGACGGCGCGCACCAAGCTGGTACGCTCGGCCGGAGCGCGGCATTCCCCCGGCCGCGGGCCTCGACGTGAGCGCCCGAGGGCAGGTCAACGGGCGCGGAGGAGCCGGTCCGGCCGCAGGTGGCGAGCGCTCAGCCGGCCGGCGCGGCGAGCAGCGCCGCGATGAAGGCGATCCGCGCCGTGAGCACCAGCACGAGGAGGCGCGAGAGCTCCCGCTTCGCGTCCACGAACGGCGCCCGCGCCCATCGATGGGAGCGGACGATGGCGAGGGCGAAGCACGCGGCGAACGTCCCCCCGAGGGCGAGCGCCGCAGGGGACGCGAGGGCTCCGGTCGCGATGAGCGCCCCGAGCGCGAGAGGGAGCGCGAGCGCGAGGCTCACGGCGCAGAAGCGGAGCGCACGCTCCGGACCGAGGCGGCTCGCGAAGTTCGTCGCGGCGTCTCCCGATCCCTCGCGGAGCTGGAAGAGCTGCGTCGCAGGGAACGTCCCGCCTATCGACAGAGAAAACGCGGCGCCGATCAACGCGAGCATGAGCGACGGCCCGGCGCCGCCCACGAGGGCGCCGAGCGTGATGGTGAGCGCGCCATACCCCACGGCGTTCACGGCCCAGTCCGCGAAGGGGACGTCCTTCCAGCGGCGCCGGCCCAGGCCATGCGAGTAGAGGCACGAGAGGAGGACGAGCGTGAGCGCGACGCACCCGGCGACGGCTCCACGCGCGAACGAGGCGAGCGCGCCGGTCAGCATGACCACGACGCCGACCACGGCGAGGTGGGGCGGGGGCGCGGGCGGATCGTCGAGGAAGTTCACCGGGCCGTCGTCCCGGTCGCACGCCGAGTTGAAGAGGAGCGTCCCGCCCGAGATCCCGATGACGTAGGCGCCGAGGAGCAGCGCGACGTCGCTGGCGACCTCTCGAGCCGTGCCCGTTCGCGCCCGCGGCGACGCTGCGTAGCCGGTCAGCACGAAGAGCCCGGCCGCCGCGAAGCCCCTCGGTCGGAGGAGCTTCAGGTAGTCCGTGACCCGCCAGACCGGCGCGCCCCGGCGGCCGGCGGCGACGCCAGCGGGCAAGGCGACCTCGAGCCCGGGCGTCACGAGCGCTGCTCCGCCTGGTGCGGACGCGACACCGGCGCGCGCTCCTCGCGGTAGTCGAGCAGCTCGCGACGGCCGATGACGCTCATCGCCACGAACACCGCCGCGTACCCGCCCCACATCCAGAGGGGGAGGTCCGCGATCCCGTCGTAGCGGAAGAACCAGCCCCACACGAAGAGCGCCGCCGTCCCGGCGTGGACGCTGATCCACATGCCCAGGTGGATCAGCGTCTCGCGCTCCGAGCACCGGCCGTGCCAGCGCAGCTCGTCGATCCCCTCGTGGAGCGTGCGCGTGACGAACGCGCCGATGAACAGCGGCAGCGCGAGCCCAGGGAGCCACGCGAGGAGCACCAGGCTCCCGAGCAGGACGTAGCTGGCGTAGAGGATCATGCGGTGGGTCCTGAGCTCGCCGTCGGTGATGTCGCGCTTCCAGATCGCGAGGTGCGTCTTGTGGTCCAGGTACCAGAGGATCGAGAACAGGAGGCCCGAGACGAGGACCGCGACGGCGAGCTCGCGGGGGGTGACGGTGTCGACGAGGTTCATCGGGAGAGCTCCGCGGCGAAGAGGACCACGTGGCACGTGGCGAGGTTGGCGAACTGCAAGAGGACGCTGGTGCGGGCGCGGACGAGGAGCGCGGCGAGCAGCGCGAAGCGCCAGAGCACCACCGTGAGGAGCCACGGGAAGCCGTCGCCGGCCAGCGCCGAGACGGCGAGCCCTACGACCGCGTTCACGACGAGGAGCAGCGCGAGGGTCGCGACGACGCCGTGTCGAACGACGAGGCTCGCCACCCCCTCCGCGCGATCGGCCTCCGCGTCCGACACGTCTCGCAGCACGCTGCCGATGAACACCTGCCCGAACACGAGGGTGAGGAGGGCCATCGGCGGCGGCCCCTCGGGCGCCCCCAGAGGGACGAGGAGCGCCCACGCGAAGGCGATCGACAGGTTCTTGAGCAGATAGGTGTTGCGGACGCGCAGCGACCGACCCCCGACGCGCACCGTGAGCGAGTAGCCCACGCCGACGACGAGGATGCCCCCCGCCGCGAGCGCCGCGTGGAAGGGCAAGCGCGCGAGGACGATCGAGAGCGCGAGGGTGAGCCCGCCCAGCGTCGCGGCCCACGCCGCCGACAGCCGCAGTCGAGCGCCGGAGGCCGCCGCTTCGTCTGCGACCACGTTGAACCCGTAGCTGATGGCGACGAGCAAGAGCGCCGCGAGCCCGGGGAGGACCGCGCCTGCCAGCGGCGCGTCGGAGAGCACCCGACCGGCGAGCGTGATGGAGAGGGCGGCGGCCGCGAGCTGGGCCCTCCCCGCGAGCGCGGGGAGCACACCGGCTGGGCCGCGTGAGGTCTCGGAGGCGGGCGCTGTCGCGGTCATGCCCCCATCTACGCCGCCCTGGGTCGGTGGGTCCCTTACTGCTCCTTACATGTAGGATATGTAGAAAATTCAAGTAATAACATATATATATGCGCAGATCGAACGGTGGGCAGGGGCACCGGCAGAGCGGCTCGGCCGGATCAGAGGCCTTCGAAGTGTGCTGGCCCACCGATCGCACGGGGGGCGTGAACGACGCATGTTCGCAACCGGCGAGCGGGGGGCGAGCGACGCCTCGACCGCGGTGAAAGGGGCGACGCATGAGACCGGATCGATTGGGCTGGGAGCAGCGCTCGGGCGGGCGTGTGGCGGCGACGTTCGGTGCGCTCGGGCGGGGCAGCGGCTACGTGATCCCGGTGGTAGCCAAGTCGGACTACCAGTTCGACGGGCGGACGTCCTCCACGCAGGACATCGTGCTCGCCGCGGGCATCGACACCGCCGCGTGCGTCAGCGGCGTGCTCCAGACGCGGGTCCACTCGAAGAGCGGCTTCACCGCGACCGCGCAGGCCACCATCATCGTGCAGAACGCTTCGCTGGTCGCGGAGGAGCCCGATGTCGTGTACCTGCCCGCGAGCGGCGCAGTGGCGACCTCGACCGCGATCACGTCGAGCTCCGCCGCGCCCGTGCTCGACGTCATCTCGTTCGCCGCGCCCATCGGCTCGATGGTCCGCGTGATCCTACGGTGGACGCAGGGCGCCACCGCGGCCGGCGCGGCGCAGAACCTCTCCATCTCGGTCGACCTCGTCCTGCGACCCGCCTGAGCACGAGGCGCCCGTGGCAGCGTGGCTCTTCTCGCCGGTGCTCGAGCCATGGGAGTTCGAGCAGCAATACATCGGCCTCGGCTACGAGGGAGGATGGCGGCTGCTGTCGCTCGCGATGTACGGGAGCCCCAAGGATCCGAGATACGCGACGATCTGGGTCGCTCAGCAGAGCGCGCCGGTGTTCTCCGTTCGTCCGTCGCTGACGGCCGCCGAGGTCCACCCGGCGGTGGCGGAGCGGAGCGCGGCGGGCCTGGTGCCGGTGCTCATCAGCGCGACCGGCGAGGTGCCTGGGCTTGGCTTTGGGCGGCCCCCACCCTTCGGTCGGACCTCGCTACGTGCTGTACTTCGAGGAGCCGGAGGATCCGCCGGCAGGGGACCCGGTCGTCCTCCTCGAGCAACCGTGGGAGGTCTTCGAGCCGCTGACCCGGCAAGCCTTGGCGCTCCTCGAGAAAGACGAGGCGCCGCGCTACCCGCACTCGTTCGACAGCCACCCGGGCCTTTACCCGCGGTACTCGGGGATCATCTACGAGCTTCCGGAGGGGGAGCCGATGCATTGGTCGCTCCAGCAAGCGAGCCTCGCGAACATGGGGGAGAGCGAGCACCACGCTCTCCTCAGCCAGGGCTGGAGCCACATCGAGGCGGCGGTCCCATCGGGGCTGAAGGAGGGCGGCGAGCAGACCGTCGTCTCGTTGTGGCGCTCGGACCGCGTCTTCGAGCGCTGGCCGGAGGACATGCTGGACTCGAGCTACACTGGTGGGACCATGATGCTCGGGCCCATGCTGCCGCACCAGGCGGCCGGCATCGCCTCCCAGATGGAGGCCTCCGGCTGGCGGCCCATCCACGTCGGCGCGAACTCCTTCGGCACATCGTCCTCGATGTGCGTGACGTTCGCGCGGCGGCTCACGCCCTTGGCCCGCGCGTTCGTCGTCTACGATCCGAGCGATCCGCCACCGTTCGACCGAGTGCCGCCGCCCGCCCTCTCCGGAGTGCCCCACGTCGGGCCCCTCCTCGGCTCGTCCGAGCCGCTCCCGGAGACTGGGCCGCCGCCGTGGCTCGGGGCGAAGGAGCGTCGGCCGCCCAGGGCTCGACGAGGCGCGCGACTGAACCGCGCCAAGGGGATCCTCCACGCCGGCGGCTTGGGAGGGCACGGAGGGCCCATCGGCAACGTGGAGCCGGAGATCATCGAGACGCTCGAGGAGGGCCTCGCCATCATCGACGACGCCGCGCTCACGATGATGCAACGCACCCGGGCGCGTGCGCTGCAGCTCGCGCTCGGCATCGACGGCCGCCTGCCCATCCTGCGCTCGTACACCCACGCCGAGGAGGGCTACCCGGTGCTGCGCGACGACCAGCTCATGCGGCCCGGCAGCGTGTCCAAGGCGCTGACCGCCATGGCAGTGGTGAAGCTCTTCGCCCTCGGAAAGTTCCTCGACGAGGCACGCAACGGCCTGCAGGTGACGCTGCCCGCCGCGTTCGACTTCGACCCGGGCCCGCTCCGGAGCTACGGCGATCCGCGCACCGAGACGACGATCGACCACCTGCTCTACCACCGCTCGGGCTGGCTCCCCGAGGAGGAGGTGGGCGCCGCTTGGTACGAGGCGAGGTGCATTCAGCTCTCCGACAGCGAGCTCCCCTACGCCGTGCCCGGCGACATGCGCGCGTTCATCGCCGGGATGTGGCCCAACACCTTCTACAAATGGTCCCCGGGCGACGTGGAGGAGTACCACGGCATGACCTACCGCGCGCTCGGCGAGCTCGTGAGCCGGAGGCTCCTGGCGAACAACCCCAACCGTTGGGGTCTGTACAGGTTCACCATGCCGCTCTTCTGGAAGATGCCCGACGCAGATCCCAGGGTCGACTTCGTCCTCAACTCGCGCGAGAGCTCCGTCGCCGACAGGAACCACTTCCCCTGCCACGACCAGGTGCCGCACGTCGGCATCGCGCCCGAGAGTGGTGAGGCGGTGCCCGGCCAGTACGCGGGCAACCACGACTGGGGCGGCGGCGCGGGCGCGTGGTGCATGAGCATGAAGACGCTCGCCCGCATCCTGCACGGGATGGGAGCCAGCGATCGCGCGCCGCGCCTGGTTGACGACCTGCGGCGGGAGCTCCTCGCCGAGGTCTGGGCCCCCGGCTCCTTCGCGCGCGGCTGGAACGCCGGGACGAAGAAGGAGAAGTGGGCAGAGATCGATCCTCTCACCAGCCAGCCCACGTGGCAGCCGCTGGTGGAGTGGCGGACGCTCCAGCACAATGGCAGCACGCTCGGCGGGAGCGGCTTCGCTCGGTTCTACTACCGAGATGGCTCGGCGGAGACGAGCAGCGTGGCGGTCGCCGCCAACCTCGACCGCGTCCCGCAAGCGCTGGAGACCTTCGCCAACAAGGCGTGGATCACCGCGCGCCGCATGCACCGCGCGTTCGGGCTCACGGGGGACCACTTCGATGCGGAGTAGCGTCGCGGTCGGCTTGGCTGCCCTCGTCGCTGCTTGCGGCGAGGCCCCGCCGCCCGCCGGCACAGGGGGCGCCGCGGCAGGCGCGGGGGGCGATGCGGGCGGCGGAGGCGGCTCGACCGGGTGCATAAACGCCCTCCCCGGGCCGCTCCGCGCGGTCCAGCTCTCGGGCGCATACAGCGACCTCGGAGAGTGGGTGTACGTCCGGATGTCGGACGGGACGGTCCGCTCGCTCTGGAGAGACGGCGCCGGAGCGTGGAAGCCGGGGTTTCCGCCGCAGCCTGCGGAAATCGCCCCACCGTGAACACCGAAGTCGCCCCATCGTGAACAGCCGTT
>CAZBJI010000222.1:0-11580 GCA_964492175.1 uncultured Polyangiaceae bacterium | reverse complement strand
TCGTGCCCCGGGCCGATCACGGTCGTGTGGAGCGACTGGTACATGTTCGGCTTGGGGAGCGCGACGTAGTCCTTGAAGCGCCCGGGCACCGGCGTCCACTGGGAGTGGATGACGCCCAGCACCGCGTAGCAGTCCGCCACGGACTCCACGATGCAGCGGAAGGCGATCACGTCGTAGACCTTGTCGAAGTCCACCTGCTGGGCCTGCATCTTGCGCCAGATCGAGTAGAGGTGCTTCGCCCTCCCCGTGACGTCCGCCGCGAAGCCCTGCTTGGCGAGCTTGGTGGACAGCACCTTGCAGACCTCCGAGATGTACTTCTGGCGGTCCGGGGCCGTGTCCTTCACCTGCGCGACGAGCGCCCCGTGGGCCTCGGGCTCGATGTAGCGGAACGCGAGGTCCTCGAGCTCGCTCTTGATGCACGCGATGCCCAGCCGGTTCGCGAGCGGCGCGTAGATCTCCATCGTCTCGCGCGCGATCCGGTCTTGGGCGTCCGCCTTCATGAACTCCAGCGTCCGCATGTTGTCCAGGCGGTCGCAGAGCTTCACGAGCAGCACGCGGATGTCGCGGGCCATCGCCACGACCATCTTGCGGAAGTTCTCCGCCTGGCGGTCCTCGCGCGAGATGAAGTTGATCTTGGAGAGCTTGGTGACGCCGTCGACGAGGAACGCGACCTCGTCGCCGAACTCACGCTCGATGTCGCCGAACGTCGCGACCGTGTCCTCGACGCAGTCGTGCAGGAGACCCGCGCAGACGCTCGCCGTGTCGAGCTTGAGATCCGCGATGATCTCGGCCACGTTGACGGGATGGATGAAGTACGGGTCGCCGCTCTTGCGGGTCTGGCCGACGTGGGCCTTGTTGGCGAACTCGTACGCGCGCTGGATCAGCCCGACGTCCGCGTGGGGGTGGTAGGAGCGAACGCGGCCGACGAGCTCTTGGACCTGGATCATGCGATGGTGACGAGACCTTCGCGGGAAAGGTAACACCCGTGCATGAACCCCGCAATTTCGCTCGGTCGAGCGGCGCGCCGGGCAGCCTCGGGGTGTACGTACATTTCCCCTACTGCCTGGCGAAGTGCCCCTACTGCGACTTCACCTCGTTTGCCTCGGATCCTGCAGACATTCCACACGAAGCCTACGCCGACGCCGTGCTCGCGGAGCTCGAGATCCGCGCCCAGCGCGAGGTCCCGGCGGGGGTCGCCGTCCAGACGATCTTTTTCGGCGGCGGGACGCCCTCGCTCTGGGACGCGCGGGCGCTCGGGCGAGTCCTCGCGGGCGTCCGGGCGCGCCTGCCCGTGGCGGACGACGCAGAGGTCACGGCCGAGTGCAACCCGAGCTCGCTCGACCCGCCGCGGGCGAGGGCGCTCGTATCGGCCGGGGTGAACCGCCTCAGCGTCGGCGTGCAGTCGCTGGACAAGCGCCGGCTCCAGTTCCTCGGTCGGCTCCACGATCCGAGCGGGGCGCTCGGCTCCCTCGAGGCGGCCCTGGCGAGCGGCGCGGCGCGCGTGAGCGCCGATCTCATCTTCGGCGTCGAGGGCGGCGCGCCGCAGCGCCCCGAGGACGCTGCCGCGGAGGCCGACCGCGTCGCGGCGACCGGCGTGGGGCACGTCTCGGCCTACGGGCTGACCATCGAGCCGGGGACCGCGTTCGGCGAGCGACACCGGGCCGGCGCCCTCCCCGTCGCGACGGATGAGACGATCATGGAGGCCGCCGACGCCGTGGAGTCAGCCCTGGCGGCGCGCGGCTTCGCCCGCTACGAGGTCTCGAACCACGCCAAGCCGGGGCAGGAGGCGCGGCACAACCTCGGCTACTGGCTCGGGCACGACTACCTGGGCCTCGGGTGCGGCGCCGTGGGGGCGCTCCGCGGGGCCGGCGCCGCCGCGCGCAGGTACCGGAACGCGAAGGACCCCCGCAAGTACATGCGCCTCGCGCTGGAAGGGGCGGCGCCCGAGGTGGAGTCCGAGCACCTGGACGCCGAGACCCGCATGCGCGAGCGGATCATGCTCGGCCTGCGGCTCACCGCGGGGGTCGACCTGGAGCAGGCGGCCTCCGGCCTGGGTGTCGATCCGCTGCCCGCGGATCGGGAGCGCGCGCTCCGCAGGCTCCTGGCCCGTCACGCCGTGGTGGTCGAAGGCGCGCGGGTGCGGATCGCCGAGTCGGCGCGGCACCTCACCGACGGGATCGCGGCGGAGCTCTTCTAGCAGCTGTGGAGAGAGATCCGGTCGTCGCGCTCGACGAAGGCTCGCCGCGTAGGCGTGTGTGGAACCACGCCCGCTCGGCCCAGAAGAGCCCTGGGGACCGGAGGGCCGGACGTGGTCTCCCGGTCAGAAGGAGACCGCCGCGCCGGCGCCCGCGAGCCCGGGGCCGAGCAGCGGCGCGGCGCTCACCTCGATGTCCGCGGGGTCCTCGCCGGCGGGGCGCCCCGGCCGGGTCGACGGTCCGTCGAGCCGCGGGGCCGCGACGGGCCTAGGCTTGTCGAACACGACGAGCCCGGCGCCGAGCAGCGCGAGCGCCACGCCCGCGCCGCCACCGCCGATCGCGAGCCCGGTGTAGAGCGACCGGTCCCGCCGCGCCTCCTCGTAGCGCGTCACCTCGGACGGGTAGAGGTGCCGAACCTCCTGCGTCTCCAGCAGGGCTCGCGCCTCCCCCTCTCGCTCGAACGCGAGCGCGCTGAAGACGACCCCGGCCGTCACGAACGACGCGGCCACCGCGAAGACGCCGTAGGAGATGTCGCGCTGGACCGTGGTCTCCAACGGCGGGGCGATGCGCTTCTCCGTGCCGCGCACCAGATCGACGTCCGCGGTGTACGTCTCGTGGCCCGTCTTGAGCACGGCGACGAAGTGGCGTCCGCTCGGGAGCTCGATGGGCGTGAGGAGCGGCGCCTCGCCGACGAACCGACCGTCGATGGACACCTCGGCGCCCGCGATCGCGTCGATGGTGAGCGCCGCTGGGCGCTCGCGCTGGGGGAGGTTGGCGGGCGCGATCTCTCCCTCGGCGACGGCGATGTCGCGCGTCTCGTCGAAGTACCCCGGCGCCGTGAGCCGGACCGTGTGCTTGCCCGGGCTGACCTCGGCGCTGACGGGGGGCGCCGTGGGGGTCCCGCCGTCGATCGAGACGAGCGTCCCCGGCACGAAGATGTTCACGACGATGCGCGTCTTCGGCGCCGCCTCCGGCGTCGGCGGCGCGACCGCCGCCTCGTGGAGCTTGAGCTGCGGCTCCAGATCTCCGAGCGCCTTGAAGGCCTCGGTCACCCGGCCGCCGGTCTTCACGCGATCGATGTACTGCCGGTAGAGCTCCACGGCGCGGAACAGGTGGGGCGTCTCCGAGCTCTTGGTGAACTGGCGTCGGTGCGCCTGCGCCATGGAGAAGACGATCCCGTCGCGCGGCGCGATCTTGTACGCCTGCTCGAACGCCTGGATCGCGAGGTCGAAGCGACCGGTCTCGTACTCGCGCGCCCCGGCGTCGAAGAGCTCCTTGGCCCGGCTCACGTCCTGGCCCTGCGACAGGGCGGCCTCTGCGACGGTGACGCTCGCCGCGAGGAGCGCCGCGCTCCACCACCGCCTCATGGCGCCACCAAGTCCCCGGCCAGGGTGGGCAGGCGCCGGAGGAGCCTCACGCCGGCGGGCGTGAGCACCCCGACGTCCTCGAAGCCGTCACCGTCGAGGTCGGCCACCGCGACGTCGCTCGCGTCATCGAGCGTGGCGAGCACCTCCGCGCCGGTGACCGCCCGCCCCTCCAGCGTGAAGGCGTGCAGCCGCACCACGGGGCCCTCTCGCACCACGAGGACGAGCCGCTCCGGGAGCCGCCCTCCGTCCGCGGGGGCCCCGGCCGCGGGGTAGATCGGGAGAAACGCGGCGGCGAACACGTGCCCCTCGGGAGCCGTGAGCGGAAGCGACACCGAGGCGCTGCCCGTGAACGTGGCCTCTCCGAACAGGACGGCCGCCGAGGGCGGGCCGGAGGCGCTCGCCGCGCCCATCACGACGACGTCGTCGAGCCCGTCGCGATCGAGGTCCCTCACCGAGAGGCGCCGCACGTCGGCCACGGGCGGCGTGAACGTCCGGACGAGCGCCTCCCGAAGGCCAGCTGTGCCCGCGGCGGGGCAGCCCGACGCGGGGCTCACGATCGCGTCCTCGAAGCTCGAAGGGAAACACCGATACGAGTCGACCACGACGATCTCGGAGCCGCTCGACGCGAGGACCTCCGCCTCGGCGTCCGCGTCGACGTTGCCCACGGCGACCAGCGCGCGCGCCGGCGGCGCCGCGAAGAGCGGCACGAAGTGGGCGTCCTTGAAGACGACGCCCTCGCGGGTCTCGAGGACGAAGAGGCTCATCGCGTAGGGCGCCGGCTCGATCGGGGCGGCCGGGGTGAAGTTCGAGAGCCAGGAGGACGCGGCCGCCACCACGCGGGCGTCCGCGAGCTCGTACGTCGCGATGGCGTCGGGCCGGTGGGGGAGCAGGAGGAGCTCGGCTGCGCCGGCGTCGCCGCGCTCGTCGTTGAGCAGATACGGCGCGACGATCTGGCGGTTCGTCGCGCCGTAGAAGACCGTGACGCGGGCCTGGTCGGGCGTGGCCGGATCTCCCCCCTCGAGGCACTGGGAAACGACGCCGAAATCGGAGATGCCGTCCCGCTTGTCGAGCCGGGGGAGCCGTCCGGTCGCCACGTCCTCGATCCCGGAGAGGCGCGCGACCACCTCTCGCTGCGAGAGGCCGGCCGCGGAGCCATACAGCACCGCGAGATCGTCGAACTCGGCGCAGCTCGGGAGCCGCTCGCCAGGGCGATCCACGGCGCGCTCCCGCAGCGCGAGATCGGCCAGGCCGTCGCCGTCGAAGTCGCCGGAGCCGAGGACCGCCGCCTTGCCCGCGGTCGCGAGGGTGGAAGGGTTGAAATAGCTCGTGCTGGTCCCGATGAGCACGTCCAGCCCGGTCATGGCGGCGCCCGAGAGGTCGTCGTCTGCGTCCACCGGCGGGCCACGGCGCGCGGCGGCGACGTCCAGCCGCCCGTCCCCGTCGAAGTCAGCGACCGCGACCTCGTCCCAGCGCGCGGAGCTCGGCACCGCCGCCTCGTAGTGACCGCCTGGCTTCGACGCGTAGAGGGCTCTGCTGCTGATGACGTCGAGGGCGCCGTCCGCGTTGAGGTCCCTGATGTCGAGCGGCGTGGCGCCGCCGAGGAGCGCGCCGATCTCGGGCAGGGCGTCGGTGCGGACCGTGACCGACTGCGGCGCGCCCTCCTCTACGACGTCGATCTCGATGACGCCGCCCCGCGCCACGGCGACGAGGAGCTCGAGGCCGGGATCCGAGGTCCCGTCGTCCTCGACGACCTCCGCCGTCCACATGCCGACCACGTCACCGCCGCCGGGCAAGACGACCTCCACCTGCCCGGCGGGCAGCGGGTCGCAGCCGACCGGCGGCGTCTCCACCGCGAGGGGCGAGCCGCAGAGGTCGCAGAGCGGGACGACGACCACGCGGGCCGGCGCGGCGAACGCGAACGCGACCTCATCGCAGGCGGGTGACCCTGGCGGGCGCGCGAAGATCGCACCGCGGCGTGTCTCGACGTGCGTCGAGAGCGCCGGGAGCACCCCCGCCTGGGGCGTGGTCCCGTCGTAGGGGTTGCGGAGGAAGAAGTACCCGGCGCCTCCCACGTCGATGACGACGGACTCGGTGTCCGCGTCGGGCTCGAGCTGGGCCTGCGGGTTGCCTCCGGCGTAGAGGCTGGCCTGCGCGGGGGCGGCGACGACGCGCGCGACGGTCGTGTTGAAGGTGTAGGGCGCGAACGCGGTCGACACGAGCTGCCGGCCCCCGGCGGCCGACCCGACGCTCACGAGGGCCGCCTCGGCGCCGAGCGCGATGTCCGGCCGTTCGTCGCCGTCGATGCGGCCGACGGCGAGCGTGCGCGTCGGGGTGACGGCGATGACGTCCTCGGCGACGACCTCGAGGCCCGAGAGGAACGTCACGACGAGCTCAGGCGCGTCCGCCGACGCGATGGCGAGGTCCGCGCGCCGATCGCCGTCGAAGTCCGCGGCGGCCAGCACGTCCCCGCTCCGCGCCAAGAGGGGCGACTCCAGGAGCTCGAGCTGGTTCGACGGCTTCGTGCAGACGTCCTCGACGCCGCACCGAAAGCCGGGCGGACACGCGACCGTGCCGCCCTCGTAGTCGCAGGTGTAGCGGCACGCGTGGGCCTCACCAGGAGACGCGCACGGAGACGCGCCGAGGCCGTGCCCGTCGCAGTCCTCCGCCGCGTCGAGGACACGGTTGCCGCACCGACCGAGCTCGATGTCCTCCAGATCGGCGCACCCGGCGGCCGCTGCCCCGCCGATCAGCGCCGTCACCGCGGCCGCGCGGAGGCTTTGGCCCCCCACGATCAGAACTCCAGATCCGCCTTGCCGCCGGAGGGGCGGGGGCGGGCGTTGGGCCTCGAGAGCTCGACCATCAGGCTTCGATCGCGATCTGGCACGATGAAGACCTCCTTGGGCAAGAAGCCCGCGCTGCGCAGCGTGAGCTTCACCTTCTCCGTGCCCCGCGGGATGGGCAGCCCGAGCCCCGCCTCGCTCCAGGTGCGCCCGTCGAGCGTGACCTCGGCGTCGCGCGGCGCTCCCTCGAACGTCACCTGCACCGTGGGGCTCTGCGCAGCGCTCGCGGTGGCGGTGGCCGGGGGCGGCGCCGCGCTGCGAGGCGCGTCCGCTGCCGCCAGGACGGCCGAGGGGGTCGCGGCCGAGGGGGGGGCTTGGCTCGGCTGCGCGGCGCGTGACCGAGTCGCGAGGACCGCCGCCGCGACGAGCGCCCCGGCGACCACGACGCCGCCGAGCGCGAGCACGCTGCGGGAGACGCCGCGCGCGTGGGAATCCATGCGCGGGAGGGTGCTCGCGACGCTCGGCGAGACGCTCGAGCCCCGCCCCGGGCTCGACCGTCTCGCCGACGCGGGGCCCGCGGCGCCCACCGCCAGCGTCTCGGCGACCTGCCGGCCGCTGCGCGAAGCGACCGGCACGATCCCTCCCCGCTCCGCGGCGGCCAGCAGGCGGTCGATCGCGACGGTGATGCTCTGGGGTCTCTTGGCCGGATCCTTCTCCAGCATCTGCAGGATGGGCGCGTCCAGCTCGGCTGGCAGGGACGGCACGAGCGAGGACGCCGGGGGCGGCGCCGCCGTGGTCTGCGCGGTGAGCACGTCCATCACCGTGTCGCCGTCGAACGGGGGCGCGCCAGTCAGCACCTCGTGCACGAGGACCCCGAACGAGTAGATGTCGCTGCGGTGGTCCACGCCGCGCGCGTACACCTGCTCGGGGGACATGTAGAGGGGCGTGCCCATCGGCGCGCCCGGGCGCGTCACCTGCGCGCTCTGCGCCGTGTCGACGAGCTTGGCGATCCCGAAGTCCAGGAGCTTCGCGGTCGGGACTCCGTCCTCGTCGTAGACCAGGAAGACGTTCTCGGGCTTGATGTCGCGGTGGGTGATGCCGGCCGCGTGCGCGGCCCCGAGGGCGCGCCCGAGCTGCCGAATGATGGGGAGCGCCTCCAGCGGGCCGAGCCTGCCGCGCTCCTGGACGAGCCGATCGAGCGTCACGCCCTCGAGCAGCTCCATCACGTAGTAGTGGCGCCCGTCCGGGAGCACCCCGAAGGAGAAGATGTCGACGATGTTCCTGTGGCGGATCTGGTTGACGGCGCGCGCTTCGGAGATGAAGCGCGCGACCATCTCCGGGTTCGCCGAGAACTCCCGCTTCAGCACCTTCAGCGCCGCGCTCTTGCCGATCACGGGGTGCACGCAGCGGTACACGGTGCCGAAGCCCCCCTCGGCGACCAGCGCCTCGACGCGGTACTCTCCGACCAGCGTCCCCGGGGCCACCGGGTTGTCGGCCGAGAGGAACGCCTCGTCCGGGAGCAGATCCGCGCCGTCGTGAGGACAGACCGCCGTCGGGTCCTCGAAGCGCGTCCGACACGTCGGACAGGTTCCCATTCCAGTCGGCATGGTACCAGATGGCTCCGCCGCTGGCGGGCTGGGATCGGCTCACTCGCAGACGGTCTGACCCGAGCAGAGGGACGGACAGACGGCGCAGTCGAGACACGCGCGGGCGGCGGAGTAGACCTCGAGCGACGCGTAGTACTGCGCGTAGCAGGACTCCTCGCACTCCGGGTCGATTCCGCAGACGCCGAGACACTGATCGATGCCCGCACAGCCCGGGTCGTCGAGGCACGCGTCGACGAGCACCTTGCAGGGGCCTTGCGCCGCGCAGGTGCGGCAGCTCAGGCAGTCGGGCGCCTTGTCTTGGCACTCGCTGGATCCGCCGCCCGACCCGCCGGCCCCGCCGGCGCCCTCGGCGGCCGCGCCGGAGCCGCCGGCCCCGTCTCCGCCGTCGACGGCCTTCAGCTTGCAGCCCCACCCGACCGACGCGAGCAGCGACGCGGAGACCAGCCAGAGGGAGAGGCGCAGCGTTCTCACCACGCGCACCTAGCATGGGCGTGCCCGTGAGGCCTACTTCTCGCCGGACGCCGCGAGCTCCCCCTTGGCGAAGAGAGCGGCCGCGGTCCTGCGGCAGGTCTCGCCCTGCTTCGCGTCGAGGAAGACCTTCGCGCCATCCTCTCGGGCGTAGCTCATGAGGTTGTTCTTCACGCTGGTGTGCCCGAGCCCGAGGAAGTGCCCGAGCTCGTGGGCGAGCGTCGTGGGCGCCGCGCTCGCCGCCACGATGACGTAGCGCTTCTTGAGGTTCCGCAGGTTCCGCCACATGACCCCCATGCGGTAGAGACGCGGGTCGTCGACGTCGCGGAGCGACTCGACCAGGAACACGTTCGCCACGCCGGCCGTGAGGTGCGCTGCGAGCGCGTTGCGGTCCTCTCGCGTCTCGAGCGCTCGGTGCGTCGCCGCGACGTCGCCGCGGGCAGAGCGCTCCACGAAGGAGAGCTCGTGCTCGCCGAAGATCGCTTGGGTCTGCTTCAGGAGCTCGTCGACGAACGCCTCCGAGACCACCGCCGCCGGCTCGTCGCCTCCCCGCAGCGCGATCCGGAGGGACAGGGGGATGGGCGCGATCTTCTGCGCCGCGCCCGCCACGCCGGGGACGAGCGCCGCGGCGCCAGCGAGGAGCACGTCGCGCCGGTGGAGCCACGCCATCCCCTGATGGTACGCCGATGCTTCCCGGCTTGCAGGGGTGGTTGGCATGCGGTACCCGGGGCCATGCTCGGGATCTTGGACCTGATCGACGGCCCGCCGCCTCCTCTGAAGGTGATCGACGTCGGCGCGATGGACATCGGCGCCACCCCGTACGAAGCGCTCCTGAGCGTACCCGGATGCACCGTGATCGGCTTCGAGCCCAACCCGGAGGAGTGCGCCAAGCTGAACGAGCAGCCTGCCCCCGGTCGCTCGTACCTCCCACACTTCGTCGGCGATGGCTCGGCGCGGACCTTCCACTGGTGCGCGTGGGCCGCCACCTCTTCCCTCTACCCGCCCAACACGCGCCTCCTCGAGCGCTTCAGCGGCCTCGCCGAGCTGGTGCAGCTCGCGCGCACGAGCCCGGTCGAGACCACGCGCCTCGACGACATCCCGGAGGTGGCAGGGTCGGACTTCGTGAAGATCGACGTGCAGGGCGCGACGCTCGACGTGCTGCGGGGCGGCGAGGCCACGATCCGCGGCGCGCTCGTCGTCCAGTGCGAGGTCGAGTTCGTCCCGCTCTACGAGGGCGAGCCGCTCTTCGCGGAGGTGGACCTCGAGATGCGGCGGCTCGGGTATCTGTTTCACAAGTTCAGCGGGCTCGCGACGCGGACCTTCGCGCCCCTCCGCATGCGCCCCGACGCGCCCCCGCACGGGCAGGTGCTCTGGACCGACGCCGTGTACGTGCGGAGCTTCCTCGACCTCGCGTCGTCGACGCCCGAGGACCTCCTGAAGCTCGCGATCATCTTGGAGCGCGTCTACGGTAGCCGCGACATGGCGCTCTACGCGCTGCAGCACCACGACGCCAAGGCCGGCGGCGACCTCTGGGAGCGCTACTCGAAGGCGCTCACCGGCGCGGTGAAGGAGAAGCCCCCGTTGCCGTGAGGGCTCGGGCGAGCGCCGCGCGCGCCCTCAGCGCGTGTGCTTGTCGGGGAGGTGATCGAGCAGGAGCGGATCGCTCAGCTTCTCGCGGGACGCGACGAAGACCGCGCGGGTCAGCGCGTGGGGATCGCGCGGGGGAGCAGTCCAGTCGAGGGGGAACTCCCGGTGCGCGGGCTGCGTGGCGGGCGCGTACACGAACGGGAAGAGCTTCTTGAGGCGTCCCCAGACCCACGGCCTGGTCGGGCGGCAGCCGACGCCGTGGAACGCCTGCGTCGGGCTCTCCGCCGCCTCGGGCGTGGGGTTCACGCTCTCGCCGGAGCCGTACGAGACGCAGAGCTCGAGCAGCAGCAGCCGCTTGGCGGCGCTGGCCATGACGGCGAGCGCCGACTCGGGATCCTGCAGGTGGTAGAGGAGGCCGTAGCAGTGGACCACGTCGAAGGTGCCGTCGATGACCGCGGCGAGGAACTGGGCGTCGCCCTCGATGAGCGTCAGCCGGTCGCACTCCTCTTGGTACCCAGGCATGGCCCGCATGTGCTGCGCGAACACCGCGCAGTTCTCGGGGCGGGCCTCGACGGACGTCACGGTGCAGCCCCTGTCGAGATAGAAGGTCGTGTGATCCCCGATGCCCGCCCCGACCTCGAGCACGGTGGCTCCGTCGATCGGCAGCCGCAGGCTGGCCAGGTGCTCGAGCCTGCGGGCGTTGTGGCGGATGTAGTGGAGGGCGTGGAAGTTCGCCGTGACGAGCCTGACGGCGGCCTGTTCGGCCGGGCTCAGCGGAGGCTGGTTCGACACGCGGAAGATCTAGCACCAACGCCAGCGCTCGTCCCTGCCGCCCGCGGGCGGTCCGCCGCGCCGCGGCCCGGGCCCCACACGGCGGTTGCGGAGAAGGCCCGGCGTGGGTAAGAAAGGCGTGACGCGAAGCTGGCGGAATTGGCAGACGCGCTGGATTCAGGTTCCAGTGGGGTAACTCCCGTGGAGGTTCAAGTCCTCTGCTTCGCACCCGCATCATGGCGCCTCCCGAAGACCCGAAGGTCGCCTTCGAGCTGGCCGCCGCTCGCCTGAAGTCGGGCGACCTCGCCGGGGCGGCGTCCGCCGCGCGTCGCGCCGTCGAGCTCGCGCCGGCCGATCCGGAGGCGCAGAACCTCCTCGGGACCGCGCTCGCGCGCGCGGGCGACGCCGCCGGCGCGGAGTCCGCGTGGCGAGCGAGCGCTGCGCTCGCGCCCTCCCTCTACAAGCCGCACGCGAACCTCGCGAACCTGGCCGAGCAGTCCGGCCAGTGGGACGCGGCCGCGCGCCACCTCCAACGGGCCACCGAGCTCGAGCCGGGCGCCGCCCGGCTCTGGACGCGCCTCGGCAGGGCGCTCGGGCTCGCGGGCGACGCGCCCGGATCGGTGCGCGCACACGAGCAGGCGCTCGCGCTCGACCGCTCCCCCGGGAGCCGCGCCGCGCTGGCGCGCGCGCTGCTCGCGGCCGATCAGCCGGCCCGCGTCCTCGAGCTCCTCGGCGGCGCGGCGGAGGAGGACGGCGAGGCCCTCGCGCTCGTGGCGCTCGCCGCGCAGCGCGCGCGCGCGCCCTC
>CAZBJI010000221.1:0-11598 GCA_964492175.1 uncultured Polyangiaceae bacterium | reverse complement strand
GAGCCGCGCGTTCCAGTACGAGACGAACCCCGGCAACGGGAGGCCGCTCTGCCAGCCGCACGGGACCCAGGCCATCCGGTTCAACCCGCCGGCGATCCCCCTCGACACCGCGCTCATGGACGAGCTCTACGATCTGCCGTTCGCTCGCGCCGCCCACTGGGGCTACACCGAGCCGGTCCCTGCGTTCGAGACCGTGAAGCACTCCGTCGTCACGATGCGCGGCTGCTTCGGCGGGTGTACCTTCTGCTCCATCACCGAGCACGAGGGAAGGGTCATTCAGTCTCGCTCCGCCGAGAGCATCCTCCGAGAGGTGCGGGCGCTCCGCCGCATGGGCGACTTCCGGGGGACCATCTCCGACCTCGGCGGCCCCACGGCGAACATGTACCAGATGAGGTGCAAGGAGGAGGGCATCGAGCGCGCTTGCCGGCGCCTCTCGTGCGTCCACCCCGGCATCTGCGAGAACCTCGTGACGGATCACCAGCCGCTGCTCGACGTCATGCGCGCCGTGCGCAAGGAGCCGGGCGTGAAAAAGGTCTACCTGGCCTCGGGCATCCGGTACGACTTGGCCGAGCGCTCGCCGGAGTTCGTGAAGGAGCTCGCGCGACACCACACCGGCGGGCAGCTCTCCGTCGCCCCGGAGCACTCCAAGAAGGAGGTGCTCGACAAGATGAAGAAGCCGGGCGTCGAGAGCTACGAGCGCTTCGCCAGCGCGTTCGCGTGCGCCAGCGAGGAGGCCGGCCACGAGCAGTACCTCGTCCCGTACTTCATCTCGGGCCACCCGGGCTCGTCCCTGGGCGACATGGTGCACCTGGCCCTCTGGCTGAAGGAGCGCGGCATGCGACCTCGGCAGGTGCAGGACTTCATCCCGACGCCGATGTCGATGGCGACGTGCATGTACCACACGGGGATCGACCCGCTGACGCGGAAGCCCGTCTACACCGCGAAGGATCTCCGGGAGAAGCGGCTGCAGAAGGCGCTCCTGCTCTACTGGGACCCGGCTCACCACGAGGAGGCGCGCGAGGCGCTCCTCTCGGCGGGGCGCCGGGATCTCATCGGGACGCACCCCGGGGCGCTCGTCCCGCCCGCCCAAGGCAAGGGCGCGCTGCCGATCTACGCCCGCCGCGCTCGGCGCTGAGCGCTCAGGCTGGCGGCTGGAAGCCCGCGAGCACGTCCGCGACGACGTCCTCGTCGAGGAGGAAGACGAGCAGGGCGTCGAGGCTCACGACCCCGCGGATCCCGCGCTGCGCCTCCGTGCCCACGTGGGGCGCCGCGGTGAGCGCCTTGGACGCCGCGACCACGTCGAGGACGCGGTCGACCACGAAGCCCACCAGGCCATGAGCCGACTTCATGAGGATCCACTTCGTGTGGCGTGACGGGGGCTGGGGCGTCAGGCCGAACCGGGCCCGCAGATCGACGATCGGGATGACGCGCCCGCGGTGATCGGCGACCCCCGCGACGCCGCTGGCCATGCCCGGCAGCCCGGTGAGCTGGGCGGCGTTCGCGACCTCCTCCACGGCCGCGACGTCGAAGGCGTAGCAGGTCTCCCCGACGAAGAACCGGACCAGGTTCAGCCGATCCTCGCGCCGGGGCTCCTCGTGATCACGCCCGAAGCTGAGCTTGGTGCTGCTCACGTGACGAGCGCCTTCGCGTCGAGGAGGAGCAGGACCTCGTCGCCGTCTCCGGGGCGGGCGATGCCCGCCACGTTCCGATCCGTATCGGCGCCGAGCGCGTTCGCCGCGCGCTCGATGTCGAAGTTGCCGAGGCGGTGCACCATGAGCACCTCGTCCACGAGCAAGCCGACCGTCTCGACGCCGATGTCGATCATGAGGATGCGCACCCGACTGGCCTGAGGGCTCGCCGGATCATACTCCGGCAGGACGGTGCAAGAGAGCCCGAGGCGCCTCCCGAGATCGATGATCGTGACGATCCTCCCGCGGAAGCTCGTGATGCCCATGACGGCGTCGGGGGCCCGTGGGACCGGCGTGATGTGGGCAGCGCGGACGATCTCCCGGACGAGCGAGACGGGGAGCGCGTAGCTCGCGGTCGCGACCCGGAAGGCGATGTACTCGGTGAGCGACGCCTCGTTGACGTGCTGTCGCTCACCTCGCCGGAGCTCGCGCCGCGTGAGCCGCGCCATCAGAGGGCCTTCCCTTGGACCATGCGCCGGAGGTCGGAGCTCGTGACCTCCTCCACCATGCTGGGCGTGTCGATGACGAGGCCGAGGCGCTGGTCGCCGAGCTCGGCCGCCCCCGCGAAGCCGCGAACCGCGCGGAGCGAGGGACCGAGCGCCTTCATCACGACGTCCTGTCCCCCGACGAGCCGGTCCACCACCAGCCCGATGCGGCTCGACCCGGCCGTCGTGACCACGACGAACCGCTTCTGGGACCGGGTCGGCGGCCGGCGGTTCTTCTCGAGATCGAAGAAGGCGCCGAGGCGGCAGAGCCGGAGCGAGGTGCCCCGGAGCGTCATGGCCTCGTGGTCGTCGACGACGAAGACCCCTGCCTCGTCCAGGCTGACTGCCTCCCGCACGTTCGCGAGAGGGATCGCGAATATGTGCCTCTCCACCTCCACGAGGAGCACGCGGATGATCGCGAGCGTGATGGGGAGCGTGATCGTGAACTTCGTCCCGATCCCGAGCTCGCTCTGCACGTCGATGACGCCGCCGAGCTTGGAGATGTTCGTCTTTACGACATCCATTCCGACGCCGCGGCCCGAGGTCTCGCTGGCCTTGCTCCGGGTCGACAGCCCGGGCAGGAAGATGAGCCCCAGCACCTCTCGGCGGCTCGTCGAGCGAACGTCGGCGGGGTTGATGAGCCCGCGTTGCAGCGCGATCTCCAGGACGCGCTCGGTGTCGATCCCGGCGCCATCGTCCTCCAGCTCGATGACGACGTGGTTGCCCTTCTGGAAGGCGTTGAGCGCGACCGTCCCGACGACCGGCTTGCCGTGGGCCGTGCGCGTCTCCATCGGCTCGATCCCGTGGTCGATCGCGTTGCGCATCATGTGCATGAGGGGGTCGCTCAGCTCCTCCACGATCAGCTTGTCGACCTCGGTCTCGGCGCCGGTGATCACCAGGTTGAACTGCTTGCCGATGTCGCGGCTCACCTGCCGGGCCACGCGGGACAGGCGCTCGAAGAGCTGGCCGAGCGGCACCATGCGCACCTCGAGGATCCCCTGCTGCATGGCCTCGAGCTGGCGATCGAAGGTGCGGCTCAGCCGCACCAGCTCTGCGCCCGTCGCGCGGTCCACGCCGACGGGCCGGATGCGGTCGAAGAGCCGGTCGAGGGAGGACTTGACGATCGAGAGCTCGCTGACCGCGTTCATGAGCCGATCGAGCTTCTGGATGTCGACGCGGACGGTTTGCGTGATGCTCCGCACCGTGCCCATGGCGCGGGCGTCCGCGGGCGGAGGGATCGACGACTGGCGGGTGAGCGCGGGCGGCCGGTCGTGGACCTCGACCGGGTCCTCCTCCCCGTTCGCCGGGACCAGCGACGCAGGCTTGGGGCCTGGGGGGCGCCCACCTCCCTTCCGACGGACCTCGAGGATCGAGGCGCCCGTCGTCGAGAAGATGGCCGAGAGCTCGTCGTCCGTCTTGCGCGAGGCGAGGAGGATGTCGAGCTCGATGGAGTCCGCGTCGCCCTCTCCCGTGGGCAGGTACGTGATGATCTCGCCGTAGGGCTTGGCCGTCGCCTTGATCTGCTCGAGCGACTCGTCGATCGTGAGGAGCGAGAAGCGGACGCGCAACCGGAAGACGCCGAGGCCGGCGGTCACGTTGACGCGGAGGCGGTGCTCCTCGTACTCGGTGAGGATCGCGTAGATGCTCGGATCGAGATCGAGGTCCTCCTCGTCCACGCTGCCAGCCGTCTGCCCCGCCACGCCCGAGAGCTTGGTGATGAGGTCGTCGAGCTCGGCCGCGGGGGGCGGGCGCTGCTCTTTCTCCGCGACGAGCAGGCGGTGGTACATCTCGAGCGCGCGGAAGACGAGGTCGAGCGCCTCGGTCGTGAGGGGCGCGCGCCCGAGCCGGAGGGCGTCGAGCCTCGCCTCGAGCTCGTGGGAGAGGGCGGCCAGGTGCGCAGCGCCGAACAGCCCGGCGAGTCCCTTGATCGTGTGGACGCCGCGGAAGAGATCGTTGACGAGGTCGGGATCGGCCGCGCCGGCGCGGAGCGACTCGTCCAGGAGCACGAGGTCCCGACCGAGGCCCTCGACGATCTCCTCGGCCTCCGTGAGAAAGTCGTTCTTCCCCTTGTCGGACGGGTCGCTCACCAGGCCGGGAGACTACCCGATCCGGCCACCGGACGCCGAGAACCAGCCAGTTGCCCGCAGGCTCCGCCGACGTCCCGGCCGCGGGGCCGCCGCACCAGGGTGACGGTCCCCGTGGCGGCGAGCCGCGCGACGAACGCGCCCACGCGGTCCGGGGAGGGGGGCAGGAGCGTCGGGTCGGGCCCCGGGTTGACCGGGATCACGTTCACGCGGCACGGGATCCCGCGGACGAGCGCGGCGACCCGATCGGCGTCCTCGTCGGCGTCGTTGAAGCCGGCGATGAGGACGTACTCGAAGAGCACCTTCTTGCCGCGCGGTAGGTGAGCACGCAGCGAATCCATGAGCGCGGCGAGGCCGTAGCGGCGGTTCACCGGCATGATGCGGCTCCGGCGCTCGTCGTCCGGCGCGTTCAGGGAGACGGCGAGCTCGGCGTGGCAGGTCGCGTAGAAGGCCTCCACCTTGTCCGCGACGCCGACGGTGCTGACCGTGACCCGGGACCGCGAGAACGCGAGGCCCCGGTCGTCCGTGAGGACCGCGACGGCCCGCGCCACCTGCTCGAGGTTGTCGAAGGGCTCTCCCATGCCCATGAACACGATGTTCGAGACGGCGGGCGCCTTCTGTCCCCAGAGGGCGCGGGCCACACGGACCTGGTCGACGATCTCCCCCGCGTCGAGCTGGCGCGTGAGGCCGAGGCGGCCGGTCTCGCAGAAGGAGCAGGCGCGGGCGCAGCCGACCTGGCTCGAGATGCACACGGTGGTGCGCGTCGGCCCCGGGATGAGGACCGTCTCGACGACGGCGCCGTCCGACGCGCCGAGGGCCAGCCGCTCGGTCCCGTCGTACGCCGGGGCGCGCTCGAGGAGCTCGAGCGAGGTGCGAGGGTCGAGCGCGAGCAGCGCGCGCCTGGCCCAGGCCCCGACTCCGATGGCCGCGAGGGCGGCGTCGTCCCAGGCGGGCTCGAGCGATCCTGGCGTCAGGCTGCGGCGATCCCCGAACACGTGGCTCACCACCTTGGCGGCGGCCGCGCGCGCCTGGCTGGCGGTGCCCCCCGAACGGACGAGCAGATCCTCGAGCGCGTGCGCCGGCAGCGAGGAGAGCAGCGGCAGGCGGGGCCTCGCGCGCGTCGTGGCCTCGGCGGGGGACGACAGGGCCGGCATGGCCGCTTCTCTACACGGTTTTGCACGACGGATGGGGGGATCCTTCGCAGCTCCGCTGACTTTTTCACCACCTCTCCGTAGAGTGTTGGGCGATGTCGGCCCGTCGCCTCACCTTGGCCTGCCTCCTCTTCGGTCTCCTCCTCTCGGCGCCCGCGCGGGACGCCTGGGCCGCGCCCAAGGACGCTCAGGCCCAGAAGGCGCTCAAGCAGGCGATGGAGGAGGACTACCTCGACACCAAGTTCGACGACGCGGAGAAGAAGCTGCGCAACGCCATCGAGGCGTGCGGCGACTCCGGCTGCGCCAAGCCGGTGAAGGCCAAGCTCTACATCGGCCTCGGGGTGGTGCTCGGAGGAGGCAAGGGGCAGAAGAGCGACGCGCGCCAGGCGTTCGTGGACGCTCTGAAGCTCGACAGGAAGGCCGCGCCCGATCCCGACTACGTCACGAGCGACATCAAGGCGATCTTCGACGAGGCGCAGAAGAAGGCGGGCTCGGGCGGTGGCGAGCCCCCTCCGGAGGACGACGGGCCGCTCACGGTCGTTCCCGTCCCGGAGCAGAAGCAGAACACGCCGGTGCCGCTCTACGCGTCGATGGATGAGGACACGGCCAAGGCCGTCGCGAGCGTCGTGGTGAAGTACATCGGCGCGGGGTCCTCCTCGACGCGCGAGCTGAAGCTCGAGCGCTCGGGCAAGTCCTACCGCGGCAACGTCCCGTGCGCGGCGACGAAGAAGACCGGCACCCTGAAGTATTGGGTGATCGCCCGCGACAAGAAGGACAAAGAGGTCGCGACCGCGGGCTCGGAGGACAGCCCGCTCACCACGGAGATCCTCGCCGACATCGACGGCAAGCCGCCGAGCTGGCCCGGCTTCGCGCCGCCCGAGCCTTGCAAAGGGGGCGGCGCCGTGGAGGACGACTCGGGGTCCAGCAAGCGGCAGTGCATCGACGACAAGGACTGCCCGAGCGGTGAGGCCTGCTCGACGAACGAGTGCCTCAAGAAGGCGTCGGGCGACGGCCCGGTCGATCCGGGCACCGGGGAGGAGGACACCGACGACCGCCGGATGAACTGGATCCGCCTCACGTTCGCGCCGGACTTCACGATCGTGTCCGGAGAGGACATCTGCGGGTTCAAGGACGGCTACACCGGCGACACGCCGACCCAGGCGTTCGACGAGAGCGTCGTGTGCGCGAAGAACCCGGGCAGCGAGAAGCCCTCCCGGTACCTCGGGCAGCCCACGCCGGGCCAGGGCAACAACGTGAACACCGGGTTCGGTGTCTCGACGATGCGCCTCATGCTCGGCTACGACCGCGTCATCGTCGAGGGGCTGACGCTCGGCGCGCGCGTGGGGTACGCGTTCAACGGGACCAACGAGGAGTTCGCGTCCTTCATCCCGGTGCACGCCGAGGGGCGGGTGGCGTACACGTTCGGGTCGAGCCCGTGGTCGGGGCAGGTGGTGCGGCCCTGGATCTTCGTCTCCGGGGGCCTCGCCCAGGTGGACACCGCCGTGGAGGTGGACGTCCTCGAGGACGGCACGGCCTGCGGCGCGGCCGACCCGAAGGACAACGGGAGCGACTGCACGATCCCGAGCGAGAGCGGCGATCCCGAGCCGCGCATCCAGACGGTGCGGGCGATCAAGCAGGCGGGCCTCGGCTTCGCCGGCGGCGGCGGCGGGATCTCCTTCGTGCCGGTGCCCCTCTTCGAGATCAACGTCGGGCTCAAGGTGTCCGCGACGTTCCCGGTCGTGGTCGCGGTGTTCTCGCCGGAGCTCGGCATCGGGTTCGGCTTTTGACGAGGCTCGACGACGCGCTCGAGGGCGCGCTCGCGGGGCTGGATCCCCGGCCGTTCTTCGACGTGCTCGAGCGGCTGAGCAAGCTCCCGGGCCCGCGGCCGAACCTGGATCTGCTGCGGATGGTCGCCGGCAGGATCGCCGCGGCCGGCCGGGCCGGCGCGCCCCTCACCGAGCGGATGCTCACCGAGCCGCACCCGGCGCACCTCCGGACCGCGGCCTTCACCTTCGCGGCGCAGGCGGTCGCGCCAGGGACACGCACCCGCGGCTTGGCGAGGCTCCACGATCTGGCGGACGAGCCCGTGAAGGAGCGGCGCGACGCGGTCGAGGACGCGCTGGCCGACGTGGTCGCAGCGCTCGGAGACGAGGGCGTTCAGGCGCTGGCTCCCTTCATGGACGGCTTCCTCCACGCGCACGTGGCGCTCGAGGCGCTCACGACCGCTCGCGCCCTCGAGCGCCAGACGAGCTCGGCGAACATCACGGCGCGCCTCGCGGAGGCCTTCGAGCTGGCGGACTCGGCGCCCCGGGCCGCCGAGCGTCTGCAGGGCCTCCGGCTGCTCCGCGAGGGGATGCCGGAGCAGATCGTCCGCGCCTCGATGCGGTTCAAGGACCTCGTCGCCTTCGTGGAGGCGCGGACCGCGACCGAACACCCGAAGACGCGCGACGTCGTCGCGAAGACCATCTCGATGCTCCGCAAGGTGCTCGGAGACGGGAGGGCGGCTGTCTTGCGGAGCCAGCTCGAGGCGACCGCCAAGCCTCCGCGCGATCCGTCGCGGATCGTGGCGGGGATGCGCAACCGCAGCCGCGGCCGGTAGCCGGTCCGCTCCGTCGGGCCGCGGCGCGGTCCCCCTACGCCTCGGGCGGATCGTTCGCGAACCGGAGCCGCCCCTCGATCTCCTCCGCCACGGTCCTCAGATCCTCTGCGGCCTGGGCCTTGTCCCCCGTGAGGTACGCGCCGAGCCCGTCCACCGCCAGCAAGGCGATGCTCGCGTTGACGCCGCGGTCTGTGAGCGCGGCGACGACGTCCGGGTTCTTCAGCAGAGACACGAGATCGTCGAAGAGCTCGGCGATCTCCCGCGAGGGGTCCACCTTCGTCGCCGTCTCCGAGGGATCTCGATCGTCGTCCAACGAGCCGACCTCAGCGGACCGCCTTCGTGGCGCGGGGCAGGCCCCGGTAGGGGAACCGCGGAGGCTCCTTCCCGGGCGTGCACTGGTACTTGGAGAAGTCGGTCACGCCGCTCTCGCGGAGCAGGTCCTCGTCGATCCAGGCCTTGCCCTTCCGCTCCTGGGGCTCCTTGGAGAGGAGCTCGATGGTCGCGTCGGCGAGGATGTCGGCCTTCCGCCAGACGTCGGGCCCGCCGAGGCCGAAGTTGATGGTCGCGTAGCTCTCGATGGCCGTCGCCGGCCAGAGCGCGTGCGCCGTGACGTTGTGCTCCGCGGCCTCGTCCGAGATCCCCTTGGCGATCAGCGTCATGCCGAACTTCGACACGGAGTACGCCGCGTGTCCGCAGACCTCGTCGGCGTAGACGGGCGGAGACATCATCACGATGTGCCCGTACTTTCGCTCGATCATGTGGGGCAGCACCGCGCGGGAGAGCACGAAGGAGGCGCGCACGTTGATCCCCATGATGAGGTCGAACTTCTTGACCGGGGTGTCGACCACGTCCGCCCACCAGAGCGCGCCCGCGTTGTTCACGAGCGCGTCGACGTGGCCGAAATGCTCGATCGCCTGCCGGATCGCGGCCTCGCAGAGGTCGGCGTCGCGCACGTCGAGCTTGATCGGCAGCGCGCGCCGGCCGAGGGCCTCGATCTCGTCGGCGACGCTGTGGATCGTGCCCGGCAGCTTGGGGCCTTGCTCCACGTCGCTCTTGGCGGCGATGACGACGTCCGCGCCCTCCCTGGCGGCGGCGAGGGCGACCGCCCGGCCGATGCCACGCGACGCACCCGTGACGAACACGACTCGATCCCGTAGACGCATGGCACGCCGTCTAGCACCCGGCGGCCGCGGCGCCTATCGGCCAGGAGGGAGGCGCACGCGGACGCCCGCGTACCCGGGCCCGAGCTCGGGGGCGACCGCGGCCTCGCCCGAAGGCCCCGACGTGCCCGCCATCACGGCGCCCACGATCCCGGTCACGAGCCCCGCGCCCGCGAGGCCGAAGCCCACGAACCCGACGAGCTGGATACCTTGCGCGTCCCGCTCCTCGCGGAGGAGGCGCCCCGTGCAGCTCCCGCCGCACGCTCCCTCGAGGTCCTTCAGGCGAGCGCGGCCTGCGAGGAACGCCCCGACGCCGAGCCCGCCGCCTGCGGCGAACGTCGTGAACCCGGCGAGGGCGACCGCGACCGCGCCGGTGGGTGGGGCCGGCTCGGGGGCGCTCGCGGGCGGAGGCGGGGCGGCGGCTCCTGCCGCAGGGGGGGCGGTCGGCGGACCCGCCGCCGCGGCCGGCTCGGCGCCGGCGGATCGCCTCGAGAAGTCCAGCGTCACCGCTCGGTCCTCGCCTTCGGCGAGCGTCACCTCGGCGGCGGCGAGCGCGTCGCCCAGCTTCCCCTCCACCTTGTGGGATCCGGCGTCGACGCGGCGGACGCCCGCGTCCGCCGGCACGTCGCGCCCGTCGATGGTGATCGACGCGCCCTCGGGCGCCGTGATCCGGAGCTTGGGCACGCGGGCGTCGAGCTCGGCCTCGAGCTTGTCGAGCTGCGCCCTCGCGCTCGTGACGCTGAACGCCTCCTTGCCCGCCGTCGCGGGGCCCACGCCGCGCGCGACCACGAGCGCGTCGGCCAAGCGCCCCTTCTTGGCCAGCGCCTGCGTGAGCGGGAGCCCGGACGTCGGGAGCCGCAGGATCATGTGCGCCTCCTCGAGCGCCGGCAGCGCCTTGTCCGCGTCGCCGCGGGCGAGCGACCGCTTGCCCTCCTCCAGCCGCCAGGCCGCGCGTGCCTTCTCGGACTGCGGCTGCGCATCGGCGGGGGGCACCATCAGGGACCCGGCGAGGAGGGCGGCGAGGGGCCACGCGAGGGGGCGCACTGCCGAGAGTGTACCAGGCCCCACGCGGGCGAGCCTCATCGCGGAGGCGCGCTGTCGGTGCTGCCGCAGCCGCGTCGGGCGCGAAGCGCGGAACGGCGCGAAGCGCTCCACGGACGCCGCGGGGAAGGGCCCCGGCGCGCGAGCAGCCGAGGCAGCGCGGGCTCGCGGGCGCAGCGCCGCGCGCGCTACGAGGCGTAGCGGGCGCGGATCCGCGGGACCAGGTACTCGTCGAAGGCGCGGTCGGCGTCGAACTGCGGCGCCCAGCCCCAGTCCTTCCGCGCGGCGGAGTCGTCGAGCTCCTCGGGCCACGAGTCCACGATCCGTGCCCGCACGGGATCCGGATCATAGGAAATCTGCGCGGCCGGGAACGCGCGCTTCACCCGCGCCGCGATCGCCGACGCCGAGAGGCTGAACCCGGCCACGTTGTAGACGACCGTGGAGAGCCGCTCCCGCGTCGCCTCGAGGAGCCGCACGAGCGCCTCGACCGCGTCCGGCATGGCCATGAACGGGATGGTCGCGTCCGGGCCGACGAACGACGCGTACGGCTCCCCCTTGGCGGCGGCGTGGAGCATCTCGGGCCCGAAGTCGCTCGTGCCGCCGGTGGGGACCGTGTCGGCCGAGATGAGCCCGGGGAAGCGGAGCGAGCGGAAATCCAGCCTCGCGACGCTGGCGAGCGCGCCGAGCTGGCGGTGGTTGTGCGTGAAGTAGCGCCCCAGGTGCTCGCAGTAGAGCTTGTTGCAGCCGTACATCGTGACCGGGAGGTTCCACTCCTCCTCCTTGATCCGGCCCACGCGGCGCTTCTCCTCCAGCGTGGGGAGCCCGAACACCGCGATCGAGCTCGGGAAGAGAAACTTCACGGGGCGCCCTAGGCGGGCCGACTGCTGCTGCGCGACGCGCAAGAGGTTCAGTGTCCCCTCGACGTTCACCTGGTGGGCGAGCTCGGGGTCACGCTCCCCGCGGGTGGAGAGGAGCGCGGCGAGGTGGAACACGGCCTCGATCTCGTGGTGGGCCGCGATCTGATCCATCAGGTACCGGTCCATGATGTTGCCGGTGTAGCTGGCCAGGCACCGGGCGCGCACGGGCTCGGGCGCCGGCGTGAGGTCCAGGCTGACGATCGCGTAGCGGCCGTCCGCGCCGAGGCGCTCCGTCAGGCTGTTCCCGATCTCGCCGTTGGATCCCGTGATGAGGACGACGCTCTTCGGCATGCGAGGGTCCTACCATGGGCGTGTCCTAGCGGCGGCAAGGCACGGGCGCGCGAACGGTGCCAAACGAGCCGAATCCACGTAGACAGCCGTTTTTTTTCTTTTCTTTACGCTCACTTCTCGGTTCGCGAAGCGCGAGGGGGCGGGGATGATCAGCAGACTCGGGTGGGACAACATCGCTGGGA
>CAZBJI010000220.1:0-11661 GCA_964492175.1 uncultured Polyangiaceae bacterium | reverse complement strand
CACCTGCACCCGCGTGTTCATCTCCATGAAGTACAGGTTCTGACGCTCGTCCATGAGGAACTCGAGCGTCCCGAGCGACGTGTAGCCGGTCTCCCCGATCGCGGCGCGGATCTTGTCGCCGAACTCCGCCCGGAGCTCGTTCGTCATGACCGGGCTCGGCGCCTCCTCGATCACCTTCTGGTGCCGCCTCTGGAGCGAGCACTCCCGCTCGCCGAGCGTCCAGATCGATCCATGGTGGTCGGCGAGCACCTGGAACTCGATGTGCCGCGGCTCCTCCACGAAGCGCTCGAGGTAGACGTCCGGGTTCTTGAACCCGACCGTGGCCTCTTGGCGCGCCGACGCCAGCGCGTTCGGCAGCTCGTCTGCGGCCCGCACGATTCGCATCCCGCGCCCACCGCCTCCGCCGGATGCCTTGAGGATGACGGGGAAGCCGATCTCCTTGGCGAGCACGAGCGCCTCGTCGGCGTCCTTCAGCACGCCGGTCCCGGGGAGGAGCGGCAGGCCGAAGCGCTTCGCGTTCTCGCGCGAGCTGACCTTGTCCCCCCAGGTGCGCATCGCCTCCGGCGAGGGGCCGATCCAGACCAGGCGGCACTTGCGGCAGAGCTCGGCGAAGGCGGCGTTCTCGGACAGGAAGCCGTACCCCGGGTGGATGGCGTCGGCGCCGGTCACCTCGGCGGCGGCGATGATCGCCGGGACGTTGAGGTAGCTCTTGCTCGGCTCCGGGGGCCCGACGCAAACCGCCTCGTCGGCGAAGCGCACGTGCAGCGCAGACTCGTCGGCCTGCGAGTGGATGGCCACCGTGCGCACGCCCAGCATCCGACACGCGCGCAGGATGCGCATCGCGATCTCGCCACGGTTCGCGATGAGGACCTTGCGGAACACGTCAGGCCGTCTTCAGCTTGAACAGCCGCTGCCCGAACTCGACCGGCTTGCCGTTCTCGACGAGCGCCTCGACGATGACGCCCGCGCGGTCCGCCTCGATCTCGTTCATCAGCTTCATCGCCTCGACGATGCAGAGCGTCTGCCCCTCCCGAACGCGAGAGCCGATCTCGACGAAGCTCGGGGCGTCCGGCGACGGCGCCCGATAGAACGTGCCCACGAACGGGGAGGTGACCCAATCCACGTGGGCCTCGTCCTCGGCAGGACCCGGGGGCGACGACGCGAGGGGCCCCGAGGCGGGCGGCACGCTGACGGGGCCAGCCTCGGACGACGCGTAGGGCGCGACGATCTGGCTGGGCGGGCCGGCGAGCACGACTTGCGCCGCGGGTGCTCCGCGGCCGATCCGGAGCTTGACGTGCTCGTCCTCGAACTCGAACTCCGTCACGCCGCCCTCGGCGAGCGCAGCGACGAGGGCCTTCAGGTGATCGATGTCGATGTCCACGAGGATCTCCTCGCTAGCAAAAGACGACCCCCGTAACAACTGCGGCGTCAGCGTCAGCACAAACTACCGCGCGACGGCCCTTCGGCCGGGTCGGAGCCGGAGGGCGCTACGCGCGCCCGCGGCCCGCCAGATGACGCAGCAGGCCAAGGAGCGCCAGCTCGTACGAAGCGGCGCCGAAGCCCGCGACCTTCCCGAGGCAAGCGCGCGCCATGTACGAGCGGCGGCGGAAGCGCTCGCGGGCCTCAGGGTTCGACACGTGGACCTCGACGACCGGGACGCCGGCGAGGCGCACCGCGTCGAGGAGGGCGATCGAGGTGTGCGTGAGCGCCCCGGCGTTCACGAGGATCCCCGCGAAGCCCGCCCCCTCGGCGCCGCCGATCCAACCGACCAGATCGCCCTCGTGGGGCGACTGGCGACACTCGACTGCGCCGCCGTTGGCCGCCGCGACCTCCTTCAGGCGGGCCTCGATCTCGGCGAGGGTGGTGGTGCCGTAGACCGCCGGCTCCCGGGCGCCGAGCTTGTCCAGGTTCGGGCCGGAGAGGACCAAGACGCGGAGCGGGCCGCTCATGGTCGGGCTCACCCCGCGCTCAGGTGAGCTCTTTGAGGAGCGCCGGGACGCGGGTCCGAAGCAGGTACCGGGCCTTGCCCAGGTTCGACTCCGGCGCCAGCGTGAACGCGACGAAATAGGTGTCGTTCACGACCCGGATGAGGGTGGTGACCTTCTCCGCCTGGATCGTTACCTCGGCGGGGATCCCGGACTCGAGCATCTCCGAGGCCCGCTGGATCGACTTCACGACGACGCTGAACTCGGCCCCCACGGTCTGGATGTCGAAGGAGACCGGCGGGTTCGGCTTGGCGTAGCTGTCGACCGCGATTCCCTCGAAGTCCATGACCAGCGTCGCGAGCCCACCGTCGACCGAGTCCACGACCTCTTTGAGCAGCTCCTGGAACATGCTGGGTTCGAACTCTATCGGGGTGAGGCGGGCCGGTAAAGTTCCTCCTGGTCCCGAAAGGCGGGGACCCCCTTGCGTCCGGAGATTAGCCAGGCAATTGTCGGCCTGGGGGAGTCTGTTCGGACGCCTTGACCCTCGTCGGCGCGAGCGGCTAACGTCCTCTGCCGCCCGAAGTCCGGGCTGGGTCTCGAGACCCGCACCTCCGACTCCATCGTCCCAAGGAACCTGCAGAACATGCGCGCACGAGCCGGGGATCCGCCCCGCACGATGCCCCAGAAGATCCTCGCCGGGCGGTGCAACGATCCGCAGCTGCGGGGGGACCTGGTCCAAGTCAAGGTCGACCAGGTGGTCCTCTCGCGAGCGCCAGGGCGCGCTCTCGCCGAGGCCCTCGCCTTCGGGCTCAAGAAGACGACCGTGGAGGTCGCCGTCGCGTACGACGGGACCTGCGTGACGGACGCAGCGTCGCTGCGGGCCACGGAGGAGCGCGGGCCGGGCTCTACCCCACCCGACCTGCCCACCTACTCGGTCCAGATCGCGCGGCCCGGGATCGGGTTCCCGGGTCCCGTGCACCTCGAGCGATTCGCGGCGCCGGCGCGCCTCGCCCTCACCGACGATCCCAGGCTCGCGACCGTCGGGGGCGTCGGCATGCTCTCGCTGGTCGTTTCCCCGGCCATGCTGGGCCAGGCGCTGGCCACGGGAAGCGTGTGGCTCCGGCCCCCACGCAGCGTCCAGGTCCACCTCTCCGGCCGAGTGCGGCCGTTCATCTGCGCGCGCGACGTGGCGCTCGAGCTGCTCCGCCGCAACCTCGACGAGCTCGTCCGGAAGATCGAGAAGGAACAGGCGGCGCCGGTGGTCCTCGAGTTCGCTGGCCCGAGCGTCCGGCTCCTCTCGGTGCAGGAGCGGAGCGTGCTCGCCGGCATCGCGCCCCAGCTCGGCGCGGCAGCCGCCATCTTCGTCAGCGACGAGAAGACGGAGGGCTTCCTCCGCGACCAGCGCCGCAGCAAAGCCCACCGGGCGATCGTGCCCGATCCCGGGGCGCCGTGCGAGGAGGTGGTCAGCATCGATCTGGCCGCGGTCGATCCGCTCTTGATGGACGAAGAGGGCACCGTGCGCCGCGTCGGTGATCTCGCCGGCAAGCCCGTCGGCCAGGTCGTCCTAGGCGGCGACAGCGGCGCGACGCTGCGCGACATGCTCGCGGCCGCGGCGCTCCTGAAGTCCAAGCGCGTGCCTTCGCGCCTGGATCTCCTCGTGTCGCCGCCCTCCCGGCAGGTCCTCGAGGTGCTCGCCCAGCAGGGAGCGCTCGTGGATCTGGTCGCGACCGGCGCGCGCATCATCGAGCCGGACGGCAGGGTGGTCTCGTCGCGGGTCTATCCCCCGCCCGACGGGGCGCTGTCGCTCCGCACGTCGGATCCGGAGCCGCGCGTCCCCGGCGGTCCGAAGTTCGTGGTCGCGTCGGCCGAGACGCTCGCCTACGCCGTGGCGACGGGGACGGTCGGCGATCCTCGGAGCTTCAAGCGGCCGGTGCGCGTCACGGTCCCCCGCGTCCTGCCCACCGACGACGTCCTGGTGGTGCGCGACAAGAAGGGCGAGGCCGCCGGCGCGAAGAAGGTCCCCGTCGCGCCCCCGCTCACCCCGTGGAAGGACGCACAGACCCTCGAGCTCATCGAGGCGACGAGAGATCTGCCGGCGGGCCGCAAGCCGGCGAGCGACGGGTTCGCGCTCCTCTTGAGCGCCGAGGAGGCCAGGGCGCTGGTCGAGCAGCCCCTCGGGCGGGAGGCGGTGCGCGCCGTCGTGGCCCCGTTCCTCCCCAGCCAAGCGGTGAGCGCGCTCGCCGCCGAGGGGATCGCGTGCTTCCAGGTGGACGAGGCCGGCCTGAAGGCGCTGCGGGGACAAAAGACGCTCGCCCTCCCCCCGCCTTCGCGGTGGACCGAGGGCGTCGGCGTAGCCGTAGGCAAGGTCAAGGTGCCGCTCACGTCGCTCGTCCGAGGCGTCGAGCTCGCGTGGCTCGGCGCGGGCGGTCTGCGCGGTTACAAGAAATAACGGAAGAAGCAAGGCGCTCCGGTCACTCACCGGGCGTGACGATCGCGGTGGCGCGGCGTCCCGCCGACTCCACGGAGCGCGTCGTCTTCGCGCGCGAGCAGCGCAGGCCCCGCTCGGCCGCGCCCGTCCGCCCGCCCTCAGAGCTCGCGCCAGCGCACGATGCGGCGCGGCGTGGGCTCCCCGCGCGCGAGCTCCACCTTCGTGGCGGCCCGGACGAGGGCCTGGACGAGCTTGCGCAGAGCCTCGTCGTCGGGCTCCAGGGTGAGCTCGACGCCGGCGGCGGTCGCGGTGGCGGTCACGTCGCGGCGGAGGCCGCCTCCCTCCACCACGCCACGGTACTCGGCGCGACCCTCTGCCGAGGTCCCAGGGATCAGCGCGACGTCCAGCCGGACGCCCCGGCCGGGAGCGCCCGTCGGCGCGCTCACTTCGTGGGGCCCTTGGCGGGCGGCGGCGGGGGCGGAGGGCCCGGGGTCTTCTTGGGCTCCGGGTCCTTCGGCTTCGGCGGGGGGCCCGGATCCGGCGGCCGCTTGATGTCGGAGGGCGTCTGGGACGGCGCCTTCATCTCGTCGAGGAAGGCCTGCGCCGTGATCCCGAAGGGCCCGCCCCAGTCCTTGATCACGGACTCGAAGACGAGCTTCGCCTCTTTGCGCCGGTTCATCATGAGGAGGGTCTCGCCCTTGAGGACCAGGGCCTCCGGGTCCAGGCCCGAGTTGGGGTAGGTCTTGAGGGCGTAGTCGATGCGCGACACGGTCGCGTCGAAGTTGTCCTTCTTGCGGTAGTACCGGGCGACGTAGAGCTCGTGGCGCACGAGCCGTCCGGTCACGACCTCCACCATGTACTCGGCGTCCTTGCGCCAGCGGCTCTTCGGGTAGGCGCGGAGGAACGCGCGCAGCTCGCGGTGGGCGTCCGCGGTCACCGCCTGATCGCGCTCCTCCGCGGGGGGCTGCAGCACGGTGTCGCTGATGTCGAAGAAGAGCGCCTTCGAGAGGCGGTAGCGCGCGTACTCCGCCTCGCGATCGGTGCGGTAGGCCTGCGCGAACGCGCGGTAGGCGCTGATCGCGTCGGTGTACTTCTCCTGCGCGAAGTCGATGTCGGCGATGCGGAGCTCGGAGAGCCTCGCGTACCTGCTCTGCGGGAAGCTCTTACGGACCTCCTGGAAGAGCGAGCGGGCGCCCTCCCAGTCCTTCGCGCGGAAGGCCTTCATCGCCTCCTCGTATGCGCGGCGAGCGTCCTCCGTGTACGTGAGCGTGCGGGTCCCGGTGGACGTCGAGGCGCACGACGCCGCCGCCGGGACGACCAGGAGCAGCAGCGCGAGCAGCCGGGCGGGGCCCATGCCCGCTCTCTACCCGACAGTTCATTTGGGCGCCAGCGGAGCGATGAGCTCGCCCGCTTTCCGCGCCACCTGCCCTTGCTTGTCGCTCGCGCGAAGGATGGGCTCGGAGACGAAGAGGCCGAACGACGCGTACTCGTAGAGCCACTGCGCGAGCATGGCCTCGCCCTGCTCCCCGGGCCCCGCCATCATCGTGATGTTCTCGATGATGCGGTCCACGTCCAGCGTGCCGTCCGCCGCGGGGCCCGCGCCCATGAAGAGCGCGTCGTAGACGCCCGCGCCCGTGGCGAAGCTCGAGAGCTGGTCTCGCACCTCCGCCCCGCGTCCGAGGGAGTCGACGCTCCCGAGGAGCAGGCTCATGGCCTCGTTGAACCGCGCGACCACCGCCCCGGGGCCCGTGGGGCGGGGCGCGTGGACCGCCACGCTCCCGCCCTGCACGAGCTGGAAGATCGCATGCGTGACCTCGAACTCGCCCTGGCCGACCACCCTGCACAGCTCGGCGATGTTGCGCTGCCCGTCGATCGCATCCCAGACGGCGCGCAGCGCCTCCTCCGTGGGCGCCGGGCGACCTGGGACGCGCTGCGCGACGTGCAGATCGCTCGGGACGCGCTCGCGGAAATACGTCGTCTCGTCCATCCGCCGCACTCCCTCCATGAGCAGCGAGCTCACCGAGAGGTTCAGGTGGGCGACGAGCCGCGACTCCTCGAACGTGTCGAGGAAGTAGAACATCCCGTCCCCGACGAGGAGCACCGCGTAGACGACCTCCTCGGTCTGGCGCTGCATCACCGAGAAGAGCTTCTCCCGTGACACGAACCCGAGCTTCACCGCCGCCTCTCCGAAGCGCTGCTCGGAGGTCACCGCCTTCGCCGCCGCCTCGACCTGCTCCTCCGTGAGCACGCCGTACCGGTAGAGGACCTCACCGAGGCGCTCTCCGTCGGCCGTCGAGTGCGCGTTGAGCACGTGCCCGTGGTCGAAGTACACCGACCGCGTCGCCTGCGGGCTCGTGACGATGAGCTCGCCCTTCCAGCTCGCCTGCCCGATCAGCGAGACGATGTCGCAGATGGCGCCGGGTGACGTGATCTCCCCGGCGAGCCGACACACCGCGCCGTCGTGCTCGTCGCGGACGCCGTCCTCGCCGACGTGGCGCATGAAGATCAGGTGCTTCGGCCCGGGCATCACGCGGAACGTGCCCTGCCGTGCGCGCATCCACTGGCTCGCGAGTCGGCCAACGGGGTGGGCCGCCCCGGTGGCGTCCACACGCACGAGGTCTGTGCGCTCGTCCGACATCTAGTCCCTTTTTCACACGCCTTGCCCCGCAAATCCAAGAACAACGTGCCGTTCCCGAAAGCCCCTCGTCGTCCCCCCGGGCGCGAGAGCGGCCGGAGCGGCCAGATTCCAGACCCTCGCCGAGCGGGTGCCCGAGCTCTCGGCCTCCCTCCGGGCCTCACTCGCTTCCTTCATGGCGGGCCTGAGGAAGCTCGACCTCCGCAAGGCCCCCAGCATCGGCGAGACCATGGACTGCGGCTGCTGCTCGCGCTCGGCCGGTCGCAGGTCGACGACGACGTCGTCCGCGAGCCGCTCACGGGCCTCCCCTGCCCGCCGCGATCTTCGTCGCCGGAGGTGATCCGGCTTCGGCGAGCGCATCGAGCGTATGGCCGACGTGGAGAGCAGCTCGCGCGGTCGAGGACGGCCTTGGTCCGGCAGCGCCTCCACGACACGCGGATGCGCACCGTGGAGGTCTACGATCTCTCCGCAGACCCGCGCGACGAGCGGAACCTCTTCGCGCGGTCGGACCGGATGAGCTCAGAGGGCGTCGCGAACCTGAAGCGCTTCTTCGACGCGCACACCTTCCGACGCCCCGGGGTACGGGTGCCGTACCGGCGCTGGTGACGAGCACGCTCGCGTGCTCCGCCCGAGGAGGGCCGGCGCCCGCCGTGTTGGCACTTGACTTGCTGGGGGGGGGACCGCCTACGCTGATCGCGGTGGCGCGTTCGTGCTTGCTCCAGGACTGGATCACGGTGGACGCCGAGGCGGGCGAGGTGGTGCAGTCGTCCTGCGGGTGGCTCCGGCTGGGGGATTACACCGACCTCGCGCTCTACACGAGCAGCCAGGCGGTGAGCCCCGACGTTCGCATGGCGTTCGAGACTGCGGTGAGCGACGACCCGGACCTCGTGTTCGCCTCGGCGCACATCGTCCCGGTGCAAGCCGACACCCAAGAGCTGACGGTGGTTCGCTTCGACAGGGCTACCGCGCCTCCGGCCGCGTGGCTCCGCTGGAAGCTCCTGCTGGGCTCCGCCGGGAGCGCCACGTTTCGCGTGTGGGCGGCGCTGGCGCGCACCGCGCGTTGAGGACACGACGAGAGACGAGACGACAGAAAGCGGGAGGACACAGATGGCGATTTCGATGCTTCTTCAAGATTGGACGACGATCCAGCTCGCGGCGGCCGACAGCATCGTTCAGAACGAGGCGAGCTGGCTCGACTGCGGCGCATATACGGATCTCGTCGCGTACGTGAGCACCAAACAGGCGACCGCAGCGAGCGGCGCGACGCTCCACCTCGAGACGGCGCCCTCGCGCGACAACGAGCTCTTCGCAGCTGGCACCTCGATGTTCTCCTTGGCGCTCACCCCGACGACGACCTTCGCGCCGCAGCTCGTCCGTTATGCGAGCGCGACGGTGCCGCTCGCGCGGTGGGTCCGCTGGCGCATCTCGTCGACTGCGGCCACGGTCGTGAACTTTCGCGTCTGGCTCGCGTTGAACTCGCAGGGCGGGCTCATTCTGCCAGCGCCCGGGCGGGGGCCGCGCGGGATGGGGATGTTCCCCGAGTAGGGCTCCGGCCTGGGTGGTCCACCTCTCGCTGGAGGGCTACGATGGATCCGGTCGTCGTCATGCTGTCGGGCCCCGAGCTGAGCGCCGCGTTTCAAGGGTTCGCGCCGGACAGGAGGCTGCTCTCCATCGCGGCGTTCGGCCCCTCGTCCGAGGCGGAGTACGCGGCGGTCTTCGCGCCAGGTGCGGGGCCCCCGCAGTCGCTACACGTCGATCTGCCCACCCAAGCAGCGCTCGACGCCGTGCTCTCGCTCCGGGCAGCCGACGGCTTCTACCCTACGCAGCTCACCGGAACGCTCGACGCGGCCGGCAAGCGCTTCGCCCTCGTCTGCCAGCCGAGGAGCGACAGCGCCGCGCCCGACTTCATGGCGCCGTTCGTGGGCGTGGTCCGACTCGAGAAGCTCTGGGAGAAGCTCGATGACGCTGACGGCGCCGACGCCAACGTCCTCGCGGCCGACTACCTCGGAAGCGACTCGTTCGGTGCCATGTGGGTCGCCATCCTGGCCGACAACCACGCCAAGCGCCGAGACCACTACGCCGCGCACGATCTCACGCCGGTCGGGTACCCGTTGACGGAGCACCCCACCTACGAGGCGATGCAGACCGGGTGGTGCAGACCGTTCTCGGCGGTGCCGTACGCGCCACCGAGCCACCACGACGCGGCGACACGGAGGATCCTCACGCTGTGGCGCACCGACACCTTCGTGCCCTGGCCGCCGGGCATGACTGGCTTCACCGGAGGCGTCACCTGCGAGGGGCCGCTCACGCGAGAGCAGTTGAACGCCTTGTGGCCCACCCTCCCGAGCTCGGGCCGGTGGCCTCACGCGGTGGGCGCGAGCGGCGCGGGGGACGCGGCTCGGTTCTGCCTCCTCTCGGTGCCAGTCGGGATGATCAAGCCGTTGGCGCGCAAGTGGACCGTGAGGCGACTCGAGGCCTTCACCGCCGGGATCTCGCCGGGTATGGGCGGTCCGTTCTCTTTCGGCGAACGGGGAGCACGCGGCGGGAGCCGATCCCCCCCGTTCGAGGCTCCGCGAGAGCACCTGGGCCCTGGCGGCCCGGGCGGCGCCGAGCCCGAGCCGCCCGAGCCGCCCAGCACCTCCCTGATCGAGGCCACCGCCGGGCTCGCGGGCACGCTCTCACCGCCCGACGATCCCTTGCTAGCCCACGTGAAGCAGCTCGTGTCCACCGGCTTTCCCTTCACGCCCGGTACGCCGCGACTGGTCGGCCAGGGCCCGCGCTTGGTGCAGCTCGCCGTGCAGCGCGCTGGCGGGCTCGCCTACGCCGTCGCCGCGACCTTCGCAGAGGACGGCTACCCCGCCCCGCTGCATCGCCACCAGGTGCGCGTCGGGAGCGTCTCCAAGATGCTCACGGCGTTCGCGCTCCACCGGCTCTTCGGCCCGGGCGGTACCGCCGGAACCTATGACATGCCGATCGGCGAGGCTCGGGGCATCGGCTCCGCGGGCGTGAACGCCGGCGTCATCGCGCTCCCGCGTCTCGAGGAGCTGGTGCGGCACCGCGCCGGCTGGGGCAGCACGAGCCCGAACACGGACTTCCCGACACAGTTCACCTACCAGGACATCGTCGACGTGGTCGGCAAGGCCCCGGAGCCGGGGGACCTGGGGGTCTTCCTGGAGGAGACCGAGATCGCGATCATGCCGCCGAACGGCCCGCCGTTCGGCACCTCGGCGTACACGAACTACGGCTTCGCGGCGCTCGGGGAGATCGTGTCGCGGCATCTCGGCCTGGGGCCCGAGGACTACAAGCAGTACGCGGAGCGCCTCACCGAGCTCTTCGGCTACGGCGCCGACGGCGAGGAGGTGGCGCGCATGCACCTCATCCTCGATGGCTGGCCCGAGAGCGCGGTCGCGGGTGAGCCGCCTTGCCACCTCCGGCGCCCCGGCGTGCTCGGTAACCCGCAAGGCCCGCTGCCGCCGTACGTCCCATGGCAGTACGGCACCGGAAAATCCAACCGGTATCAGGGCGGCGCCGGGCGGTGGGCCATCTCCGCGGTGGATCTGGTGCGCCTCGGGGCGCGCCTCGATCCACAGAGCGACCTGCCCCAGCTCCTCAGCGCGGAGCAGATCGAGATGTTCTGGACGCCCTACGCGCCGCTCTTCACCAACCAGACGATCGACGACGGCGGCGGGCGCGGCTGCTACTACTACGAGCGGACCTTCGCCACCCCCAGCGGGCAGCGCGACGTCCGAGTCCTGACGCACAACGGCTCGGTGGAGGGCGGCGCCGCTTACATCGTCCACGTCCTGCCGACGAGCTCGCTCACACCCTCCCTCACCATCGCGCTCACGCTCAACGCCGACGTGCGGCTCGCGCCGAGCCCCATCCCCCCTCAGCAGTCGTTCTTCGATCCGATCATCGACGCCTGCGAAGACATGGAGGCCCAAGGTGGCTTCTCACCGAACGACCTCTTCGACGTCTACTAGACCGCGCCTGGCGCCGGCCGCGCTCGCGCTCGGGTTGATCGCGTGCGAAGACGACGCCGTCGCTCCGCGTCCTCCGGCGCCTCCGCCCTCGCCGTGCCCGACCGTCGACGGTCCGCCGGAGGTCGCGCGGCTGTCGGCGGGCCACAGCGTGACGATGGCGGTGATGAGCGACGGCACGGTCCGTTGCTGGGGCGAGAACCCCTCCAACCGGTGCTGCGCCGAGGGCGCCCCGGGCTTCTTCTACGCCCCGGCCCGGAGGAGCGTCGGCCTCGAGTGCGTGACCGACGTCTCGATCGGGGAGAGCGGCGGCGCCGCGGTGCGCGCCGACGGAGGGCTCTACGTCTGGAGCAGTGATACCAACGGTCAGCTCACGCAGTACCACGACGCGCCGCCCGGAGTCCCGATCCGCGTCCCGGAGGTGGAGCCCGTCGTCGCGGTCCGGTACGACGGCGGCAGCGTCCATGCGCTCCGCGACGACGGAAGTCTGTGGTGGTGGGGCGCGTACATGGTGACGCTGATGGCGAGCGGTCTCCGCCACCAGTGGGACCCCGCGCCGAGGGCCGGGCTACCTCCCGCTGCGTCGGCGGGCGAGCCGTGCGTCATGACCGTCGACTCGGCGGTGTGGTGCTGGGGAGTCAACCCAACGGGCCAGCTCGGCGACGGCACCACCACGGACCGCCTGGAGCCAGG
>CAZBJI010000219.1:0-11774 GCA_964492175.1 uncultured Polyangiaceae bacterium | reverse complement strand
GACGACGAGGACGACGAGGACGAGGACGACGACGAGGACGAGGACGACGACGAGGACGACGACGAGGACGACGACGAGGACGACGAGGACGACGAGGACGACGACGACGACAAGAATCCGTCGTAGCTCCGGAGCCGGTGCCGGCCGAACCGTCCGCCATGGGGCACGCCCACCGCTCCTCCTCCTGGCGCTCCGCCGTCAGGCCGGCGGGCGAGGGCCCTCGACCGCTCGCGTGATCGCGGCCTCAGGGCTCGTCATAGTCACGGGCGAGCTTCAGCACTGCGCGGCGGAGCTCCGCGTGCGCGAGGATCTTCCGGAAGGCGCTCCACGTCTCGGGATCGGCCAGGAGCTGCATCGGGGTCTGGTTCGACTTCGACCGCTTGGGCAGCGCCGCGGGCCCGCGCGCCTCGAGGTCACGGAGCTTGTCGACGTACTGCTTGGTCGGGAAGAGCTCGCCCTTCTCCCAGGAGAGGACCACGTCGGCCGTGACCTCGAGGGCTGCGGCCAGGTCGCGCGCGGAGCAGCCGAGGCCCTTGCGCAGCGCCTTCACTTCTTCGGGTGACATCGCGGACACCGTATCAACGTTCTGCCCGAGGGGCGTAGCGCCGGACGTGGCGCCGACGAGCGTCTCTGTCGTGCACGGTCCCACGCCACGCAACTGGCCGAGCGCGGCGACGACCTCCGATCATGCGCACCTCCCTCGCTCCCGTGGCGCTGGTCGTGGCCTGTCGGGCGGACCTGCCGCCGCCCGAGCGGGAGCCGCCGTCGGACCCTGCCACCGTCTCGGTGGTGCCCGACGCGCCCCTGGATGCGCTCCCCCGAGTGGTGCGCTTCGGCGTGGCGCCAGGGGAGCCGGTCGATCCGATGCACGTGGAGCTCGTCGCAGGGGAGGTCGGACCGCGCCACCTCGAGCAGATCGCCGAGGCCGATCCGTCCCGCGCGCTGGCGGAGCGCTTCGTGCCGACCACCAAGTACCTGGCCGGCGGCGTGCTGTGGCTGGCGCCCGAGGTCGCGCTCGAGCCGGGGGAGCGCTACGCCCTGGCGCTCGGCACGGAGGGGCGCGCCCTGGAGCTCACCGTGGCGAGCGGCGCCCCTCCACCCCTCCTCCGCCTCTGGCCTCCGACCGACGTCGTCGCCGGGAGCGCCGACCTCTTGCTCTGCGGCGCCTCGCCGCTCGGGCCGGTGGACGAGGTGTCCTCGCTCGAGCCGGCAGGCCCGCGAGGGCGGCTGACGTCCTTCGGGGCGAGCGGCGGGCTCTCTTGCGTGCGCTTCGTCCCGGAGCTGGCCCTCGAAGCCGGCGGGCGCTTCGTTCCGCCGCTCTCCGCTGGCGCCGCCCTCACCCCGCTCGATCCCTCTCCGGTGGACCTAGCGCCCGCCGAGGGCTCGTCGCCCAGCCCGGCCACGTGCACGGCCGAAGAGATCGCCATCGCTGCTGGCTGCGCGGTCGTGGAGGACGACCGGATGACCCTTCGCGGGCCGGACGGGCCGCTGCTCTGGCTCCTCACCGCGCCCGGGCTCGAGGTCGCGAGGGTCACGCGGGACGGTTCCAGCACGTCGATCAAGGGGCTCACCCCCTCGTCGTCGATCGAGCTCTCGGTCCACACCCTCGATGCGACCGGGCGCTGGACGGACGTCCGGGTCGCCGTTCAGACGGGGCCCGCTCGGCCTCACTTCGTCTTGAACGAGGTCTACGCCAACCCCGTCGGGCCCGAGCCAGCGCAGGAGTGGATCGAGATCGTGAACGACGGCACCGTCGCCGGAGATCTGGGTGGGCTCTGGCTGGGCGACGCCGCCGGGGAGGTCGAGCTGCCGAGCGCGTTCGTCGGACCCGGAGCCTTCGCCGTGCTCGTCGGCGCCGCGTACTCGGAGGACGGCGAGTATGACGCGCCCCCGGCGGTCGGGTCTCGCGTCGTCCGCTTGGAGAAGCTCGGCACGAACGGGCTCAGCAACGAGGGCGAGCCGCTCCGGCTGCGGGATCCCTCGGGCGTGGTCCTCTCGCGCTTCCCCGCGCTGCCCAAGCCCAAGGCCGGCCTGGGCGTCGCGCGCGTCGCTCCGGACGCACCCGACGATCAAGAGGCCTCGTTCGCCCGGTGGGCCGCCACACCGGGCGCGCAGAACACGCCCGGGGTGCAGTCGCCGCCGTGACGGTCGCTATCGGTCGAAGTTCGGGTCGCCGAAGGGCCCGCGGTCTCGGGACGAGGTGTTCTCTCGGCACTGCCGGTAGTCCTCCGCCTCGCGCGCGCAGCCCTCGTCGTCGTCTCCGTAGCGTCCGTCCTCACAGGAGTGCTCCTGGAGCTGACACTCGAAGTAGAGCTCGATGGCCTCGGTGCAGCCGTACGTGTCGGCCACCTCGAGATCGCCCTCCACGCCGACCTCACAGGCCTCGCGCTCTCGGTCGCCGCAGTTTTCGCAGTCGCAGACCGTGTCGCAGCGATCCGCGAGCAAGGAGCCGCAGCCCGGCGCGAACGCCAGGGTAGCCAGGACGCCCACAGAACGCAGGGCCACGCCGATCAGTCGTCGCATGTCGCCTTCCATGTTCTTACTCCACGCACCGGCGCAGACGCTCGTAGGGCGCGTCGCAGTCGTCCTCGTCTGGGCCCCAGCGCCCGTCGTTGCAGCGCGCGTTCTCGACCGAGCAGTCGAAATACTCGTCGAACTCGCCCCCGCAGTTCCGGATCTCCGCGAGCTCGGCCTGCGTGTCCCACTCGATGGAGCAGGCCTCGATGTCGAGGTCATTGCCCTCCTCACAGAGGTTCTGATCCTCGCAGTAGCTCGTGAAGCCCGCGCCACACCCCGCCAGCGCTGCAGAGGCGAGGAGCACGACAGCCCCGATCAAGTTGGATCTGTTCATCATCCTGGTGCTCGTCACTGGCGCAGCATAACCCAACTGCGGCTTTGGGAAGCGTTTGATCACTGCTCTTCTACGACGGAGGCGCCGAAGTTTTCCCGCAGTCGAAAACCTGCTCCGAGACCGTGGCCCACGTCACCCCGAGCCGGCGATCGTCATCTCGGAGACGCGGAACGTGGGGGCCGCGGTGGCCGACCGGAGGTCCAGGTCGTCGCCGACGGCGTCGATCCGCTGCCAGAGGTCGTCGAACGGCAGCGAAATCGTGACCTCGCTCACGGGGAACGCCAGCTCCCCGTCCTCTATCCAGAACCCCGAAGCGCCCCTCGAGAAGTCGCCGGTCACCGCGTTGAAGCCGTACCCCATCATCTCGGTCACGTAGAGGCCCCGCTTGGTCCCGCGGAGGATGGCAGCGGCGGCCTCTCCAGTCGGCCGAAGCACGAAGTTGCTGGTCGACGCGCCCACCGCCCCGGAGGCGCCCCGCGACGCGCTGCCCGTGGAGGCTCGGCCGAGCTTCCGAGCGCTGTAGCTGTCGCAAAGGTAGGTGAGGAGCCTCCCCCCGTCCACCACCTGGTTGACGCGAGAGGCGAGGCCCTCGCCGTCGAACGGCCTCGAGCCCGGTCCTCGAGGGATGAGGGGATCGTCGGCGATGGTCACGAGGTCGCTCGCGACCTTCGTCCCCTCGCGACCGATGAGGTAGCTCGCCTTCTTCCAGATCGAGCCGCCCATGATGCACCCCGCGAAGAGGCCCAGGATGCTCCGCGCCGCGTCGGGGTCGAACACCACGGGGGCCGAGGTCGTCGGCACCTTGCGGGCGCCGAGCTTGCGGAGCGTGCGCCGCGCCGCCTCCGAGCCCACCTCCTCGGGGGTCAGCAGGTCCGCCAGGTGACGCTTCGCCGACCAGTAGAAGCCGCGCCGTTTCTTGCCGTCTGCGTCGTCCGCGATGGGCGTGACCGTCAACGACGAGTAGGAGCCCAGCGTCGCGGCCGAGAACCCTCCGGAGAGGACGAGCGCCTGGCACCCGGACGTGCGCGAGAACGAGGCGCCGTCGCTGTTCGTGATCCGAACGTCGACGTCGCGCGCGGCCCGCTCGGCCCGGCGCGCGCGATCGATCGCAGATGCGGCGTCGACCGCCGCCGACGACGGATCGAACAGGTCGAGGTCCGGGTGGGGGCTCTTGCAGAGGAGGGCAGGATCGGCCGGGCCCGCGAAGGGGTCCTCCTGCGCGATCTCCACCAGCTCGAGGGCGTCGTCCACGAACCGATCGAGCCCGGCCGCGGTCAGGTCGCTCGTCGTGGTCAGCGCGACGCGGCCGCCCTTGATGACGCGCATCCCGACGCCTCGGTGTCCGGCCTCCTCGACGAGATCGGGCTCTCCGAGGCGGACCTTCACGGAGAGCTCGGAGCCGCTCCGCGCCTTGACCTCGGCGACGTCGACGCCCCGTGCGAGCGCTCGTCGCACGAGATCGTTGGCGAGGTCGGTCAGCCTCTCTGCCTCGCGCTCCAGGTCGGTCATCCGGGGAATCTTTTCGCGGCGGCGCCCCGCGTCAACTCGCCATTCACCGCCGCATGCCCGCGTCCGAGCTTGGGCCTGCCGAAGCGCGCGCGGGGGCCGACCGGCGGCGCGCCGAGGCCCGCGAGGCCCCTCGCCGTCAAGGCGCACGCGAGGACGAGGAGGGCGTCGAGCGAGAGCAGCGCCGCGCCGAAGCGTGAAGCGGAGAGCGGCGTGAGGGCGCGCTCGCTGCCCCGCGTGAAGGCGAGGTGAGGCCCCACGACCGACAGGGGATCGGACTGGACGACGAGCACGACGATCGCGGCCACGGCCGGCGCCGCTGCGAGCGCGAGCCGTCGCTCGAGCGCGCCGCCCGGGTTGCGTCCCGCGCCGAGCGCCTCGCCCAGGTGCCGGCCAAGCGGGACCAGCGCGGACGCGAGTGCGGCGGCGACGAGCAAGAGGACCGGGGGCCACCGCGCCGCGTCGGTGAGGTAGCCCACGGACCAAGCGGGCTCGGAGAGCGCAGAGAAGGCGACGACCGGGAAGAAGCAGAGCGCGGCCAGGTAGGAGACGGCGCGTCGCGCGACCTCGGCTTCGCGCGCGGTCATCGAACCCCTGTTCGCGGCGGAGAGGACGGCGCCGAGCGCCAGCGCGATCAGCGGCGCGACCGACAGCGGCATCAGGGGCCGCACTCGGCGGGGACGTCGAGCTTGGCGCCCTTGACGTTGCTCTTCACGACCCGCATCGCGCGGTCTTCATCGGGGGCCGCGTCGCAGGCTTGGGCCGCCGCGAGGTAGACCCCGCGCTGATCGATGGGCGCGGTCTTGCCCAGCTCGCGCAGCTCGGCGCAGCAAGCGGCGGCGCCGTCGGTGCGCGGCTTGACGCCCTTCGGCGCCTTCGTCTTCTTCCCTTTCTTGGCGCCCGGCTTGCCGTCCTCGGCGCCGGCGACCTCCGCCGAGTCGGCAGCGTCCGCCGAGCCCGGCCCGAAGCTCGCCGTCGCCGTGTACACGAGGCCGACGGCGGGCACCAGCAGCAGGCCGAACAGCGGCAGCCCGATGCGGAGCCACGCGAAGCGGCCCCGCGTCGGTGCCCGCGAGTGGTGGAGCTCCACCGACGGAGGGTCGTCGATGGCCACGCCGGCTTGAGAGGAGGGCCCTGCGGGCGCTTCCTCGGGGTTGGGTCGGCTGGGCCGGTCGGGGCTCGACACGTCTTCGGCCTATACCAAACGGGGCCGCGGGCGGCGACCGCCCGCGGTCCCGCCCGGCGCGTCGTCGCGGTCCCCCTCGAAGGAGAAGCCCACTTGCCGCTCCTCGCCGCCATCACGCGCCGAGACGATCGCGCCGCCCCTTGCGGGAGGGGCGACGCTCCCCTGGCCCGCGGCGCGCGCCGCGCCGGCCGGCGTGCGGCTGCCCGCCGCGCTCGGCGATGGGTCGAAGCCCTCCGCCCGGAGGAGGGCGGCCTTCGTGCGGACGCCCCCGGGCGCAGAGAAGCCGTGCAACGCCCCCGCCGCGCTGAGGACGCGGTGGCATGGGACGACCACTGGCCACGGGTTCGTCGCCATGGCCCTTCCGACGGCGCGCGCGGCGCCCGGCGATCCGCCGACCCTCGCCAGGTCGGCGTACGTGCGCACCTCGCCGCGCGGGATCGATCGCGCGGCCTCGTAGACCCGCCGCCGGAAGTCGGTGAGGGGGCGCATGTCGAGGTCGATGCCGGAGAGATCCTCCGCGCGCCCGGCGAGGTGCGCCGCTATCCTTCGCGCGGCTAGGCGTACGGCGTCGGGGGCGTCCGCTTCGGAGACCGGCCCATGGGCCTCGCGCGACATGCGCGAGGTGACCGCTCGCAGCTGCCGGAGGGTCGCGGCCTCCGTCTGCGCGGGGAGTGCGATCGCGATGATCCCACCTTCACCGAAGGCGATCCCGGCGCGACCGATCGACGTCTCGAAGGTGAAGTACGCCACATGCCTCCGACGCCTCGAAGGTATCACGAGGCCCTGGAGGCCAGCCGCCAAGGCTGCGATCGTGCCGCCCGACTGGACGGCGCTCTGGGAGCCGCCGCGCGGTCGCGTGTACGCCCGTGTCACCAAGCCCGCGTCGCGAGCCCGCGTCGAGAGCCCCGCGTCGCGAGCCCCGCGTCGCGAGAGTTCGGGGGTGCGGAGTTGGCCGCCGGTGCGCTAGTATCCACACTCTAGGAAATTCTCTTCCGGCCATGGATAACGGACCCAACTGCCCTTCGTGTGGTCATGCCGTCAAGGCGGCGGTGGCCTACTGTCCGGAGTGCGGGTTCCCGCTCGCGAAGCTGCGGGACGGGGATGGCGATCCGCTCGTCGGCAAGACCCTCACCGGCGGCTACCGAATCGTGGAGCAGATCGCGCGCGGCTCCATGGGCCAGGTCTATCGCGCGGAGCAGTCGAACCTCGGCCGCGCGGTCGCGGTGAAGGTGATGAGCCCCACCCTCGTGGCCGATCCCCAGATGGTGGCGCGGTTCAACAACGAGGCGCGGGCAGCCAGCTCGCTCAACCACCCGAACTGCGTCCGCGTCTTCGACTACGGCGAGACCCCGGACGGGCGCCCGTACATCGTGATGGAGCTGCTGCAAGGGCAAGAGCTGGCCGCGCTGCTCGTGCGCGACCGTCTCCCGCCGATCTCGCGGGTGCTGGACATCACGCTGCAGATCCTCTCCGCGCTCGATGAGGCGCACGGGCTCGGCGTGGTGCACCGCGATCTCAAGCCGGAGAACGTGTTCGTGCTTCAGCAGCGGGGCGGCGGGGACCTCGTGAAGGTCGTGGACTTCGGGCTCGCCAAGCTCCGGACGGGCGTCTCCACCACGGCGAGCTCGGGCCTCGTGTTCGGGACCCCCGAGTACATGGCACCGGAGCAAGCCATGGCGGTGGAGACCGACCACCGCACCGACCTCTACTCGTGCGGCGCGATGCTGTACGAGATGCTGGCCGGCAAGCTGCCGTTCACCGGGAACTCTCCGCGCGAGCTGCTCGAAGCGCACGTCTACGATCCGGCCCCGCGTCTGTCGACCGTCGCGCCGGACAGGGCGACCTTCGGTCTGGACGAGATCGTCGACATGGCGCTGAAGAAGGATCCCAACGAACGCTTCCAGTCGGCGGACGTGTTCGCGGACGCGCTCCGCGAGGTCGTGGCGCATCGCACGGGCGACCGGAGCATGAGCGACCGTCGCTCGTGGGTCCGGCAGAGCTTCCGCGCTTGTCCGAGCTGCCAGGCCCGCGTGCTCGCGACCGTGAGGTTCTGCGGGGAGTGCGGCGAGGCGATGCCGCGGGAGAGCATGTTCGCCCCACTCTCGGGCAAGCCCGACGTCACGAGTCCGGCCCCCAAGCCGTCGCTCCCGCCGCCTCCCGCCGAGCTGAGCGAGAGCCGCGCCCGCGATCTCGAGCACGCCATGGAGGAGGCGATGGCATCCGGCGACGCGAACTCCTCCATCGTGTTCTTGGAGCAGATCGCCATCGCGCGGCTGGACGCCGGGGAGCCGGCGGCCGCGGTCGTGGCGCTCCGGCGCGGCATCGAGGTGGCGCGCGCCGATCTGGACAAGGGCGACCTGGACGATCCAATCCGCGCGGTGGCCTTGCTCAGCGTGAAGCTCGGCGGCGCCTACGAGGCCCTCGGCGACGTCGGCGAGGCCATGCGCGCGCTCAAGGACGCGCTCTCGCTGACCCGGCCGGGGCCCGAGCGGACGAGGATCTGGTCCGCGCTCTCGCGGCTCGCCTCCCAGGCCGGGCACGAGTCCGACGCCCAGGAGTACCTCGACGCGGCGCAGCGCGAGTCGGCCAGCGCGGAGCGGCGCGGGAAGGTGAGCCCTTCGGAGGCCATCCGCACCTATCGCAGCCGACGTCGCAGCAGCGAGGCGTCGTAGCGGTGTGCCGAAGAACGGCGGCGTGACGCCGCTGGGCCCGTGAGGAGGATCACGGCCGGAACGAGCGCACCTTCGGCTTCGCGCCCGCCAGCGCGAGCTGTCCGCACGCAGCGGAGACGTCGTCGCCCCTGCGGCGCCGAACGAAGCAGCTGTACCCTGCGCCCACCAGGATGGCCTGGAACGCGAGCACGCGGCGCGGGTCGGGCGGCCCGAGCGGTGACGCGTCGATGGGGTTCATGGGGATGAGGTTGATCTTCACCGGTAGGTCGCGGAGGAGCTTGGCGAGCTTGTGCGCCTCGCTCGGCTCGTCGTTCCTCCCGAGCACCAGCGTGTACTCGATGGTGATGCGCCGCCGCTTCGGGAGCGGATAGGCGCGCAGGGCGGCCATCAGGTCCCGCAGCGGGTACTTGCGGTTGATGGGCATCAGCCCGCCGCGGGTCTCGTCGTCGGCGGCGTGGAGAGAGACGGCCAGCCCGATCTGCCCCGAGAAATCGGCGCCGAGCCGGGCGATCTCGGGGAGGAGGCCGCTCGTCGACACCGTCACTCGGCGGGTCGAGAGGCCAATTCCCTCCTTGCACGTGAGCAGCTCCAGCGAGCGCTTCGTGGCGTCGTAGTTGTGCAGCGGCTCTCCCATCCCCATGTACACGACGTTGCGCACCGCCTCGGACGGCTCGAGGTGCGCGCGTCCGAGCAGCACCTGCGCGACGATCTCCTCCGCGCCGAGGTGTCGCTTCAGCCCAGCGACGCCGCTCGCGCAGAAGACGCACCCCATCGCGCACCCCACTTGGGTCGAGATGCACTGCGTGACGCGCGTGACCTCCCGCTCTGCGTCGGCGCCGCCCGCGCCCTCGTCGCGGTCGTCGTCATCGTCCTCGGAGGCGGCCACGTCCGCGTCCACGTCCCCGGCGGCGTCGCGAGCGGCGGAGCCCGGCCCGGACACGCGGGGGATCAGCACGGTCTCGATGGGGGCGCCGTCGCGGAGCCGGACGACGAGCTTCCTGGTGCCGTCGCTCGCACGGTGGGCGCGCTCCACGGCGCCGGCGCTCGTCGCTCCCTCGAACAAGCGCTCGCGGAGCGCCTTGGGGAGGCTCGTCATGCGATCCGGATCGAGCACCGCGCGCTGGTGGATCCACCGAAAGACCTCCTCGGCGCGGAACGCGCGCTCGCCGAGCGCCGTCATCTGCGCGGTCCACTCCGCCCGCGTGCGCGCGACCGGGTGGACCTCGCCTGGTCGGGGAGGCGAGGATCCGCGCGCGCCGGGCCCGGGAACGACCATGCCGTGCGGTGTAGCACGGGCGAACTCCGTCGTGCTAAGCGCTCACCGACCATGCCGCGCCCGTTCGACCCGGTCGAGCCCCTCCCTCTCCCCCAGCAGGACGGACGCTCGTTCGTGCGCCTCGTGGAGCTGATGCAGCGGCTGCTCGCCGAAGACGGCTGTCCCTGGGATCGGGAGCAGGACTTCGCGTCGCTTCGTCGGTACGTCCTCGAGGAGGCGTGCGAGGTCATCGACGCCATCGACGGCGGGGACCGCGACGAGCTCCGTGAGGAGCTCGGGGACCTCGCGCTCCAGGTCATCTTTCAGGCGGAGCTCGCGCGGCGCGAGGGCTCCTTCGGCCCCGACGACGTGGTCGCGGGCATCTGCGACAAGCTCGTCCGGCGGCACCCGCACGTGTTCGCGGACGTCAGCGTCGCCGACGCCGACGAGGTGCTCCGCAACTGGGAGCGGATCAAGGCGGCGGAGCGGAAGGAGAAGGGGCTGCTCGACGGAGTCCCGAGGAGCCTGCCCTCGCTGGTCCGCGCGCAGCGGACGGGGGAGAAGGTGGCCCGCGTCGGCTTCGATTGGCCCGACGTGCGGGGCTCGCGCGCGAAGGTGACCGAAGAGCTCGCCGAGCTCGACCGCGCGATCGCGTCGGGAGACCAGGCCGCCATCGCCTCCGAGCTCGGCGACGCGCTCTTCGCCCTCGTCAACCTCGCGCGACACGTCCGCGTGGACGCCGAGGCCGCGCTGCGCGAGACGACGACGAAGTTCGCGGCCCGCTTCGCCCACGTCGAGGCACGGGTCAAGGCGCGCCACGGTGGGTGGCCCGCGCCGGGCGCCCCTGCGCTCGATCTCGCCGAGCTGGACACCTACTGGGACGAGGCGAAGGCCACGGAGCGAGGCGGCGTGGCGGCGGGAAAGGTGTAGAGTGGTCGGGTGAGCGTGCACCCGGAGGCCGAGTTCCGGATCCCGCCGGGAACGGTCGTCCTCGACAAGTACCGCGTCGTGCGGACGATCGGGGAGGGCGGGATGGGCGTCGTCGTGCAGGCGACGCACGTGGCGTTGGCGACCGAGGTCGCGATCAAGTTCCTCCTCCCGCAGTTCGCGGTGCTGGGGGAGGCCGCCCGCCGCTTCGTCCGCGAGGCCCAGGCGGCGTCCAAGATCGTGAGCGAGCACACGGTCCGCGTCTTCGACACGGGGACCAGCCACCCTTGGGGACCCTTCATCGTGATGGAGCTGCTCGAGGGGCAAGATCTCTCCCGGCACGTCAAGCGCAAGGGTCCGCTCCCCATCGACGTGGCGATCGATTTCGCGGTGCAAGCGGCCGTCGCCCTCGGGGAGGCTCACGCTCAGGGGGTCATCCACCGGGACGTCAAGCCCGCGAATCTCTTCGTGGTGAAGCGGCCCGACGGCAGCTTGCTGGTGAAGGTGCTCGACTTCGGCATCTCCAAGGTGGCCGAGGAGTCGTCCCTGGAGGTGACCAAGACGAGCGCCATCTTGGGCTCCGGCCTCTACATGTCGCCCGAGCAAATGAAGTCGTCCAAGACCGTGGACCACCGGACCGACGTCTACGCGCTCGGTGTCAGCCTCTTCGAGCTGCTCACGCGGACCCAGCCGTTCACGGCCGACTCGTTCCCGGAGCTGTGCATCAAGGTGAACATGGAGCCCCCGACGGACATCCGGACGCTGCGGCCCGAGGTGTCGCCGGAGCTCGCCGCCGTGCTCGAGCGCGCCTACGCGAAGAGCCCGGACGACCGCTACCAGAGCATGGCCGAGCTGGCGGCAGCGCTCGCGCCTTGGGCGGCCGCGTCGACGCGCGCGAACATCGAGAAGCTGGCGCGGACCGACGCGCGGCGCGGCGTCGCGGCGCCGTCCGTCCCGCCGTTCGGCGAAGAGTCGTCACCGCCTCCGCCGTACGACGGCGACATGCGCTTCCCGCCGCCACCCTCGCTGCCCTCGCCGAGCTCCCTGGGCGTCGACACGTTCGGGCTCAGCGGGCGCCGGAAGGGCTCGCCCTCCGTCGATCCGCTGGGGCAGACCGCGTCGAAGAGCTTCTCCGGCTCGAAGGCGCGGCCGACCGCGAGCTTGGTCGGCATCGGTGTCGGCGTCGGGGCGGCGCTCGCGCTCGCCGCCGCCGGCGTCTACCTCTACCAGCAGTCGCGGCCCACGGAGCCGAGCGCGACGCGCCTGGTCGCGGGCCCGCGGGGCCCCAGCGCGGCGTCCGAGGGGCCCTCGACCGCGACCGCCTCCGCGCCGGAGGTCGCGCCCACCGCCGCCGCGCCGGCGGCGCCCGCCGCGTCC
>CAZBJI010000218.1:0-11845 GCA_964492175.1 uncultured Polyangiaceae bacterium | reverse complement strand
CGCGAAGCGCAGGCTGGCGTGGCGAGCGAGCGCCGACGACGCGATCGCGTCGACCTCCGCGGGGATCGCCCGCGACGGCGCGCGCTCGCTCGGCGGCTCGGGGCTCCCCTGCGCCTTCGCCTCGAGCAGCTTCATCGCGCTGTCGTCGGCGAACGGCAGCCGCCCCGTCAGCATCTCGTAGAGCATGACGCCCACGGAGTAGAGGTCGCTGCGCTCGTCGGCCTCCTCCGGCCGGACCGCCTGCTCGGGCGCCATGTACTCGGGCGTGCCGTAGAGGGCCACCTCGGGGCGCCCCGGGGGCGGGGTGAGGAGGTCCGCGCCGGCGCCCCGATCGAGGGCGATGCCGAAGTCGAGGAGCGTCACCTCGCCATCCGCCCCCACCATGACGTTGTCGGGCTTCAGGTCCCGATGGATCACGCCGCGCTCGTGGACGGTCGCGAGGACCGCGAGCACCGTGTCCGTGATCTCGAGCGCCTCACGCCAGGGGAGCACCACGTCGCGGCGCAGCCGCGCGCCCAAGGTCTCTCCCTCGCACCGCTCCAGCACGCAGAACGCCACGTTCGTCTGCGTCCGCCCGACGTCGATCACGCGCACGACCCCGCGCACGGGGAGCTTGGCCAGGATCGTGGCCTCGCGGCGGATCCGCTCGGCGCCTGCCTCGACGGCGGGCCCCGAGCCCTGAGGGATCTTGATCGCGACGCGGCGCCCGAGATCGACGTGCTCCGCCTCGTGGACCACGGTGCGCGCTCCCTTCCCCAGCTCGCCGAGCAGCCGGTAGCGGGTCCCCGGCAGCAAGCCGTCACGCTCGTCGCGCATCACCTGGAGCGACGCCGGCTCGGGCGCGGCCGGCGTCTTGACACTGCCGAAGGTGCGCCGCGCCTCCGCCACGAGGCGTGAGAACTCCTTGCGAGAGCGCGCGGCCTCTTGATCGAACAGCCGGGCCATGAGCGCCGCGACGCGGGAGCGTACGCCCCTGTCGCCGTTCGAGAGCGCCGGAGCGCCCGTGAGGAGCGCTCCGAGCTCGCGTGCCGCGACGTGTGTCCGGTCGTAGCGGGCCTCTCGGTCGTAGGCCGTGAGCTTCTGGATGACCTCGTCCAAGGCGCGCGGCGCTTCTGCCAGGGGAGCGATGGGGGGCAGGTTTCGATCGTTCCTCGCCACCGCGGACATGTGATCGCCCGCCTCCCCTTGCAAGAACCGGCGACCCGCGCAGAGCTCCCAGAGCATGACGCCGAGGGCATAGAGATCGACACGGAAGTCGCCCGAGTCACCGTTCGCCACCTCGGGCGCCGTGTAGCCGGGCTTCGCGAACACCACGCCCGCCACCGTGTGGCAGCGCCTGTTTTCCCCTCGCGCGGTCCCGAAGTCGATGATCTTCACCTCGCCGCCGTAGCCGACCATCACGTTCTGCGGCGACAGATCGCGGTGCACGATCGCGAGGTGCTTGCCCTGGGCGTCCTCTCGATCGTGGACGTGGGAGAGCGCCTCGGCGGCGAGCTGGGCGACCGCCACGGCCTCGTGCCAGGTGATCCGAACGCCGCTCGCGAGCGCGCGGGACCGGACGTCGCCCAGGCTGCGCCCCTCGACGTACTCGACGACGACGTAGGGCTCTCCGCTGTCTTCGTCGGTGGTCGCCTCGATGATCCTCGCGACCCCCGAGTGCTCGAGCTGCGCCTGCACCCGCGCCTCGTCCAGGAACCGAGCCTTGAAGCTCTGGTCGGTGCGGTGCTCGGTCCGGATCGTCTTGACGATCACCGGCCGCTCCGCACCCTCGAGCCCGAGCGAGGCCGCGAGCATGACCTCGCCCATGCCGCCCTTCGCGATCCGTCGCAGCAGGACGTAGCGGCCGAAGCGGCGCGGCAGGTCGCTCGCCGAGAGCGACGGCGCAGGACGGGAGGGAGCCTCTTGACCCAGGTTCGCCATGATTCTGCCCTACGAGTGTGTGACAAGGTGGGCCAAGAATTCGCTCGGCGGGCCGGGCGAGATGGCGAGCGACGACGAGCGTTCGTCCCGGCCCGGCGGCGCTCGCGCGCGTCCGAATGGGCCGCGCCCGTCTCCGCCCACCGAGCCTCGGATCCTCGCCGTGGCCCTCCGTGGCGTTGCTCGCGGTCGGTGCAGGGGGTATACGAGTGGCGCCGGATGTCGCCGTCCCAGCCCCAGCGCCACCGTACCCCGCACCGGGCCTCGCGCGGGCAGCGCCCGCCACCGCGCGGCCTGTGGGTCATCGTCACGCTGCTCATGATGGTGCTCTTCGCGCCGACCGCCCTCGCGGCGGAGGCCGACGAGGCAGGCGACCTCTCGGGGCTCTGCGACACCGGGCAGCTCCTCTCACAAGCCAGCGTCTCCGCGGTCGTCGCGCGCGAGCTCATGGAGTGCCCCTGGTTCAGCGAGGACGACTTCCCCGCCGGCATGTGCGGCGAGGCGGGCACCACCAGCGTCGCGCCGGCCCCGGTCGTTCCCGCGTCGCGGGATCGGGCCGAGGCGGCCCCGCGGTGCTTGCTCGAGCTGGCGGGGTTCGTGACCGCCACCACGCCGCGGGAGCCGAGGGACTCTCAGGCGACGCCCTCCCTGGATCCGGCGGAGCAGGCGACGCTCCCCACGCTGACGTTCCCCGCCCAGTGCGCGCAGATCTCGGAGCTGCCACCCATCCCGCCTCGCGAGCTCAGCGAGGACGGCGTCCGCCGGGCGCCCGAGCGTCCGCCGACCTGAGGTCGCGGCCGCCCCCCGCGGGGGGCGACGCGACGCCGTCGGCACCGCGGCTCGGGGGTCCTCCGAAAGGACGACCCGCCGCCAACGGGTGCAATCCTTCGCCGGTCCTCGCGGACCGGCGCCCTTCGACCTCGCTCGAGCGCAGGCGCTCGAGCGCACGTGAAACCGTTTCGGAGATCATCATGAACAAAGGAACTGCCGTTGTCGGCTTCCTGCTCTCCTTCTTGGCGGGCATGCTGCTGATGTGGGGCATCGAGCGAGGGTCGCCTGGGACGACCGCCTCGGCCGAGGTCCAGAACCCGACCACCTGGGACGACGCCGCCGCCGGCGTGCCCGTCTCGTCGAACGATCCCATGTGGGGGTCGCGCTCGGCGCCGGTCACCATCGTCCTCTACAGCGACTACGAGTGCCCCTTCTGCACCAAGGTCGAGAAGACCATCGACGCGCTCAAAGAGAAGTACGGGCCGCAGAAGCTCCGCGTCATCTGGAAGCACAACCCGCTGCCGTTCCACAAGAACGCGCAGGGCGCCCATGAGGCCGCGGCGAGCGTCTACAAGCTCGCGGGCAACGACGCGTTCTGGAAGTTCCACAAGCTCGCGTTCGAGAACCAGAAGGCCCTCACGCGCGAGAACTTCGTCGCGTGGGCCACCCAAGCCGGCGTGGATCGGGCGAAGTTCGAGGAATCCATCGACAAGAAGGAGATGGCCGGCAAGGTCGCCGAGGATCTGGCGAGCGGCAAGCCCATCGGCGTGAAGGGCACGCCCGCGTCCTTCATCAACGGCGTGTTCCTCTCGGGCGCGCAGCCTCAGAACAAGTTCGAGGAGATCATCGACAAGGAGCTGGCGGAGGCGGAAAAGCTCATCGCCGGCAAGACGCCCGCAGACAAGGTCTACGTCGAGCGCTCCAAGGCGAACCGCGGCAACCCGCCGCCCGCCGCGGCCGCCGCCGAGAAGAAAGACGAGAAGGGCGCCGCCAAGGAGGACGACAAGACCGTCTGGCGCGTCCCGGTCGGGAACTCGCCCTCCAAGGGACCGGCGGACGCGCTCGTCACGATCGTGGAGTTCAGCGAGTTCGAGTGCCCGTACTGCGAGAAGGTCGGGCCGACGCTCGACGAGGTCATGAAGACCTACGACGGCAAGGTGCGCATCGTCTGGAAGCACCGCCCGCTCCCCTTCCACCGGCGCGCTACGGCGATGTCGTTCCTCGCCCTCGAGGCGCAGTCGCAGAAGGGCGAGAAGGCCTTCTGGGCGGCGCACGACGCCCTGTTCAAGGCGCGCGCCGCGATCGCGGGCCGTGAGAAGGACCAGGCCAAGCTCCTCTCGGCGCTCGAGGAGGACCTCGTCAAGCTCGCCGGAGAGCTCGGCCTCGACGCCGAGAAGGTCAAGGCGGTCGTCAAGGACGCCGACCCGGCGACCCCCGCCTTCGAGCCGACGCCCGAGGCCAAGAAGTATCAGGCCTTGGTCGACGCCGACTCCGAGCTGGCGGACGACATCGAGGCCTCCGGCACGCCTCACTTCTTCGTCAACGGGCGGCGCCTCGTCGGCGCGCAGCCGATCGACAAGTTCAAGGCCGTGATCGACGAGGAGCTGAAGAAGGCAGAGGAGCTCGTCGCGAAGGGCACCAAGAAGGCGGACCTCTACGCCGAGATCATGAAGTCGGGCAAGGAGCCGCCTCCCCCCGAGACGAAGTCGATCGAGCCGGCAGCCGCGGGCGCCCCGTGGAAGGGCAACGAGAAGGCCAAGGTGGAGATGCACATCTTCAGCGACTTCGAGTGCCCTTACTGCAAGCGGGTGGAGCCGACGCTCGCCACCGTCGAGAAGGACTTCGGCGACAAGATCAAGCTGGTCTGGCGCGACAAGCCCCTGCCGATGCACAAGCTCGCGCCGCTCGCCTCCGAGGCGGCACGTGAGGCGCTCGCCCAGAAGGGGATGAAGGGCTTCTGGAGCTATCACGACGCCCTCTTCGGCGCGCAGGGGCAGCCCGACGCGCTCGCTCGGACGGGCCTCGAGAAGGTCGCCGAGCAGCAGGGCCTCGACATGGGCAAGTTCAAGGAGGCCCTCGACAAGAACACCCACAAGGCGGTCGTGGACGCCGACTCGGCCGCCGCCGACAAGTCGGGCATCTCGGGCACGCCCTCGTTCGTCGTGACGTTCGGCAAGACGGATGGCAAGCTCGACGGCTACTTCTTCAGCGGCGCCGCGAACTACGGCAAGTTCAAGAAGGCCATCCAGCTCGCCCTCGCCAGGCAGGACGGCAAGGGCGCGAAGGACGCGCCTCCGGCCAAAAAGGCGCCGGGCGGCCCGGCACCTTCGCCCTCTCCGTATCCCTGACCCAGGGCGCGACACACACAAGAAGGCCCCCTCCCCGCGACGCGAGGAGGGGGCCGCTTCGTTGGATGTAGCTCCGGAGCTGACGTCGTCGGCTCCTACTCCGCCTCCGGGCTCCGCGCCTCTCGGTCCTCGCCCGCCCGTGAAGAGGGACGCTGCTGCCGGATGTCCGCGGCCCCCGCGTCGGCTGGACGGGCGCCTCGTCGGGCGCGGCCGAGCGAGGCGCCGCGGCTCTCTTTTTTTTGGCTCCGCCTGCCCTGCCGGCTCGTACCATGACCTCGTGAGGCGGGTCGGCCCCTGGGCAGCAGCGGTGCTCCTGTCGCTCTCGGCGGCGGCTTCGTTCGCGCACGGACAGAGCGCTCCCGGCGGCGCGCCGAGCGCGAGCGCGCCGAGCGCGATGGCACCCACCCCCGCGCCGACGGCGACAGCCCCGGCGCCGACCGCGACCACGAGCCCCCCCACGTCGGCGCCTGCGTCCGCGCTCCCGCCGGCGCCCGGGCCGGACGCGGAGGGGATGGCGCGCGAGCTCTTCTCGAAGGCGGAGCAGCGCTACCAGACCAACCAGCTCGAGCAGGCGCTCGAGCTCTACCGCGATGCCTACCGCGCCAAGCCCCTCCCCGAGGCCCTCTACGGGATCGCGCAGACGTGCGCGCTGCTCGCTCGAAGGACCAAGACGCGCGCAGATCTGGAGTGCGCGATCGACGGCTACACGCGGTACCTCGAGGCCGTGCCCGACACGCCCCACAGGAAGGCGATCGAGGACAGCGTCTCGGGCCTCCGAGAGAAGCTCCCTCGCGAGACCCCGGCGGCGGGAGCTCCTCGCCAAGGCGAGCCGTTCGAGAGCGAGTCGGCGGCGGCCGGGCCGTGGGTGATCGCGGGCCTCGGGGCGGCCACGCTCGTGGTGGGCGCGATCCTCGGCGCGGTCTCTCAGAGCCGCCACGACGAGGCCAAGGACGCTCCGATCCAGATCGACGCCCACGACGCGCAAGAGAAGGCCAAGCAGCTCGCGACCGGCGCGAACGTCTGCTTCGGGATCGGCGGTGGCCTGACGGCCATCGGGGTGATCTGGGGGATCGTCGACGTCGCGACCCTGAAGACGGCCCCCGAGCAGGCGGGCGGCGTGATCATGGTCGGCGGCGTCTTCTGAGCCTTGCGCGAGGGCGCGCGTCGGCCGGCGTCCGCTCCTGGCCCACGCCCTGCGCTGACGACGCTTTAGCCGACCCGATGGATCCGCGTCTCGAGCCACGTGGCGTGGCGCACCCCGAGCACCGCTCCTCGCGGCCCCTCGGCCCGCTGAGCGTGCTGGCTTCTTCGGTGGGCGCCCCCGGAGGGCGCATCCGCTGACTGCACCCGCGGACTACTCCCCGGGGCAGGTGTATGCGGAGCACCGCCTGCCATCCTCGGCCTCGCAGCACCGGCCCGTCTCGCAGTCGGCGTCGCTGAGGCACTTCTGTCCGCCGACGCAGCGGCTGCACTGAGAGCCACCGCAGTCGACATCGGTCTCTCCCTGCAGCGCGTCCATCGCGTGGTTCTCGCAGGTCGAGGCGCAGACCGCCCCCGACTTGCACTTGCCCGACGCGCAGTCCGCGTCCGCCGCGCACGCCTCCTCCAGGCCGCAGGGCGCGCACGTGTCTCCGCCGCAGTCGACGTCGGACTCCGCGCCGTTCCGCACACCGTCGTCGCACGCGGGCGCGACGCAGCAGCCCGTGGCCACCCCGCAAGGAGCGGCGAGATCACAGACGCCGCTCTGACAATCGGAGGCGGCCGAGCACCCCGCCGCCGGAGGGCACGGCGCGCACGCGGGTCCGCCGCAGTCGACGTCGGTCTCCTGCCCGCTCGCCGCCCCGTCCACGCACCCGGCGTCGACGCACTGCCCCCCGACGCAGACCCCCGTCCCGCCGCAGGGCACGAGCCCGCTCACGCACTCGACGCACGCCCCCGCGCCGTCGCAGACGCCCGTCGGACACGGCTCCCCAGCCGCCGCGGGCTCATGCGAGCGTTGCCCCGCCGCGCACGCGTCCACGGTGCAGGGATTGCCGTCGTCGAACGTATCGTCGGGGGAGGGCTCCGCGCTGAGGGCACCGCCCGCGCAGGTGCGCGTGAGGCAGTCTCCGAGGAGCTGCCCCACCTCGACGCGGTCGACGAGCGCGCAGACGCCGTCGTCTCCGCAGCCCCGCTCCCTGCACTCGCGCTCGAGCGCCTCGCAGTCCCCGGGGTCGGCGCAGACCTTCGTCGAGTCCGCGACGCAGACGTTGGTCTTCGTGTTGCACACGAAGCCCTCGGCGCACACGTCGTCCTCGGTGTCGCACGCCTTCCCCGCGAGCGAGATGTCGTCGATGACGCAGGACGGGGAGGCGACGCCCAGCCAGAGCAGCCAGAGCGTCCCTCCGCCGAGGCTGGCCAGCCAGCGATGCCGGGGGGAAGTCATGGTCGCCCGAGCGTACACCCGACGCTCGCCGGCGCTCAAACCCGACGGAAGTCGGGAGCGCTCCGGAGCACGAGATCGAGGAAGGCGTTGGCCGTCTTCTCCTGCACGCTGCTCTGCCGGAGCCGCGCGCCGAGGTTCTTGAAGTCCACGGAGTCGAGCTCCTGGTCCTGGTTGAAGCACGAGAAGATGAACGTCTCCTTCCCGGTCTTCGGATCCACGTGGCGCTGCAAGCACTGCGCGCAGACCTCCTTCATCATGCACTGCATCGGAGAGTTGATGCTGCCGATGCCCACGTGCTTCGGGTTGAGGTAGGGCGCGAGGACGCCGTGCCGCGCCTCTCGGACCGCGTTCATCATCTTGTCGCTCCCGATCGCGATGATGCGGCTCACCGTGGAGAGGGGCGTCGCGTCCCCGCCGATCTCGCCCTTCGCGTAGGCGACCATGGCCTGGACGATGTTGCCCCGGAACGCGCGGTCGCCGGGGCGGCGAGGCGCGATCTCCACCCCCGCGTCGGTGCACCAGATGACCTGATCCGTGCCCTGCTCGATCTCCTCGCGCTTGAACAGATCCTCCCCTCGCCGGTACCCCGCGAAGTAGAGGACGCGCGCGCCCCGATCCTTGAGCGCCCGCGCGATCGAGAACAAGACGGCGTTCCCGAGGCCGCCGCCCGCGAGCAGCACCGTCTCGCGGCCCGAGATCTCGGTGGGTGTGCCGGTGGGCCCCATGACGACGACCCGCTCTCCGATCGTGAGCCCGGACAGAAGCCTGGTCGAGGTGCCCATCTCGAGCGCGATGAGCGAGAGCAGCCCCTGCTCCTTGTCGACCCACGCGCCGGTGAGCGCCACCCCTTCCATGGCCAGCCTGACCCCGTCGACGACCCGTGAGGCGCTCTCGAAGTTCTGCATCCGGTAGAACTGCCCGGGGTGGAACTTGCGCGCGGCGGCGGGCGCGCGCACGACGACCTCCACGATGGTCGGGGTCAGCCGGTTCACCTCGTGTACGACCGCGGACAGGTCCTCGTCGATCCGCGCGAAGAGGGCTCGTCGCCGAGCGTCTCGCGCTGCTTGGGGCTCCTCGCCGAGCCGCGCGAAGTCCAGACGGAAGAGGTCGCGGACCGACGCGTACGCGTCCTTCGCGCTCGCCATCGCCTTGACCACGCTCCCAGCGTAGTGCGGGTGGTTGTCCCCGTAGAAGCTGACGGCGTGCTTGCCGTCGTTGTAGCTCGTGAAGAAGCCGTCGGCCGCGCGCTCCGCGGGCTCGACGCGGAGCGTGCCATCATCCTCGACCCAGGCGCGGTGGGGCGCGAAGTACTGCCCGCGCTGGTCGAACTTGAACGTCCCCGGGAACTCGCGCTCGTAGGTCACGTTGGGCTGCGTCCCCGCGGCCACGCACACGGTGCGCGCGCGAAGCTCGACCGCCTGCCCGGAGTCTCTCCAGCGCCCGTCCTCGCCCTGCACCTGCCGGGTGAACCGCATGGCCTTCACCGCGTCGTTCTCGTCCAGCACCGCCTCGGTGGGGGAGAGGTTCTCGAGGTAGCGCACGCCCTCCTCGAGGCTCTTGGCGACCTCCTCGTGGTTGAGGCGGTACGCGGGCGAGTCGGCGAGCTGCTTCCTGTACACGATGGAGACGCCGCCCCACGCGTCGATGAGCGCCGAGAAGTCCGGGGTCCGACCCTCCTCCGCGGCCCGCGCGCGCTCTTGCCGCACGAGCGCGGCGTGTCCGAGCTGCTCGGCGATGAAGGCGCGCTCCTCCTCGTCGAACATGTCGACGATGACCTTCTCGCCGCGCGCCTCGATGAGCGCCTCGATCCGCTCCGCCGTCTTCTCGACCTGGATCGGGTAGTAGGCGATGAGCTCCGTGGCCGTGTCGATCGCGGTGAGTCCTCCGCCGATCACGACCGCGGGGAGGCGCACCTGGAGGTTCGCGAGGGCCGAGCGCTTGAGCGCCCCGGTGAGCTGGAGCCCCATGAGGAAATCGCTCGCCTGGCGGATCCCGCGCGCGAGGTTGTTCTTGATGTCGATCAGGGTCGGCCGCCCCGCCCCTGCGGCGATCGCGACGTGATCGAAGCCGTAGCGCCAGGCGTCCTCGAGCGTGATCGCGCCGCCGAACCGGATGCCGCCGTGGCACTGGAACGAGCGCTGCCGCGCGAGCGTGGCGTAGAGCACCGTCAGGAAGTTCTTGTCCCAGCGCACGGTGATGCCGTACTCGCTCACGCCGCCGAAGCCGAGCAGGATGCGCTCGTCGAGCTCCTGGTAGAGCCGGGCGTAGGAGCGGACGGGCCTCGGCGGATGCGCTTCGTCCCCGATCAGCGCGGCCGGCAGCGGCTCGATCTTGAGCCCGTCGACCGCGAGCACCGCGAAGCCCTCCTGCACCAGGTGGTGGCACAGGGTGTAGCCCGCGGGACCGAGCCCGACGACCAGCACGTTCTTCCCCGAGTACGGGCGCTGGTACGGCCGGTCGATCGCCAGCGGGTTCCAGCGGGTGAGGAACCCGTAGATCTCGAAGCCCCACGGCAGATCCAGCACCTCCGTGAGCACCCGCGTCTCGGCCTCGGGGATGTTCACGGGCTCCTGCTTCTGGAACACGCAGGCCTTCATGCAGTCGTTGCAGATGCGGTGCCCCGTCCCGGGACACATGGGGTTGTCGACGCAGACGAGCGCCAGCGCGCTGATGGACCGGCCGTCGGCCCGCATCGTGTGCATCTCGCTGATCTTCTCCCCGAGCGGGCACCCGGCGAGCGTGACGCCGATCGCGTTCTTCTTGAGCGCGCCGGTCTTCGGCTCGCGGAGCCCCTTGGAGCACGAGTCCTTGTCGCGGTCGTGGCAGAGCAGGCAGTAGTCGATCTCCTGCTCGACGCCGCGGGCGCTCATGCGCCGGTCGGTCAGGGCGAAGCCGTCGCGGGCGCGGCGCTCGTCCTCTGGCCCGACGAACAGCTCCGGGATCGCGGGATCGGGACGGCGGAGCTTCACGAGGCGCGTCGGATCCACCGTGTGGGGCGCCTTGAGGCTGGGCCACCGGTGCGCGGGATCGTGCTCGTCCCGGAGGCGAGCGACGAGCCACGCCTCGACGGCGTCGAGCGCGAGCGAAGCGACCGCCAGGTCCTCCGCGTCGGTCGGCGCGGCGCCCGCGACGGCCGCCGGGCCGGAGGAGGCGAGCCCCTGGAGAGCGGCGCGGACCGCGCGCGCGCGGTCGTGGAGGGCGTCGGTCCACCGCGCGCCCCCGGCCTTGGCCGCCTTGCGGCCCGTGTCCTCGATCTCGAAGAGCTGCATCGCCGCCGACGCGACCGCCGTCTCCTCCTCGGCGCTGCCGCCCCCGAGGAGCGACGCGTCGGCGCCGACCGCCACGAGCGCGGCGCGCGCGATCGCTTCGGCGTCGGCCTCTCGGCCCGCGAACGCTTGACCCGCGCCGGCCTTGAAGATCCGCTTCTTCACGAGCTCGCGCTTGAACGACCAGAGGATCTTCCGCCCCGCGGCGTCCTCCTGGAGGGCCCGGGCCTCCGCGTCCACCCGGAAGAGTCGGCCGACGAAGTCGCCGACCGACGGCGCGGCGGCGAGGAGGGCCTCGCTGACGGCCTCCGCCGACATGCCCTCACCCTTCGAGCGGCGATACGCGTCGAACTTCGCGTACGCGTCCGGGGCGGTCGCGGCGAGCTCGCGATCCCAGAGGTCGTGCAGCTCCTTCAGCTTCTCGGGCTCGAACAGATCGGCGTAGGAGAAGCCGGGGACGCCCAGGACGAGCTCGTCCGGATCGGACGTGGCCGCGACCCAGGAAGAGAAGTCGCGTTGGAGGTGCTCGGGGGCCTCGTCGAGGCTCCCCTGCGGCGCCCCGTTTGCGCCGTTCTTCGCTGCGATCGAGGGGATCATGGCCCGTGCCGTGTAGCACACCGGCGGTCCGCCCTCATGCGGCGATTGTGGGCGCCGGCGCGAGCTGGCTAGAAGCCCTGCGCCACGACGCGCTCGATGGTGCGCGTGCTCATCCGCCCCTCCAGGACCTCGGGCGACCGGAGGAGCGCCTGGTGCAGCGGGATGTTGGTCCGGATCCCGTCGACGATGAACTCGTCGAGCGCGACCTGCATCTTGGCGATCGCCTCGCCCCGCGTCGCCGCGTGCACGATGACCTTCGCCAGGAGCGAGTCGTAGGTGGACGGGACGCGGAACCCTCCGTAGACGCCCGAGTCGACGCGCACCCCCCCGCCGCCGGGCGGGTGATAGCTGGTGATGAGCCCCGGCCAGGGCGCGAAGGTCTTCGGGTCCTCGGCGTTGATCCGGCACTCGATGGCGTGGCCGCGGAAGCTCCAGGGGCGCGTGTCCGGGAGCGAAACCCGCTCCCCGGCCGCCGCTCGGATCTGCTGCTCGACGAGGTCGACGCCGGTGGTCATCTCGGT
>CAZBJI010000217.1:0-11866 GCA_964492175.1 uncultured Polyangiaceae bacterium | reverse complement strand
CTCGTCCAAGTGCGGCTCGCGTGGAGCCAGCTCATCGAGGGGACCTCCCCGCTCACCGGCACCGTCACGGTCAAGCTCGTCGGCAGACGGCACGTGGCGGCCTCGATCGATGTGCTCCCGTCGCGGGGAGCCCGCCACGCCACCTGACCAGAGCCGAAGCCCGCGCTCCTCCTGGACCCCGGGCCTCGGGGGGACTACGTAGAAGGACCGCATGGCCGTCCGCTTCGCCCCCAAGCCCGAGTGGCTCAAGGTCCGCGCTCCGGGCGGCGACCGCTACCACCAGCTCAAGCAGACCCTGCGCGAGCTCGACCTCCACACCGTCTGCGAGGAGGCGCGGTGCCCGAACGTGGGAGAGTGCTGGCGTGAGGGGACGGCCACGGTGATGCTCCTCGGGGACGTCTGCACGCGGGGCTGCCGCTTCTGCGCCGTCACCACGGGGGATCCGCGCGGCGCCGTGGACCCGCGAGAGCCCGAGCACGTGGCGAGGGCCATCGCCCGGCTCGAGCTCCAGTACGTCGTGATGACCATGGTCAACCGCGACGACCTGCTCGACGGCGGCGCAGAGCACGTGGCGCGCACGGTGACGCGCCTGCGCGAGCTCCGCGGCGACATCCTGATCGAGGTGCTCGTCGGCGACTTCGCGGGCAAGCTGGCCTCGGTCGACGTCTGCGCCGAAGCGGCGCCCGACGTGTTCGCGCACAACGTGGAGACCGTGCGGCGCCTGCAGCGGACGGTGCGCGACGTGCGGTCCAGCTACGAGCGGTCGCTCGAGGTGCTCCGCCGCGCCAAGGAGCGAGGGCGGCAGGCAGAGGGCGCGGGGGGCCGGCCCATGCTCACGAAGAGCTCCGTCATGGTGGGGCTCGGGGAAACGGACGAGGAGGTGGTCCTTGCCATGCGAGATCTGCGCGAGGCCGGCGTGGACATCGTGACGATCGGTCAGTACCTCCGCCCGTCGCCCAAGCACCACGAGGTGGTGCGCTTCGTCGAGCCGGCCGTGTTCGCCGAGTACGAGCTCGAGGCGAACCGGATGGGCTTCCTCTTCGCCGCGTCGGGCCCGCTCGTCCGCTCGAGCTACAAGGCGGCGGAGGTGTTCCTGCGCGCGCTGCTCGACGGGGGAGCGGACGCGGTGGAGTCGACGCTCGCCGACCGCCTCGCGCGCGCGAAGGAGGAGGCCGCGCGGGTCGCGCGCGGCGAGGGGTCGACCGGCCTCGTCCCCGCCGCGTCGATCGTCCGAAGAGCTCGTGCCTGAGGCCCGCCGTGTCACCGAGGTGCTCCATGAAGACTGCTCTCCTCGCCCTCACGTTCTCGGTCGTCGTCTTCGCGTGCGGGGGCGACGAGGACCCGCCCACGGGCGCGGCCACCGGCGCCGGCGGCGGGCCCGCGGGGCCGAGCGGGACCGGGACGGGGCCCGGGGGGACGGGCGGAGCCGCGAGCACCTCGTCCTCCACGGGGCAGGGCGGGGAAGGGGGCGCGCCCCTCACGGATCTCGAGGAGCTCTTGCAGCGCCTCCGGGACGATCGCGACGCCACGCTGCTCGAGGTGTCGCAGGGCGCCGGGTGGCCGGTCTTGGTCGCCGAGGGCCGGGTGGTCGTCTCCGCGGACGCGGGGCTGCCCCTCGTAGCGGGCGACTTCGACGCGTGGGCCGGGACCGCGCTCACGCCGGATCAGGGGTTCGCCTGGGGCCTCCTCCCCGACGAGCCCGGCGCGCGCTACAAGCTCACCGATGGCGCGACGTACGTCGCCGATCCGTGGGGGCGCGCGTACGAGTTCGACCAGTTCGGGGAGATCACGATGATCCCGCCGGCCACGTCCCACCTCGAGCGCTACTTCCAGGTGCCGCACCCGACGCAGGCGCTCGAGCCGCGGACCGTACGCGTCTGGGTGCCCGAGGGCGCCGCCACCCACGTGGTCTACGTCCACGACGGCCAGAACCTGTTCGACCCGTCGGCGCCGTGGGGTGGCTGGGCGCTCCAGGCGTCGGCCCCGGCTGGCATGATGCTCGTCGGCATCGACAACACGCCGGCGCGCATGGACGAGTACACGCACGTCGCCGACGACCTCGGCGGCGGACCCATCGGCGGGCTCGGGGACGACTACGCCGCGCTCCTCGAGGGCTCGGTGCGACCGCTCGTGCAGTCCCAATACGGTGAAGCGCCGCTCGTCGGCGTAATGGGCTCGTCCCTGGGCGGCCTCATCAGCCTGCACGTCGCCTACGCGAACCCTACCGGGTACGACTTCGCGGCGAGCCTGTCGGGCACGCTCGGGTGGGGCAGCATCGGTCCCCACACGGGCGAGACGCTCATCGAGCGCTACGCGGCGTCGCCGGTGCTCGGCTTCGTCGTCTTCCTCGACTCGGGCGGCAATGGTCCGTGCTCCGACGCCGACCTGGACGGGATCCTCGACGACGAGCCGGGCGCGTCGGACAACTTCTGCGAGACGTCGCAGATGCGCGACACGCTGAGCGCCAACGGGTACGTCTTCGACGTGGACCTCCACCATTGGCACGAGCCTGGCGCGCCCCACAACGAGGCGGCTTGGGCGGCCCGCGTCTTCCGGCCGCTGCAGATCTTCGCGGCGCTGTAGCTCCGGGCAGGGGGCCCCCGCGCAGGAGCTCCCGGATGCGGCGTGGCTGCCCGCGGCCGCCCGTCACTCGAAGGCGGCCGTCACGCCGACCGCGGGCGTCACCGCGATGATGACGTCGGTGAAGACGCCCTCCCGCTGGAACCGCGCGGCGCCGTCGGCGCCCGCGGGGATGGGCGCGGCGTAGTCCCACGCGGGGCGCTCGAGCAACCCGAGGAACAACGCGCCGACGCCGGCCCAGAGGTCGATCACGTCCGCGACGCGGAGCCCCGCGCGCGCCGAGGCGCTCAGCGCGAGGCCGGCCGCGCCGCCGGAGGAGTGGTACGGGCCCGAGCCGACCTCGCGCTGCGTCGAGTCGATGGCGGAGACCGAGCGCTCGTCCCACGCGGTCCCGCCGAAGCCTCCGGCGCCGACCCCGACCCCGCCGAAGAAGGTGCGCCCGCCGCGGTAGCTGACCTCCGCCAGCACCGTGGCCGCCGAGACGCCGATGGCGTCGGAGACCTCGGCCTGCTGGGGCGGCTTCCCCGGGGGCCTGAGCTCGTAGGGGCGCCCCTCGACCGATCGGGACAGTCGCAGGTAGCCCGCCGCCGCGCCGATCGCGAAGCCCACGGGGAAGCGGTAGCCGACCTGCGCCTCGACGTGCCCCCCGAGGCCCAGACCGGCGCTGCAGCCGCCGGAGCAGTCGGGCGCGAACATGTAGGGGGCGATCGCGACGGCGCCTCGCGCGCCGACCTCGATCCGGGCGGAGGCCTCGGGCTCCGTCGCCGCCGCCACGTCGAGCGGGACGAGGTCGAAGCTGATCGTCTCGCGCTGCTCGGCGCGGAGCTCCACCGAGCGCGTCTGCGGCGCGAAGCCCGCGGCGGACGCGGCGAAGGTCGTCTTGCCAGGCGCGAGCCGCCCCTCCCAGGACGAGGAGCCGACGACGACGCCGTCGATCGAGAGGCTCGCGCCCGGCGCGGAGGTGCGCAGGACGACCTGCGACCGGAGCGGCTGCAGCTCGAGCTCGATCTTCGCGCGCTGGCCGATGAGCACGCGGGCCTCCCGCGGAGCCGTCGCGTCGTCCTTCTCCGTCGTGAGCCAGACGGCGTGTGGCCCCGGCGCGAGCGAGCCCTCCCACGGAGCGTGGCCGACCACCACGCCGTCGACGACCACGTAGGCGTCGCGCGCGTTCTTCTCCGAGACCCGGAGCCGACCGGCGCGCGCGAGCACGTCCATCTTCACCGAGACCGCCGCGGGCTTGCCGGCCACCACCCGGACCGCCTTCTCGATGGGCACGAAGCCATCGAGGTGCACGCGGACCGTGCGCTGGCCCGGGAGCACCCGGAGCGGGGCGGGCAGAGGGACGGTGCCGCGCGGGCGCCCGTCCACCGAGACGAGCGCGCCGTCCTCCGCCCCGGTCACCGTGAGCGCGCCGAGGCGGGCGGAGAGGTCGGCGATCTGGGGATCGATCCGCTGCCTCACCTCCTCGGTGATGTCGGAGAACGAGAGCGCGCGCTCGAACAGCTCCAGCGCCTCGTCCAGGCGGCCGAGCTCCCGGAGGCAGACGGCCGCGTTCTCCGTCGCCGAGCGCCGCTGCGCCTTCTCCAGCGACCGGAGGAACTCGGTGAGCGCCATGTCGAAGCGACGCTCCGCGAGCAGCTCGACGCCGCGCTCGAAGTGACGCTTCGCGACCTCGAGCGCCTCGGGTGTGGGCTCGGCCGCGGGCTGCGTGGCCGAGGGCGGGTCGCGCGGCGGCGCCGCCTCCGGCTGCGCGCCGGCGGCGCCCGTCAGGAACGTCGCCGCCGCCAGCGCCGCGGCGGAGACGACGCCCGCGCCTCGCGAGGACGGCCGCCGGTGGCGGCCCCTCGAGGCGAAGGCCGCGGCGCGCGGATCAGCGGCGCTCACGTGCTCAGAAGTCCTTCTCGTGGGCTGGGGCGGCCGTCTGGTGCGGCGGCGCGCTGGCCGGGTGGGACGCCCTCTGCTGGGGCGCTGTGGCGCTGCCGCGCGGAGGTCGCGGCGCCGGCGCGGCGCTCGCCGATGGCGCTTCGGCCGCGGACGCAGCTGGAGCCATGACGGGATCCTCGAGGTGGAGCACCGAGGGCGACGCTCCCTCCGCGGTCAGGGTGACCACGAGCTTGCGCTCGGCGGTCGCGCCGCGCAGAGCGACGACCACCTCCTCGCCGACGGAGCCGGAGAGCGAGAGCCGCCCGCCGCTCACCGGGACGCGCTCGCCGCGGACGCGCACCTCCGCGTCGGCGGGCACGACCTCCAGCGAGAGGGTGACGGAGCCCGAGGTCGGCCCAGCCGTCGCCGAGGGCGCCGCGCTCGGCGACGGTCCCTCGGCGGCGCGCTGCTCGCTGGGCACCTTCCCGGATGGCCAGAGCAGGACCGCCAGTCCGACGCCTCCGAGGAGCGCGGCGCCCGTCCACGCCATCTTGTGCCGAGAGAGGGATCGACCGGGCGACTGCGTCTTGCTGGTCGCGTAGAGCGTCGAAGCCACGCCTGCCTCCTCCACGGCCTTCGTGTCCTCGAGCACCTCGCCGCTCGGGATCACGCGGGCGTCCGAGATACGCGGGGGCGGCTCGCCGGGCGGTGCGCTCGCGGCCCGGCCGCCTCGCCACACCTCGCCCCTGGCGATGCGGCTCCCGCGCGGGATCGACGTAGCCAGCGCGGCCAGCAGGTCGTCGGCGCTCTCGAAGCGGTCGGCCCGCTCCATCGCCAAGCACTTGAGGACGATCGCGTCGAGCTCGGGCGGCACGGAAGGGCAGAGCGCGCTCGGTGGCGGCGGCGGCCTCGAGCAAATCCAGAGGATGAGCTTTCCCAGGTTCTCGGCGTCGGCGAACGGGGAGCGTCCGGTCAACGCCTCGTAGAGGACGGCGCCCATCGACCAGATATCGGTCCGGTGGTCGATGTCCCGCGCGCCCTGCGCCTGCTCGGGAGACATGTAGAGAGGCGTGCCGAGGAGCTTCCCCGTCTGGGTCAGGTGCAGCCCGTCGTTGTCGAGCGGACCGGGGCGCACCTTGGCGATGCCGAAGTCGAGGAGCTTCACGATCACCTCGTCGCCCTCGTCCTCCTCGGTGAGGAAGATGTTGGCGGGCTTGATGTCGCGGTGGACGACCTGGGCCTTGTGCGCCTTCGCGAGGCCGACGCAGGCCTGCGAGACGACTCGGAGCGCGAGGCCCTGCTCGAGCGCGCCGCCGCGCTCGAGCAAGAAGCCGAGGTCGTCGCCCTCCAGGAGCTCCATCGCCATGAAAGGCAGCCCGGAAGCCGCGTCCCGCCCGCTGTCGAGCACCTGGACGATGTGCCGCGTGTCGATCGCGCTCGACGCGCGCGCCTCGCGCTGGAACCGGCTCCACACGTCGGTGTCGCCGAGGGCCATCTGGCGGATGAGCTTGATGGCGACGCGCCGTCCGGTCCCGGTGTGGACCGCCTCGTACACCGAGCCCATCCCTCCGTGCCCGATCACGCGGTCCAGGCGGTATCGGCCGTCGAGCGTGGTCCCGATCATCGGCGCGCCCTCCGCCGGGTGCGGGCGGCCAAGGCGAGCGCGAGCGCGAGCCACGCGCAGCCCGCGGCTCCGCCGGGTCGAGCGGGGGCGAGCGTGCACCCGGCCTCTCCGCCCTCCGCAGGCGGAGGGTCGATGCAGGTGCCGTCCGTCGGCGAGCAGACGAAGGGGGGCGCGCAGTCGTCGACCGAGCCGCACGCCGTCAGGCACGCTCCCTCGGGCGTGCACCGGTAGGGCGCGCAGTCCGTGGTCGCGCCGTCGCGGCTCGTGGCGATCGAGGCGTCTCGGCAGAACTCGGGGAGGACGCAGGCACCCGCGACGCACGCCAACCCCGCGGCGCAGCCCGCGTCGTCGGCGCAGGAGCTCGCGCAGCCGTCGGCCTCGCAGCGGAACGGCTCGCACAGCGTCGCGGACGGGACGCACGCCCCCCCGCCGTTGCAGACGACGCGGTCCTCGCAGTCCTCCGTGAAGCTCCCGCAGTCGACGTCGGGATCCGAGTGGGCGGGGATGAAGGCGCAAATCCCGTCGACGCCGCCCGTCTTCGCGGCGGTGCAGGCCATGCAGATGCCGTCGCACGGCGTGTCGCAGCAGACGCCGTCCACGCAGAACGTGCTCTCGCACGCCGCGCCGTCCGCGCACGGCATGGGCGAGCAGGGCGAGGCCGGGTAGAGCTGACAGGCGCCGTCCTCGCAGAGCCCGTTCTGCCCGCACGCTGGCGATCCGGAGTCCAGGCACTGGGCGTCCGGATCGGTGCCCGTGGCGCTGGGGGCGCACGCCCCGTTCGCGCCCCCGGTCAGTGCGCCGAGGCAGGACTCGCAGAGGCCGTCGCACGCCGTGTCACAGCAGACGCCCTCGACGCAGAGCCCCGACGCGCACTCGAACGGGAGCGCGCACGCCTCGCCCTGCAGCAAGCGGTCCCACACCCGCGTGCTGGGCTCGCCGTCGAGGGTCGACACGAGGCCTCCCATGACGACGACGCGACCATCGCTGAGCGTGGCCTGGCCGTGCCGGCGTCGCGCCGGCAGGAGCGGGCCGGTCGCGTGGTGGGTGAGGGTCACCGGGTCGAGCCAGAACGCGCCGGGTGAGTTTCCGTTGCAGTAGGCGCCGAACCCGTCGAACGCGAAGACGCTGCACCCGCCGGTCAAGAGGACGCCGCCGAGCGGCCCCGCCGAGGCGGCGGCGTAGTTGCCGGTGAAGCTCCCCGCCGCGCTCCAGAGCTCGGTGCTCGGATCGAAGACGTACGCAGCCGTCATCAGCGCCGACCACTGGAAGTTGTTCTCTCCGCCGGCGAGGAGGACGCGACCGTCCGCGAGCGGAACCACCACGTGCCCGATCCGGGCGCCCGGGAAGGGGGCCGACGTGGTCCACGCCCCTGCGCCGCCCATCGCGGCCGGATCGAAGATGCGCGTCGAGTCGAGCTGCGAGAAGCTGTCCCCGTAGCCGCCCGCGACGAGGACGCGCGGCCCGATGGCGGCGGCCCCATGCTCGGTGTGCTCGCCGGGCATGTCGGGCGCGGGCACCCAGGAGTCCGTGGAGGGATCGAAGATCTCCGACGACGCGAGCTCCGAGCCTCCGCTGGTCGTGGAGCGACCGCCGGCGACGAGGACGCGCCCGTCCTGCATGCGCGTGGCCGAGTGGTACGCCCGCTGCGTGGACATGGGCGGGAGCGGCGACCACACCGGCGCGCTCGGAGACCAGGTGAAGGCGGTGGCGACGACGGAGCCCGCCTGCCCGCCGGTCAAGAGGACGCGCCCGTCCGCGAGGACCGTCAGCCGGAAGCCGATCATCGGCTGCGAGAGGGACGCCGTGGACGCCCACGTCTTCGTCACGGGATCGAAGAGCTCCACCTCGGCGCGGTAGCCGACGCCGCGACCGCCCGCCGCCATCACGCGGTCGTCCGGGAGAGCCTCCGCCGCCAGATCGTAGCGCGCCGTCCCGAGGTCGAACGCCGTGGACCAGAACGGGTCGAACACCGCCGGGTAGTCGAGGTCGGCGGGGAGCCGCGCGACGACATGACACGACGCTCCGCCGGGGGGCACCGGGGGACGGCCCCAGGGCAGGGCCCCGGTCGTGTCCGCGGCGCAGCCGTCCACCGCGAGCGCGAGCTCGTGACGCGTCCCCCGCGCGCCCGTGACGCGCGCCCCGCTGACGCGCAGCGCCGGCGTCCCCTCGGCGGTGAGCAGCTCGACGGAGGGGCCGGTAGCGCGGAGCCCCGCGACGCCCGGGCCGAGATCGATCCGGTACCGCACCTCGCCGCTCGCCGGCGCCGTGGGCAGCCGGATCGTGTCCTTCAGCCCGGCGTCGGTCAACGACAGCGTGAGATCGAAGCCCTCTCCGAGGGCGGCGGCGTACACGACGTCGCGCCCGCGCCGCTCTCCGGCGGCGGGCAGCGCGCCCTCCAGCCGAACCGACGCGGTGGCCGCCCAGCGACGGTTCGTGAGGACGAACGGCGCAGACGCGACGCTCGGCACGTCGACCTCCGCGTCGCCGAGGACCTCCGTCCAGGCTCCGGCCGCGGGGCCGGGCGCGCCCTCCGCCCCTGCAGAAGAGGGCGCGTCGCGGCCGCAGCCGCAGAGGAGGCACCCGAGCAGAACGGCGACGCGCGAGCCCCCGCGAAGCATGGGAAGCCAGCGTAGCAAGATGCGATCGGTCGCGCAGCACCGTGCGTCTGCTACCGTTCGTGTATCCTCACGGCAGGGCGCCCATGGCTTACCACTCGCTCGTCTTGAGCTCCTGGATGAACCCGCAGCGCGTCGTCCCGTGGCAGGAGGCGATCACGCTCTGGTACCTCGGCAAGGTCGACGTCCTCGAGGAGTACGATGACCTCGTCGCTTCGCCTTCGATCGTCGTGGCGGTGCCCGCCGTGGTGCGCCTCCGCCGGCACGTGGCGGGGTTCCGTCGCGGCGTGAAGTTCTCTCGGGCGAACGTCTTCAGCCGCGATGGCTACGCCTGCCAGTACTGCGGGATGAAGAAGAGCCGAAGCGAGCTCTCGTTCGATCACGTCCTGCCGCGCACCCACGGCGGTCGCACCGGCTGGGAGAACATCGTGACCGCCTGCCGGCCGTGCAACCTCCGGAAGAGAAACCGCACGCCGGAGCAGGCGGACATGCGTCTCCTCCGCAGCCCCTCGCGTCCGACGAGCCTCCCCATCGAGCCGATGAGCTTCGGCGGCCGAGAGATCCCCGCGGAGTGGCGCGACTACTGCCGCTCGTCTTCGACCGCCGCGTGACCGGCGGCGCCGTCGCGCCCAGGCGCGCCCACGCTGATCCAGGCTGATCGATCGGCGGCGACGATCGATGCGGCAGAACGCCGCGCGAGAGGCAATTCGCCGCGGAGAGCGGCAATTCGCCATCTTGCCGTTGGGGAGCGTTTTGCCCCATACCTGCACCCGCACCGCTGGGTCACACCCCCCTATCTGGCCCGTGCGAGGGCAGAGCAAGAGCGCGCATGAGTCGATTCTTCTTCCCCAAATGGGCGAACAAGGCGCTCCCGATCGGCGTCCTGTTCGGCCTCGGGCCGTTCGGCACCGCCGTCGTGGCAGGCTTTTGGTACTACGGCACGGACAAGAACTTCAGCGTGGGCTACGCGCCCGAGCAGCCCGTTCCGTTCAGCCACAAGCTCCACGCCGGCGACATGGGCATGGACTGTCGCTATTGCCACTCGACGGTCGAGACCGCCGCGTTCGCCGCGGTGCCGCCCACCCAGACGTGCATGAACTGCCACGCGACGATCCGGGCCTCGAGCCCGAAGCTCGAGCCGCTCCGGCAGAGCTGGGCGAAGGACCTGCCGGTGGAGTGGATCAAGGTCCACAACCTACCGGACTACGTCTTCTTCGATCACAGCGTGCACCTCTCGGCGGGGGTGGGGTGCGAGAGCTGCCACGGGCGCATCGATCAGATGCCCGTCGTCACGCAGCAAAAGCCGCTCACCATGGGGTGGTGCCTCGAGTGCCACCGCGAGCCCTCGGCCGATCTCCGTGATCCGAAGGACGTGACCAAGATGGGCCTCCTGGAGGCGTCCGCGACCACGGGCAAGCCGATGCAGCGCTCCGCCGACACCCGCCAGCCCATCCCTCCGCAGCACTGCTCCGGGTGCCACCGATGAAACGTCTCCCCGTCGTATCCAAGCCTCTCACGGACGGCGAAGCCTTCCTCTACCAGACCCCGGCCGAGATCGAGGGCGGCGGCGCCCTCGAGGACCGGCGCGCCAGCGAGTTCGAGCCCGGAGGCTTCGAGCCACCGCCCGGCGTCGACCGCCGCACCTTCATGACCCTGATGGGCGCGTCGATGGCCCTCGGGGGCCTCGCCGCCGGGTGTCGGAGGCCGGAGGAACGGATCCTCCCGTACACGAAGCGTCCCGAGGACCTGGTGGACGGCAAGTCCGTCCACTACGCGACGAGCATCCCCCTGTTCGGCTCCGCCGTCGGTCTCCTGGTGGAGAGCACGGACGGCCGGCCGACGAAGGTGGAAGGCAACCCCGAGCACCCGTGCTCCCAGGGCGCGACGACGGGCTTCGAGCAGGCGTCGGTGCTGGATCTCTACGATCCGGACCGGAGCACCTCTCCCATGAAGGGCGCGCAGAAGGCGACCCAGGAGGAGGCGTGGGCCATGCTGGGCGACCTCGGCCGGCAGGTCCGCGCGAAGAAGGGGCGCGGGCTCGCCCTCCTCGTGGAGGAGCACCGCTCACCCACGACGAGCAACGCGATCGCCGCCGTCGCCAGGGACATGCCGGAGGCGTTCGTCTTCCGGTTCGAGTCCTTCGGGCGCGAGGGTCAGCGGAGCGGGCTCGCGCAAGCGTACGGCAGGCCGCTCGACGCCAGCTTGCGCCTGGACAAGGCCGACGTGGTCGTCGTCCTCGACGCCGACATCCTCGGGACCGAGTCGAACCCGGTCAAGAACTCCAAGGGCTTCGCGAAGCGCCGCCGGCCCGAGGCGGGCGGCATGGCTCGCTATTACGTCGCGGAGCCTTGCCCGACGGTGACCGGGATGGGCGCGGACCACAGGCTCCGCGTGCAGGGGCGGCGCGTCCTCGACCTCGTCAAGGCGCTCGGCTTCGCCATGTCGCAGTCGGGCGTGGCGCTCGGCCCGCTCCAGGGCGCCGTCGCGGGAGGCAAGCTCAGCGAGAAGGAGCAGCGTTGGGTCGCGGCCGCCGCCAAGGATCTCGCGGGCGCGCGCAAAAACGGCCTCGTCGTGGCCGGGCTCCGCCAGCCTCCGGCGGTCCACGCGCTCGTCGCCGGCCTGAACGAGGCGCTCGGCGCGGTCGGCACCACCGTGACGCACGAGCCGCTCGTCGACGAGGTGCCGGAGGGCACCAGCACGCTCCGGACCCTCGTCGAGCTCATCCAGAAGGGGCAGGTCGACACGCTCCTCGTTCTCGGCGGCAACCCCGTCTTCACGGCGCCCGCGGATGTCCCGTTCGAGGCGGCGCTCACCAAGGTCAAGACGACCGTCCACCTCTCGTCGCACGTCGACGAGACCAGCCAAGCGTGTACTTGGCACATCCCGCGCGCGCACTACCTCGAGAGCTGGTCCGACACGTCGGCGGACGACGGGACGCTCGGGATCGTGCAGCCCCTCATTGCCCCGATGTACGGCGGCCGGACCGACGCCGAGGTCCTCGAGCGGCTCGTGGGCGGCATGCGCACGCCCTACGAGCTGGTGATGGCGACCTGGGGCGCGATCCTCGCGCCCGAGGGCTTCGAGAAGGCGTTCCGTCGCGTCCTGCACGACGGCTACCTCGCCGCGGACGTCCCCCGCTCGCGCCTCGTCCAGGGCGCCGCGGGCAAGCCCGCGCCGGCGCCCG
>CAZBJI010000216.1:0-11957 GCA_964492175.1 uncultured Polyangiaceae bacterium | reverse complement strand
CGGAGAGGGCTTCCACACGACCGTGTTGACGAGCAGCGCCGGGGCGGTGGGGAGGTTGCCCGCGATCGCCGTGAAGTTGAACGGCGTGATCGCGCACACGAAGCCCTCGAGCGGACGCGCCTCGATGGTGTTCCACGTGTTCGGCGCCTGCACCAGGGGCTCGAGGAGCCGGTTCGCGAAGTGGACATTGAAGCGCCAGAAGTCGACGAGCTCGCAGGCCGCGTCGATCTCCGCTTGGTACACCGTCTTGCTCTGGCCCAGCATCGTGGCGGCGTTGAGCCGGCTCCGCCACGTCGTGGCCGCGAGCTCGGCTGCCCGGAGGAAGATGGCCGACCGCGCGCTCTGGGGCGCGTCGGACCAGCTCGATCTCGCGGCGAGGGCCGCTCGGATGGCGCTCTCCGTGTGTCCCACGTCTCCTTGGTGACACTGCGCGAGGAGGAGCCCGTGATCGTGGGGCGCGCGCACGTCGACCGTGCTCGATGTGCGGACCTCTCGGCCCCCGATCACCATCGGGATGTCCGCGACGGCGCCCTGCATCCGCGCGATCTCCGCCTTGAGGGCGGCGCGCTCGGGGCTGCCGGGAGCGTACGCGCGGACGGGCTCGTTCACCGGGGTGGGGGGGGCGTCGAGGTTCGGCATGCGCGATGGATTCCCACGGCCCGCTACGTGGATCAAAAAGAAGTTCTCGGTCTGCCCGCCGGCTGCCGGAAGCTGGTCTCGGTCGCGTCGTTTGGTAGAGTCCGGCCGTGCGGACGCTGGAGGACGCCCCGACCGAGCTCCTGGAGGACGGTGAGCCCCGGTTCGGCTCCTTTCGAGGTGGGCTTCCTCGGATGGACTTCGGCCGGATCCCCAAGAGCTGCCTCTGGCAGCTCACCCACAAGAAGCGCTGGGCGTACGCTGGCATCGCGGACGCCACGGTGTTCGTGGGCGCGGCCGTGGTGTCGCTCGGGTACGCGGCGACGGCGCTGTTCTTCGTCCTCGACCGACGGCAGGGCCGGCTGCTGGTCGACCGAAGCGTGCTCGGCCCAGGCTCGGCGGCGACGTTCGTCGACGGGGGGCCCGGGGCGCGAGAGGCTCGCTTCGATCTCGGGCGGACCCGCCTGACGGTCGGCGACGGAGGCGTGACCGTGGATCTGACCGGCGATCCGACCTCGGGCCTGCCTGCGCACGCGCTGCTGCGCGCCACCAAGACGTGCGCCCCGCCCATCGCCGCGGTCGTGCCCATCGAGGGAGGCTTTGCGAACGCCACCGAGAAGCGGCTCCTCTCCGGCGAGGGGGAGGTCGTCGCTGGCGGCCAGCGCTTCCTCCTCGACGAGCCGCTCTGCGCCCTGGACCACACGTCGGGCTTCCTCGCGCGGCACACCGCGTGGCGGTGGGCGCTCGGCATGGGACGCGCCGTCTCTGGCGAGCGGGTCGCGTTCAACCTCGTCGAGGGTTTCGTCGGGGAGTCGGAGTGCGGGATCTGGATCGGGGACGCCCTCTACCCCTGCGGGGAGGGCACGTTCGCCTACGACCCCGACCGACCGACCGACCCGTGGCGCGTGCGGTCGACGTGCGGCGCGCTCGATCTGACCTTCCAGCCGGCCGCCCTCCACCGCGAGGACAAGGACATGCTCGTCGTGCGGTCGAGCTTCGTGCAGCCGATCGGGGAGTACGCGGGGACGGTCAGGGTCGGCGGGCGCACGCTCGAGATCGCTGGGCTCCCCGGGGTCACGGAGCACCAGGACGTGCTCTGGTGAGCCGCACCTTCGCGCCGCTCGCGTGGCTTCCCGCGAGCGTCGTCGGCTTGGGGAAGGAGGTACTCCGGCACCTGCTGCGGCGCCCGGTCGTCGGGCTCTGCGTCGTCGCCACGCTCCCCGATGGTCGCATCCTGCTCATCAGGCGGGGGGACACTGGCACCTGGGCCCTGCCTGGCGGCACGGTGGAGTGGGGGGAGACGCTGCTCGAGACCTTCACCCGTGAGCTCAGGGAGGAGGCGGGGGTAGAGGCCGCGGAGCTCGACTCCTTGGTCGGCGTGTTCAGCCGCCCTGATCGTGATCCCCGGTTCCACGCGGTGACGGTCGTCGTGAGGGCGCGCGTCGAGGCGCCGCGAAGGGCGCCGGTGAATACCCTGGAGATTCGCGAGGTCCGGGCCTTCGACCTCGACGACCTGCCCCCGGACATGGCCATGACGATGGGCGACTTCATCGCCGTTGCCCTCAAATCCGGGCCAGCGGTCCTCGAGTAGGGCACGGAGCGCCGCCCGCGGACGCCGTCCGTTTCTCAAGCCAGCCTCGGGTGCGCTAGACTCGCTGCATGCGCCGTTCGGCTTCCTTTCTGGGCTTGCTCGTGGTGATCGTCGGCTGCGAGGTGGACGTCCGGGACGAGCCCCCCGCGAACCCGAACCCGCTGCCGTCCGTCGTCGGCCAGGGACCTGCGGGGAGCGGCGGCGCCGGCACGGGGGGCGCGACGACGGCGAGCTCGACGACCACCGGGATGGGCGGCAACGACGGGGGCGGCGGCAACGGCTCGGGCGGCGCCCCTGCAGGGGCTCCGCTGTACGGCTTCTGTGGGTGCATCGACAGCGCGCAGAACGTCCCGAGCTGCGCCGCGTGCCTCGGTGACCCGGTGATGAACGGGTGTGACTTCGAGTTCACTGCGTGCTCGGGTTCCCCGTGCGCGGGTCTGGTCGACGACCTCACGCAGCAGCCCCTCGGCTGTCCGATGGTCGATCAGCTGTGCATGGACACGATGGTGTTCGGCATTCCTCCGGGGGCCGTCGGCGACGCGGCCGACTACCTGTCATGCGCGTGCGCCGCGTGCATCGACTGCATCCCCGACTTCTGCCAGTAGCGAGGCGTCGCGGCGGTCCCCCGTCAGGGGGGCCGAGCGCCTCGAGAGGTGATGGCTCCAGGCGAATAGCTAACGGTACTGGGCGACGTCGATCCCGTACCGCTTGAGCCAGCGGTGCACCTGCATCCGCTCCTTGCCGAACTCCCGACCCACGGCGGCGACGTTTCCCTTGTGATGCACGAGCAGCGCGCGCAGCTCCTGCTCCGTCGGGGGCGCGGCTTGCGCCGGCGCGGGGCGCCCCGGCGCCGCGACGGGGGGCATCGTGGGCGGGGTCGTGGGGCGGCTCGACGCCTGCTGGGCCGCGCTCTTGTCGGGGTCCCCCTCCCGGGTGGCGTAGGCCTTCATCGCCTCCTTGATCACGTCCGGAAGGTGGTCGCTCTCCAGCGTGGGACCGTCGACGAGGGCGACGGCGCGCTTGAGCGCCGCCTCCAGCTCTCGGACGTTGAAGGGCCAGTCGTAGTGCATCAAGCCGGTCATGAACGGAAAGCTCGCGGTGACGTCGGCTCTCTCGTGGCTCGCCAGGAAGCTCAGCACGAGGCCGTAGATGTCCTCCTTCCGCTCGCGGAGGGGCGGCAGCGCGAGGCTGTACTCGTTGAGGCGCGCGAAGAGGTCACCGCGGAAGCGCCCCTCCTTCTGGAGCACGGCGAGGTTCCGGTGGGTCGCGCAGACGATGCGGACGTCCACGCGCTCCGGATCGGTCGCGCCGACCGGGATGACCTCCTTCGACTGGAGGACCCGCAGGAGCTTCGCCTGCGCGTCGAGCGGCATGTCGCCGATCTCATCGAGGAACAAAGTCCCACCATCGGCCGCGCGCACGATGCCGACTTTGTCTCGGTCCGCCCCCGAGAACGCGCCGCGCTTGTAGCCGAAGAGCTCGCTCTCCAGGAGGGAGCCCGGGATCGCCGCGCAGTTGACGGCCTGGAAGGAGCCGCGACGCCCGCTCGCCGCGTGCAGCTCCCTGGCGAACAGCTCCTTGCCCGTCCCGCTCTCCCCCAGGATAACCACCGAGATCTCGCTCCTCGCGACGCGGTGGAGCGCTCGGAGCAGCGTGCGGATCTGGTGGCCTCCCACGATCCCCGTCGCGCTCGGCGCGGGCGGGAGCACCGCGGGGTCCCCGAGGACCGTGCCGTCGATCCGGTAATGAGCGAAGCTCTCCGCGCCGGCCGCGACGAACTTGAAGATCGCGTCTCCGACCCGGATCTCGTGCAGATCCTCCAGGACGAGCTCCGAGACGAACTGGCCGTCCACCAGGGTGCCGTTGCGGCTCCCGAGGTCCCGGATCATCCAGGCGCTCTTCTCGAACCGTACGCTCGCGTGCTGGCGGCTCACCGCGCCCTCGGGGACGCAGATGCCGCACCCTGGATCACGTCCGATCACGAGCTCCCGCTCGCTCAGCAGGTAGGCCGGCGCGAACCGGGGCCAGTCCGGGGCGTAGAGGAGGACCAGGCCCGCACGGGTGCCCCGGGGGTTATCCGGAGACGCCTGGGCGCCGTACTGCTGCATCGCCGCAGTGGTCCTCGGCTGGCGGCTCGACATCGCGCGGGCCTCAGGATAGCCAAAGACGACACCATGACCAGCGCAGAGGTCGATGACGCCATCGTGGCGGTCGTTCAGCTCGAGAGCCAGGATCGCGTTGGCGAGAACTTGGAGCGGGCGTGCGACGTCCTCCGGAGAGCGCGGCGAGCGGGCGCGACCCTCGCCCTGTTGCCCGAGAACTTCGCGTACATGGGCGCCGAGGAGGAGAAGCGGTCCCTCGCCGAGACGGTGAGCACGTCCGCGCACCCCGGCGACGGCCCCATCCTCTCGGCGCTCCGGGAGGTGGCGAAATCGGAGGGGCTGTACGTCATCGCCGGCGGCATGCCCGAGCGGAGCGATGACCCCGAGCGGCCCTACAACACGAGCGTGGTGCTCACCCCGGCGGGGACGGTGTCGGCGACGTACCGAAAGGTACACCTCTTCGACGTCGAGGTCGGCGATGGCCAGCGCTACCGCGAGTCGGCGGCGACCTCCCCCGGGGACCGCGCGGTGGTCGCCGACGTCGGCGGGCTGAGGACGGGGCTCTCCGTCTGCTACGACCTCCGCTTCCCCGAGCTCTACCGCGCGCTCGTCGACGCCGGCGCGGTGGCCCTGACGGTGCCTGCAGCGTTCACGCTGGTGACCGGCAAGGACCACTGGCACGTCCTGCTGCGCGCGCGCGCCATCGAGAACGGGGCGTGGGTGCTGGCCGCCGCGCAGGGAGGCGCGCACCCTCGCGGGCGCCGCACCTACGGCAAGTCGTGCGTCGTCGACCCGTGGGGGGACGTCGTGGCGCAGGCCTCCGAGGGGCCTGGCTTCGCGGTGGCGCGGGTCGACCGCGCTCGCGTCGACTCCGTGCGTGCGAGCCTCCCGTGCCTCGCCCATCGGCGCGCGCTCGTCTAAAAGACAGAGGCGCGGCGCCTCTCGGCACCGCGCCTCACCGTCTCGGCCGACGGCTCGCCTGAGCGAGCCATCGATCGCTTCAGGGCGTGTAGAAGTTGAAGCCGCAGCGGTAGTAGTCACCGAGGACGAGCGTGTCCTGGCTGGACTTCGTCAGCTTGATGATGAGGTTGGTCTCGCCAGCAGGGTCGATGTCCTGCTGGAAGAGCTGCGCGTCGGCCGCCTCGACGCCGCTCGCCAGCACCGAGCCATCGCTCGCCGCGATGATGTCCACCGTCAGGCCGCGGATGCCCGAGCCGTAGCGCTGCGCGAGGCAGACGAACGCGAACATGGGCCCTGCGACGGCGACCTGGAAGTTGTCCTCGTCCAGGGGACCGAGGTTGCCGTCCAGGAAGTACGAGTCGGGATCCATGCCGACCGTCGAGAGGACCTCCGGCGTGGCCTGCAGGTTGTTCGTGACGTCCTGGAGCTCGACCGGGTTACCCTCGCTGAAGCCGTTCGTGTAGATGAAGAAGGGCGCGAGGTCGCCGTCCGGATCGTTCGGGCCGCCGACGACGCGGATGAGGTAGTCGGTGCCGCCCGTCAGGGGCACGTTGATCTCGGCGAAGTCCACGGCGTTCGCCTCGGTCGACCAGTCTTGGAGCGCGATGATGTTGCCGAGCGTGTCCTCGACGCGGACGAGGCCCGTGAACTGCGAAGACCCGCTGCCGATCGTCTTGCCCGGCGGCTGGAAGACGAGAGACATGCCGGGGCGGCCGCCGTTCGCGATCGGGAGGTTGTCCGGCATCGTCACGCTGAAGTAGTCGACGTCGCTCGCGGCGAACTCTCCGTACCCGATGGTCGCGAAGTATTGGCCCGACCCGGGCATCGTCTCGAGCGGGTTCGCCGGGGTCGCGCCGGCGGCCATGTTGTTGGTGGGCTCCACCTCGCCGACCGGGTTCGCGAGCGCGCCGGCCGCCTCCATGTAGACCTCGACGCCGTAGCTGAGGTCCGTGAGGCCGTCGAAGTAGGCCGCGTCACACCCCGCCATCGGGGTCTGGCAGAACTCCTCGACCTTGAGGTAGTAGGTGCCGTCCGAGGGAAGGATCGTGAGGAGCGCCGAGTCCTGGCCGTCGCGCGGGTAGGGGTCGTCGTTCGTCGCGATGAGCATCTGGTTCGAGTCGAACAGCGAGATCACGAGGTCCGGATCGGTCGCGGCGAAGGGCTCGCCCTGCGGCTTCGAGAGGCCGACGATCAGGGCCGGCCCTGCGAGGCCGTTGAAGCTGTAGAAGTCGACGTCGCTGTCCGGCGGGTTCAGCTCGACGTCGTTCTCGCTGACGTTCGGGACGCCATTCGTCTCGTCCATCGGCGTCGCCATGCCGATGGTGTCGTTCCCGTCGCCCATCATGCCGGACGAGGTGCTGGCCGCCACGGTCACCGTGTTCGACGTGACGGTGTTGCCGCCGGTCGTGTTGGTGGTGCTGGTGGTCGTATCGCCAGACGCGCCCGAGCCGCTGGTGTCGTCCCCGCAGCCTGCGCCCACGACCGACATCGACAAGCCCAAGGCGCCCAGCCCCACAAGAATCTTCGACTTCATGATGCCTCCGGTAGCGTCGAACGGCGAAGACGCCGGGTTCGACAGGTCTCAAGGAAGCTCTCTCCTAGTCGGCCGGCGGCTGCGATTCAAGGGCGCTTCAACCGGACGCGCCTCCAAGGACGTCAAACTCCTGCTCCTCCGGCCGCTACCCGTCCGCGGCTGCCTCGCCGGCCCTGCCCGTCGGGAGCTCACACTCGGTCCTTGCCAGCGGACAAAAGGCGGAGGAACCTCGCCGGACCCATGGCGCGGCCGAACCCCAAGGCGATCCTCAACGCAGCGAAGGACTACCTGAGAGACCACCCCGAGGAGCTGCTCCGCGCCGTAAAGGGGGCGCTGGGCCTGCGGGTAGGCGTTCCCCTCGACGCGCTGAGGTACTTCGCTCGCGAGCTCACCGGGCGGAAGAAGCTGCCGCGGGACATCGAGATCGACAGCGCCCCGCCCGGGCTGCGCATCGCCATGACGGTGGAGGTGGCGGGGTCGACCCTGAGGGTGTCCCAGGTCGTGTACGTCGAGGAGGTGAACGTCACCACCGACGAGATCCGCGTTGGAATCCGCGTCGCGGAGCTCTCCGTGAAGCTCTTGGAGGGCTTCCAGACGCCCGTCTCCGCGCTGGTCCAGTCTGGCGCGCTGGACCTATCGAAGCCGGGCAACCTCGTCGCGTTCATCCCCAAGCGCCCCGCCATGATCGTCGACGCCAAGGACGATCGGATCGTCATCGACGTGATGAAGGTCCCCAAGGTGTCCGCGAACCCGAAGATCCGCCGCGCCCTCGCCATCACCACGCCCGTGCTCGGCGTCCGCGGGATACGGAGCAAGGACGATCACCTCGACGTCTATCTGAAGGCGTCGCTCACGGGTCTGCCCGAGGCGTTCGCCGCCGCGCGAAGCTGAGCGTCGACGCCGAACGTCGCGCTATCGCGCTCCCAGGCCGATTCCTGTAGGCTTTCCGCGCCATGCAAGGGTCTGATCCGCCTGGGGGGACCCCCTACGGGGCCGTCGCCGGCGGCCGCGTCGGCGGACACCCGTTGAGCGGCGGGCCCCTCTCGAAGCTCCATCCTCCTCCGCCGCTCGCGTTCGAGCTCTTGGCCGAGGTCGCGACCGGGCCCACCGCGAGGGTCGAGCTCTGTCGCATCCGGGAGCCGGAAGCGTTTGAGGGCCAGCTCGTCGCGGTGAAGCGACTGCACCCGCACATCGCCGAGGACCCGCAGTTCGCCAGCATGTTCGTGGACGAGGTGTGGATGACCGCCGCGCTCGTCCACCCGAACGTGGTCCGGGTCGCCGGGTGGGGGACGGATCGCGAGGGGACGTACCTCGCCGTGGAGCTGGTCCAGGGCGTGTCGTTGGCGCGGTTGATGAAGACCGTGTTCGAGACGCGGGAGGTCTTCTCGGAGCGGATGGTGGTCTACTTAGGCAGCGAGATCTGCGCAGGCCTTGCCGCGGCCCACGCGCTGCGGGGCCCGGACGGCGAGCCCCTCTCGCTCGTCCACCGAGACCTCACGCCAGGCAACGTGCTCCTCGGCTTCGACGGCCAGGTGAAGATCGCGGACTTCGGCCTCGCCAAGGCCAAGCAGCGCGTCACCAAGACGCTGACGGGGCTGCTCAAGGGCCACCCGCAGTACATGGCGCCGGAGCAGGCGACCGACGGGGCCATCGATGGCCGAGCGGATCTCTTCTCGTTGGGTGTCGTCCTGTTCGAGCTATTCACCGGCAAGCACCCCTGGAGCGGCGGCAACGAGATCGAGATCTTCCACGTCATGGCGGAGAAGCCGCCGCTCGACATCCTCGGCCTGCGACCGAGGCTCGACAAGGAGCTCGCGAACCTGGTCGCCGGTCTGCTCGAGCGGGATCCGACGCGTCGCTACAAGACTGCGGACGAGGTGCGGCTGCGTCTCCTCTCCTGGCTGGATATTCACGGCTACAAGGACGACAACGACGGGACCGTGGCCCGCTTCGTCCGGCGCAACGCGATGCGCCAGATGCGCTGGTTCGAGAGGGCCATCGGCGGCGAGCTGAGGGCGGAGGCGGAGCGTAACAAGGCGCGGCTCTCGTCCGCGAGCCCCGCGCGCGCGGTCCCGCGCGAGCTCTCCGCGCGCAACGCCGCGTCGTCCTCTCGCCGCCGGCGGCGGTTGGACGAGCCTACGGAGGTGAGCACGCCGCCCCCGCACCACCGGGGCGGCGGCGCCTCGGCAGGAGCCGAGGCGCCCTCCAAGTTCGGCATGGAGGACCCGATCAGCGCCGAGTGGTCGGAGGAGGTGCCGACCGTCGTCAAGCCGACCGCGCCCGCAGCGCGGTCGCGGCGGCCCGATCCGGTGAGCGGCCACCCCGCGGCGGACTCGGCCGACGGTCCTCTCACGGACGAGGACAGCGACAACCGCACCACCGCCGTCAAGCCAAAGTCTCCCGCCGCATCGGTGATCCGCAAGCTCCCTCCGCCTCGGGTCGCCACGCCGCCGCCCGGCGCGCTCGCGTCCGCCGCAGCGTCGGACTCGGCGCCGACGCACCCCACCGCCGCCGGGCGAGCGTCCTCGAGCGCCGTCCAGGCGCCGCCCTCGCAAGACACGCTGCTCGACATGCCCGTGGCGATGCCGGACGCGCTCGTCGACGGCGACTCCGGCGACGAGACGGAGGTGCCGACACACCCGCTCCGCGCCGCCGTGCACGCGCCTCGCGGCCACGGCGCGCCGCTCCCGATTCGCGCGCCCGAGGAGCTGGCCCTCGAGGTGGAGCGGCTCGCCGGCGCCGCGGCGCGGCTGCGCGCCGACGCGGATCGAAGCGCCAAGGTGGCGGCGCATCGGGCGGTGCTGGCGCAGCTCGCCGCGGAGGCCGCGCAGCTCGCGCAGGAGGCGGCGCGCGCGTTCGCCTCCCCCGCCGGCAGCGCGCACGGCGCCGAGCTGCTGCGGGAGGCGCGCCGGCTGGAGGCCACCGTCCGACGGGGGGAGGCGCACTCTCTCTCGGGGGCGGACGACGACGTCCCGACGGGCCGGACGTCGACCATGCCGCCCGCGGTCGTCGAGGCGACGAGCGGGATTTCGGCGTTCTCCCTGCCGCAGCCTGGGCTGGCGCAGCCCGGACACGTGGGCCACTCTCTGCCCGTGGGGCGGATCAGCGCGCCCCCTCCGGAGCCCGGCTACGTCCGGAGCAGCGCGCCGCCGCCGGAGCCGATCTACGGGGCGCAGATGCACGCGAGCGAGTCCGGGCGTCCACCCCCGATGGGTGGCGCGTTCCCGAGCTTCCAGCCCCCCGCGCGGACGTTCACCGACGAGCTGCGTCTGCTGGTCTCGGGGGAGGTGTTCGGGTTGCCCGTGCCCGTCGCGCTCGGGGTCGCGTTCGCGCTCGCGCTCGCGTTCGTCGTCCTCGCCGCGGTGTTCGTGGGATAGGTCGACGCCGCGGGGCGACGGACAGGGCGAGATCGAGGAACGAGGCGGACGCGCGCGGCCGCCGTCCCGGGTGGACCCAGCGCTTGAACGACTCGCCTAGGCACTCGGCCGTGCGCTTGCCGCCGTTGTGGAGGCGATGCGGGTCGACGCGCCTGCGCACGCACCGAGATTCCCGGCGAACGCGCGGTCCGAGCACGTCTCCGGGCGCACGTCGGTCTCAGCCGATGCTCGCGCCGCGCGCCCTCCGGCGCCGGTGGGCGGGGCCGTCGATCGGACGCAGTCGGACGCAGGAAGGAGGCTGGCGAGCGGTCGTCGCGTGGCATGCTAGCCCCATGTCTCGTCTGACGCGCCGGCTCCTGCTCGGAGCCAGCGGCGCGCTGCCCTTCGCGATGCTCTTCTCTCGCCGCGCCCGCGCCGAGGTGGGGCCCCTCGTCCCCGACCCGCACCGCATCCTCGATCTGCCCGCGGGCTTCACGTACCGCGTCCTCGAGGAGGTGGGCGGCGAGATGGACGATGGGTACCTCGTCCCTGGCTTGCCCGACGGGATGGCGTGCTTCGATCCGGGCGACGGCTCGCTGGTCCTCATGCGCAACCACGAGCTCGTGCCGGGGGATCCCAGGAGCCCGTACCGCAGAGGCCAGGCGCCTCCGCCGGAGGCCGTGAACCCCGCCTCACCCGGCGGCGTGACGAGGCTCGTCGTCGACGCGCGGACGCTCGCGCGCGTGTCGAGCAACCTGGTGCTCGTCGGAACGATCAAGAACTGCGCCGGCGGGGTCAGCCCCTTTGGCTTTCTCTCTTGCGAAGAGACCTTTCAAGCGGGCCACGGGTACGTCTACGTGTGCCCCACGGACGCCGCGTCCGTGACGTCGGGGCGGCGGGTCCCTGCCTACGGGCACTTCCAGCACGAGGCTGCCGCCGTCGATCCGACGACCCACGTCGCTTACCTCACCGAGGACCAACCCGAGAGCTGCCTCTATCGGTTCGTCCCGTCGTCCCGCGGCGAGCCGTTCACGGGCAGGTTGCAGGCGTTGGCCGTCACGCGGGCTCCGTCGCTCGACACCTCGAGCGCGATGCCCGTCGGCGTCCCGATGGAGATCGCGTGGGTCGACGTGCCCGAGCCCGACCCGGCCACGGACGCCGTGGGCGCGACGGCACGCCGCGCGGGCGCGGCGGTGATCCGACGAGGCGAGGGGCTCTGGATCCACCGCGGGGCCGTCTACTTCAGCGCGACCCACGGCGGGCGCGTCGGCAGAGGGCAGATCTTTCGGCTGCTCCCCGACGGGGACGGCGGGACGCTGGAGCTCGTGGCCGAGGCCACCAGCGACACGACGCTCGACTGCCCCGACACGCTCTGTGTGTCCCCCGGCGGCGGCCTGGTGTTGGCGGAGGATGGGCCGGGAGAGAACTTCCTCCGTGGCCTCGACGCCGAGGGCAACGTCTTCGACTTCGCGCGGAGCGCGTACTCCGCGACCGAGCTCGCCGGCGTCTGCTTCTCTCCACGCGGGGACGCGTTGTTCGTCAACCAGCAGCAAGCGGGCCGCACGCTCGTCATCGAAGGGCCGCTCGGCGAGATCTTCGGAGCGGCTCCCATGCCCGCCGCGCGGCCCGCGCCTCCGACGACGAGCGTGGGCTGCGACGGCGGCCCGGCTACGCGGGCCGCCGAGGGTGCCGCGGGCGAGCGCGGCTGCGGCTGCGCTGCGGCTGCGCCCGCGGGCGAAGCCTCGCTCCCGGCCGCCGCCTCCCTCGCGGTCGGCGCC
>CAZBJI010000215.1:0-11990 GCA_964492175.1 uncultured Polyangiaceae bacterium | reverse complement strand
GGCGTCTTGGAACTTCGTCGCGGCGAGCGTCTTCATCAGCGGGGTCAGCGCGGCGACGAGCGTCTCTTTCGTTTCGGCGGTCATAAGGTCGCGATGGTATCGCGCGGCCGCGCGTCCGCATTCGAAGGCTTGGACGCGGCGCCGTTCCTGTAGGATGCCGCCCGTGCCGAACGCCAGACGACAACGCTCCGTCCGAAGGCCCCCGCAAACGGAGACGCTCGACCTCGTCCATCTCCCGCCGCGCGGGGCGCCCTGGGCGCCCGTCGTGGGGCGCCCGGGGGCCTCGGGGTGGTGGCTGCGCGAGAGCTCGACCGGGATCGGCGCCTCGAACGTGACCGCTTCGTCGGTCGCAGGGTGTCTCAGGCCGAGCGATCGCGCATGGAGCATCGGCCTCACCTCGGGCGGGCCGCCGTAGGCGACGTCACCCACGATGGGCGCCCCGATCGCCGAGAGCTGCGCGCGGAGCTGGTGCGTGCGACCGGTCTCGGGCCGCAGCTCCACGAGCGCCCGCCCGGACCGCCGCTCCAGCGTGGTGAGCCCGGTGACCGCGAGCTGCTCGCCGCGCCGAGGCGCGCCGTGCGCCGGCCGCGCCCCGACGACGCCATCCGCGAGCGCCCCCAGGAAATGACGGAGCTCCGTGGTGTTCGGAACGCGCCCTTCCACCACCGCGACGTAGGTCTTGCGCACCGTGCGCCCCTCGAACTGCCGCGCCAGGGCGCGGTTCGCCTCCTTGCGGCGCGCAAAGAGCAGCACGCCGCTCGTGTCGCGATCGAGGCGCTGGTGGATCCCGAGGTACGCGCTGTGCCCGGTGCGCTCGAGGTCCTCGCGCAGCCAGGAGACCACGTCGTCGCGCCGATCCTCCTCGGGGGCGTGCGTGGCGAGGCCCCAGGGCTTGTCCACCACGAGCAGATCCGCGTCGGCGTGGAGCCGGCGCGTCGGGGGGAACGCCGACCAGAGGGGCGCGAGGGGCGTCACTTCACGATGTTCGTGCCCGCGGGCGGCGTGAACGAGAACTCGGCGGGGTCGACCTTGTCGGGGAACTTCGCGTCCGAGAGCTCGAAGCGGTTCTTGTTCTTCTGGGCGTCCAGGACGAGGACGCCGACCACCGCGCCCGGGTCCTTCTTCGCGAGCTTCGCCTTGTCCACGTAGAACTGCACGGACTCGTACCCGGGCTGCGGAGAGCGCGGCTTGCCGAAGAGGACCGGGCCCGGATCGAACTTCACCTTCTCGTTGAAGTTCACCTGGAAGCTCTTGCGGATCCCCTCGCCCATGATGAAGGAGAAGGCGCCCGGGTACTCGGTGTTCTTCACGGGGTGCTCGAACATCTGCTCGTCCTCGGCCACGTACACCTTGAGCGTGGTGCCGTCCGAGACGATCCGGTTCTTGTTGGGCGCGTCGTACCGGAAGGAGATCTTCCCTGGACGCTCCACCCAGACCACGCCCTTCTGCTCGCGCTCGACCCCCGCCACCTTCTGCTTGTGCTTCTGGACGAAGCGCGCCGTAAACCGCGTTTGGTCGGAGAAGATGGAGTCGATGTCGGCGGCGATCGCGTCCGCGGTGCCGGGGACCGGCGGCGGGAGCGCCGCTGGAGCGGTCGTGGAGGGAGCCGGCCCGATCGTCGGCCCGGGCGCCGCGGTCGGCTCGGCCGACGCGACCGGCTTGGCCGTCGGCGCGGTCGGCTTGGCGGTAGGAGACGCGCTCGCGCTGGGGGTGGGGCTCGCCGTGGAGGTGGGCGCGGTCGCCGTCTCGTCCGGGGTGGCGGGCGGGGCGTTCGCGGCACTCGCCGTTGGCGGGGCCGCTGCGGCGGTCGTCGCGGCGGGCGCCGCGCTCGGCTCCGCCTTGGGTGGCGCGGGATCCTCCGCGCACGCGAACAGCACGCCGCCGAGGACGGCCGCCGACGCGGTACGGGCTCCGAAGCTGCGGGCTTGGCTCATGGCGTCGCTTCTACTACGGGTGAGACGAGGGGGAGGGTCTGTTCTATTCTTCCAGCGTTCATGGGGACGCCCTTCTTCCCCCGCGCCTCGCGCCCCAAGGCAGATTGATGGAGCCGGGCCCGCTCCGCGTGCTCGGTCGGTACGCCCTCTACGGAGAGATCGCCTCCGGCGGCATGGCCACGGTCCATTTCGGCCGTCTGCTCGGGCCGGTGGGGTTCTCGCGCACCGTGGCCATCAAGCGCCTGCACCCGCAGTTCGCCAAGGATCCGGACTTCGTCTCGATGTTCCTCGACGAAGCGCGCTTGGCAGCGCGGATACAGCACCCGAACGTCGTAGCGACGCTCGACGTGGTCGCCGTCGACGACGAGCTGTTCCTGGTCATGGAGTACGTCGAGGGCGAGTCGCTCGCGCGCATCCTCCGCGCCGCCCGCGCGAGCGGCGCCCGGCTCCCTCCGCGCGTGGTGGGGGCCATCATGTCCGGCGCCCTCTACGGGCTCCACGCCGCGCACGAGGCGAAGAACGAGCGCGGAGAGCCGCTCTCCCTCGTGCACCGCGACGTCTCCCCCCAGAACGTGCTCGTGGGGCTCGACGGCGTCGCGCGCGTGCTCGACTTCGGCATCGCCAAGGCTACCGGACGCTCGCAGGCGACGCGCGACGGCCAGATCAAGGGCAAGCTGGCGTACATGCCCCCGGAGCAGATCCAGGGGGAGGAGATCGATCGCAGGGTGGACGTCTACGCCGCGGGCGTCGTGCTGTGGGAGGCGCTCACGTCGCAGCGCCTGTTCGATGGAGAGAACGAGGGCGCCATCCTCGCCAAGATCCTGAAGGGCGCGACGGTTCCGCCGAGCCAGATCGTTCCCGGTCTGTCGCCGGCCGTCGACGACGTCGTGCTCGCGGCGCTCTCCAAGGATCCTGCAGGCCGCTTCGGCTCGACGTGGGACATGGCCGTCGCGCTCGAGGACACGCTCGGCATGGACACGCCGCGCAAGGTCGGGGAGTACGTGGAGGCCAGCGCGCGGGAGGCCATCGCGCGGCGCACGGCGCGCGTGAAGCAGCTCGAGAGCCTCCCGACGGACCTCAGCGCCATGGTCACCGCGAGCAGCGTGCTCGGGGTGAGGCTCGCGGACGAGCCGACGCCTCGAGGCTCGGGCAAGGACGACCGCACGGTGCGCCGCCGATCTTCGAGGTCGGTGCTCCTCGCGCTCGGGCTGATGGCGGGGCTCGGCGCGGCCACCGCGCTCGGGATCCTCGCGCTCCTCGGCGTCGGCCGCGATCCGCCGCTCACGTCCACCGCTCGCTCCGAGGAGCGGCGCGCAGGGGAGCCACCCGCCCCGTCGCGGGCGGCAGACGGACCCGCGTCCGCCGACCCCGCGGATCCGGCGGCCCCCGATCCGACGCCCGGCGGCGGCGCGGAGGTCGCGGGCTCCGCCGCGTCTCCAGCATCGTCTCCGGCCTCGAGCGCGGCGCCGCCCCGCCCCGCTCCGGCAGGGCCGTCCAAGGCGCTGCCCACCTCGCCCCCCAAACCAGCGCCCGATTGCCGGCCACCCTACGTCATCGTCGACGGGATCCGGAAGCTCAAGCCCGAGTGCATCTAGTCCAGCGATTCGCCGGATCCCGGCGCGAGAAAGCGGCTCGGCAGTCGTCAGCTCCGCCCCGACACCCTGTATATAGGTCGGCGATGGCCGAGGCGGACCGCGTCCTGCTCGATCGCGTGCTCGCCGGGGAGGAGGGCGCGCTGGACGAGCTCGTCCTGCGGGAGCACGCGGCGCTCAAGCGCGTGGCCCGTACGCTGGTCCGGGACGCGGCGCTGGTCGAGGACGTGGTGCAGGACGCGTGGATCTCGATCCTGCGGGCGCTGCCCGAGTTCGAGGGGCGCTCCAGCGTCCGGACGTGGATGGCGCGCATCGTCATCAACCGCGCCAAGACGCTGCTCGAGCGCGAGGGGAAGGTCTCGGTGTTTTCGTCCTTGGGCGCCGAAGCTGAAGCGCCCGAGGCGGTCGTCGACCGCGCGCGCTTCAGCGCCCTCGGCTTCTGGGCGGACGCGCCTTCGGCGTGGGGCGCGGCGACACCGGAGCAGCTGCTCGCGGACTCGCGGCTCCGCAGCTACATCGAGGAGGTGGTGGCCTCGCTCCCGCCGGGGCAGCGGGCGGTCGTGACCTTCCGCGACCTCGAGGGGTGGGACCCGGCGGAGGTCTGTAACGCGCTCGAGATCACCGAGTCCAACCAACGGGTGCTGCTGCACCGTGCTCGTTCGCGCCTACGCGCGGCGCTCGAGCGTTACCTTGGTGAGCGCGCTACGGTGGAGTAAGACGAAGTGGGCGCCATCCTCACGTGCCGCGAGCTCTGCGAGCTCCTGACCGACCGCGACGAGGGCGCCATCTCTGCGCTAAGGCGCGCCCAGGTCAAGCTGCACCTCACGATGTGCGGGAAGTGCCGGGTGTACGAGCAGCAGTTCGAGGCTTCCGTGGGCGTCTTGCGGGCCCTCGGCCCGAGCGAGGCGAGCGGCGCCGACCGGCCCCGGGACATGGACGCGCTGCGTGACGCCCTCCGGAGGCCGCGGTGAGGCGGGGCGCGGCGGCCGCGGCGGCCGCGGCCCTCGCGGCGGTGGCCACGCCGCTCCACGCGGCGGACAAGGAGGCCTGCGTGCAGGCGTACGACGAGGGGCAGCGAGCGCGGGCGCGGGGCGCGCTCCTCGCGGCGCGCGGGCACCTCCTCGTTTGCGCGGAGGACGACTGCCCGGTGGCCACCAAGGGCGACTGCGCGAGCTGGCTCGTCGAGGTGGAGGCGAGCACACCGACGCTCGTCCTCGCCGCCGTCGACCGAAAGGGGAACGACACGACCGCGGTCAAGGTCACGCTCGACGGCCGGACCGTCGCCGAGCGCCTCGACGGGAAGGCGATCCCCGTCGATCCGGGCAAGCACGTCCTCTCCTTCGAGGCGCCCGGCGTGGCGCCCATCACGCGCGAGATCGTCGTCCGACAGGGCGAGAAGAACCGCGCGGTCGAGGTGTCCTGGGCGGAGCAGCAGGAGGGCGGGCCCGCTCGGCCCGGCGGCGTCGTCGCGATCTCGCCGGGCACCTGGGTCCTCGGGGGCTTGGGGCTCGCGGGCCTCACCGTGTTCGGTGTCTTCGGCGGGCTCGCCCTCTCCGAGAAGTCGGAGGCGGAGGAGACGTGCGCGCCGCGATGCACGGACGCCGTCGTCGACTCGATCCGCGCCAAGCTGATCGTCGCCGACATCTCGCTCGCCGTGGGCGTGGCCTCCCTGGGCGCCGCCGTCGTCCTCGGCGTGGTGAGCGCGCTCGACACCGGCGTGGCGCGGGGTGACGAGAGGTCGGCGTGGGCGATCGGTCTCTCCGCCCATCCGGGCGGCGTGTTCGGGGTGGTGTCGCGCGCTTTTTGAGGCTACCTCCCCGGCGTGCCGCCCTCTCCGCTGCCGCGCGACCCCGAGGTCACCGAGGCGCTCGCCCGTGATCACAAGCTGACCCGAGACGAGTTCGAGCGCGCCTGTCGACGGCTCGGCCGGACGCCGAGCTACACCGAGCTGGGCGTGCTCAGCGTGATGTGGAGCGAGCACTGCTCCTACAAGAGCTCGCGCGTCCACCTCGCCCGGCTGCCGACGAAGGGCCCGCGCGTCCTGCAGGGCCCTGGGGAGAACGCTGGCGTCGTCGACATCGGCGACGGGTTCGCGGCCGTCTTCAAGATGGAGTCCCACAACCACCCCTCGTACATCGAGCCCTACCAGGGCGCCGCGACCGGCGTGGGCGGCATCCTGCGCGACGTCTTCACCATGGGCGCGCGTCCGATCGCGAGCCTGAACTCGCTTCGCTTCGGGCGCCCCGATCACCCCCGGACCCCCGAGCTGCTCCGCGGGGTGGTGGCCGGCATCGGCGGCTACGGCAACTGCATCGGCGTGCCCACGGTCGGGGGAGAGCTCTTCTTCGACGAGGCCTACGACGGGAACATCCTCGTGAACGCGTTCACGTGCGGGGTGGTCCACCGAGACCGCATCTTCTATGGGCGGGCGAGCGGGGTGGGCAACCACGTGCTCTACGTCGGCGCCCGCACGGGCAGAGACGGGATCCACGGCGCCACCATGGCGTCGGACGAGTTCACCGAGGGCGGCCCGAGCCAGCGCCCCACCGTCCAGGTGGGTGATCCGTTCATGGAGAAGCTCTTGCTCGAGGCGTGCCTCGAGATCTTCGCCGAAGACCTGCTCGTCGGCGTCCAGGACATGGGCGCGGCGGGCCTCACGTCGTCGTCCGTCGAGATGGCGGGCCGCTCCGGCAGCGGCCTCGATCTCGACCTCGACCGCATCCCCCGGCGCACGCGCGGCCTCACGCCCTACGAGATGCTGCTCTCCGAGTCCCAGGAGCGAATGCTCATGGTGGCGAAGCCGGGCAAGGAGGCGCGCGTCCGCGAGATCTGCGACAAGTGGGAGCTCGACTGCGCGGTCATCGGGTCCGTCACCGACACGGGCCGTTGGGTGGTGCGCGCGACGCCAGGCCACGATCCGTTCGTCGACGCCGGGTCCCCTCCGTCCGGCGCGGCGGTGGTGGTGTGTGATCTGCCCGTCGACTTCCTGACCGACGAGGCCCCCAAATACGACCGCCCGCAGGGCGAGGATCCCCGCGCCGCCGAGCGCGCCGGGTTCGACCCCGACGGCGTGCCGGAGCCGACGTCCTACGCGGACGTGATCGTGAGCCTCTGCGGGCACCCGAACCTCGGGTCCCGGCGCTGGGTCCAGCGCCAGTACGACTCGATCGTTCGGGGCGGGACGCTGCAGGGCCCCGGGGGAGACGCGGCCGTGGTGCGGGTCGTGTGTGAGCACGAGGGCGCGCGGGTCGAGAAGCTCCTCGCCTTCGCCGCCGACTGCAACGGCAGGCTCTGCGACCTGGATCCGCTCGAGGGGGGCAAGCAAGCCGTGGCGGAGGTGTGCCGCAACCTGTCGTGCGTCGGAGCCGAGCCGATCGGGATCACCGACTGCCTCAACTTCGGGTCGCCCGAGCGACCGGAGATCATGCGGCAGCTCGCGCTCGCGATCGACGGCCTCGCCGAGGCGTGCCGTGCGCTGGAGGTGCCCATCGTGAGCGGGAACGTCAGCCTCTACAACGAGACGGGCGGCCGCGGCATCCTGCCCACCCCGACCGTCGCGGCGGTCGGGCTCCTCGCGACGGTGAAGCACATGGTGCGCTCCACCTTCGAGGAGCCGGGGCACGCGATCCTGCTGCTCGGACCGGCGTCGGGCGGGCCGCTCGGCGGCTCGCACTACCTCTCGGCGCGCACGGGGAAGCTCGCGGGGAGCCCACCGAAGATCGATCTCGCGCTCGAGCGGGCTCTCCAGGAGACCCTGAGGGGCCTCTGTCGGGAGGGTCTGGTCCGCAGCGCGCACGACGTCTCCGACGGGGGGCTCGCCGTCACGGTCGCGGAGTGCGCGGTCGGGCACGCCGACGCCGCGCGAATGGTGGGCGCGACCGTGGACCTCCCTGCGACGTCGACCGAGCGCAGCTCGGCAGCGCTCTTCGGGGAGGCGCCGTCGCGCGTGGTCTTGTCCGCCCGGTCCGCGGACGTGGACGCGATCGTCGCGCGCGCTGGCGGCGCGGGCGTCCCGATCGTGAAGCTGGGCGTGACGGGCGGAGAGACCGTCGCGTTTCGTCGCGGCGGGGTCGAGCTCGCGAGCGTTCCTCTCCGGAGTCTCCACGCCGCCCGCGAGGCCTGCCTCGACCCGATCGTGGGCCGCGCGTAGCGTCAGAGGTCGCTCCCGGAGGTCGGCTCCTCCGGCGCTGCCATCGCGGCGAGCCCTCACGTCTCGAGGAGCTCGGTCCCCCTCCGGCGGGCGATGGCGTCCGGAGCTCTCGGGCGGCGCAAGCGGCTCGGTCCGATCGACGAGCCCGCTGTCGTTTGCGTGGAAACTTCGTTTCCGCGGGACTAGCTTCTCTGGCGCATGGCCACCGACGAGAAGCTCTGCGACAACTGCGCGGCCTTCTTCGGCGTGCGCGTGGACGCCGAGCTCGGCAAGGTCGGCTCGTGCGCGCTGGAGGTGTTCCGGGCGCCGGTCCGCGCAAGCTCGACCTGCACGCGGTACCGGCCCAAGGGCGCGGCGGCGGCCGCCCCCCGTCCACGCGCGGCCGGCGAGCCGCGCGGCCGCAGCGCGGATCCGACCGCCGCGCGGGCACCGTCCCAACGAGAGCGGCAGGCTGACCAGAGCCTTCCCGAGGAGATCGACATCGACATGAACATCGAAGAGTTTCGGCGGGTCTTGAGAGAGGTGATCGCCGACGAGCTGGGCGTGTCCAAGCCGCCCCTCGGGCAGCGCTGGGAGGGCGGGGAGCTCATCCTGCGGCCAGGCAAGGAGGGCACCCAGGAGAAGCGCGTCCCGCTGGAGACCTTCTTTCACAAGATCGTGATGGTGCGCGACAAGCTCCGGCTGCTGGAGGCGAAGGTGAACGCCCACGGCGGGCTCACGGCGGAGGACAAGGTCCAGCTTCAGGCCTACATCACGGGCTGCTACGGATCGCTCACGACCTTCAACCTGCTCTTCGCGGACAAGGAAGATCAGTTCTCCGGGGGAGCGCCCGGCTGAGGGCGGGCCGGGCTGGTCGCGGCCGGGCCCCCGGCGTCCAGCGCGCACCGGACCCGCTGCAAGAGGACGTCTGGCATGTAGGGCTTCGCGAGCACGTCCAGATCCCTGCGGCCCTCCAGCTCCTCGGCGTAGCCCGACGCGAGCAGGACGGGCAGACCGGGGGCGAGGCGGTTCACCTCGGCGGAGAGCTGGACGCCCGACATGCCGGGCATCCTCACGTCCGAGAGGACCAGGCGGACGCGGTCGCGGTGGCTCCGCAACAGCTCCAGCGCCTTGGCGCCGCCGTCGGCCTCCAGCACGGTGTACCCAACGGAGCGAAGCAGGCGCGCGCACACCGAGCGGACGAGCGCCTCGTCCTCCACCAGGAGGATCACCTCCCGCGTGCCGAGGCGCGGGCGAGTGCTCTGCGCCGCCGGCTCGCTCGGGAGCGGCCGCTCGGTCTTCGGCAGCCAGAGCTCCGCCCGCGTCCCCTGGCCCACCTGGCTCGACACCACCATCGCGCCCCCCGCCGCGCGCGCGATGGCGTAGCAGCTCGAGAGTCCCAGGCCCGTCCCGCGGCCGGCGGCCTTGGTGCTGAAATAGGGCTCGAAGGCTCGCGCTTGGACCTCTGGTGTCATGCCGGTGCCCTGGTCCACCACCGACAAGACCGCGTAGTCCCCCGGCGTGGCGCCCGTCCAGGGGGCGCGCGCGGCGTCCGCCGTCACGCGCTCGCTGCGCGTCGAGATCTCGATCGTGCCGCCGCCGGTCATGGCGTCGCGCGCGTTCACGATCAGGTTGACGAGGACCTGGTCGAGCTGGCCGCCGTCGGCGTAGACGCGCCCCACGTCCGCCAGGTCCGTCCGAAGCTCGATGTCCTCCCCGAGGAGCCGAACCATCATCGACGTGGCGGCCTCGACGTGGCGCGCCGGATCGATGACCTGCGGGTGCGCGGGGTCCTTGCGGCTGAACGCCAGGAGCTGCCGGGCCAGCGCGGACGCGCGCCGAGAGGCGTCGAGGACGTCGCCGAGGCTCCTGTGCGCGTCGCTGCCGGCCGGGACGTCGCTCCTCGCCAAGCTGGCTCCGCCGATCACCACCGTCAGCAGGTTGTTGAAGTCGTGGGCGATGCCACCAGCGAGGCGGCCTACCGCCTCCATCTTCTGCGTGTGGAGGAGCTCGGCTTCGAGCCGCCTCCGCTCCGTCGTGTCACGGAGCAGGAGGAGCCGCGCCGGCTCCCCCTCGTGCTCGAGCGTCGGCCCCTCCACCACCTCCATCGTGACCGACGCGCCGTCCTCCCGGACGAACGCGACCTCCACGGGATCGGCCGAGCCCCCGGGAGACGCGCCGCGCAGCAGGCCCTCGCCCGACCGCGACCGGTCCGCCTCCGAGAGCCGGTCCTCGACGCCCTGGCCGATCAGATCCATCCGCCGCGCCCCGAGCGCGGACGCGAGCGCCTCGTTCACGTAGGCCCACCGACCCTCGCGGACCAAGGCGATGCCATCCGGGGCGCGGTCGAGCGTGTCACGGAGCTCCTTCTCGCGCCGTCGCAGCTGCTCTTCCACCCTGCGCATGTGGGTGAAGAGCGGGCGGATGAGGGCGATCCCGAGGACGAGGCAGACGGAGATGGAGAGAGCGATGAGCTCAGCCGACAGATCGGCCTTGACCGGCGCGCCGGAGAGCAACTTGGAGAGGGTGACCGCGCGGCGGGTCGCCATCAGGACGGTCGCGCCTGCGATGAGGAGCCACGCCCACGCCGAGCCGGTCAGCCGCACCAGGCGCAGCGCCAGTACCGCCGCGAGCAGCTGGAGGCCGAGCGACAGGGCGAGGACGACGTAGATCAACCGTTCTCCGAGCGGGAGCGTCACGCGGGGGCGGCGCGTTCAGCTACGAGACATCGTAGGTGTCCGGCTCCAATCGGCCAAGTGAAGTCGGCCGACCGCACGTCGGGAGCACGAGGCTCCTCCCTCGCCGTCAGGTCCGAAAGCGGCGTGCCACGCGGCACCCGGCGTCGTATCCATGCGTCGTCGCGCCCCGCGCGCACCGGAAAGGATCGACGGATGACGACTGCGCTCTTCTTCGACGAGATCGAGACGCCGCTCGGGCCGCTGGGGATCGTCGTGGACCTCGACGGGCGGCTCCTGGCCGCGGGGTTCACGTCGGGGCACGCTCGGCCGAGCCGCTGGCTCCAGTCAGGCCGGACGGCCGCCAGGCGCGCCGCCGATCCGGCCGGCGTAGCGACGGCGCTCGCGGCGTACTTCGCAGGAGAGCACGCCGCCCTGGACGGGCTGGCGACGCACGCGGAGGGGACGGAGTTTCAGCTCCGCGTGTGGGACGCGCTCCGTCAGATCCCGTGCGGAGCGACGTGGACCTACGGCGAGCTCGCCGCGCGCGTCGGCAACCCCGCCGCGGTCCGGGCCGTGGGCTCGGCGAACGGCGCGAACCCGATCGCCGTCGTCGTCCCGTGCCACCGGGTCATCGGCGCGGGCGGCGCGTTGACCGGCTACGCGGCCGGCCTCGAGCGCAAGCGCTGGCTGCTCGCGCACGAGCGGAGGACGTCGCAGCCCCCGCGCGCTGAGGCGCTTAGAAGTACGCCTTGAGCGCGCGCTCCACGTCCTGCTTCTTCCCGACCAAGAACACCACGTCGGAGGAGGCGAGCGCCGTCGACGCGGCCTGATCGATGAGCGCGCCGTCCCGCCGAAGGGCGACCAGGAGCGCGCCCGTGTCCTTCTGGATGCCGAGCTCTTTCGCGCTCCGTCCCTCGGCGGGGACGCCCGGCCGCACGAGGACGCTCTCGATCTTCAAGTCGCCGAGGCCGCTCGTCTCGGCGAGCGTCCGACGCGGGACGGTCTGCACGCGCGCGGAAGGCTGGGTCTCCTGCCGCGCGAGCTCGAGCCGCTCCTCGATCACGTTGCGGGGCACCTCGAGCCGCCGAAGGATGTGGGCGACCATCTCGAGCCCTCCCTCGACCTCGTCCGCCACCACCTCCGTCGCGCCGAGCTTCTCCAGCCCCTCGCGCTCGGCCAGGTAGCGGGACCGCGCGAGGATCGGGACCTTGTCGCTCACGCGCCGCGCCGTGTCGATCAGGCGTTGCAGCGCGGCGGGATCGTTCATGAGCAGGACGAGCGCGCGCGCATCGGCCAGGTGCGCGTGGCCCAGCGCCTCCTCGCTCGTCGCGTCCCCGTAGTAGACGGGGAGCCCCTGCGCCCGCGCCGCCCGGACCGTCGCGGCGTTGAGCTCGATCACCACGTAGGGCACGTCCAGCGCCGCGAGGGCGCGCGCGACGAGGCGGCCGGCCACGCCGAAGCCCACGAGGACGACGTGGTCCTTGAGGGCGAGCGCGGCGCCGTCGTCGACGGCGTCGATGCCTCTGACGCCGATCAGGCGCTCGAGCGGCGCCAGGAGACGCTCGCCGGCGGTGACGTGAGGCGCGACCCGAACCAGCACCGGCGTGAGGAACATCGTGAAGATGCCCGCCGCCAGCAGCGGCCGCGTGGCAGCCGC
>CAZBJI010000214.1:0-12107 GCA_964492175.1 uncultured Polyangiaceae bacterium | reverse complement strand
GCGCCCTGAGGTGCGCCCCGGCCGACGACAGGGCGATGCAGCTCGCCTCGCACTACGGCCGGCCGCTCGGCCGCACCGCCGAGCTCAAGCCGCTGTACGCGGCGTACCTCGCCGCCAACCCCGCCGGGTACATGGCGGTCGAGGCGCGGTCGGCCGTCGGCTCGAGGCCCCCGCCGCCTCAGCCGCCGCCCGGCGCCGCCGCGCGCCAGTCCTTCCACGAGCCCGCGGCCCCCGCGCGTGGGTCCGCGGCCAAGCTCCCGGCAGCGGGCCGCCCCATCCCGGCGGCGCCGATCAGCGACTCCGTCGACGAGATGCCGGATCATCAGGACGCGGATCCTGGGGAGGTCCGCGCGCTGCTCGACCAGGCGCAGGCCGAGGCGCAGAAGGGGCGCAAGCCCACGGCGCTCACCAAGTTCCGAGAGGTGTTGCGGATCGATCCGGCCAACACGGAGGCGCTCACGTGGGTGGACGAGCACCTCCGCCAGAAGCGCATGTACTCCGAGCTCCGCGACGTCCTGATGGCCGCTTCGCGCGTCATGGCTCAGCCCGTGGAGACGCGGAAGGCCCAGCTCCGCGACGTGGCCGGTCTCTGCGAGACACAGCTGCGCGACATCGACACGGCCATCACGGCCGCCAAGCAGATCGTCCAGCTCGATCGCGGCGACGACCAGGCCCGCGAGCAGCTCCGCCGCCTCCTCGAGAAGTCGCAGCGGTGGGACGATCTCGCGACGGTGCTCGAGCAGGAGGCCATGAGCGCCCCCGACGTCGAGTCCAAGATCGCCCTCGAGAAGAAGCTCGCGACGCTCCACGAGCAGAAGCGCAAGGATCCGGCCGCCGCCGCAGAGGCCTGGTCTCGCATCGCGGGGCTCGCGCCGGCCGACGACACGGCCATCCACACCGCGGTCAAGCTCTTCGAGAAGGGAGAGCAGTACCAGCAGGCGGCGGACGTCATCGCGGAGAACGTCTCCGGGGTGGAGGACGACACGGCGCGCGGCAACCTCCTCGCGAAGCTCGGGGACCTGCGCAGGCGCGCGGGCGATCTCGGCGGCTCGGGCGACGCCTACGCGGAGGCGGGCGAGCTCCTCAAGGCCGGCAAGATGTGGGAGGAGGCCGAGAAGGCCTACGTGGAGGCGGGTCGCTTCGTGGAGGCCGCCAACGCGCTCGACCAGCGCGCGAAGCTCGAGGACGCCGATCCGTCCAGCGGCGGCGCCGGTCCCGAGAAGAAGGCCGAGTTCGTGGCGCGCGCGGCGGAGCTCTACGAACGCGCCGGTGACCTCGGCGGGTCGATCGACAAGCTGCTCGAGGCGTGTCGGCTCGTCCCCGAGAGCGACGCGTACGCCGGGCACCTGGAGGAGCTCTACCGGTCCGCCGAGCGCCTGCCCGATCTCGCGACCTTCCTCGTCGAGCGCGCGGCCAAGCTCGCCGACAAGGCGCGGCGCACGGCGGTGCGGTTCGCGGCCGCGGCCCTGCAGAAGAGCGCGGGCGACGCGGAGTCCGCTCGCGAGACGCTGCTGCTCGTCCTCAACGACGGGGAGGACCCGCGCGCGCTGGAGCTCCTGGTCGAGGACGCGTCCGAGCGCGGCGATCACCAGGAGCACGCCGACCTCCTGAAGCGGCTCGTGGCCCTGACGGCCGAGCCGGCAAAGAAGGTCGAGCTCGCTCTCCGGGAGGCGGCCCTCTACGCGGACGCGCTCGACGACCCCAAGGTCGCGATCGAGCGGTACGAGGCGATCGCGCGCGAGCTCGACCCGACCAACCGCGTCGCCCTCCACGCGATCGCCGACCTCGCCGAGAAGATCGGCGAGGAGGGGGTCGCCGCCGGCGCGCTCGAGCGGGAGATCGCCCTGACGACCGGCGACGAGCGCGTCGAGCTCGCGCAGCGCGTCGCGCAGCTCTACGAGGGGCCGCTCGACGACAGGAAGGGCGCGATCCGCGCGCTGGACATCGTCCTCGAGGCGGACAGCGGGGACCTCGACGCGACCGAGCGGCTGCTGAAGCTCTGCGAGCAGGAGGAGCAGTGGGATCGGGTGGCCAAGCTGCTCGCCGTGCTGCTCGAGTTCGAGGGGGACGAGCAAGAGGCGAGCGTCATGACGAAGCGCCTCGCCGACCTGCTGGAGTCCAAGCTCGGCAAGGGGGACGAGGCGCTCGGCGTGCTCGAGGGCCCCGCGGATCAGGGGGACCAGGCCGCTCGGGACGCGTACATCGAGCTCGGGGATCGGCTCGGCTGGAAGGGCGTCGTCGCGACCAAGCTGGTGCTCTGGCACGAGAGCGCGGCCGGGCCGAAGCGCACCGTCGCGCTCCGCGGCGCGTTCGATCGGTTCGTGGAGATCGGGCGCGACAAGGACGCGGCCAAGACGGCGCTGGACCTCGCCCGCGCGAAGGCGGCCGATCGGGACGTCGGGGAGAAGCTGGAGGACATCGCCAAGCGGACCAAGGACCTCGACGCGCTCGGTGTCGCGCACGAGATCCTCGCCAAGGAGCTCGCGGGGATGACGCGCTCCGTCGAGCTCGTCCGGCAGGCGGAGGTGATGGTGGAGGCCGGCGCGGATCCGCTCGACGCCATCCAGCACGGGGAAGGCGCGCTCGCCGGGATCGGGGCGGGGGACGTGGAGCCGCTGCTCTCTCGGCTCGCCGCGCTCTCCCAGGCGCCCGGACACGTGGTCGACCTGTACGAGCGGCAGATCGGGCGCTGCAAGGCCCCGGCGGACAGGCTGACCGCGCTCGCCAGAGCGACGCAGATCGCCGCGAGCCGCGGCGCGTTCGACCGCGCCCGCAGCTTCTTCGAGCTGGCGCTCGCGGGGGGCGTACAGGAGGAGACGCTCGAGAAGCTCGAGCACGCGGCGCGCGAAGGCGACGCCCAAGTCGCTCAGGAGGGAGCCGCGGCGCCCGGGGCGGCCAAGGGCGTGAGCCTGCGGCGCATCCTCGCGGAGGCGCTGGCGGCCGGCGGCCAGGGCTCACGCGACGGGGGGCGCACGCGCGCGGCGCTCCTTCGCCGCGCCGCCTCGATCGCGAACCGCGATCTCGGCGACGTCGACAAAGCCTTCGAGTGGGTGGGCGACGCTCTCGTCACGTACGTGGACGACGCCGGCCTCGCCGCCCTCGACGAGCTCGGCGAGCAGGTCGGGGACGTGCGCCGGATCGAGGCGACGCTCGCGAAGGCGCTGGAGGAGGTCTTCGACGGGCCGCTCGTCCGGAAGCTCCTCTCCCGTCGCGCGCGGCTGCGGCGCGAGCAGCTCGGCGACATGCAGGGCGCCGCGACCGATCTCAAGAAGCTGCATGATCTGTCGCCCTCCGATCAGGAGGTGATGAACGAGCTCTCGAACCTGCTCGAGCAGCTCGGGGATCACCGCGGTCGCATCCAGCTCTTCGAGGATCAGATCCTGCGAGGCCGCGATCCGGCGCTGCGCGCCGACCTCGCTCGCCGGGTCGCGCGGCTCTGGGAAGAGGAGATCGGCGACGCGCGCGAGGCCGCCGACGCGTGGCGGCGCGTGCTGCGCATGAAGGCGAACGATCCGGAGGCCACGGCCGGCCTCGATCGCGCCAAGACGGGCAAGCTGAACCACAACCCGCGACCCGTGCCGGCCGCCCCGCCTTCGACCAGCGCGCCGGCGTCCAAGCCCGGCGCGGGTCCGACGAGCGCTCGCGGGGCGGGCGCGCCCGGAGATGTCCGGCGCGCCCCGGAGCCGGCGCCTACGGTTCGCGCGCCCGAGCCCGCCCCCACCCGCCCCGACGCGGCCGCGACGGCCGCGCTCGTCGGCGCGTTCGGCGCCACCGGTCCCCAGGACGTGTTCAAGGGGATCCCGGAGGAGACCGCAGACTCGGACGACGCGGAGGAGGAGCTCGCCGCGGTCCCGCGGACGCCGGAGGCCTACTCGGAGCTGCTCGCGCAGCCCACGCCGGTCATGCCGCTCGACGCCGTCTCGGACGCCATGCGCAGCGAGCTCGGCGCGGTCGTCCCAGCCCCGGCGGGGTCCGGCCCGGGTGGGGACCAGGCCGGGGACGCCGTGACCGGATCGTTCGCGTCGGATCATCTCGGATCGCTCGCCGACGAGATAGCGACGCGTCCGCCCACGGTGCCGCCCGGTCCCCGCGTGGACGAGGCCCTCTTCGGAGAGGCCACGCCCGATCCGGCCAGCCAGCCGGCAGCCGCCGAGGCGAGGGCGAGCTGGCCCCAGCCCGACCAGACGCCCCACTCGGGAGAACACCCTGGGATCACCGGCGCGACCCCGGGGGCCCCTCAGGGGTGGCCGGGCGCGGCCGCTCCGGGCGCCTGGGGCGAGGCGCCGCACGCCCAGGCCGTCGGGTCCGACTGGCAGCAGCAGCAGCAGCCGCACTACCCACACCAGCACGCGCCACCGGGCGCCCCCGCGCAGGACGCGTGGTCGCAGCAACAGCAAGCGCAGGCGTGGGCCGCCCAGCAGCAATACCAGCAGGGCTGGGCCAACCAGGGTCAGCCGCCGACCCAAGATCCGGCCGCGTGGCAGCAGCACCAGGGCTACGGACAGCAGGCGCACCCGGGCCAGGCGCCGTGGGACGCGCAGCAGCAGCAGGCGTGGCAGGAGCAGCAGCACGCGCAGCAGCAGCACTGGCAGCAACAGCAGCAGCACGCGCAACAGCACGCGCAGCAGCACCACGTGGCTCCGTCGCACCCCGTGGACCCGCAGCAGCGGGCTTGGCAAGAGGCTCAGGGCTGGGCGCAGCAAGGCTGGGATGGCCAACCCCCTGCGCAGCTCCCTCCGCCGAGCGGGCGTCCGCCTGGCTCGTCTGGGTCTCGCCCGCCGCCGGTGCCCGGCTCGCGGCCCCCGGGGTCCAAGCCGCCCCCCGTGCCCGGGTCGAGGCCTCCCTCTTCGCCGCCCGACGACGACATCGAGGACGTCGACGACGCGGAGCTCATCGAAGAAGAGCCGTGACCACCGGGCGGCCGCGAGGTCCCTCCACGGCGTCCCGCGCCGCGCGGCCGGGCCTCGAGGTGGAAGCCGAGCGAACGTGATCGGTCCGCAGCCGCTCGCTCCGGGAGACGTCGTCGCCGTGATCGCTCCGTCGGGGCCGTTCGAGCACGCGCTCGCGTGGCGCGGCCTGGCCTTCCTCGCCGAGCGGTACAAGGTCCGCGTTCGCCGCGACGCGTTCCGCCGGAGCGGCTACCTGGCGGGCGACGACGCCCGCCGTCGCGAGGAGCTCTCGCAGGCGCTCGTCGCGCCCGACGTCCGCGCCGTCCTCGCGATGCGCGGCGGCTACGGCGCGTCCCGGATCCTGGACGGCCTGCCGTGGGGCTCGCTCGCGGAGAGCCCACGCTGGCTCGTCGGGTTCTCGGATATCACCGCGCTGCACGTCGAAGCGGCGCGCGTGGGCGTGATGTCGCTGCACGCGCCCCACGTCGCGGTCCTCGGTCGCTGCGACCGCGTCGCCCGCGCCGAGCTCGTCGCCTACCTCGAAGACCCCCACCGCGAGCGCGTGCACGACGGGCTCCGCACGATCGTGGGGGGCGACGCCTCGGGCCCGCTCTTCGGCGGGAACTTGGCGCTGCTCCACGCGTGCGCTGCCGCGGGCCGCCTCGCCGTGCCGGCGGGGGCCGTCGTGTTCCTCGAGGACGTGGGCGAGCGCCCGTATCGGCTCGATCGGATGCTCACCACGCTGCTCTCCGGCGGGCACCTGGCGTCCGCGGGCGCGTTCGTCCTCGGGGACTTCACCGACTGCGGTCCCGGGCCCGACGGGGTGGAGCACGAGGCGGTCCTCGCGGAGCGGCTCGCGCCGCTCGGCGTGCCCGTCGTCGCCGGGCTGGCGGCGGGGCATGGAGCGCGGAACCTGCCGCTCGTCCTCGGCGCGCCCGCGCGCGTCTCGGCGGGCCGGCTCACCGTCGGCGCGGGGTGACGCCGCGCTGCGCCGAGGGAGGGCACCCTACGGATCGAGCGCGGTCGGGATCGCCGACGCGTTGACCACGCCGCGCTCGGAGAGGTGGCGGAGCGCCGTGACGGCGCTCGCCCGCAGCGCGCGGGGCCGGCGGGGATCGCCCGCGACGACGAGCAGGTCGCGGGCCGCCCGAGCCTCGCCCTCCGGATCCAGCCGCTCTCGATCGCGCCCCGGGAGCGAGAGCACGTGGACCACCGCCGCCGCGCACGCCTCCGCCGCCGCGCCGCCCCGCTGGACGCAGGCCGCGAGCGGACCGACCGCCAGATCGCGGTCCGGTGCGTACGGCAAGGCGCGCGCCGCGACGCCGCCTCGGTCCCGATCCTCGAGCGCGGCGACGAGCTCCTGCGCGCCGACCTCCTCGGCCAGCCGCGCGAGCTCTGCTCCGTCCTGCCCGGCGCCTGCCCGCGCCCACGCGTCTCCCACGTCGCGAGCGTGCGCGACGCTCGAGGCGGCCGGGGCGGGGGCGACGGCCGAGCCGGAGCGGGCGGGCTGCGGCGCCGGGTCGGAGGAGCAGGCGAGGGCTGCGCCGAAGACGACGGCGCAGGCGCGTGCAACGGCGGGCGCGCGGAGGTAGGGTGCTCCCATGGCGATCGTCATTCGCTACTGCCTTCAGTGAAACTATAAGCCCAAGGCCGCGGGTCTCGCGGCCGCGATCAAGCAGGCCACCGGCCGTGACGCCGAGCTCGTCCCCGGGCGCGTCGGCCAGTTCGACGTGGAGGTGGACGGGGCGCTGGTGTTCTCCAAGTACGAGAGCAATCGCTTCCCCGAGCACGCAGAGGTCGTCACGAAGCTCCAGCGCTGACCTCGCGCGGGCGCCGCGCCGAGCGCGCCGCCGGAGGCCCACGCGCCCGGGTCTCAGAACGGGCTCTGCTTCGCGAACTCCTTGCTGATGACGCCGGCTGCGGCGAGCTGCTTGAGGTGCATGTCGAACGTCTGCATGCCGTAAGGCACGACGCCCTTCTCCATGACGTCCTTCAGGGGCGGGGCCTGATCCGGGTGCTTGATGGCCTCGCGCGCGGTCCCGCTGGCGACCAGGATCTCCTGCACCAGGCAGAGCCCCTGCCCGTCGCGCCGCGGGACGAGCCGCTGCGCGACGATCCCTTGGAGCGCGTCGGCGAGCCGTTCGCGGAGCTCGGCCGGGTTCTTCGACAGGCTGAGCATGCGGTTCACGGTGCGCGTCACGTCGGGGGTGTGGAGCGTCGTGAAGACGAGGTGCCCCGTCTCCGCGGCCTTCATCGTGATCTCGAGCGTCTCTTCGTCACGGATCTCCCCGACGAGGATCACGTCCGGGTTCTGTCGGAGGGCGGCGCGGAGGGCGCGCGCGAAGCTGTCCGTGTCGATGCCGACCTCGCGCTGGCTGACGCCGGAGCGGCTGTCCACGTGGAGGAACTCGACCGGATCCTCGATCGTGACGATGTGCTTGGGGAAGTTCGCGTTCACGTGGCCCACCATCGACGCCAGGGTCGTCGACTTCCCGTTGCCCGCGGCCCCCACCACGATGACGAGCCCGCGGTCGAGCTCGGCGAGGGTCTTGATGGCCGCCGGCATCCCGAGCTCCTCGAAGGTGGGGATCTTGAGCGGGATGCTGCGCATGACCAGCGCGAGCGAGCCGCGCTGGCGGTACACGTTGATGCGGAAGCGCCCGATGCCCTGCGCGGTGTAGGCGGTGTCGTACTCGCGGAGCTCCGAGACGTCGTCGACGCCGCGGTGGGCGAGCACGAGCCTCGCCAGCGCCTCGGTGTCCTCCGGCTTCACCTTGTCGACGCGGAAATAGACCATGTCCCCCCGGACGCGGGCCCCGGGGGGCTGGCCGACCTTGACGTGGATGTCGCTCGCGTTCGCGGCCAGAGCCTTCTGGAGGAGCTGATGGAGGAACTGCTCCGACGCGTAGGGGGTCTGCACGCACCGAGGCTAGTCTGATGGAAACCGAGTTTCCATCAGAACTCAGGCGCCGATCCGAATCGGGCAGGCGGAGGCCCGCTCGGGCGCGCCTCCGCCGGGGCGCCGCTCAGCCCGCCAGCTCGGAGATCCAGCGCACGGCGCGGTCGGTCTCGGTCGTCTTGGAGAAGACGGGGCCGAAGAGGCGCGCCTGGTCGAGCGACTCCGCCCGCTCCGCGGCGGTCAAGAACGCGATGGGCAGCTCCGGTCGGCGCGCCCGCAGGGCAAACGCGATGGTCGTCCCGCTCTCCTCGCCGACCTCGAGGTCGAGCAGCGCCCCCGTGAGGCAGCTCGTGTCGACGGCGTCCGCCTCGGCGGCGGACGACGCGACCACCACCTGGAAGCCCCGGGCGGCGAGCAGTCGCGAGGCGGCGGCGCGAGCGAGGGGAGAATCGTCTACGTAGAGGACACGGATCTGCACAGCGTTGCACCGCGACTACCAGCGAGCCGGCCCAGGTGCGAGTCATTTCATCCGTAGCGGATCGTTGCTACAGGATCGCGCCCATGAGCCGCGCGCGCCACGACTGGACCTTGGCAGAGGCCCGCAGCATCCACGACGCCCCGCTCTTCGAGCTGCTGGATCGCGCGCGCGCCGCGCACGTCCAGCACCACGGCCCGGCGGAGGTGCAGCTCTGCACGCTCCTCAGCGTCAAGACCGGCGGCTGCCCGGAGGACTGCGCCTACTGCCCGCAGTCGTCCCACTACGAGACGACCGTCGGACCCGAGAAGATGCTCGACGCCGGCGAGGTCCTCGACGCCGCCCGCCGCGCCAAGGAGTGCGGGTCCACCCGCTTCTGCATGGGCGCTGCCTGGCGGGAGGTGAAGGACGGTCCGGCGTTCGACCGCGTCCTCGAGATGGTGCGCGGGGTGAAATCGCTCGGGCTCGAGGCGTGCTGCACGCTCGGCATGTTGACCGCCGATCAAGCCCGTCGCCTGAAGGAGGCCGGGCTCGACGCCTACAACCACAACCTCGACACCTCGCGTGACGCCTACCGGTCGATCATCTCCACGCGCACCTACGATGATCGGCTGAGCACGCTCCGCGCCGTCCGGGCCGCGGGCATCACCGTCTGCTCCGGCGGCATCATCGGCATGGGGGAGAGCGTCGACGACCGCTGCATGATGCTCGTCGAGCTCGCGCGCATGACGCCGCACCCGGAGAGCGTGCCGATCAACGCCCTCGTGCGCGTCCCTGGGACGCCCCTCGCGGCCATGCCCCCGATCGATCCGATCGACTTCGTGCGCATGATCGCGACGGCGCGCGTGATGATGCCGGAGGCCATGGTGCGCCTGAGCGCCGGCCGGACCGAGCTCACGCGGGAGGCCCAGCTCCTCGCCATGTACGCCGGCGCGAACTCCATCTTCTACGGGGACCGGCTGCTCACGACCCCGAACCCGGGGGAGGACGACGACCGGGAGCTGCTCCGCGCGGCCGGCGCCTCCGCGATGCAGCCGCGCTGACGCCCGCCGCCGCGACGCCCAGGAGCGCCCACGTCGGCGCGCTCGTCGGCTCGCCCGCCACCTCGCAGCCGCAGCCGTCGTCGCCGGCCGAGGCGGCCTCCCCGCACTCGTCCCCGAGGCCGTTCAGCGGCTCGGGGTCGCAGGCGGCGGTGCCCCCGGGTGGGTAGACGGCGCAGATCCCCGCGACGTCGTCTGCCTCCAGCGTGCGGAGGCTGATCGACTTCGGCGGGTAGTCCGTCTGCATCGTGGCGTCCGTGACGGGGCTGTGGGCCATCCCCAGGAAGTGTCCCGCTTCGTGCGTGAGGATGCTGAGCAGATCCACGTCGACGTCGCCGTCCGAGGTGGTGAACGAGGCGTGCTTGCTGTTCAGCTCGATGTCGCCGTCGCGGATCTCCCCGGTGTCGAGCGCGTAGGTGACGGTCGTGAGGGCGAGCGCTCCGGGGCCGTAAGGCCAGCTCGAGTCGCGGAACACGATGAGGTTCTGGTTCTTCGACTCCTGGTCGAACTCCTGCTGATCGCAGGTCACCGGGCCGAGGTCGGAGGCGGCGATGCCGACCGGCTGGCCGCCACACGTGGCGGCCGTCCACGTGGCGAAGGCCCGGGCCGCGAGGTCGGTCACCGCGGCGAGCTCGACCTGGTCGGACGCGTCACGCTGGACGGAGTAGCCCACGCAGGCCGTGGGCCACGCGATCGCGATGCCGCAGTCGTCGGGCTCGGGCGGCTCGCAGCGCTTGCCGACCTCCTCACCGCAGACCGCGGTGCGGCAATACGCCGAGGCCTCGCCAGCGGCGAGGGTGATCACCGCGAGCGCCACGACGGAGGGCCACCTCACTTCTCGAGCGCCTTGGCAGCCGTCTTGATGGAGCTCGTCGCGTCGGCGAGCTTCGCCCCCACGAGGCGCTCACGCGCCGAGACCCGCGGTCCGCGCCGCTCCACCAGGTTGCCCGTGTCGGGGCTCGACGTGAGGCGCACGGCGCCGTCCTTCTCGACGAGGGGGTAGTGGCCCTGCGCCATCCCCGTGACGACCGTCACGTCCCCGGCCTTCGTGAGGAACACCACGGCGCGCGCCTTGAGGGAGAACTGCGCCTCGCCGGCGACGTGCTGGCCGATCTTGCCGACCTTGCCGCCGAGCGTGCGAACCCAGATCTCCTCGCCGGCGTCGCCGCGGATGGCCTCGTGCACGACGAGCCGCGTGTAGGTGACGATCCGCTTGGACTCGCCGACGACCTCCCAGCGCGAAGACCGCTCGACCGCCTCCACCACCGCGACCGTCCCCGAGCGCTCCACGAGCTCCTCCAGGGTGAGGAGCACGCTCGTCGTCGCGTGCGCTTCGCCGAGCCCTACCCGGCCGCCCGTCACCCCGCACGTCCACGACGCCGCGAACGCGGCCAGAGAGGCTCCCAAGACCCAAGCGCGCATGGCCGGAGCGTAGCACGAGTGCCTCGGCTCGTACGTTCGGGTGGGGCCCCCGCGCCCGGCGCCGCCGGCCCATGGCAGGACCGATGCGCGCCGCGCGCGTCCTCGCCGGCCGGCCGCCCGGCGCCGCCCGCTTCCTCGCGGCCGTCCGATCGGCTACCACCGAGGCGCGATGGACGACACCCTGCGCATCGGCTCCTTCTCGTTCGCTTCGCGCCTCTTCATTGGCACCGGCAAGTACAAAGATCTCGCCGAGACCGAGCGCGCCATCGTCGCGTCGGGCGCGGAGGTCGTGACCGTGGCGCTGAGGCGGGTCGATCTGGCCGCGCGCGGCGAGGACTCGCTGCACGCCGTCCTCGCGCGCACGCGCGTCACGGTGCTGCCCAACACCGCTGGCTGCTACACCGCCGACGAGGCGCTCCGGACGGCCCGGCTCGCGCGCGAGCTCCTGGACACGCCGCTCGTGAAGCTCGAGGTCATCGGGGACGAGCGCACGCTCTTCCCGGACAACGAGGCGACCCTCGAGGCGGCCACGGTGCTCGTGAAGGATGGCTTCGTCGTTCTGCCCTACTGCATCGACGACCCGATCGTCTGCCGCAAGCTCGAGGAGCTCGGGTGCGCGGCGGTGATGCCTCTGGCGGCGCCGATCGGCTCCGGGTTGGGCATCCGCAACCCCTACAACCTCGCCATCATCCGCGAGCAGACCAAGGTGCCGCTGATCGTGGACGCGGGCGTCGGGACGGCGAGCGACGCGGCCCGCGCGATGGAGCTCGGCTGCGACGGGGTCCTCATGAACACCGCGATCGCGGGGGCGCGGGACCCGATCCTCATGGCGCGGGCGATGAAGGACGGCGTCGCGGCCGGCCGCGCGGCCTTCCGGGCCGGGCGGATGCCCCGCCGGCTCCACGCCGCGGCCTCGTCTCCCAGCGACGGGCTCATCGAGTGATCGTCGGCGCGCCGCTCCGCGCCCTCCTGCTCGCGGCGTCGCTCGTGGCGCCGTTCCAGTGCCCGAGCGATCCGGATCCCAACAAGCGGCGGGAGGACACGCCGGGAGAGGCGCTCTACGACCTCGCCAAGGAGTTCCGGGCCGCCGGCGACAAGGACGCCGAGGTCCGGACGCTGAAGTACCTCGTCACCCAGTACCCGCGGAGCCGGCACGCGGTGCAGGCCCACCAGGACCTGCAGGCGATGGGCGTCGCCGCGCCGGACCCGCGGGACCTCGCGGATCCGAAGGGCGCGGCCTCGGCGGCGGGGAGCGGACCTGCCGCGGCCAGCGCGTCGGCGGTGCCAAGCGCCTCCGGGGCGCCGGTCGAGTAGCCGTGTCCCAGGCGCCGCGCGTGCTGCAGATCAGCGACCGCTCGGCGCTGCCGCGCGAAGAGCTCCTC
>CAZBJI010000213.1:0-12293 GCA_964492175.1 uncultured Polyangiaceae bacterium | reverse complement strand
GCTGAACGTCTCCCACGCCCGGGGATCGCGGAGCAGCTGGACGATCGCGGCCCGCAGCTCGTGGCTCTCGGCCGCGGCGCGCGCCGCGGCCTCGCGATCCGTCCCGTCCCGCAGCACCAGGACGAGGGCGGGCGCGTCACCGGCTGCGGTGTCGAGCGGTCGGTAGTCCAACTCGAGCGCTCGCCCGTCCCGCGACAGGCGCCGCGGCATCTGATCCACGCAGAGCTCGAGAGGCAAGAGGCCCTCCGCGATCTGCGCGAGGCCGACCTGGAGCTGAGCCCGGGAGGCGGCGCAGTCGGGGAACAGCCACTCGCTCGCCGCTGCGTCGGCGCCCACTGGTCCGAGCCACTCTCGTGCCGCACGGGAGGCGTGGCCGACGCGATCGCCGAGCTCCACCATGACGACCCCATCACCGACCCCGTCCACGATCACGCGGATCCGCTCGAGCGCTGCGGCGAGCGCCGCGGTACGGGCGGCTACCCGCTGGTCCAGCTCGCTCGCCAGGGTGCGCAGGCGGTCGTGCTCGCGGCCGCCGAGCCAGGCGAAGGCGCCGAGGAAGAGCGGGGCGGTCGCGATGATCCAGAGCAAGGGGTCAGCGCCGAAGACGGCGGTCGCCTCCGCGACGCCCAGCCCTGCGACCCGAAGGCAGGCCGCCAGGACCGGGAAGCAGCAGCCGAACGCCGCGCCATAGAGGGCCCACCGCACAGCCGCGTCGGCGCGGCTGGGACAGCGAGGCGGCGAGCGCACGACCGGACAACGGCACATTCTCGACGGACCTCAAGGCCAGCGCTGCGTGACGCCGGGGGCGTGGGAACCGCCAGCATCTCGAGCGGTCGAGATCGCGGCCAGCGGAGCGGGCCGGCGTTGCCCCCCATGCCGGTGCGCCACCCGTCCTCGGCCTTGGCTTATGCTCGCCGAGTGCGGCCCCCGGTCCCCGGCGTCTACGACCAGGTCGTGAGTGAGGCGCTCGCCGGCTTGCTCGACGAGGCGCCCGAAGGGCTCCGGATCTTCGACGAGGCGCTCTCCGATCCGGAGGCCGCGGCCGAGTCCCTCGCGCGCGTGGTTCACGATCGGCTCCTCGCTACGCTCCGCGGCTTGCCCGAGACCGAAGCGGGGTCCCGCGTGGACCACCAGGTCGCGCTGACGAACGCGCTCCTCGGTCAGCTCGAGGCAGCGTCCAGAGGGGGCGCGACGATCTCCGGCGACCGGGTACGGCTGCCCGCCCGCCGATTGCTGGCGCTCGTGCCCGACGCGCCTGGTTCCCTCCGCCGGATCGAAGCACCCGTCCGCCCGGAGGTCCCGCTCGCGAACAGCGAGCTCCTGGTCAATGGTCGAAGCCTCCGGCTCGGCAGTGAGCTGCCGAGAGAGCTCGCGTCCGCCGATTCGGTCGACCTCCTGTGCTCGTTCCTGAAGTTCAGCGGCGTTCGCGTCATCGAGGACCAGCTACGAGAGCTCCTCGAGCGCCGACCGGGAGGCCTCCGCGTGCTCACCACCGCGTACATGGGGGCCACCGAGCGCAGGGCGCTGGACGCGCTCGTCGAGATGGGCGCGGAGGTGAAGGTCTCCTACGACACCGAGCGGACCCGGCTCCACGCGAAGGCATGGCTGTTCCATCGTCGCTCGGGCTTCACGACCGGGTTCGTCGGGTCGTCCAACCTGTCACGCGATGCGTTGCTCGACGGGTGCGAGTGGAACGTGCGGCTGTCACAGGTCGACAACCGGCCCATCTTGGAGAAGTTCTCGCGGGTCTTCGAGCAATACTGGAACGACCGCTCGTTCGAGAGCTACGACACGGAACGCGACGGCGCGCGTTGGGACGACGCGGTCCGAAGGCAAGCCTCGGATCGCAACAAGCTGCTGATGTGCGATCCACGTGGCGCCGAAGCCACACCAGGTGGAGGCGCTGGAGAGGCTCGAGGCAGAGCGCGACCGCGGGCACACCCGAAACTTGGTCGTCGCGGCGACCGGGACCGGCAAGACCTTCATCGCGGCGTTCGACTATCGGACCTTGTGCCGACGAGCGGGCCGGCCGCTGAGCCTCCTCTTCGTCGCTCACAGGCACGAGATCCTGGAGCAGAGCAGGCTGGTGTTCCGGGTCGTGCTCGGGGATCCGGTGTTCGGCGAGCGCCTGGGCCAAGGGGAGGTACCGCGCCGTGGCACGCACGTCTTCGCCAACGTGCAGTCGTTGCACGAGGCGACCTTGGCAAGGCTCGCTCCCGACGCCTTCGACGTCGTCATCGTCGACGAGTTCCACCACGCCGCGAGCTCCACGTACGAGCGCCTCCTCCGGCACATGACGCCTTCGTTCCTGATAGGACTGACGGCGACGCCCGAGCGCAGCGATGGTCAGAGCGTCCTCGCCTGGTTCGACGATCGCATCGCCACGGAGCTTCGGCTCTGGAACGCGCTGGACCAAGAGCTTCTGTCGCCGTTTCAGTACTTCGGCGTCAGCGATGGGACCGACCTGCGCACGCTCCGTTGGGCTGCCGGGCGCTACGACACGCACGATCTGTCGAACGTCTACACGGCGAACGACCTGTGGATCCGGCGTGTGCTCCAGGAGGTCCACCGCCGCGTCACGGCGCCGGAGACGATGCGAGCCTTGGGGTTCTGCGTCGACATCGCTCACGCAGAGTTCGTCGCGAAGCGCTTCTGCGAGGCCGGGCTCGCGTCGGTCGCCATCAGCCAACGCACGTCGGCGCGCGAGCGGGCCGACGCCTTGGCCCGGCTCCAACGCGGAGAGCTGCGTGCGATCTTCAGCGTCGACCTGCTCAACGAAGGGGTGGACGTCCCCGACGTCGACACGGTGCTCTTCCTGCGGCCGACCGAGAGCGCGACGTTGTTCCTCCAGCAGCTCGGCCGAGGCCTCCGTCGGCGTCCGGACAAGAGCTGCCTGACGGTGTTGGATTTCATCGGCGGAGCACACCGCAAGTTCCGCTTCGACGCGCGGTTTCGCGCGATCCTCGGGGGGACGCGCCACCAGATCGCACGCGAGATCGAGCGGGGCTTCCCTCGCCTCCCGAGCGGGTGCTCGATCCAGCTCGACCGCGTGGCCGCCGACGCGGTGCTCTCGAACATCCGAGACTCTCTCGGCCGCGGCGACGAGACGCTGGTGGAAGATCTGCGGGAGCTCGGCGACGTGACGCTCGCGGAGTTTCTTCGTCGCGCGGGTCTCGATCTCGACGACGTGTACTCTCGACCGGGGCGCAGCTTCACGCGGCTCCGGCGCCGCGCCGGTCTTCCGTCCGCTCGGCCCGTCCCGCCATCGGACGCGGCGGCGGAGGAGCGCATCGAGCGAGCGCTCGCCCGACTCCTCCACGTCGATGATCCGCTGCGCCTCCAGGCGTTCCGCGCGCTCCTCGGTGAGCCGGCTCCGCCCTCGGGCCGCGCCGAAGAGCCCACAGCCCGCATGCTGTTCGCCGCGCTCGGCTGGATGAATCGGTCCCTTCACGAGATGGACGCCGCGTGGGCCGAGCTGTGGGCGGCGCCAGCGATGCGAACGGAGCTCCTCGAGCTCTTCGCCATCCTCGAGGACGAGCGCGGGCTGACGTTCCCGCTGAGCGGGCGACTCGCTTCGCTTCCGCTCCGCGTCCACGCAACCTACGGCCTCGACGAGGTCATGGCGGCGCTCGACGTTCGCACGAAGGAGGGTGGGCTCCGCCGCCTCCGCGAGGGGATCTTCCATGACAAGCGACACCGCGCCGATCTTCTGTTCGTGACGCTCGAGAAGTCGGAGTCCGACTACTCGCCGACTACGATGTACCGGGATTTCGCGTTGTCCCCGAGGCGCTTTCACTGGGAGTCGCAGAGCGGGATCCACGAGGACACCGACACCGGTCGCCGATACATCGAGCACGCGCAGCGAGGTCAGGAGATCCTGCTCTTCGTTCGCCAAAAGAAGCTGGACAGACCGGATGTCACCGCCCCGTATACGCTCCTCGGGTCGGCCGTGTACATCCGGCACGAAGGCGCTCGTCCCATGGCCATCGAGTGGGAGCTAGAGCGCGAGATGCCGGCGTGGTTGTTCGAGGAGGTCAAGGTCGCGGCCGGCTGACGTGTGCGCCGCGGCGCATGCTCGGCTCCGGATCGGCAACGCGCCGCGGCGAGAAGCGATGAGCGCTGCCAGGAGGGCTTCTGGTAGGCTCGGGGGTCGTGCAGCCTGCGATCCGGCGGATCGACCGCTACCAGCTCTACCCGGCGTTCGCCTCGGGCGGCATGGCGACGATCCACCTCGCGCGCCAGGTCGGGGCCGTCGGTCCAGGTCGGATCGTGGCGATCAAGCGACTTCAGGAGGCCTACGCGCGCGACCAAGGCTTCCGGGAGATGTTCCTCGACGAGGCGAGGATCACGAGCGGCCTCGACCACCCGAACGTCGTCCGGACGCTCGAGGTCGTCTCGACCGAGGGAGAGCTCATGATCGTCATGGAGCTCATCCGCGGCGACGCGTTCTCTCGGCTCCTCGCGGCGTGCCAGAAGTTCGGGGAGCAGGTCCCGCTGCCGATCGTCTCGGCCATCGTCGGCGGCGCGCTCGACGGGCTGCACGCGGCCCACGAGGCGCTGGCGCCCGATGGGCGCCCGCTCCATGTGGTGCACCGGGACGTGTCCCCGCACAACATCCTGGTCGGCGCGGACGGGCTCGCCCGCATCGCGGACTTCGGCATCGCCAAGGCGCTCGGGCGGTCGCACGTGACGCGCACGGGTGAGATCAAGGGCAAGCTCAGCTTCATGGCGCCCGAGCAGATCCGCGCGGAGGACGACGTCGACCGGCGCGCGGACGTCTACGCCATCGGGGTCGTCCTCTGGGAGGCCGTCACCGCGCGACGCCTGTTCCCGGGTCAGGACGCCTCGGTGATGTTTCAGGTGCTCCAGGAGGAGCCTGCATCCCCCGCTCGGTACCGACCGGACCTGCCTCCGGCGCTCGAGGCGCTCATCCTCCGCGCCCTCTCGAAAGATCGAAGCGCGAGGTTCGGCACGGCGGTGGAGCTCGCCCGCGCGCTGGAGGCCGCTGCTCCCCCCGCGCGCCCGCGCGAGGTCGGAGAGTGGGTGAAGCGGCTGGCGGGCGACAACATGGAGCGGCAGTCCTCGATGATCCGCGCCGCCGAGGCCGGTGAGCCCATGACCGATCCGGCCACGCCGCAGCCCCTCGACCGGACCTTCACGAGCACGGCGTCCGGGGTGAGCAGCCGGACGACGACGTTCACGCCCTCCAAGGGCGGCGGCTCGCGCGCCGTCTGGTTCGTGGCTGCCGCGGCGCTCGGGCTCGGGGGCGCCATCGGAGGCGGCGCCTTCTGGTTCATGTCCGCGACGCCCGCGCCCGCCCCGGCGTCGCGGGCCGGGGAGACAGCGCCGCCGAGGCCCGTGGAGAGCAGCGCCCCCGCGGCGTCTTCGACGGGCTCTGCGCTCGCCACGTCCGAACCCGCGGAGGTGCCCCAGCCCAGCGCGTCGGCGTCGGCGTCGGCCGGAGCCGAGCACACGCCTCCACGTCCTGTGAGGGCGCCGGCGCGGCCTCCGTCCCCCACCCCCTCCCCCAACCCGGCTCAGCCCTACACCTATGAGTTCTGAAGCGCCTCCCACCAGGCGAGCCGCGCGGCGGCTGGCGGCGCTCGTGGCGCTCGCGCTCCTCTGTGCGCCCATCCACGGCCTCGCGCAGACCCCCGAGAAGAACCCGACGCTGCAAGAGAAGGAGACGGCCCGCAAGCTGCTCGACAAGGGCCGCGCGGCAGAGGCGACCGGCGACCTCACGACGGCGGTCGCGAACTTCCGCGCCGCGCACGAGATCATGGGCGTGCCGACTACCGGCATCTACCTCGCCCTCGCGCTCTCCAAGAGCGGCAAGCTGATCGAGGCGCGCGACGTGGCGCTCCAGGCGTCGCGCGCGCCCAAGCTCCCCGCCGAGCGCCCCGAGCGCACGCGCGCCCGCGACGACGCGACGAAGCTGGCGGCCGATCTCGCCCCACGCATTCCAACCATCTCGGTCGCCGTCCAGCCACAGGACGCGCCCGGCCTGACGATCACCATCGACGGGCAGACGCTCCCGCCTGCCGCCCGCGGGCTGCCCTGGTCCGTCGATCCCGGCGGCCACGAGGTCCGCGTCCAAGCCCAGGGCTACCGGCCAGAGTCGCGCGCCCTGCAGCTCGCGGAGGGCGCGAAGGAGACCGTGACGGTCGCGCTCGTCGCGGCGCAATCGGCGCAGCCGGTGTTCGTCCCGGCCCCCGTGCAGAGACCGGCCCGCGACCGCGGCATGGCCCCGGCCTTCATCGTCGCCATCACGGGCCTCTCGCTCGGGGGCGCCACGCTCGTGGCCGCCGGCGTGACGGGAGGTCTCTCGCTCGCCAAGACGGCCGACATCAAGGAGCAGTGCGCTGGCTCACGGTGCCCGGCGTCGCTGCAAGCGGACGCCGACGAGGCGCAGACGCTCGCCACAGTCTCCAACGTGACGCTCGGCGTGGGCGGGGCGCTCGCGATCGCCGGCGGCGTCGCCCTCGGCGTCGGGCTGGCGCAGACGCCGAGCCGGTCGCGCGAGCTCTCCCTCGTGCTCTCCCCGACCGAGCTCCGGCTCGTAGGAAGGTTCCGATGACTCACGTGCTGCGCGGCGCGGTCTTGCTCGCGTGTGGGGTGGCCGCCGTCGGCGGCTGCGAGCTCGTGAGCGGCCTCTCGGACCTGGAGTTCGACGGGCTCGGCGGGCAGAGCCCAGGCGGGGGCGGCGGCGGCGACGGCGCGACGTCCTCCGGCACGTCGGTCGCCAGCGCCACCGCAACGGGCACCTCCGGCGGCGGGGGCGACGGAGGAGCAGGCGGCGGCGGGCCCGTCCTGGTGGACCGCCTCTTCAACGCGAGGGAGCGCCGAACGTGCGCCCGGCGCGGCGCCGACTTCTTTTGTTGGGGTCAGAAGTACCAGGCCAACCTGCTGCAACCTCAGCTCGTGACGTTCCCGGACGACACCGCGCACGTGGCCGCGCTCTTCTACAACGAGTGCGTCGTCGACACGGCTGGCGCCCTCCGCTGCTGGGGCGCCGACAACGACCTAGGCGAGCTCGGCCTCGGCGACACCGGAAACTACCCCACGCCGGGCCCCACGGTGTCCCTCCCGGCGGCCGTCCTCGAGCTCTCCGCGGGCGATTCGTCGTGCGCCCTCGTCGCGACGCAGCCGCAGTCGGCGTACTGCTGGGGGGACAACTCCTACGCGGTGGTGGAGTTCCCAGAGGACGCGCTCCCCCACCCGACGCCCGGCCTCCTCGTGCTGCCAGCACCGACCTCGAGCGTGGATCAAGTACACGTGGGCCGCTCGTCCGCCTGCGCGCGGCGCGGGACCGAGGTGCTCTGCTGGGGTCACAACCAGGATGGTCGCCTCGGCCTGGGTTTTTCCGACAACGTCATCCATCCGCCGACCGCGATCGCCACGAGCGAGCCGGTGAAGGAGCTGCTCGTCATGGGTTCGGCAGGCTGCATCCTGAACACGTTCGACGAGGCGTTCTGTTGGGGCAGTCCCTGGGACTTCGACGGCGTCGTCGTCGCGGTCCCCTTCCTCGACGGAGCGACCGGGCTCTCGGCCGGCGGCGATCACGTCTGCGGCATCCGCGGCGGAGAGGTCGTGTGCGCCGGCCACAACCACAGGCGTCAGCTCGGCAGCCCCGACGTCTTCACCTACGAGGCGACGCCGGACGTCCCTGGCACGCCCACCCAAGTCGTCGCGGGGTACGATCAGACGTGCGCGCTCAACGACCTCGGGGAAATCTACTGCTGGGGCTCGAACTTCGGGGGCGCCCTCGGGATCGGGTCGCCCGATGAGGGGGACTTCGCCGTCCCCCAGCTCGTGACGCTGCCACCGCCGTAGCGGATGGGAGCTAGAGGACGGCGGACCTCAGGTGGGGTTGCCGTCGCAGACGAGGTCGCCGCACGTGAGCTTGTGACAAGGCCCGCTGAGCACCGCGTTCTCGTAGTGGCAGCCCTCCGGCGGGGCGGCGCACTTGATGGCGCAGGTGGGCTTCTTCGAGCCCTTCAAGGCGTCCTCCGCCTCGCCGACCCTCTCCTCGGTGTCGCCCGTCTCTGGAGCGCCGTCCGGCTCCTCGACGTTGCACGCCAGCGCACCCACGAGCAAACCCAGAGAGACCCATCTCGACATGTGAACCACCCTCCGCGCCGACGCTGTAGGTCGACGAGCCGAGGCGCGTCAAGTCCGCCTCGGTCGACGTGATGATGCAGGTGGCAGCCGAAGCGTGTGGTAGCGCGCCCCCGCTCAGCCGGCCCGGCCGGCCTCGAGCACCTTCTGGAGCCTCATGAGCTCGCCCAAGCCGACGAGGTACTGCGGGTGGCCGCTCTCTTGGAGATGCTGCCAGTGCTCGTCGAGGAACATGGGGTGAGCGCCGATGGTGAGCGTCACCTTGGGGTGCAGCAGCTCGACCAGGAGGCCCGGGGCGCTCGGCAGGGAGGGGCCCGTCGGATCTTGCGCGCGCGCGAACCTGAAGGGAGAAAACGCGATCGCGTGCGCCCGCGCCTCCGCCACCACCGCCCCGTCCCTTCCGAACGCGAGGCTGTCACCCACGATGGAGAGCGCGTCCACGACCGCCGGCCCCGTCAGCGGGGGTTTCCTCAGGGCCATGCGGTAGGTGGGCGGCCCGCCCTGAGCGGCGGGATCCGCGGCGAGGAAAGGCGCGAGGCGATCGAGGAGCGCGCCAGCCTCCGGACCGAACCACGCGTCCGCGGTGAGCTCCCGGTCCGGCAGATAGAGCGCGTCGTCGACGATCATGGGGATCAGCAGCACGGCGGGCTTGCCCGAGGGCATCGCGACGACGACGTACGTGCCCATGACGGCGCCGCCCTTCGCCTCGCGGGCGCGGAGCGCGCAGAGCGACCCGGGCGCGAGCCGGTGATCCCCGCGCCCCCCGACGCGGAGGACGTCACCGCGGAGCGTCACCTCGAGGCGCGACGAGCTGTGTCGGTAGGCCCAGAGCGTGACGGCCGCGCCCAGGAGCACGATCACCGACGCCGCGCCGAGCCGGGCTCCGGTGAGCCCCTCCGACAAGATCGCCACTGCGAGTACCCCCGCAACGGTGGGGGCCATGCCCAAGAGGACGCGGGCGAGACCGCTCTTCGACGTGTGGGCGAGCCACCTGTCCACCGACCCATGCTAGGCCCGCTCCGAGCCCCCGGTCGACGGCGGCGGCGCTCTCGGCTCGGGGCACCACGGGACGACCTTGGCATCGCCGATCGGCCACGGCGCGCCCCCTGCCCCTACTGGATGATGACGATCTCCTCCGTCGCGTCGTCGAACGCGTACAGGGTGCCCGTCGTAGCGTCGAACGCCATGCCGAAGCTCGTGGTGCTCGAGGTGGTTCCGTAGGTCGTGAGCTCGCCCACGTAGGGTGACGCTCCACCAGGGTCACAGACGAAGCCGACGCGCTTCTCGCCGCCCTTGAAGTAGAGGTAGTCGGCGGTACCGTCCGCGTCGACGTCGTGGGCGAACACGGCGTTGGCGTTGAGGTCGAGGTTGAAGGCGGTGCTGAGGAGCGTCACCGCGCCGGTCACCCGGTCGACGCGCACGAGCCGGTCGCCCGTGCCGCACGCGGTGTAGAGGTAGTTGTCGTCGAGGGCGAGGCCGGCGCAGCGTCCCTCCCCGGCGAACGTGAGCTCGAGCACCGCGGGCACGGGCGCCGCCCCTCCGAGCGGGAGCTTGTAGAGCTGGGTCGGGACGATCGCCGAGACCTGATTGGTGATCGTGTAGAAATCACCGCCATGGGCGACGGCCGACTGGAGCCAGCCGCTGGGCGCGGCCGGCAGGGTCGCGTAGTCGGTCACGGCCCAGCTCATGCCCCCGTCGTCGGTGATGCGCCAGATGTGCCCAGTGGTGCCGGTGCTCTTGCCCTCGACGGTGTAGACGTCGAGGCCGTCCACGAGCATCGCGTACCCGAGGTTCGAGAAGGTGAGGCCCGCGAGGGTCGTGACGTCCTGGTTCGGGGCGCCCGGCTTGGGCACGCGGTGCAGAGCGGTCAGCCCGCCGACGTAGATCCAGCCCGTCGGCGAGGCGTCGACCGCGAGGTAGCCCTCGGAGAGGAGGGTCGGAAGGTCGGTGTCCAGCGTGGTGACCAGGTCGCCGATCATGCCGTTGGTCCCCGGCGCACACGGGGGCACGAAGCAGCTGCTCGGCGCGCCTTGGCAGACGTAGCCGGGCTCGACGTCGCACGCGCTCGAGCAGCCGTCACCGGGGCTGGAGTTTCCGTCGTCGCACGTCTCGTTGCCGAAGACCACGCCGTCGCCGCACACCTCGGCCGTCTCGGTGATGGTCACGGTGAGGGGGTTGCTGAGCGGCTGGGCGCCTGACGTCGTGTCGACCACGTAGAACGTGTAGGTGGTGCCGGCCGTCACGACCACGGTCCCCGCGAGCGCGGAGCTGATGAAGTCGGAGACGCACGCGAGCGACGGCGTGGTCTCCCCGCACGCGGCGTCGCTCACCACCACGTCCCAGCGCTGGTTGACCGGCTTGGCGATCGAGAAGGCGAGCTCACCGGACACCGTCGCCGTGTAGTGCATCACCACGTCGGGCCCCGCCAACCCCTGCGCGCTGCAGGAGGGGGGCGACGTGAGGTAGTTCTGCAGCGTCGCGGTCCACGGCACCGTGTTCGGCCCTGCGCTCAGCGCGATGGAGGTCGAGCAGTCCTCTCCAGCGGCGAGCACGCAGAGGCTCGGCTGGCCCGCGCACGAGTAGCCGGGCTCGACCTGGCACGTCGCCGAGCAGCCGTCGCCGCTGCCCATGTTGCCGTCGTCGCACGCCTCGCCGCCGGTGAGGACCCCGTCGCCGCACGAGGCTGCGGTCTCGGTGAGCGTCACCTGGAGCGGGCTGCTCAGCGGCAAGGATCCCGACGCCGAGTCGACGAGGTAGAAGAAATAGGTCTGCCCCGCCGTCACCTCGAAGGTCCCGCCGAGCGCGGAGCTCGCGTAGTTCGACACGCAGAGGAGCTCGGGTCCGATCGTGCCGCACGCGGCGTCGTTGACGACCAGGTGCCAGCGCTGCCCCGCCGGCTTCTCGATGGAGAAGGTGACCTCACCCGTGACGCTGGCGGTGAACTGCATCACGACGTCGGGGCCGTCGGGCGCGGCCGAGCTGCACGGAGGCGCCGCGGTGAGGTACTCCTGCCCCGTCGCCGCCCAGTAGACCGCGCTCGAGATGGTCGTCAGCACCACCGGGAAGGCGCAGGTGTCGCCCAGCACGCTCGTGCAGACGCTCGGCTCGCCGCTGCAGACGAACCCCGCCTCGACCTGGCAGTCGAAATAGCAGCCGTCCCCCGCGAAGGCGTTCCCGTCGTCGCACTCTTCCCCGGGCAAGATGAGCCCGTCGCCGCAGAACACGGTGCAGACGCTCGGCGCGTCCTCGCACGCGTAGCCGGTCTCTACCGCGCACGTCGCGTCGCAGCCATCGCCCGCCGTCGTGCCGCCGTCGTCGCACCCCTCGCCGGGCGTGACGAAGCCGTCGCCGCACACCTCGCTGCAAGCGCTCGGCTCGCCGGCGCAGACCCAGCCGGGCTCGATGCCGCACGTCTTGCCGCAGCCGTCACCCGCTTGGGCGTTGCCGTCGTCGCAGGCCTCGCCGCTCTCGAGCACGGCGTTGCCGCAGAGGAGCGTGCACACCGAGGGCTCGCCGTCGCAGACCCAGCCCGCCTCGATGGCGCACGCGTCGTCGCAGCCGTCGCCCGGAGCCGGGTTGCCGTCGTCGCAGGCCTCGGCGCCCTCGACGGCGCCGTCGCCGCACGTAGGAGGGCTCACGCCCCCGCCGCCCCCACCGTCGCCGGCCGTGGACGTGGTCGAAGCGCCGGTCGCGTTCGTCGCGGCGGCGGTCGTGGTGGTGGCGTCTCCACCTCCGCCGACCCCGTCGGCGTCGTCGCCGCAAGCGAGGACGACCACGGAGAGGCTCAGGAAGATCGGGGCGACCCTACACGTCGCAAAGCTCATCGGCTGGTTCTCCGCTCGCTCGGCGCCAGCAAGAAGCGGAGATTGTACGCCAACGCGCCCTCGGTCACACGGCGAAACGCGGCCGGCAGCCGCGGGCGCGAAGCCGCGAGGTCCAGGTACCGACCCTGGACGGGTCGCGCAGCCCGGGAACACGCAACGCTACGCCCACCAGCACCGCTTCATCTCCAGCCGACGAGCAGCGAGCCTGGCTCGCGCCCGCATGTTCGACTCGAGCAGCATGGTTGACCGCCGGCCGACCTCCAAGCCGTATATCCCGACCGCTTCGCGCCGCGGGTCCCGATGACCGAGCACTGGTTCGGAGGTTCCCTCCGAACAGAGGTGGAGGCGCAG
>CAZBJI010000212.1:0-12391 GCA_964492175.1 uncultured Polyangiaceae bacterium | reverse complement strand
ACGAGCGCGCCGTGCCGGGGACGACGTCGACCACGCGGAGGACGAAGCTCCCGCCTGCGACGTCCAGTCGAATGACCTGGGGCGCGCGGGTCTCGGGGTCCAGCTCGTACGAGCCGATCAGGCTGCCCTCGCGCTCGAGCGCGACCCGCCGGACGCGGTGGTTCATGTGGAACAGGTCACCCTTGTCGGTGGCGCGGTCGTATCCGACCGTCAACGAGAGCTCCCGAACGCGCGCCTCGGGAGCCACCTCGAAGCCGATGGTGGGCGACAGGTCGCCGGTGCGGCTCTGCCACGCCGTGTCGGGCCTCCGGTCCACCAGGTGATCCGGCGTGTCCGCGGCGTTGTCGACCCGCGAGGAGACGGAGACCCTGGAGCGCGTCTCGTAGAGCAGGTCGACGAGCGGCCCGACAGGAGCCGCGCCCCCCTCCGCGGGCCCCGCGGCGGTCACGTCCTCCGCCAGGACCTCGCCCGCGGGGTCTCCCTCCGCCGGGCCCTTGCACGCCCCCGAGCCCAGGGCGGCGACGAGGAGGCCGCACCAAACCACGCGCATGCGGTGGCTACGCCCCCCGCGCCGCGCTTGTTCCCGCGTCAGCGAGGACCGAGGAGCGCCTCGAGCGCCTCGATCTCGATCCGACGCACGCGCTGGCGCGAGATCCCCCAGGTGTCGCCGATCGCGCGGAGGCTCTCCGGCTCCGCCGCCAAGAGACGCCGGCGGAGGATCGCGGCCGCGCGGACGTCGAGCTCGGAGAGGCGCGCGCGGACGCGGCGCTTCTCGGCGGCGGTGAGCTCGAGCTCCGGCTTGGGCTTCGGCTGCTCCGCCACGATGCCGCGCTCCTTGCGCATCCCGCGGATGGTCCGGCGATCCACCCCGGTCATCTTCTCGATCGCGCGGTTCGACAGCGGCGAGCGCAGGAGCTTCTCGGACAAGACCTGCTGGGTGACCGGCTGCGCCTGCGCGGGGTACGCGTGATCCTCCGGGAGCAGGCCAGCCGCGACGAGCGCCGAGCTCCAGTTGCCGAAATCCCGCACGGCGCGGTCGAACAGGCCCGAGTCACGCACGACGTGCTTCGCCATCGACAGGCCCGCCCTCGCCCGCGCCTTGAGATCCTGGAGCGTCTGGCTGGGGGAGCAGCGGCGCGAGTTGGGGCGGGAGCGGACCTGAAGCCTCATGGCTGCCTCGGCACAGCCGCCAACCTCGCGCACTTCCTCGGATGGCGCAACGGGCGGCGGCCCGCGAGATGGTCCAGGTATCCGGGCGACGAGCACGGGCCAGCCACTCCTCGGCCGATCTCCGGGCGAGGCGGGCGCCTGGCTAGACCGCGAGCAGCTCCGCCACCGGCGTGGAGGACGCCGCCGGGTCGGATCCGACGTTGCCGACCGAGGTGACCTCGGGGACCGCGGCCTGGAGAACAGTCAGCGTGATGTCGCTGAGGTTGCGCCCGGACTGGACGGTGTGGATCCCGGGGTGCACCAGCTTGCCGCCCGCCCTGCCGGCGACGAGGCACGCGACGCGCCGGTAGGAGTCGAAGTCGTGCGTCCAGCCGTCCATGCAGTCGCTCCCGATGAGGATGGCGCAGTTGTCGAGCAGGTTGCCTACGCCGTCGGGCGTGTCCTTCAGCCGCGTCAGGAAGTACGCGAGCTGCGTCATCGTGAACGTCAGGCCGAGGTTGAAGTCGGCGAGCCCGCCGTAGTCCGACTCCACCCCCGCCTCGTTGACGGCGATGCCGTGCGAAGCGTTGTGGTGGCCCTGGCTGCTCGCGCCGGGGAAGACCGTGTCGCTCGCGCCCTCGTGGAAGAGGACGCTGGCGATGCGGGTGACGTCGCAGGAGAAGGCGTACGCGAGCAGATCGCTCATGATCGTGTTGACCGCGGCGATCGGCTCGACGCCGCCCATGTCGGTGTTCGTCTCGGTGGGCTCCTGGGGAGCGACGCAGGCCGGCGGCAGCGACGCGATCTTCGCCTCCAGCTCCGTGATGCCCTGGAGATGGGCGTCCATGCGCTGGCGATCTTTCGTCCCGAGGCGCGTGTGGAGCCGGGCGGCCTGCTCGCGGACGGCGCTGAGCACGCCCAGGCGGGCGGGCTTGCCCGGATCGTCCGGCGGCATGAAGTTCCCGAACAGGCGGTAGAACACGTCGACCGGGTTGCGCTCGGGGAAGAGCGGCTCGCTGGTCGAGACGTGCGAGAGGGCGTGCATCGTGTTGCCGAAGTCGGCCCCGCTGATCCGCTTGGAGATGCCGACCTGGATACTCGGCACCGGGGTCTCGGCTCCGATGTACTGCGCCGCCACCTGGTCGATCGAGGGGCCGCCCGAGTTCGAGTAGAAGCCCTGGCACTGCGGACCGTGGATGCACGCCTCGCTGAAGCTGTACCCGCTGAAGAGCGTCATCCCTTCGTGGTGGGTGATCTGGCTGCTGCACCCGTTGCGGAAGCCGGTGGGGACGCTGACGTACTCCTTCACGCCGGCGAGCGGCGTGAGGTGCTCGCTCAGCGGGTAGTCGGGCCCGGTCACCGGCGTGGCGGGGCCGCCCGGGACCCAGCGGGCGCGGTTCACGCCGTTGCCGAAGAACCAGGTGACCAGGCGCACCGGGAGGGCGGTGCCGCCAGCGAGCGCGTCGCCATGCGAGTTCAGCATGACGTCGAGGACCGGCAGGCCGACGGCGACGGCGCCGCCCCCGGCGAGCATGCCACGCAGCATCGCGCGCCGGGGGATGGTCCGGCCGCGGACCGAGCGAACGAACGAGGTCTTCATGGGCTTGCTCACTTGGGCTCTCCGACGAGGCGGAAGGCAGGGCTCGAGGCGATCTCCGCCATGAGCTGTTGGACGCGGTATCCGCCGGCGGTGAAGGCCTCGTCGATGGCGGTCAGCGCGCCCGCCTCGCCCTCGGTCTCGATGTGGCCCATCGACTGTCGATAGAGGAAGCGCGCCATGCAGACCTGCGCCGACGCGTTCTCCCGGAGGAGGCGTCCGACGTCCGACACGCCGCTGAACGAGCCGAGGTCGCTCGTGGATCCGGCCGGATCGATCGGCAGGCCGTTGTCGTTCTGCCGCGCGGCGCCGACCGCGTCGAAGAACTCCATCGACAGCCCGAGCGGGTCCATGCGCGCATGACACTGGGCGCAGCTCGAGTCCGTGGCGTGGAGCTCGAGCCGCTGCTTCATCGTCTTCGGCTGCCCGTCGTCCGGCGGGAAGGACGGGTTCACGCCGGGCGGAGGCGGCGGGATGGCCCCGCAGAGCAGGTTGGTGATGATGAAGAGGCCGCGGCGCGTCGGGGACGTCATGCCGGGGTGCGCGTGCCGCGCGAGGAGCGCGGGCTGGGTGAGCAGGCCGGAGCGACCGGCGAGATCCACGCGCTGGAAGTCGGTCCCGGTGACCGCGATCCCGTACAGCCAGGCGTTGTCCTGGTTCACGTAGGTGAACGAGGCGTCGTACATCTCGCGCGCGTCGGCGTTCCGCGTCCAGACGATGTCGTCGAGGAAGAGCCGGGTCTCCTCGGCGACGGCGGCCCGGGTCGCGTCGGTGAAGAGCGGGAACATGGCCGGATCCTTCTGCAGACTGGCCGGGTCGTCGAAGTCGAAGACCTCGGCGTAGAACCCGGCGAGCGCGTCCCTCGCCTCGGGGCGCGCGATGAGCTCCGTCGCGAGCTGCCGGATCGCGGCCTCGTCCGCGAAGGCGCCCGCCTCCGCCCGATCGAGCAGGGCCTTGTCGGGCCCGCGCCCGAGGAGGAAGAAGGACATGCGCGAGGCGAGCTCGGTGCCGAGGAGGCGACGACGCGCCGGGTTCGTCGGGTCGGGCTCCCCGATCTCGACCTGGTAGAGGAAGTCGGGCGACTGCAGCGTGGCGCTGAAGAGCGACTCGACCCCGGCCTCGAAGCTGCCGTAGGAGGTCGCCGCGGTCGTGGCTGCCGTCACCAGCGTGGTCACCTCGTCCTCGGTCAGCGTCCGGCGCCACGCGACGCGCGCGACGCTGCGGGCGACCTGGCCGAAGCACGCAGCGTCGGTCGGGCCCGAGGGCGTACAGGGGACGAGACCCGCGTACGCGCCCGGATCCGCGACGGCGGCGGCGGCGGCTCGCCGCGCCGCGAGCTCGTACGTCTCGACCTCCGGCGCCGAGATGGAGTTCTCCGCCGCAGCGATCACCTTCAGCCCGAGCGCGGAGGCGTCGTCCGGAGGGGACGCCGCGGCCGCGGCGGCGTCGCCGAGCACGACCTTGATCGACCCGAGGAACTGGGACGCGGTGAGCCTCCTCAGACCGCCGGGAGCCGGCACCACGTTCTGCGGATCCGTGGGATCCGGCGGCGGCGTGACGGGCGTGGTCTCGGTGTCGTCGCCGCACCCGGAGGCGGCCAGAGCGAGGGAGGCGAGGGTGATCGCGAGGAGGCGCGAAGTCAGCGGCATGTGGGCCCTTCAGGTGCGCGTGGGAAGAAAGCGTTCGACGCGGCTCCGAGGCGAGAGGCGCTCGTCGACCCTTCCTCGTTGGAGGTGCCCGTCAGCGTAGCGTAGACGGCCGAATCGGCACGGGAAAACGAGGATGGTGGGCGATGTAGCCAAGGGGACGCCTCTCACCCATGCCTCGGTCCGGTCCGGCTGATCGAGGATTCGTCGCGCAAGACCGCTCGGAGGCGCTGCGCGCGGCCGTTGGCCCCGCACGCGACGAGCGGGCGCGCTCCTGGTACGCTTTGGCACGCCGCATGCGTGAGCTCGCCCGAGACTTCTTCGACAGGCACCCGGAGCTCTCCTTGGCCGCGCTCGGCGCAGCGGACAACGCGTCGGCGCTGGATCTCGAGCCGTTCGGGCGACGCGCCACCTTCTTCCCGGCCGAGCAGCACCCGGACCTCGTGGGGCTCTACCGCGAGGCGAACGCCCTCGCCTTCCCTGGGGAGCTGACGCTGCCGGGCTGGGTCCTCAGCGATCTCTACCTCCTTCCGGGCGCGATCGGCCTGCTCACCTGCGAGGCCCGCGTGCTGGACGTGCCCGTGCGCAAGCGGCTCGGACTCCGGCCCGACGATCGCGCCATCGCGGCCGCGTACCTCGGCGCGCCGACGGTGCACCCGGGGAAGTTCATCGGGGTCTCCCTGCTCAGCCTCGTGCCGCGGATCCTCGCCGGCGCGTGGGTGAAGGCGCTCACCCTCCGCATGCTCGGCGCCAAGCGGCTGCGAGGCGTCGCGCAGTGGGCCAACCCGAGCGTCCGCGTCCACACCCGGATGGGTCCGATCCGGGTCGTGTCTTCGGTGCCAGGCACGCACGAGTTCAAGGCCAAGAGCTTCGTCTACGAGAGCGACCTGTCGGACGACGCGCGGTGGACCTCCGCCATGCACAGGCGCGTCGACCTCCGGGTCGACGAGCGGATCCCCTCGGCGGACCACGATCGCCTGTCGGCGGTGCTCGCCCGGGCGGAGGCGGGCGAGCAGGTGCTCGTCGTCCCTCCGGGCCTCGACGCCTCGGGACGCGTGCTGCTGCACTACGTCGGATGAGCGCTGCGCGTCGGCGCGCCGCGTTCTCCCGCGACGACCCGCGCGCCTATCGGCGGACGCGGCGTCGCAGTATTGGATCTGGCATGCGCAAGATGGCCGCGGCGTGGGTGTGGGTTGGGCTGCTCGCCTGCGGGGACGACGCCACGAGCGGGACCGGCGGGGGCGGGGGCGCAGTCACCACGTCGTCGACCAGCGCCGGCGGCGGCGAGGCCAGCGGGGGCGGCGGCGAGGGCGGTCAGGGCGGCGGGGGACTGGTGATCCCGGCCTGCGGCCCCGGCGACGACGTGTGGATCGATCCGGCGTCGTTTCCCGGGAGCACGACGGCCGCCGACATCGGCACTCCAGGCACGGCGTGGCAAGTGGGCACCGCGACGCAGGCCTCGCCGTACGTGCAGGCGAACATCAGCCCGATCACCGGGCACGCGTTCTTCGTGTTCTGCGCCGGCCCCGCGCTCGACGAGATCACCATCTTCATGAACAGCGTGGGCGGCGGAGACTTCACCACCATCCACGTGCACGAGGGCGCCGGCGGCGTGTTCGGCGCCGAGGTGATCCCGACGATGAGCAACGCCGTCGGCGGCACCTGGCCCCTCACGCCCGGGAGCACGTACGTCTTCGAGGTCTCGAACGACCCGGGGTCCTTCTTCTGATGACGGCGGGGCGCCCGGTCGGGCGCCGAGTGAAGAGTGGAGAGGGCGGGCGGGCGCGCCCGCGGCGCCGGCGCGCCTCAGGCGACGACGACGACGTTCCGCCCTCGCGCCTTGGCGCTGGCCAGGGCGGCCTCGAGCCGCGCGAACGCCACGTCCGGCTCCTCCCCGTCGCCGAGGTCCACCACGCCGAGGCTCGCCGTCACCTGGAACGCGCCCTCCTTGCTCGGGTGCGACCCGGCCTGGATGGCCGCGCGCATGCGCTCCGCCACCACCGCGGCGCCGGCTGCGGGGGTGTCGGCCAAGACGGCGACGAACTCCTCGCCGCCGAAGCGCGCGATGACGTCTCCCTTGCGGATGTTCCCCATCAGCGTCTTGGCGACCGCTGCGAGGACGGCGTCGCCAGCGGCCGGGCCGTGGGCGTCGTTCACCTGCCGGAGGTGGTCGACGTCGACCATCACGAACGCCAGCGGGCGCTTGCCGCGCCTCGCCCGCGCGACGTCGCGTCGGAGCGCGTCGGCGAGCGCGCGGCGGTTCCACACGCCGGTGAGGCCGTCGATCAGGTTGAACCGGTCGAACCTGGCCTTCGATTCTCGCAGCTCCTGCGCCAGGTGCTCCTTCTCGTCGATCAGGCGGTCCATCGTGCGCACGAGCTCCTGGAACTGCTCGCTCAGCTGTACGAGCCTCGCGCTCGCGTCGGCGAGGACTCTCTCGAGCGCCACCTCGTTCGTCAGCTTCCGCTGGAACGCCGTCCCCGCCTCCTCGACGAGGCTCGGGAGCTCCGCGAGCATCGCCCGAGCCGCGAGCGTGGGCAGCCCGAGCGCCTCGAGCGCACGCACGGCGACCGCCTGGAGCTGAGAGCCGGGGCCGCCCTCGAAGACCGCCGAGACGTGCTCGGCGGCCCAGGCGATCCGCGCGAGGGGATCGGCGGGCGCCTCCGGATCGTGGTGCCGAGCGATCGCGTACGCGACCGGCTCGGGCAGGTGCCACGCGCGGGACAGCGCGGCGCCGCGGAGCGGGTGCGGGGTGTGGCCCAGAGCGCGCTCCACCGTCGGCCGGCTCGAGGCGGGCTGCGCCGCCACCTTCGCCGCGGCCACGAGGTCCTCGGCCGCGATCTGGAGGATCCCCACCTCGAGGAGCAAGCAGGTCGTGAAGGCCTCCCCGGGGGCCGGGAACCCCGTGAGCTCCGCGATGCGGCGCCCGGCGCAAGCGCGCCGGAAGCCGATCGAGAGCAGCGCGTCGCCCTCGGGCCCCGAGGGGGCGAGGTCTGCCACGCAGAGCGCGAGGGCGACGTTCTTGAGGACGCTCACGCCGAGGAGGCTGGTCGCGTGACGGATGTCCGCGACGCGACGCGCGACGCCGTTCACCGGGCTGTTCACGAGGTGCAGAAGGCGCGCAGCGAACCCCGCGTCCTGCTCCGCGAGCTTCGCGAGCTCCCCGATGGAGACGTCGGACCTGGAGGCCGCCTCCACGATCTGCATCGCCAGCGTGGAGTACGCCTCTTGTTCGTTCGACGCTTTCCGCGGCGCCGCGGGGGAGCGCTGGGTCACCTCGCGATGCTACCAGGTGTGAGCGCATCCGACGTAGCAACCCGCGTCGCCCACGCCACGCGCGAGGATATCACACGGTCGTGAGAATCCCGAGTCGAGACAGCGCCGGGGTCGACCCGCCGCGCCCGAGCACCTCGGCCGGTCGGAGCCATCCGCGAGCCTCAGCCGAGCTCTCTGGACGAGTAGCCGAGGATCTTGCGCGCGATGACGAGCCTGTTGATCTGCCCGGTGCCCTCGAAGATGTCGAACACCTTGGAGTCGCGCAGCCACATCTCGAGGGGGTGGGCGCGCGTGAGCGCGGAGGGCCCCATGAGCTCCACGCAGGTCGCCGTCACGTCGACGACGACTCGCCCCGCCTTCGCCTTGGCCATCGACGCCTCGAGGGAGTTCGGCCGTCCCTGGTCGAGGAGGAACGCTGCCCGGTGGGTGAGGAGGCGCGCGGCCTCGATCTGCCCCTCCATCTCCTGGACGAGATCCTGGAGCGCGGTGAGGTGCACCCGCGCGCGCCCATGCCCTCGGTCGAAGGGCCCGTCCTTCTCCAGCTCGAGCACCGTGTACTCCAGCGCGGCGCGCGCGATGCCCACCGCCATGGCGGCGACCCCCGGCCGGGTCATGTCGAACGTCGCCATCGCGCCCTTGAACCCCTTCTCCACCTTGGGCTCGAGCTCCCCGAGGAGGTTCTCCTTCGGGATGCGGCACTCCTCGAGGACGAGCTCCGCCGTCTCGCTCGCGCGGATCCCGAGCTTCTTCTCGAGGCGCCCCACCCGAAAGCCCGGCGTGCCCTTCTCGACGACGAACGCCTTCATGCCTGCGCGCCCGAGGGACTTGTCGACGGTGGCCCAGACGACCACGATATCGGCGCACGCGCCGTTGGTGCAGAAGATCTTCGTACCATTGAGGACCCAATGGTCGCCGTCGAGGGTGGCCGTGGTGGCGACGCCGCTCACGTCGCTGCCGCAGTTCGGCTCCGTCATCGCCATGGCGCCGAACCGGACCTCCTCGTCCTCATAGCGCTCGAGCCAGCGCTTCTTCTGCTCCGCGGTGCCCGCGGCGTTGATGGCCGCGCCGCCGAGGCCTGCCCCGGGGAGGGAGAGCAGGATGCTGGCGGCGCCGTACGCGAGCTCCTCCGCCAGGACCACACCGGTGACCCCGCGCACGCTGCCGGCATCGGTGCGGACGCTCTGCTCGTCCTCGGCGCGCATGCCGTGGCGACGCAGGACGCCCATGCCGCCCCGCTGCAGCTGGTGCACCTGGCGGATGACCTCCCACGGCTTCTCGTGCTCGTTCGCGTCCGCGATGACCGCCGCCGGCCGCATCGCCTGGAGGGCGAACTGGTGGAGGAAGGCCTTGATGCCGCTCAGCTTGGGGTTTAGCTCGAAGTCCATCGGGTGCCTCCTCAGACCATGAACCAGCCGGGGGTCCGCGCGAGCGTCCGGGCGTTGCGGAAGAAGAGCTCGGCCAGGTGATCGCGGATCACCCCGTGCCCGCCGAGGACCTGGACGCAGGTGTCGGCCGCTCGGAACGCCGCGGCCGTGGTGAACCGCGCGGCCCGTGAGGCCAGCGCGCGCGCGTCGGGCAGGCCGCGATCGATCGCGCACGCCGCCTTCCAGGTCATCCACCTGCCCGCCTCCGCGTCCATCGCCGCCTCCGCGAGCATGAACGCGATGCTCTGGTTCTGCGCGATGGCGCGCCCGAACGCGCGGCGGTCCCGCGCGTAGTCCACGGCGTACTCGGTCGCGGCGCGCGCGACGCCGACCGCAGCGGCGGCCGTCGCGACGAGCGCGCGCTCCGCGAGCCGCGCGTGAGCCAGCTCGTCCGCCGAGAGCACCCTCCCCACGGCGCCCCCGAGGGCCAGGTCGAAGGTCCCGACGGCGCGCGGCCCGATGACGTCGCAGCGCTCTCCTCTCCGCGTCCCGCCCGCGTTCTTGCCCTCGAGCAGGTAGAGCCGCGCGACCCCGCCGCCCGGCTCGCGGGCGACGACGATGGTGAGCTCGGCCTCGTCCGCCCGGGGGACGAGGGTCTTGTCCCCGAGGAGCCGCGGCCCGCCGGGCGTCGCTTCGGCCCGGGCCCCGATCGTGTACGGGTCATAGCCGCGCGAGGGCTCGAGCCACGCGCCGGTCGCGCGCGGCAAGGACTCCCCGAGGAGCCCCGGCAAGAGCTCCGCGCGCACGTCGGGCGACCCGAAGAGGGCGACCGCCACGACCGCGTGCATGGGCGAGAAGCAGGCGAGGGCGAAGCCGAGGTCGGCGAACGCGAGCTCCTCCAGCACGACCGCGCCGACCAGCGCGGAGGGTCGCGCGCCCTCCGCCCCTGCGCCGCCGAGCGCCGCCGGGACGCCGAGGCTCGCGAAGCCGAGCTGCCAGGCTTCGTCGAGGACGGCCGGGTCGAGACGGCCCGCCTCCTCCCACGCGCGCGCCTGAGGCCGCACGCGGTCCTTCGCGAAGGCGCGGACCCCGCCCTGCATGTCCGTGGTGTCGCCGTCGAGATCGAGGTGCATCGCGCGCGGACGTACGAAGGCGCCGGCGGGCCGTCAACCGGCGCGTCGGCTCAACGGAGCGGGTGGTACGGCTTCACGGCCTGGTCGAGCCGCGGAAAGAGGGAGTCAGCGACCCCGACGAGATCTCCGCAGGCCTCCTCGCCGAGGTCCTTGTGCTCGGCCGGATCGGACGCCACGTCGAAGCAGGAGTACTCCTTCATCCCGGCGGTCCCGGCGAGCTTCATCCTCCCCGCCATGACCCCCCAGTTGGGCGCCTGGCACTCCCAGAGCTCCGAGCAGTTGGTGAGCGGTACCGGCCCCACCGTGCGCTCGGGCCGCGTGATGGGGTGGCCGATCATCTTGGCGCGGAACGGGGCGAGCTCGGGCGCGTCCCAGACCCCGAGGAGATCCAGGAGCGTCGTCGCGAGATCGACGTGGAACACGGTCTCCCACTTGGCGCGGCGAAGGCTGATCCGCTCGGCGTCGCTGAGCGTGCCGGGGGGCGCGTCGATCCACGTGGGCACCTTGATCTCGTTGTCGAACACGGAGAACGTGTGCCCCGCGAGGCCGTGCTCGCCCATCGCTTCGGCGTGATCGGCCGTATAGACGATCACGGTGCGAGCGCCCTTCTCGCTCCTCCGGACGTGCTCGAGGAGCCGCCCTACGGCGAGGTCGGAGAGGTACACGACGTTGCGATAGAACCGGTCCTGGTACTCCTTGGTGCCTCGCTCGACGCCCTCCAGATCGAAGAGCGCCTGCTTCGGATCGTGGAGGTAGGGCGAGTGTTGGTTCGAGTACTGGACGACCGAATAGAACGGCTCCTCCAGGCGATCCCAATGGTCGATCACCCACTCCGTGAGGAGCGCGTCCTTGGCCCCGACGTCGAAGTCCGCGCGCTGTTCGAGCGTGGTGGCGCACGCGAAGAGATCGAGCGGCTCGTCCTGCATCTGCATGCGCATGTTGTGGAAGATGACGAACTGGCTCGTGAAGTAGGACGTGTGGTAGCCGGCCGCCTTGGCGTAGCCCCAGAGCGTGGGCGCGCGGAGGAGGTCCTGCTCGGGCGCCGACGGCACGAGTCCCGTCCAGAGGGTCGAGCACGAGAGCGTGGTGGAGCTGTCGTTCGCCCGCATCTGCAGCAGCGGCATGCGCTTCGGGACCGCCGCGTTCGACGCAGGAGTGGAGAGTCGGCAGTTCGGATCGTAGGCCAGGCACGTCACGTCCACGCGCTGGCTCTCTTGCAGCACGAACAGGACGTTTCGCGGGGCGGCCGGCCGGCGCGTGAGCGGCGGGACCGGCAGGGCCGACCGCCGCTGGGGGCGGCGCAGCTCGGTCTTCCCGAGCCCGAGCTGGGTGAGGTAGCTCGTCTTCATCGTGGCGAAGTAGAGGTGCTCCGCGGTCGAGGCCGACACGCTCGTGCGCCTCCGGCGGTAGCTCGCGGGCGCGTAGAGGATGCCGCCGATGAGCAAGACCGCGAGCGGGGGCCCCAGGCGGCGCTGCCACTCCCCCTGGGGCACGACCCGCCGGGCGACGCGGACGAGCAGCGCCGCCGTGACCGCGGCCGCCGTGAGGTGGAACCAGACCAGCGGGCGCCCGACCGGGAGCGTGCCGAGCAGGGTCCACCCGAAGGATCGCGAGAAGACCTCCGCGTCAGGCGTTAGGTAGGTGTTGAAGCACGCCCAGAACCCGCCCTGGACCCCGAGGACGAGCGTGAACACGGCGACGAAGACAGCCGCCCAGAGGTGCCGGCCGACGCCGGTGCGGCGCGCGGCGGGCCAGAGGAGCACCGTCCAGAGCGCCACGCTCAGCGCGAAGGACCCGCGGTAGTACCAGCCGGTCCCGCGCGGGAAATCGAACATCGCCATCGGCCGCCTCGTCACGTCGACCGCGGTCGACCACAGGATGGGCAGCAGGAGCGCCAGGAGGGCGCGCAGGCGGAGGGCTCGACGGAGGCGCCGGCGACGAGGGACGTCTGCCGTCGGCTTAGAGGGCCTCACCTATCCTCTCGACGAGCGTCCGCAGGACCTTCACGCGCGCGTGACGCTTGTCGTTGGCCTCCACGAGCGTCCACGGGGCAAACTCCGTGCTCGTGCGATCGATCATTTCGCTCGCCGCCTCTCGGTAGGCGCCCCACTTCTCCCGGTTGCGCCAGTCCTCCGGGCCGAGCTTGTACCGCTTGAAGTCGGTGTTCTCGCGCTCCTGGAACCGCTTGAGCTGCTCCTCCGGAGAGATCTGCAGCCAGAACTTCAC
>CAZBJI010000211.1:12167-12461 GCA_964492175.1 uncultured Polyangiaceae bacterium | reverse complement strand
GGGGTAGAGGACCTTGGAGATGACCTCCGAGTGGTTCTTCTCCTCGACCGCGCGGAGGTAATCTCCTGCGTTGAACAGGGAGAAGTCGAACTCCTGGTCCGCGCGCGCGGCCCACAGCCGCAGGGTGTTCACGCAGTTGGATCGGAACCCGGCGATGGGCGTGTCGTACGGGACCCCCACCACCTTCGTCGCCGGCTTCCAGAGCACCTTGAAGCCGCCCTTGGGGTTCGGGACGTGCATGGTGTGGCCGCCGAAGCCCACTGGGACGGTGTACTCGGGGCGGGCGAACTCCCA
>CAZBJI010000211.1:0-12157 GCA_964492175.1 uncultured Polyangiaceae bacterium | reverse complement strand
CTGGTAGCCGTTGCGGATGGCCTGCTCGAAGATGCCGAACTCGTAGCGGATGCCGTAGCCCATGCCGGGCAGGCTCAGGGTGGCGAGCGACTCCATGAAGCACGCGGCGAGCCGGCCGAGGCCGCCGTTGCCGAGGCCCGCGTCCGGCTCCTGCTCGAACAGCTGATCGAGGTCGACCCCGATGTCGCCGAGGACCTTCCGGTACTCCTCCAGCATGCCGAGCGCGTGAAGGCTGGAGCGGAGGGCGCGGCCGAGCAGGTACTCCGCGGAGAGGTAGTGGGCGCGCTTCACGTCGCGCTCGTAGTAGGTGCGCTGGGTCTCGATCCACCGCTCCACGAGCTGGTCGCGCACCGCGAGCGAGAGCGCCACGAAGCGATCGAAGGGGGTCGCCGTGCTGGGGTTCTTGGAGCGCGCGTAGCGCACCCGGTCGACGAACTCTTGGCGCAACTTGAGGTTGCGACGGATGCTCATCGGGGGCAGAGGAATGTTCGAGTCCGCCATCGGGCCCGAACCTACCACAGAGTCGGGCGCCCCTCGCTAGAGCGGTCCCTCGGTGAGCCCGTGTACGAACTGCCGAACGTAGGGGTCACTGCTCGCCTTCGCCTCCGCCGTGGTGCCGTCGAAGATGAGGCGCCCCCGGTAGAGCATCCCGACGCGATCGGTCACGGTGAGCAGGCGATCGAGATCGCTCGACACCATGAGCACGGTGGCGCCCGCGGCGCGCTGCTCGGCGCGCAGGAGCTCGAAGATGCGCTGAGAGGTCACCGGATCCAGCCCGGCGGCGGGCTCGTCGTAGAGGACGATCGGCGCGGTCATGACGGTCGCGCGCGCTACGCCGATGCGCTTCTTCTGTCCGCCGGAGAGGCCGCCGGGCATGCGCGCCTCGAAGCCCGAGAGGTTCACCATCGCGAGGCGCTCGGCGACGCGGGCCGCGATCTCTCCCTCGGTGAGCTTCGTCATCCTGCGCAGCGGGAACGCGATGTTGTCCGCCACGCTCAGGTAGTCGAAGAGGGCGTTGTTCTGGAAGAGCATGCCGAAGCGGAGCCGGAACCGCTGGAGCTCGAGCTCGCTCATCCCGTGGACGTCGACGCCGTCCACCAGCACGCGACCGGCGTCGGGGTAGAAGAGCCCGGTGATCGTCTTGAGCAGGACGCTCTTGCCGGACGCGCCCGGGCCGATGAGGCCGTAGAGGCAGCCCTTCGGGATCGTCAGGTCCACGCCGCGCAGGACGGGCATGCCGGAGAAGTCCTTTCGCACGCCCTCGATGTGGATCATGGGTGACGCGAGCCCTCGGGCGGCGCGGGTTCTTCGAGAAGCGACGGTTCCAGGGGACTAGTTCGCCGCGAAGTGCGTGCGCGCGACGTCCATGCGCGGGTGGGCCGGGAACCCGAGGCCGCGGACGGCTCCGGAGATGCAGGAGGAGATCCCTGGGTTGGCCGGCTTGGTCACGACCGTGACGCCGACGGCACGGCCGCCCTGCACGGCGGCGCAGATGGACACGGACATGTTCGAGGGCACGCCGCACGCGTTGAGGTACGTGCCGCGGTTCAGCACGCCGCCGAAGTCCGAGGCGCCGAGGTCGGGGGGGACACCCTTGGCGGAGTAGTCCTCGGTGTACGCGGCGATGGCCGCCTCGCAGCTCCCTCCGCCCGAGACCTGGGGATGATTGCCGGCCCCGCCGCCCTGCCACGGCCCGCCCCCCGCCTTGGGCCCCGCCTTCGACGCGGAGAGCGCGAGATCGGTGTCGATGTTGCTGGCCTTGTCGGCGTGGACGTTCTGCTCGTCCTTCTCGCGGCTGCGCTGGATCGACCACCAAGCGACGCCGGCGGACGCGATGACCCCGAGCAAGCCCGCGCCGACCAAGAGCTTCCAGTGCTGGCGGTGACGCTCCGTGGCGACGACGGCCTCGAGCGCCTTGCGCTCCTGCTTGATGTCCCGGTTCAGCTTCGCCTGGTGAGCGAAGAGGTGGAAGTCATCCCAGTCGTCGATGGCCCGAACGTCCTCGGAGAGCGTGTCCCGGAGGAGGTGCTCTCCGACGAAGGAGTGGGAGGCGATCTGCTGCAGGAGCTCCACGGCCGAGAACGGTCCGTGATCCATCCCTTCCTTGATGACGACGTAGCGAGGACGCGGATCGCTCTCCAGCCGGGCCTTGAGCGCCGCGAGCTTGCGCGTGGGGTCCTCGGGATCACGGACCGAGGTCGGGGCCGCGGCGATCGCAGCGAACGGGTCCTGGTGCGAGCCGGGGCTCGACCGCGGGCCGGACGGCGGCGCCGCCGGGATGCCCCCGGCGGGCGGCGGCGGGATCATGGACAGCGACACGTCCACGTCGAACTCCGCGTCGTGGTCGAGGTGTGACTCGTCGGCGCTCGGCGGGGCCACCGACGCGGACGGGGCGAGGTGATGGAGCGCCTGGGCGAGGGCGGCCAGATCGCTCGGGCGGTGCTTCGGATCGCCGACCAGCGCCTTGCCGAGGATCACCTCGAGCTGCGGAGGCAGTCCCCTGACGGCCTCCGTCGGGCGGCGCATCCCCGGGCCCACGCTCTCCCCCGTGACGAGCTCGTAGAGGATCGCGCCGATCGAGAACACGCTCGCTCGGGCGTCGCCCGCGGCGCCGCGGCGCTCCTCGGGGGCGAGGCACGCCTTGTCCCGGGCCCCCTCGGGGGCGCGGCTCGCCGCCGTGAGATCGACGTCGCTGCCCGCGCGGCCGTGCTCGATCGCGGACGGGAACAGGTGAAACTCGCGGCCCTCCGCGTGGAGCTGTGCGACCCGCGTGGCGAGCGGCACGATGATCGCGACGGCGTCGCGGAGCGAGAACCGCTCGCCGCGCGCTCGCTTCTCGTCCATGGCTTGGCGGAGTGTCCCCGGGCGTGCCGAGGTCGGCATCTCCTGCTGGGTGGTCATCGGCAGGCAGAGAGTAAACGGGAGGCGCGGCGGGGCAAAGGGGCGAAGCGGCGAGCCGAGGAGGCCGCTCTGGGCGCGACGCCCGGCGGGAGCTTGTGTAAGGCCGGGTGATGCGGAAGGCGCCGCTCCTCTGCTTGTCCCTCGGTGTGCTCGGCTGTGAGTCGCCGTCGAGCGGCGTCGATCCGACCGATCTCCGGGGCGTCCTCGATCCGCGCGCGTCGAGCAGCGCCACCGCCGGCCGACCTGCGGCGTCCGCCTCGGCGGTCGCCCCAGTCGCTCCGACCGTCCGGCCGCCGTCCGACACGGCGTGCGTCGCCGACGCGGGGACCCCGGCCGAGGTGGGGCGCGTGGCGGGCCGCCCGGCGTGCCGGTCGGGCGAGGTGCTGGAGTGGCGCGACCCCAGCGGGGCGCCCAGGTACGCGTGCCTGTACACACCGACCGAGTCGGCGCGGCGGGGAAAGATACCCCTCCTGGTGTTCTTCCACGGAACCGGCCCTGGCCTCGACGATCCGACGAGCGCGGCGAAGCTCACGAGCCTCCGGGACAAGATGTCCTCCACGGACCTGACCGGGGAGGGGCGCCCCGGCTTCTCCATCCTCGCGGTCCAGGGCAGGGCGCTGCAGGGGCGTGGCTCGGTCACCTTCGACGTGGATCACGCTTCGGAAGAGAACCTCGACAAGCTCACCGTCGACCGGTTCATCGATGTCGTCAGCGAGCGAGGCCTGGTCGACGCCCGGCGCGTCTACGCGGTCGGGATGGGCCGCGGCGGCCAGATGGCGATCACCTACACCATGCTGCGCGCGGATCGCGTCGCGGCGTTCGCGGCCTTCGCGCCCCTGCCGCCGTCGGCCGCCTGGGCGTGCCCCGGGCCGCCGCCGCCGGGCCTCGTGCTCTACCGAGCGTGTGACGCCGTGGCGCCCTGCGAGAAGGTCGAGGAGTGGCTCCTCGCCCGCGACGCGCAGCGGGCTCGGACCACCAAGGTCCGGCTGGGGGAGGGTGGCAAGGAGGAGCCGGCCTGCGCGGTCCGGAACAAGTGCACGCCGAAGCGAGCCGAGGCGCAGCATCACCGGTGGCCGAAGGACCGCGAGAAAGACGTGCTCGGGTTCCTGGCGAGCCACGTCCTCTCTGGCGGGTGAGCGGTCCGACGGGGCGGCCGACTGGCCTTCGCGGGCCTTCTGGACTATGCGTACGGGCGTGGAGCCGCGCTCGAGAGCCGCACGTCCCGGCACCTGTCGGATGTTCGAGACCCCGCTCATCGAGCGGTTCTCGCGGGTGCACCCGGCCGCGCCTTTCGTGTTCTGGACTCCGTTCCTGGTCTACTTCACGTACCGCGCGCACGCCGGCGCGGGCGCGCCTGGGCTCGGGGTGCCTGCCCTCCTCGCCGCGGTGCTCGGCGGGGTGCTGCTGTGGTCCCTCACCGAGTACCTCCTCCATCGGTTCGTCTTCCACCGGATCGGCCCGTCCCTCGGGGCCCGGCGCGTTCACTTCGTGCTTCATGGCGTGCACCACGATTTCCCGACGGACGGGACGCGCCTCGTCATGCCGCTCGGCGTGAGCATCCCGATGGGGGTCGCGGTCTACGTCATGCTGCGCGTGCTCTTGGGCTTCTCCTCCGTCGCGCTCGTGGACGCGGTCTTCGTGGGTTTCGGGATCGGGTACCTCGCCTACGACGGCATCCACTACGCCACGCACCACTTCCGGATGAAGTCGGCGATCGGCGCCTGGCTGAAGCGGTACCACATGGTCCACCACCACACGGGTGAGGAGGCGCGCTGGGGGGTGTCCTCGCCGCTCTGGGACTGGGTCCTCGGGACGCGAGGGCAGGACGCGCCCCGCGGCGTCAGCGTCGTCGGCGCCAGCGAGAAGAGCTGAACGCGCAGCTCTCGGAGCTGGCGGTGCCAGGCCTCGGCGAGGCACGATCTGCCCCAGTCGGCGCCGCAGCCGCCGGTGCGCTTGTCATCCGCCCGGGGGGTACGGTAGAGGATCGGGCCATGGCGGCTCACTTCGTCGCGTCCAGTCGGTGTGAGTGTCAGGCGACGCTCTCGGCGGATCTCACCGCGGACCGGTTCGCGCTGGGGGGACGAGCCTACCTGCTCGGCAAGCGTGAGAGCGCCCCGGCCCACGCGATCCACCCCGAGCGGGAGATCTTCGACGTGGGCTGGCTCTGTCCGTTCTGTGGCAGGAACGTGTTCCGTACCTTCGCGGCCTCCGCGCTCCGACGGGCCAGGCGGACGGCCCCACCCGCCGCTCCCTGAGCGCCCCGGCCTCCGTCGGTCCCGCGGCGCACCGCCACGGTCGCGGATCTCGAGGTGGTGCCCGCACGCCCGCCGCTCCGGCCGGATGCGGAGGGGCCGAGAGCGGCCTTGCGAGGTGCCATCGGCGTAAGTAGGATGCCGTTGCGATCCGCGGGAGTAGCTCAGTTGGTAGAGCATCAGCTTCCCAAGCTGAGGGTCGCGGGTTCGAGCCCCGTTTCCCGCTCTGAGACGTTCATCTAGCCCCGCGCGCCTGCTGCGCGCGGCGGGCGGCCAGGGGGACCGCCGGCCCGGGAGGAGGTGCCGAGCCGAGGGGCTGCGGCAGGCCGCTTCGGGGGAGAGGGCGTCGCCCCGAGCCCCCTGAGCCCGGGAGCTCGAACCCGCGTTCTCTCCCTCGGATCGGCGGGATCGTCGGCTTATTCGCCGCGCGGGATCGTCGTGGTAAGGTCGGGTCGCCCATGGGCCTGTACGAGCTCTCGATCGATCCGAGCCGCGTCGAAGAGGCGGAGAGGCTGACCTCCGGAGATGCCCTGTCGAGGCGCGAGTTCCCTACGCTCGTCATGCACTGGGAGTGGAAGGTCTTCGGCCAGCCTTGGACCACGACCATCGTGCTGGACTACGCGATCGCGCTGCCGCCCCTCGAGCAGGCAGTCACGTTCATCCCGGTGCGGGTCGGTGCGTTCGTGGGGAGCGCCCCCACCAAGTACTTCTACTTCGGGACCGAGATGTCCAGCACGGTGCCGCGGCTCGCCCCGGAGATGGAGAACATCGCGACGCCGCAGAACCTGTTCCAGGAGTTCTTGATCGACGAGCGGACGAGCCCGATCCCCTACCTGAAGCTCATCCAAGCCACCCCGCGCATCTACGGCAACGGCGCCCAGGACTACTACGCCCCGCCCATCAAGGTGGAGCGCTACGACGGCTCGGTCGCGCCCGAGCACCTCGCGGACCTGTTCCCCGAGCAGGTCGCGAACCTGCCGATCGTGCCTGGCAGCGTCCTCACCGACCCCGCGCAGGGCTTCTGGGAGGGGCAGCGGTACGCCGGGATCCGGTCGATCGCCATCATGCGCCAGGGGAGCGTGGTGGGTGTGCTGCGGAAGTCCGGCCGCCCCGACAAGGAGGTCGCCCCGCCCATCGTCGTCAAGCGCGATCCCAAGCGCGACATCCGGGGCGACTGGGTCGTGATCGACGTGGGTGCCAAGTCGATCACCGTGGCGGCTCGCGCCGAGCGCGGCGTGCCCGAGCTCATCCGAATCGGGACGACGGAGCCGGTCAAGCGGCCGGCCGACTACGAGAACCCCTCCGAGGTGTCGTTCGTGCACCTCAAGAACACGCTGCGTGCGTGGCGCGAGCGGGTGATCCAGCCGCACGTGCGCTTCGACGACGCCCGCGTCGGCTTCGGCGTGGCGGCGCTCGACGGTGATCGCCCGCTCACCTTGCAGCGGGCGGCGTCCACGCTCACCGCGCTCCCGCTCGTCCGCGAGTGGACGGAGGACCAGCGGCCCTACCGCTTCCGCGGCCACAACGATCCGGACACCGCCGAATCGCTCAAGAAGCCCGCGCCCCCGGTCATCGACGAAGACGGCATCGGCGCGCACGACCCGTTCGATCCGATCGAGCTCTACGCCTACCAGATCGGCCTCCACGTGAACCACCGGCTGCGTGGGATCACGAACAAGTACCTGATCTGCATGCCCACCGGCTGGTCGCCCGAGCGCCGCCGGAGCGTGCTCGTGGCGATGCGGCGCGGGATCTTCCGCAGCCTCCCGGCCGGGATGCTCGAGTTCCACGAGCTCGATAAGCTCATCGTGGCGGACGCGGGCCCGAGCGCCCTCTGCTTCGTGGCGAACGCCTACCGGGCGTTCTCCGCGCTGCCCACCAGCGGACCCATCACCTTCGGCGTGTTCGAGGCGGGCGCGAGCGAGGCGGGGATCGTGTTCGGCATCCTTCGCGAGCCCTCGAACGAGGAGAAGAAGGAGGGCTTCAGCCTCATCATCGAGCACCTGGACGGGACCAGCATCCCGTGGTTCGGGGCCGAGCGCCTGCTGCACCGGCTCGCCTACCGGGTCTACGCCGACCACGTCTCGGACATGATGGACCTCGGCGTCCCCTTCGAGCAGCCCCGGGAGGAGCAGCTCATCCCGGGCGCCGAGCAGCTCCTCGCGCCTTCGCCGGAGGCCCGCGCCAACACGCGCATCCTCAAGGAGGCGGTCCGCCCCCTGTTCGAGGGCGATCCGACGTATCGGCTGCCCACCTCCGTCAAGCTCGGAGGCACGGACGGCGTCGTGAAGGACGTCCGGCTCGCGCTCAGCCGCCAGGCGCTGAAGCAGATCGTCGACGCGTGGTTCCTCGCGGGGGTAGAGGAGTTCTCTCACCACGCCGCGGCTGCGATGCAGCGCTTGGCGCGCGGCGCCGACCCCTACGAGGGCCTCCGCATCTTCCTCGGCGGGCGCTTGACGATGCACACGGGCCTCCAGGACATGTTGACCAAGGCGTTCCCCGCCAACGTGAGGATCCACAAGTTCCGCGAGCCCGACCGCACGAACCTGAACGCGGTCACGGTGAAGACCGCCACCGCGGTGGGAGCCCTGTCGATGCGCCTCGACCGGATCGGCGTGACCCGGCGGGCCGAGGAGCGCGACGCCTTCCGCTACCGCGTGGGACGCGCGCGCCACGGCCAGCTCTCGGACGTCCTCGAGCCGTCGGTCGAGTACGACGCCTGGCGCGAGATGGGCCCGTGCACCAAGCCTCAGGTCGATCTGCTCTTCATGCAGGCGGACTACGACGGCGAGGTCGCCGCCGACGACCCGCGGGTGATGCGCGTGGAGTGTGACCTGGGGCCCGACTCGGTGGGGCGCCGCGTGTTCCTGCGAGCCGTCGGCACGCACCGGATCGAGGTGAGCGCCGCGACCCCCGGCGAGGATCCCGGCCCGGAAGATCCGCGCGTCGCGGTGGAGCTGCAGACGGGGATGGCGTTCCCGGTCTGACGTTTTGGCCTCGGCCGAGGCGCCGGGCTACGCTCCCCTCGTGGTAGCCCGGAGACGACGAGGCCGCTTTGGGCGCTGGCTCCTCTGCGCCGGCGCGCTCGGCGTCGCCTGCACCGGGGGGCTCTGGGTCGCGGTGCACGAGGTCCCCGGCTTCGGCCCCGCGGTCGCCGACGGTGCGCGCGCGGTGGTCGGCCCGGGCCCGGTCGCCTGGCTGGAGGACGTGTCGTACGGGGTCGCGGATTGGTTCAACACCCTCACGCGCGGGCGCGAGGCGCCGCGGACGTACTGGGCGGAGGAGGCGAGCGCCGACGCTCCTCCCGTGGAGCAAGCCCCGGGATCGCCCGATCCTTTGGCCGCGGCGCCGCCCGCGTTCGAGCCCCCCTTCGAGGCCGTCGCGGCGGAGGGGGACGGCCGCTGGATCCCGATGCGCGCACCCCAGGATCCCGGCCCGGTGGCGATGTACAAGGCGCTCGTCCACCCCGATCCCAAGCGGCCGTTCGCGGCCGTGGCGGTGGTCGCCATCGACCTCCGCCAGATCGATCTCCACCTCGTCCCCGGGACGGACGAGCCGAAGTCGATGCGTGTCCCCCGCGCCGACCGACCCGGCAAGATCCCGGACGAGGACCAGGAGGTGCTGGTCGCCGCGTTCAACGGCGGCTTCAAGGCCATGCACGGCAACTACGGCATGAGGATGGGCGACCGGGTGTTCCTGCCGCCGCGCGCGATCGCCTGCGACGTGGCCATGGGGCCCTCGGGCCAGGTCGTGATCGCCACACACGAGGTGCTCGAGCCCACGGAGCCCAAGCTCCTCTGGTACCGCCAGACGCCTCCGTGCCTCGTGGAGGGAGGGGAGCCGAACCCGGGCCTGCTCCACGAGTTCAACCGCAACTGGGGCGCCACGGTAGGCGGCGACACCATCATCCGGCGGAGCGCGGTCGGGCTCTCCAAGGACAAGCGTCACCTCTTCTACGCCCTCGGGGACGCGGTGACGGCCCAGTCGATCGGCCGCGCGATGATCGTCGTGGGCGCTCACGACGCCGCGCAGCTCGACGTGAACTACTCGTACCCGCGGTTCCTCTTGTTCGAGCGAGGCGAAGGCGGCGCCGCCGCGACGGCGCCGATCATCCCGGACATCAAGTACCACCCGAGCGAGTACGTCCGCACCCCGAGCCCCCGCGACTTCTTCTACCTGACGCGCAAGCGGAACACGCGGAGCTGACGCGCCTCACACCATCGATTGCGCCATCGTCTTCGGCCCCTCCTCGAAGAGGACCTCGACCTTGCGCGCGTCGATCACGCGCGCGACGACGCCGTCGCCGAAGCTCTTGTGCCGGACGAGCTCACCCGCGGCGTAGGTCGCGCTCACCGCGTACGTCTTGAACGCGTTCGAGGGCTGCCCCGCGATGGCCTTCTCCCAGAGGAGCTTGGCCGAGCGCTGGGTGGCGGGGGCGCCGGAGGAGCGAGCGGAGGCGGCGCGGGGGCTCGCCGGCTTCTCCTTCCCCTTCTCTGCCTGGGTGCGCCGGTAGTTGTGCTGGCCTCCGCAGGTCAAGCACTCCACGCGCTTCACCGTCTCCCCGACCATCGCGACGATGCGGTGGTTGAGGTCCATCCTGCATTTGGTGCAGTACGAGTCGATCTCACCGCCGGTGCGGGGCTTCTTGGGCGTGATGGCGATCATCGATCCTCTCTCGGTCTGCTGCTCGTGGGGCGGTCCTTGACGGCCACCTCGGTGGTGACCTTGGGGCGCACGAGCGCGCCCTCCGAGCCTTCGCCTTCGTTGTCTTTGTCGCTGGAGCGGTCGTTGGGCACGAAGCGGATCTCGGTCTTGATCTCGAAGGAGAGCTTCGTGAGGACCTTCACGATCTCGTCCGCGACCTGCGTGTGCTCGAGGACGTCGCGGATCTCCTTCGCGACCACGCGGTATAGTCCATTTTTGGTGTCGTCGATCTGCGCGTAGACGTCGGCGACGATCTCCTTGGGCAGGCGGAGGTCGCTCACGAAGTTGCGGATGGTCTCCGGCCGATCGGTGAGATCATGGAGCTTTTCGACGCCGCTCTCGACCGCCCGCTCGATGACCTTCTTGACGATGACGGGCACCGCGCGCTCGAAGAAGCGCTTCCGCTCCTCCCCGGGGGGAGGCGGGACGGAACCGCCCGAAGGCTCGTCTCCACGTTCATCCGACACGCAAGCTGCGAGTTACAGCCCGTAGCGCGCGCGGTCAATGGCCGAGGTCCAGGGCCCAGGCCTCGAGCGCGAAGCTGCCGCGCCCGGCGGCGGCTCGGATCACGATCGTCGCCTCCTCCGCGGCCGGCGGGCACAGCGCCCTGTCGGCCTGGACGACGGCGACGCGTCCCTCCGCGCTGTCGCTCGCGATGACGGTGCCGCGGCTCGAGCGCAGCTCGACGTGGAGGTCGGGGACGCCCGCGTCCGCCACCGCGAACACGCGGTAGCAGCGCCCGTGCTCCAGCGCGAGCGGCAGGCGGACCTCCACGCCGCCTGCGGCGACTACGCCCTCCTGAGGCCCGTCGAGCAGGCGCGACATCCCGGTGGACGGGCCGCAGAGCAGCGCGAGCTTGGTGACGTCGCGCACCGGATCGTGCCCCGGGGCGAAGCCCGCGCTGCACCGAGAGAAGAGGCCCCCTTCGAGCTGGCGATCGGCGTCGAGCACGGGGTCCGCGCTCCCCGCCGGCTCCGCCGACGCCGAGGTGATCGGTCGGGGCGTGGCGGCGCTCCCCGCGGCCTCCTCCCAAGGGTACGGGTCGGAGCACGCGAGGCACGCGAAGGTCGCGGCGAACACGGGGCCCGGGCTCACGCTTCGCACGGCGCCCCGAGCCTACAACAGGACGACCCCCGACGAACCTCTGCTACCCTCGCCGCGGTCGCTTGACCACGTCCTCGCCCCGCCCAGGATCGCGCGTCGACGCGCGCGCGCTCGCACCCCGCTTCAACGCCGCGCTCCACGCGTGGTACGTGGCGTCGGCGCGCGAGCTCCCGTGGCGAGGGACGCGGGATCCGTACGCGGTCTGGATCAGCGAGGTCATGCTCCAGCAGACGCGCGTCGCCACGACCCTCGCCTACTACCCCCGGTTCCTCCAGGCGTTCCCCGACGTCCGAACCCTGGCGGAGGCGCCGCTCGGCGACGTCCTCGCGGCGTGGGCAGGCCTCGGCTACTACCGCCGCGCCCGCGCGCTGCACGCGGCGGCGCGCGAGGTCGTGACCCGCTACGGCGGCGTGCTTCCGCGGAGCTCCGCGGAGCTCCGCACCCTGCCCGGCGTGGGCGGGTACACCGCTGGCGCCGTTTCCAGCATCGCGTTCGGCGAGCGCGCGCCGGCCGTGGATGGCAACGTCACCCGGGTGCTCGTCCGCGTGCTCGGGCTCGAGGGACCGGCGGCTGCCCCCGAGACGCGGCGCGCCGTCGCGGCCGCCGCGGCAGACCTCGTCCCGGAGCGCGGCCCTGGCGACCACAACCAGGCGATGATGGAGCTCGGCGCCACCGTGTGCACGCCGACCTCTCCGGCGTGCGCCGTGTGCCCCGTCTCGAAGCTCTGTGTCGCCAGAGCGGAGGGGCGTCAGGCGGAGCTGCCGGCGCCGTCGCAGAAGCGCGCCACACCCACCGTCCGGATGACCGCCGCCCTCGCGCGGCGAGGGGAGCGGGCCGTCCTCGGTCGGCGCCCCGCCGAGGGGCTCTTCGGGGGGCTCTGGGAGCCGCCGATGGCCGCGGGGTGGGGGCCGCGGCCTCGCGCAGCGCTCGAGCTCTCGGGGCTCTCCCTGGGCTCGCGGCTGGGTCGCGTGCGCCACGTCCTCACGCACCGAGTGCTCGACGTGACGGTGGTGGAGGCGCTCGCGCGCAGGTCGCTCCGCGCGATCGAGCCGTACGAGAGCGTCGAGTGGGCGGCGCTCGATCGATCGCGGGGGCTCTCGACCCTCGCCCGCAAGATCGTCGCGCTCGGCGTGGAGGCGCCGTGACGGGCGCGCGCGCTCGGGCGGCGCTCGCGACGCTCGCCGCGGCGCTCGTCG
>CAZBJI010000210.1:0-12490 GCA_964492175.1 uncultured Polyangiaceae bacterium | reverse complement strand
CTTGATCGCGACGAGGACGCCGAGCTCCCGGTGCCGCGCTTGGTAGACGACGCCCATGCCGCCCTCGCCGAGGACGCTTACGATCTCGTACTTGTCGGCGATGAGCGACCCAGGCTCGAAGCTCACGTCCCCGACAGCGTACGGGATCCGAGCTAGAAGCGCACGGTAACGACAGGGATCGGGCCGAACGTGAGGCCGCGCGCCGCGTCGAGCCGCCCGGGACCTCGGGCGGCGGCGTGGCCGGCTCGGCGGAGCCGCTGCTCCACCGTCGGGTTGCACTCGCCGTCGCCCGCGGCGCTCACCGTGAGCTGGCACGGCGGGATGCTGCCCTCGTCGGGCGAGCCCTCCGTGAGCAGCGCGTAGGTGAGCACGGACGCGCCCGCGCCGACCAGCACACCGCCCCAGATCGTCCAGAACCACCATTTTTCGTACACGGGGCTCTCCCCCGGCTCGATCCTGAGCTCGCGCCGCGCGTTCGGCTGGAGGACCACCTCGACGGTGTTGTCCTCGTAGCCGGAGGCCGTGAGGGTGACCGTGTGTTTGCCCGGGGAGAGCCTCGCCTCGGTCGGGACCTGTGTCGGCGCGCCGCCGTCGATGCGCACCGTGGCGCCCTTCACGGGGGAGTCGACGGCGAGCACCGCCGTCTTGTCCTTCGGGACGAGCTTGAAGCTCTCCTTCTTGGCGCCGCCGCCCGGCAGGTCCACCTCGCGCGACGCCGGCTCCATCCCGTCGAGCGACACCTCGATCTTGGCCTTGCCCGCGTTCACCCGCAGCTCGGGCAGCGGAGAGGTTCCGAGCACGACCGACCCGAGACGAATCGTCGCGCCTTGCTGGGCGACCTCCACCGTGAGGAGCGTCGTCCGCCCGGCGATGTCGTCGAGGAGCTTCTTCAGGTTCGGGACCTTCGCGTGGACCTCGGGCGGCGCTTTGGCGTCGAAGGCGCGGAGCCGGTCGAGCGCCTCGGGATAGCGCGCGAGCGCCTCGAGCGCGCGGCCCTGGTTGTAGAGCAAGGCCGGATCCGCGCTCACCTTGTAGGCCGCCTCGTACTTCTCGAGCGCCTGCGCGTACTTGATGTCGTCCATGTACGCGTCGCCCTCGGCCTTCAGGCGGGCGCCCTCGCCCGCAGGATCCGCCGAGGGCTGCGCGGAGGTCGCGCTCGGGCGCAGCGCGACCAGCAGGCAGGCGGCGAGCAGCAGGAAGAGCCGGAGGCGGGCGATCATGCGTGGGTCATCATCACCGAAGGCCGCGGCCGACGCCAAGGCTCACGGCGTCGCTCTGTCCTCGGCGGGCTGTGATCCAGGGTCGACGCCAGGTCCTGCCGGAGGGTCGCGGAGGGGGTGTCAGGTCGAGTCTCCGCGCCGGGCCGTTCCGCTCCGCGCCGAGGCCTCGAGCTCGGACGAGGTCGTCGGGCCGTGCCCGTGGCGCTGGGAGCGGGTCGCGCGCGTCGGCTCGGCGTGGCGCGGGAAACCCGCCGCTCGGGAGCCCTCGCGACAAAGCGCTTGACCACTCGGTGTCGTTGGATAGAGTACGCGGGCTCTTTCGCCCGGGCGGGTAGCTCAGCGGTAGAGCGGCGGCTTTACACGCCGTTGGTCGCAGGTTCGATCCCTGTCCCGCCCACCCGGGTCCGCAGCTGGTCCCGTACGCGGGCGAAGACGAGGACGTCCCGAAGTGTTTCTCTGATTCGTGTCCCTTGGTTTCTGAAGGGGCGCCAATTGGGGTGGTAGTTAAGTCGGTTATAACGCCGGCCTGTCACGCCGGAGGCCGCGGGTTCGAGTCCCGTCCACCCCGCTATAGTTCTGCATACTTACGAGCCGTTGGGTAGGAAATCCCCGACGCTAGGAGGGCCGGTGGCAGCGGTCCGAACGGCTCGCCCATGTCCCCGTGGCCGACGGCCTCGGCCTCGCTGATGTAGTGCTGCGTCATGTCCGCCGAGGCGTGGCCCAGCCTCCTCTGGATCGTGAGCTCGGGCTCACCGCGCAGCGCGAGCCACACCGCGAACGTGTGCCGCGTGTCGTGGAACGAGAGCGGGCGCCGGTCCTCGTCGTCCGCGAAGAGCTCGTCTCGGTCGAGCCCGCGCGCCTCATCTGCGCCCGGAGCTCATCGGCCATCAGATGGGAGCATCCGACGGTATGGGGCGAGTTCCTCTCGCGTCCGTTGCAGTATCGCGTTCAAGGTTTGCGCCACCGCCGGGAGATGGGCGGTGCTCTCGCCGATGGTGAGGTTCCCCGTTGCCGTGAAAAGCGTCCGCTTGATCACCGCCGCGCCTCCCCCGCAGTTCGGTCCGTTCACGATGGTCTGGTCGAGGGGCAAACAGGTCACCAGGGTCTCGATGACAGCCGCCGCTTGGGGAAGCTTGTCTCGGACGATCTCGTCGAGTCGTTCGTCGAAGTGTTCGTCGGCGTTGCGGACCTCGGCCGCCTTCCACAACGGCTCGAGATCGATGCCCTGGTACATCCGCTCCAGCCGCAAGCGACGAGGAACCGCGAGCCTGTCTCGGTCGCTCTTGGGGCTCATCGGAACCCCTTTTTCTCTTCGTACCGTGATGAAGTTCCGCACCAGGCACGCAGCCGAGACCACGGCGATGGCAGCATTCATGAGCTCCCTGGGGTTTGCGCTACTGCCGTCAAGGATCGCATCCAAACCATTGGCCGCGGTCAAGCCCTCGCAGCAGCGGTTCTCGACCTCGACGAGGTAGATGTCATCCGGATGGAGTGAAGGTTTACGCATGGCCCTGTTGACGGGTCCGGCAACGCGGGCCTGACTCCCCGGATTCTACGTGACCTCGAGCGCGACGATCTCGCCAGGGCGCGCGAACTTGCAGAACGTGAGACCCAAGAGACCCCGCCAGCGGAGGCGCAGGTGGCGCATGAAACGACGGCCGTGGACCAACCGGCTCGGACCCTGCCAGGTCCCGAGCCGGACGCGTCTCTAGCTCGCCTTGAGGCGCTCCTCGATCCTGCGGAGCCGCTCCTCGTGGTCCCGCCACTTCTCGCCGGACAGCTCGATCAAGTTGTCGAGCCGGCCGTTGACGGCGGCGAAGCCGGCTCGCATCTCGCCCTCGAGCCGCTCCTGACCTCTCTCGAGGCGCTCGATGCGACCGTCGATGCTCCTGAGGACGCCGAGAATTTCCACCAACGTCTTGGTGCCGTTCGCCTCGCTCATGGCTCCCTCGAAGCGTACCACCTCACCTGCGCTTCCGCTTCACCGGCAGCACCCGCGACACCGGCCGGGCGTTCGTCGCCTCCCGCTCGTCGCCGGCGACTCGCCGATCCAGGCGGGGATGCGCCCCGCCTGCTCGGGGGGGGGCCAACGCGAGGGCGCGGCCGAGGTGGGCCAGGACCCCTCGCGCTTGGGTACGAAACTCCGCCGTATCTCGCCGAATTTCCTGCTTGTGAAAGGGTTCGAGTCCCGTCCACCCCGCTTCGTTCTTTCCTTCCCCTCGCCCGCCTCGGGCGAGGAACAGCCGCGAGCCGCGCCGACGCTCCCGGCAGTCATCGTCGACCGCCGAGGCCGCCAAGCCTCGCGGGTGCGTCCGCCGAGGGCGCCTGCTAAGAGGCGCCGGTGGTCGAAGGGATCCACATCCGGCTGGCGCGCGAGCGCGACCTGCCGCGCGTCGTCGAGATCTCCAACTGGGCCGCCGCGCACACGGCGGCGAACTTCGCGACGGAGCCCGAGCCGCTCGAGGAGTGGCTGGCGCTCTTCCGGCGCACGTCCCACGTGCACCCGTGGCTCGTCGCCGAGACCGCGGACGGATCCGTCGCCGGCTTCGCCAAGTCCTCGCAGCACAAGCCGCGGCAGGCCTACGCGTGGAGCGCCGAGGTCTCGGTCTACATCGATCCCGCGTTCCACGCGCGCGGCGTCGGAGGCGCCCTGTACGCAGCGCTGATCCCGCAGCTCCGCGCCCAGGGGTACGTCACGGTCCTCGCAGGGATCGTGGTGGGCCACGCGGCGAGCGAGCGCCTGCACGCGAAGCTCGGCTTCCGGCGCGTGGCGACCTTCGAGCGCGTCGGGTGGAAGCTCGGCGCCTTCCACGACGTCGGATACTGGCAGCTCCACCTTCGGCCGGCGGACGCGGCGCCCTCCCCGCTGCGCGGCGTTCTCGAGGTGCTTCCGGCGAGCCTGCGAGAGTGACGCGCGATCAGCCGAAGATCGGCAGGCGGCGCGCGGCGTAGAGGCGGTCGAGGGCGCGCTGCATCTCGCCGAGGACGAGCTCGAAGCCACGGCGCACGGCGGCCTCGTCGTTGGGATCCCCACGGAGCTCCATCGGCTCGAGCACCTCGGTCGTGATCTTTGCCGGGAGCGGGAGCTGCGGCAGCGCCGGCAAGAGCCAGAGGCCCCACGGCAGCCCGACCACGATCGGGAAGACGTCGGCGCTGCGCACCAGGCGCCCGACCCGCAGCCAGCGCGCGAGCCGCGCCCCCCTGCGCAGCACGATGAGCGTCTCGTGTGCGCCGGCGCTCACGAACGGGACGACGGGGAGCCTGTGCTTCATCGCTTGCCGTACGAAGCCGACGCGCCCGCCGAGATCGATGCGCCTGCGCTCGGAGAACGGGCGGAAGCTCTCCCTCGCCGCGCCGGGGAACACGAGCACGGAGTGCCCCGCCTCCACGACGCGGTCCATCACGCGCCGGTCCGCGGGCACCAGGCCGGAGGTCGGCAGGAGATCGGTGAACGGCGAAAAGACGCTGTGGATGAGATCGTGGGCCAGCACGTAGAGGGGCCGCTCGAACGCGAAGTGATCGTACCAAGCGACGCCGAAGCAGATGCCGTTCACCGGCAGGACCCCGCCGTCGTGGTGCGTGACGAGGAGGGACTGGCCCGCGGGGATGTGGGCGAGGCCGCGGACCTCGCTCCGAAAGTACGTCCGGGCGACGGGCGCGAAGAAGGCGTGGGACCGCCTCACCGTCGCCATGTTCACCACCGGGACGTCATCGGTCACCCGCCGACTGTAGAGCACCCGGGACCAATCCGCTCGGCTCGCCCGAACGAATCGACGGGCCCGTACCCAGGGCGCGCTCCTCGTCGTCGCTCTTCGGCGGCGCGGGGCCGCTCAGGCGGCGCGCCGGGCGGGCCGCGGCGCCGCGAGCCCGGGCCGCGCCTTCGCCAGCCCCGGGCGACGCGAGGCCACGAACGCCGAGATCTCGCGCGCCACGGTCTCCGGCCGCTCCACCATCGGCATGTGCCCGCAGGAGGAGAGGACTCGGAGGGTGGCGTCGGGGAGGCGGCGCGCCAGCACCGAGGCGCTCTCCGGAGGCACGAGCCGGTCCGCGTCGCCCCAGAGGACGAGCACCGGCAGGGTGAACCTGTGCGCGCGGTCGAGAACCGTCGGGCGCACGAGCTCGGGGACGAAGTCCGCCATCACCCGCGCCATCTCTCGCAGTGTCGGGAACTTCGGCCTGTCGAGCGCGTCCCGCACGAACTTCTCCGTGTAGGCGTTCTTGTCGACGAGGACGAGATCCAGGAGCGGCATCGCGAGGTGCTCGAGAGAGCGCTCGAGGATCCACGGACGGAGGAGCGCGCGCGCGGCGGCCTCGGAGCCAGGGGCGAAGGTGCGGAGCCCCGCGGAGCTCAGCAGGACGAGGCGCTCGACGCGGTCGGGGGCGCGGAGCGCGGCCTCCGCGACCACCGCGCCGCCCGCGGAGTGCCCCGCGAGCGTGACTCGGTCGAGGCGGAGCGCGTCGAGCACGTCGAGGACGTCCAGCGCGTACCCCGCGAGATCGTAGCGCCGCCTGCGCTTGTGCGACGCGCCGCACCCGGGGAGGTCGACGCCGATCACGCGGTGGCCGGTCTCGACGAGGCGCGTCGCGACGTGCTCGAAGTGCGTGAAGTCGCCGACGAGGCCGTGCACGAAGAGCAGCGCCGGGCCCTCCCCGTGGTCGAAGTACGCGACGTCTCCGTCGCGCACACGGAGCCGCCGAGTCGGATACGGGAAGGTCGCGGAGCCAGTCGCGTTGCCTGCCATCGAGAGCAACGTAACGCGCGGATCGCGTCGCATCCAACTCGGCGCACGCTCGCGACGACGCGAAAATCGCTTCGCATCAAGTCCGTTCAGAGGATCACGCGGCGGCCGCGTACGCTCCTACGCGGCGGCCTTGCTCCGCGCCCGCGCCTGCACGTACGGTCGTGGACGTGAGCTCCCCGCCTCCCATCACCTCGCTCGCGTCTTGGAAGAAGCTCGCCGCCCACGCCGAAACGCTCCGCGGGACCTCCATGCGGGCGCTGTTCGAGGCGAGCCCGACTCGCTTCCGCGATCTGTCCCTCGAGCTCGATCTCGGCCCCAGCGGCCGGCTCTTGGTCGACTTCTCGAAGCACCTCGTCACGGGCGAGACGCTCGCGCTGCTCGGGGAGCTGGCGGAGGAGCGCGGCCTCGCGGCGCGCGCCCGGGCCATGTTCGCCGGCGAGGAGATCAACGAGACGGAGCGCCGCGCCGTCTTGCACGTGGCGCTGCGCGGCGGCGCGGGGGCGTCGGTGACCGTCCGCGGTCGCGACGTCATGCCCGACGTCCGGCGGGCGCTCGACCACGTCCGGGCCGCCAGCGACGCGGTCCGGAGCGGCGCGCACCGAGGCTACACGGGCGAGGCGATCCGGAGCGTCGTCAACATCGGGATCGGCGGGAGCGATCTCGGGCCGCTCATGGTCACCGAGGCGCTCCGCCCGTACCGCGAAGGGGGACCGGAGATGCACTTCGTCTCCAACGTGGACGGGACCCACCTCGTCGAGACGCTGCGGCGGGTGCGGCCCGAGACCACGCTGTTCCTCGTCGCGTCCAAGACCTTCACGACGCAGGAGACGCTCGAGAACGCGAAGAGCGCGCGCGCCTGGTTCCTCGAGGCCGCGGGCGACGCGAAGCACGTCAGCAAGCACTTCTTCGCGCTGTCCACGAACACGAAGGAGGTGACCGCCTTCGGGATCGATCCGGCGAACATGTTCGAGTTCTGGGACTGGGTCGGCGGGCGCTACTCGCTCTGGTCCTCCATCGGCTTGTCGATCGCGATGGCCGTCGGCTTCGAGCACTTCGAGGCGCTGCTCGACGGGGCGCGGCGCGCGGACGAGCACTTCCGCGAGGCGGAGAGCGCGCGCAGCATCCCCACGGTGCTCGGCCTCCTGGGCGTCTGGAACACGAACTTCCTAGGGGCCGCGGCGCACGCCGTCCTTCCGTACGACCAGTACCTGCACCGGCTCCCTGCCTACCTCCAGCAGGCCGACATGGAGAGCAACGGCAAGGGCACGACGCTCTGGGGCGAGCGCGTGGGCTGGGACACGGGGCCCATCCTCTTCGGCGAGCCCGGCACGAACGGTCAGCACGCGTTCTACCAGCTCATCCACCAGGGCACCCGGCTCGTACCGTGTGACTTCCTGGTGGCCGCGAGGTCCCACAACCCGGCGGGCCGGCACCACCACCTCCTGGTCGCCAACGTGCTCGCGCAGGCCGAGGCGCTGATGCGCGGCAAGACGGCCGAGGAGGTGAGGGCCGAGCTCGCGGCGCAGGGCGTGACCGGCGCGGCGGCGGAGGCGCTGATCCCTCACAAGGTCTTCCCGGGGAACCGTCCGTCGACCATGTTCCTCTACGACCAGCTCGACCCGCGGACGCTGGGCGCGGTCTTGGCCCTCTACGAGCACCGCGTGTTCGTCATGGGCACGATCTGGGGCGTCAACTCGTTCGATCAGTGGGGCGTCGAGCTCGGCAAGCAGCTCGCCGCGCGCATCGCGGCGGAGCTCGAGGGCTCGGCGCCGGCGACCGGCCACGACGCCTCGACGAGCGGCCTCATCGAGGAGGTCCGCCGTCGCGCGAGCCGCTGACCGAGCCCACCGCGCGCCTCAGCGGTGCCGCTCGACGAGGCGGCCGCGCGCCGCGACGAGGCGCGGGAACGCCGCCGCGATGCGCGGCTCGGAGAAGACGACCCGCGTCGCCGGGCCCATGGCGACGCGCGCGTGCGGCGCCACGAAGCCGAGCGCGCCCGCCATGGCGATGTCGGCGAACGTGAACGAGGGCCCCGCGAGGTAGTCCGCCCGCGAGAGGGCCGCGTCGGCGCGCTCGAGGCCCGCGGTCATCGCCGCCTCGGTCTCCGCGGGGGGTATTCCCCTCGTCCGGTGCTTGCGCATGAGGAAGAGCGAGCCGATCTTGGCGACGGGCGAGAGCGCCTCCCCGGCGCCCCGGAGCGGCGGCGGCAGCGCCTCGGCGAGGGCCGCGGGGCTCTCGACCAGGCGCTCCATCGCGCGGGCCCTGCCGGCGCGCATGACCCGCTCGGCGAGCTCGTCCCACTCCGCGATCTGGGCGTCGTGCTCGCGAGGGAAGAGCGCGGCGCCGCGGCCGAGCTCCTCGGCGCGCGCTGCGATCGCCCGCGAGTCGCGGAGGACCCGCGACCCCTCGAAGAGCGCGGGGACGGTGAACCGGGTCCGCAGGTCCCGCGCCCACGCGCGCAGCAGCGGCTCGTACAGCATGGGGACGTGCTCGAGGAGCTCGTACTCGACGCCGTGGTGGTCGAGCGCCCAGCGCGCCTTCTCGGACCACGGAGAGACGGGCAGATACACGAGGACCCTGCGCATGGCGTTCCTTATCAAGCTGGGCCTCGCGCGGGCAAGCCCGCGATCGGACGATGGAGGCGACGCGGCGCGACGCGCTCGAGGAGGCCCGGAGCTACTCGCGGAGCACGACGTCGATGCGCGCGATCTTCTTCATCCTCTGCGGCTCGTCGAAGGCGACCGTCGCGCGGAGCTCGAGCTCTTCCTTGCCGGCGGGCGCCGTGAGCGGGCACTTCAGGTCGATCTCGCAGTCTTCGTCGACCGTCGAGCCGATCTTGCTGCTCCCCCCGCAGACCTTGGTGCTCGAGCTCTGGGTGTCGCAGACGACGTTCGTCACGATCTCATCGCCGTCCATCACCTCCACCTTCACCGTGGCCTTGGGGAGGCGGCTCCCTCCGACCCACTTCGCGTCGTAGTCGAGCCAGACCGCCTTCATCGTCGGAGGGAGCGGGCCCTTCCCCACGAGGTCGCTGCCGAGCTCGATGCGGCCCACCTCCTTGCCGCGACAGCCGGAGGTGAGCAGGGGCAGAGCGAGCGCGAGCGGGCCGAGGGCGCGGAGGACGGTCATGGGCCTCATGCTGCCTGGCGTCGGCGCCCCGGCCAAGCGGCGTGATCAGGGGCGGTCGCACATGGCCGCGAGCAACCCCTCGATGAGCTTCGGGTCGCCGTCCGCCACGACGATCGTACCGTCGCTCGCGCGCGCTCGCTCGGGAAGCAACGTGAGGGCGAGCTCCTCGGGCACCGGCCCCGGGGGGCCGCCGAGGACCGTGAGCTCCCCTCGGTAGTTTGGGCCGTCCCAGGCCGAGGTGACGACGCGGAAGCCCCCCTTCCGGACCACCCTCGCGTGCAAGGACGTGAGCGCGCTCGGCGCCTCCTCGCTCTTCGCCTGGAGGCCCAGGCTGGCGATGACCTTCGCCGCGCGAGACCGCGCGGCGGCTTCGTCCCGTGGGGCGGCCGGGCAGCGGGGGAGCGGCTCGGTCGCTGCTCGAGCAGGCGAGTCCGGAGCGGATCCCTCCGCGGAGGGCGTCTGGGCTCGGCGGCTCGGGCGCCCCGCCGCGCCGAGACGCCACCACGCGACTGCGGCCACGAGGGAGCCCGCGACGACGACGATCGCGATGGCGGCGATCCACCCGCGGCCGCTCCGCCTCGGCTCCATCGCGAGCGCGGCGACGGGGACCGGCGCCTGCGCCGACTCGCCCCACGAGGGAGAGACGGCGCCCATGCCGCCCGACGGCGACGGGAGCGCGACCTCGGTCGGGGCCGTCGCCGCCGCACCACCCGGCGCCGACCGGGCGCGGATCGGCTCGGGAGAGACGCCCGTCGCCAGGAGCGCCTCTCGGAGCGCCCCGGCGGAGGCGTAGCGAGCCTCGGGGGCGGGCCTGGTCACGCGCTCGATCACCCCCGCGAAAGGCCCTCGGACGACGGCCTCCGGGAGCGGGGCGCGCCCCGCCCGGAGCTTCTCCACGCACACCGCCATCCCCGCGCCGGAGAAGACCGGCGCGCCGCTGAGCATCTCGGCGAGGAGCAGCCCGACCGCGTAGAGATCGGCGGCCGGCCCGATCGCGCGACCCTCGATCTGCTCCGGCGCCATGTAGGCCGGCGTGCCGATGATGATGCCCTCCTGGGTCAGCGCGGGCCCCGCGTCCTGCTCCTTCGCGACACCGAAGTCGAGCAGCCGGACGGCCCCCTCGTGGTCCCCCTCTCGCACGAAGACGTTCGCGGGCTTGACGTCGCGGTGCGTGATCCCGAGCCCGTGCGCCTCCTCGAGCGCGGCGAGGACCGAGAGCGCGACGCGGAGCGCCTGCCCAGCCGGGAGGGGGCCGTCCCGGGTGAGCAGGACGTCGAGCGGGGCGCCGGCGCAGAGCTCGAACGCGATGAACGGGGTCCCCTCCCCCGCGTCGCCGAAGTCCAAGACGCGCACGGCCGACGGGTGCCGGAGGCGCGCCGCCACCTCCGCCTCGCGGCGGAAGCGCTGGAGGCCCGTCTCCGAGGCCACGTGCGCGCTCGCGAGGAGCTTGACGGCCACGAGCTCGCGCGTGTCGAGCGTGGTCGCGCGGAACACGGCGCCGAACCCGCCTCGACCGAGCTCGGCCTCGAGGCGGTAGCGCCTCCCCACCACCGCGCCGAGCGACCAGGTCGGGACGAGGACCACGGCGCGAGGATACGCCCTCGGCGGGGCCCCTGGATGATACCGTCCCGGCCCATGATCGAATGGAGCGAGACGCACCGGGCCATCGCAGACCTCGTCCGAAAGTTCGTGGAGGCCGAGCTGAAGCCCAAGCTGAAGGATCTCGAGCACGGCGACCTGCCCCCGTACGAGATCCTCCGGAAGATGTTCGCGACCTTCGGGATCAAGGACATGGCGGCGGCGCGGGTCGAGCGCGCCCGGGCGCGCGCGGTCTCGCGGGTCGAGGCGCGCTCGCGGGGCGAGCAGGCGCCGGAGGGTGAGCGCCGAGAGCCGAGCGAGCAGGTCGCGATGCAGCTGATCCTCACGATCGAGCTCTCGCGCTACTGCCCCGGCATGGTCACGGCGCTCGGCGTGAGCGCCGGCCTCACGGCGAGCACGATCATGAGCCGGGGGACACCGGCCCAGATCGACCGCTGGGTGCTGGACCTCATGACGCTGGACAAGATCGGCGCGTGGGCCATCACGGAGCCCGGCTCCGGCTCGGACGCCTTCGGCTCGATGAAGTCCACGGCGCGACGCACCGAGGGCGGCTACCTCCTGAACGGGAGCAAGACGTTCATCACGAACGGACCGTTCGCCGACACGATCGTGTTCATCTGCAAGCTCGACGAGGGCAACGATCCGAAGGACCGCAAGGTCCTGAGCTTCGTCATCGAGAAGGGGGCCAAGGGCCTCGTCCAGAGCAAGCCGCTGAAGAAGATGGGGCTGCACTCGTCGCCGACCGGCGAGCTCTTCCTCGAGGACGTCTTCGTCCCGAGCGATCAGCTGCTCGGCGAGACCGAAGACATCAGCTACCGCTCGGGGGCGAAGGACACCTTCACAGCCGAGCGGACGGGCGTGGCGGCCATGGCGCTCGGGATCATCGAGCAGTGCCTGGGCCTCTCGGTGGAGTACGCCAAGACGCGCGTCCAGTTCGGCCGCCCGATCGGGGAGTTCCAGCTCGTCCAGCTCAAGCTCGCCAAGATGGAGGTCGCCCGCATGAACGTGCAGAACCTCGTCTACAGGATGATCGAGCTCGCCGCGGCCGGGAGGTCGATGGCCCTCGCAGAGGACAGCGCCTGCAAGCTCTACTGCGCCGGCGCCGCGATGGAGGTCGCGCTCGAGGCGGTCCAGCTCTTCGGCGGCAACGGCTACATGGCCGAGTTCCAGGTGGAGCAGCTGGCACGCGACGCCAAGGTGCTCCAGATCTATGGCGGCACGGACGAGATCCAGATCTCGCAGATCGCCCGTTCCCTCATGTCCTAGCGCGCCTTCGTCACGCCTCGGCGAGGTGGCACGCCACGCGCGCGGCGCCGACCTGTCGCAGCTCCGGCGACTCGGTCTTGCAGCGGTCCACGGCCACCGGGCACCGCGGATGGAAGTGGCACCCGCTCGGCGGGTCGAGGGGGCTCGGCACCTCTCCTACGAGGACGAGGCGCTTGCGCGCGCGCTCGACGATCGGATCCGGGATGGGGATCGCGGAGAGCAGGGCCTTGGTGTACGGGTGGCGCGGCGTCCGGAAGAGCTCCGCGGTCTTGGTCTGCTCCACGATGCGGCCGAGGTACATGACCGCGACCTCGTCGCAGACGTGGCGGACCACGGCGAGGTCGTGCGCGACGAAGACGTAGGTCAGCGACAGATCCCGCTGGAGATCGAGCAACAGGTTGATGATCTGCGCCTGGATGCTGACGTCGAGCGCGCTCACCGGCTCGTCGAGCAGGACGAGCTCGGGCTCGAGCGCGAGCGCGCGCGCGATGCCGATGCGCTGGCGCTGCCCGCCGGAGAACTCGTGGGGGTAGC
>CAZBJI010000209.1:9338-12688 GCA_964492175.1 uncultured Polyangiaceae bacterium | reverse complement strand
CGAGACCCCGATCGGCGAGGAGGAGGACTCCCACCTCGGCGACTTCATCGAGGACAAGAGCGTGGTGAGCCCCGCCGAGGCGGTCATCAACATGAACCTCGCGGAGCAGACCCGGCGCGTCCTCAAGACCCTCACCCCCCGCGAAGAGAAGGTCCTCCGGATGCGGTTCGGCATCGGCGAGAAGAGCGACCACACCCTCGAGGAGGTCGGCCAAGACTTCGAGGTCACGCGCGAGCGCATCCGCCAGATCGAGGCGAAGGCGCTCCGGAAGCTGCGGCACCCGAGCCGCTCCAAGCAGCTCAAGTCGTTCATCGACAACTGACCGCGGCGCGGAGCGGGTCTGGCAGGATGACCGAGCGTCCGGTCCCTTCGTGGTCTCCACCGCGCCCCCTCCGGGGGGCCGCGCTGCTGGTGTGCCTGCTGGCGCCGGTGGGCTGCGGCAAGACGATGACGGACGCGGACTGCGATCGGGTCGGCAAGCACATGCGGAGCGTCTGGGACGCCGAGGCCACGGCCACGGCGCCCGAGACGACGCCGCAGAGCACCGAGCGCGCGCGCCTCGTGCTCAAGGGAGAGGGCGACCGCATGCAGGCGGAGTGGACGGCCGAGTGCCGCCGCGAGCTCGAGGGGCGGAAGGTCGACGGCCAGGAGGTCGAGTGCATCCTGGCCGCGAAGACCATCGACCAGATCCAGGCCTGCGCCCAGGACAAGCGCTGAGGATCACCCGGCCAGCCGGGGGCCTGCGGCTCAGGGGCGCGCGGAGGCCGCCGGGGCGGCGCCGCCCGCGGGGGGCGTCAGATCCTTCACGCAGCGCACCCCGAGCAGATCGCGCTTGTGACCGGGCGGTCCCCCGGCCCGCGCCGTCGTCGTGACGTTCGCCGGGTTCGAGTAGTCCCAGCTCCCGCCTCGCCCGACGAGCTCGCTCGTGTCGCATTTCGACCGGTAGCCACAGTGAGCCGAGCTGGTCCACTCCCAGACGTTGCCAGCCATGTCGAGCGCCCCCACGGGGGAGGCCCCGGCGGGGTGCGCGCCGACCTCGCACGTCCCGAGCTTCTCCTTCAGCCGCTTCCAGCAGAGGAGATCCTGGTTCGGCTCGGCGTTCCCCCACGGGTAGATGCGGCCGTCCGTCCCACGCGCGGCGAGCTCCCACTCCTCTTCGGTGGGCAGGCGCTTCTTTCGGAACTGGCAGTAGGCCGAGGCCGAAGCCTGGTCGATGCAGTTGATCGGGTGCTTGTCCCGCTCCGGGCGCAGCCCGTTGCAGAACTCCCCTTCCCCTGGCGGAACGCACGCTCCGCGATCCTGGCACGCGCGGTACTCGGCGACCGTGGCCTCGAGCTTGTCGATGTAGAACGAACCCAGCGTCACGTCGTGGGCGGGTCCCTCGTTCGGCTCGCCCCTGTCGGACCCCATCTTGAAGGTGGCGCCCGCGACGAGGACCATGCCCTCGGGGACCTTCGGCGCGTCGTCGGCCGGGGCGGCCGCGCCGCTCGAGGGCGGGTCGGCGGTGAGCTTGGGAAGCGGCTCGGAGGAGCCACACGCGGCGAGGCACGAGACCAAGACGATGAGCGCACGCGCCCGAGGCATGGCCGAGGTCTACACCACCCCGGCGACCGGCGGTAGCCGTGACGCGGGCGGGCGGCGCCGCCTCAGTTCAGGAGATCCTTGTCGGGCTTCCCGCCGCGCCCGCCCTTCACGACGCGGAGGTGCGGCGCGCGCTCGGTCTTGACGCCACGGAGCGCCGTGGACGCGGCCTGGAGGCGCTTGAACCGCCACTGGAGGAAGAGCCTCCGGACCGGCGAGCCCTCGGCGCCGACCCATCCTGCGAACATCCCAGCGAAGGGCGTGACCAGGCCCTCGTTCCGGTTCTCGAGCGAGAGGAGGTAGAGCACGTTCATCCCGACGATGAAGATCAGGAACGCCTTCCCGCTCACCGGCAGGACGAAGAAGAGGTTCACGGTCCGATCCTTGAACGACATGGCCCACGCGATGGCCGCCGCGTCGACCACGCCCAGGCCGCCGAAGAACGGCGAGGCGTGGAGCTGAGGGACCAGCGCGCCGACGAGCACTTGGAGGAGGGAGGCGAAGACGCCGCTCGCGACGAGGAAGATCCCGTAGCGCTTGGACCCCCAGCTCTCCTCCAGCGCTCCTCCGAGGAAGTACAGGAACAGCGTCGTCCCGAGGAGGTGCCACGCGGCCCCCGGGCCCTGGGGCTTGTGGATGACGAAGTTGGTGAACAAGCGCCACACCTCGCCTCGGAGGATGTCGTCGCTGCCCACCAGCGCGGCCAGGAGGTCGGGGCTCGTCTCCGCCCAGTTGAGCGTCACCGCGAAGTACACCCAGACGACACACACGAGGGCGATGGCCGCCGCGCCTACCTTGCGCGGCTTGGGCATCTGCACCGTCATTCGCTCTTGCATCGGGTGAACAAGGCTAGCCCCCAATCAACCGATGGCGAGCAGGGAAACGCAACATCGGCGCTCGGACGCGAGCCTTGGTCGGGGCCGCGGCGCGGGGCGCGGTCAGGCACCTCGGGTCGCGCCACCCGGAAGGGGCGGCCCGAGCTCCCGGACGCTTGGTGGCCCCACGGGCGCTGGCGCGACTCGGACGCGACGAGACGCCCGTTGACCTAGGGCCCTGCCGACCGCAAGTTGGGCCCATGTCCTGGTGGTCGCTCGGCCGGATCGGGGGCGTCCCGGTGCGCCTGCACTGGAGCGCCATCGTCGGCGCTCTGTTCTTCAGCGGGTTCAGGCTCGCGCCTGGCGCCTGGCTCGGCTTCGTCCTCGTCATCCTCGTGCACGAGCTCGGGCACGCGGCCGTCGTGAAGGCAACGCGCATGCGGGTCCACGGCGTCTCCGTCCACGGGCTCGGAGGAGAGTGCCAGTGGTCGGGCAACGCGACCCCCCTGCAGCGCGCCGCCATCGCCTGGGGTGGCGTCTGGGGTCAGCTCGCGCTCGTCGCGATCGTCCTGCCGCTCGCCGGGCTCCTCGCGGCGACCATGGGCGCGTTCGGCGCGGACCTCGCCTACGCCCTCACGTGGGGGAGCCTGATGCTCGCGGCGCTCAACCTGATCCCCTACGGCCCCCTGGACGGCGTGGAGGCGTGGAAGCTGCCGCGCCTGCTGCTCGAGCGGTGGCGCAGGCTCCGGAGCGCGGGGCAGCGGGCCTCGTCGCCGACCAAGAGATCGTCGAAGGAGGAGATCTCGCCGGAGGTCCGCGCGGTGATGGAGAGGATCGCCCGGGAGGCCAGGGACGCGCGCCGCCGCTCGAGCTAGTGCCGCGGGGAGCGAGGCCTCCACGCCGTCGGCGACCGGTGTGGCTGGAGGCTGCGCCGCGCCGCCCGCGGATCCGGGG
>CAZBJI010000209.1:0-9238 GCA_964492175.1 uncultured Polyangiaceae bacterium | reverse complement strand
CCGTCGGCGACCGGTGTGGCTGGAGGCTGCGCCGCGCCGCCCGCGGATCCGGGGCGCCCGCGCCCGGATGGCGGCCCGAGCTCCTCGAGACGTCATGCGTGGAGACGAGCGGCGCGCTCAGAACGAGTTGCCGATGGTGAACTCGAACACGCTGCCCTCCTCGTAGGGCAGCGGCGAGAACGGGAAGCCCCACTCGAAGCGCAGGGGGCCGAGCGGCGAGATCCACCGGATCCCGAAGCCCCACGACGTCCGCACCTGGAAGATGTCCTCGGGGTCGAAGCAGGGATCCGTGACCGCGTTCGGGGAGGCTGGAGCGGCGTCGCAGTAGACACCCTCCATGTTCCACGCGTTGCCGAGGTCGGTGAAGACGACGCCCCGGATCTGGACCGCCTCGATGATCGGGAACTCGACCTCGATGTTCTGGTAGTACATGAGGTTGCCGCCGATGTTCGCGCCGTTCGGGATCGGGTCCGCGTTCTCGTCGAGGGCCTCGCGGAGGGGGAGGCGCGGGCCGACGGTGCGCAGGCGGAAACCGCGGAGGTCGAAGATGCCGCCGAGGAAGAAGCGCGCGTAGATGGGGACGCCGGTCGCGTCGGGGCTGGAGACGGCGCCGAACTCGTTGTTGTACCGGAAGATGATCGAGCTCGTGATCGGGTAGTACCCGCGGAAGCTCCCACGGTACTTGATGAACTGGTTCTCGCTGCCGAGGAAGCCCGCGGCCAGCTCGGTGGAGACGTTGAAGTAGACGCCCTCGGTCGGGAAGATCTGGTTGTTGCGCGTGTCGAGCGTGAGGGAGGGCTTGAGGCTCGAGGTGATCCCGTCGTTGAACAGGTTCGCCAGCGGGAGGCGCCGGAACACGCTCACCGCGCTCGCGGTGCCGAAGAACGTCGACGTGGTGGCGGTGGAGATCTCGTCGTTCTGGAGCGTGTAGGTGAGCGCCGCCTTCAGCTCGGGCTGGATGATCGGGTAGCCGACGGTGAGCGCGCCGCCGAGAGAGTTCTGCGAGAACTGATCGTAGAGGTTGAGCCGGTCGTAGAGGCTGATCGACCCGGAGAACTCGCTGTCGAACAGGTACGGCTCGAGGAACTTGAAGTCGATGAGCTGGCGCAGCCCCGAGATCTGCGCCTGGAGCGAGAACGCCTGGCCGTTGCCGAACAGGTTGTACTGCTGGATCTGGGCGGTGGCGATGAAGCTCTCGATGCTGGAGAACCCGGCGCCGATCTGGAAGGTGCCGGTGGGCTTCTCGATCACGTCGATGTTGACGTTGATGAACTCCTCGTTTTCGCCCTGCTCGGTGGAGAAGTCCACGCGCTCGAAGTAGCCGAGCTGGTTGATCCGGCGTCGGCTCCGCTCGAGCCCCGTCTCGGTGAAGAGCTTGTGCTCGTCGATCTCGAGCTCGCGGCGGATCACGCGGTCCCGGGTCTTGGTGTTGCCGCGCACCTCGATGCGGCCGAACTTCACCAGCTTGTGCCGCCGGATGACGATGCGGACGTCCACCTCGTCGTTCTCGGCGTCCACGTCGTTGTCGAGCGGGATCTCGACGTTGGCGTAGCCTTGGTCGCGGTAGATGCGCTGGATGTCGCCGATGTCCTTGGCGAGCTGCGCGCGGTTGAAGAAGTCCCCCGGCTTCGCGCGGATCTTCTCCCGAATGGCGCGGCGACCCCCGATCGGCTCCTTCTCCTTCCCGTCGGCGTCGCGCTCCAGCACCGTCAGGCTGCGGATCTTGAAGCGCGGCCCCTCGGTGATGGTGATCGTGATCTCGATGCCGGTGCGGTCGGGCGTGATGTTCACGCGGGGCGTCGCGACCTGGACGTTCAGGAAGCCTCGGTCGTAGTAGATCGCGTTGAGGACCAGCACGTCGCGCTCGAACGCGTCCGCGCGGAACGACGCGCCGGTGCCGAAGTCGAAGAAGCTCGTCTGACCGGTGATCATGAGATCCCGGAGCTCGTCGTCCGGGATCGAGTGGTTGCCGACGAAGAGGATCCTGCGGATGGTCACCTGCTCGTGCTCGGCGATCTTGAACTCGATCTTGACCTCGTTCTCCTTGAGCGGCGTGATCTTGTACTCCGCCTCCGCCAGGAAGAACCCCTCCTCGGCGTACTTGTCGCGGAGCTTCTGCACGCCGCGGCGGAGGGCGGCGTGGGAGACGACGCTCCCGACCTTGACCTCCACGCTGAGGGCCTCCTTCAGATCGTCCTCGTCGATCTCGCTCTGCCCCGTGAAGGTGATCTCCTTGATGGTCGGGCGCTCGCGCACCAAGACGCGGATCTGCACCCCCGCGTCCTTGCGCGTGAGGTCCACCTGGATGTCGTCGAAGTAGAGCGACCGCCACATCTCCTTGGCGTCCTCGGCGAGACCCTCGGGCGTGAACGTCTGCCCCACGCGGAGGTGCTTGAGGAGCTCCTCGATGTCCTCCACTGGTCGCCGCTCGTTGCCCGCGATCGTGACCTTGTCGATGACCAGCCCTCGGGCGAGCTCCGCCTCGCTGGGCGCCACGTCCGGCGGAGCGCCGAGATCGGGATCCCCCGGCCCCGGCTGGCCCGGCTGACCAGGCCCCGGCTGACCGGGCTGACCCGGCTGACCCGGCCCCGGCTGACCCGGCCCCGGTTGACCCGGCCCCGGTTGACCTGGCCCCGGCTGGCCCGGCGCGGGCTGGGCTGGCTGCCCGGGCGCCGGCTGAGCTGGCGCCGGCTGAGCTGGCGCCGGCTGAGCTGGCGCCGGCTGCGCGCGAGCGACGCCGAGCGGCGCGACGAGGAACGCGGCCCAGGCGAGGCAGACGGCGAACGACGCGAGGCGACGCAGCCATCGGTTCAGCCCGGATCGGGCTCCGCGAGGACTCGGCAGCGGCGCGTTGGGTCGGGGGAGGGCGGGCATTCCGGTCCGCGAAACGAGCCGACCGTTTACGCCAGCAGGGGCGGTGTCACAAGGGATTCACATGGTTTCCCATCTCGAGGGTTCGGCCCGGTGGGTCGCGCGCCCAAGGCGGCCGAGCCGCGAGCTCGGAGGCCGGGACCGACTGCCCGCTTGACCGAGCGGCGGCGCGCCTTTAGATCGTCGGGTTCCCGCACTGAACGCGGGTTTACCTGGAGCCTAGCCACTTGGCGCGGACCCCGACGAAGCACCCCTCGACGCCCCCGCCCCTCTACTTCGAGGACACACCCCTCGGGAAAGAGGCCGAGCGGCGGTACCTCAACTACGCGCTGAGCGTCATCACGTCGCGCGCGCTCCCCGACGTGCGCGACGGCCTCAAGCCCGTGCAGCGCCGCATCCTCTACACGATGCAGCACGACCTGCGCCTCTCACCTGACGCGAGGGCGCGCAAGAGCGCGGCCGTCGTCGGCGAGGTCATGGGCAAGTACCACCCGCACGGCGACACGGCGATCTACGACGCGATGGTCCGGCTCGCGCAGAGCTGGGTCCTCAGGGCGCCACTCGTGGAAGGCCAGGGGAACTTCGGCAGCCTGGACGGGGACGCGCCCGCGGCCATGCGGTACACGGAGGCGAAGCTCCGCGCGCTCGCGGGGGAGCTCCTGGACGAGCTCGGCCAGCGCACCGTCGCGTGGCGGCAGAACTACGACGGCACCCGCAGCGAGCCGGCCGTCCTCCCGGCGCGCTTCCCGAACCTGCTCGTCAACGGCGCCCAGGGCATCGCCGTGGGCATGGCCACCAGCATCCCTCCGCACAACCTCGGGGAGGTGGTGGACGCCTGCGTGGCCATGATCGAGTCCGACGACGAGCTCACCACGAAGAAGCTGCTCGGCCTCGTGAAGGGCCCGGACTTCCCGACCGGCGGCATCCTCACCGCGACGAAGCGCGAGCTCGAGGACGTCTACGAGACCGGCCACGGCTCCTTCAAGCTCCGCGGGGACTGGACGACGGAGGAGGATGGCAAGCGCGGCAGGTCCATCATCGTCACCAGCATCCCGTACGGCGTAGAGCGCCGCGTCATCGTGGAGAAGATCGCGGCGGTGATCCTCTCCAAGAAGCTGCCGAGCCTCGTCGACGTGCGCGACGAGTCGACGGACGAGGTGCGCATCGTCCTCGAGCTCAAGAGGGACACGGACCCGAGCCTGGTGATGGCGTACCTCTTCAAGCAGACGCCGCTCGCGGTCAACGTGCAGGTCAACATGACCTGCCTCGTGCCCGACGAGGCGCGCTCCGCGTCGGAGGAGGGGGACGTCTGCGCGCCCAAGCGCCTGAGCCTCAAGGACATGCTCCGGGAGTTCCTCGACTTCCGCCAGGCCACGCTCGTGAAGCGGCTGGAGTTCGAGCTCTCCGAGGTGCGCGCGCGGATCCACGTCCTCGAGGGGCTCGAGACGGTCTTCGACGCCCTCGACGAGATCATCAAGCTCATCCGCCAGAGCGAGGGACGGAAGGACGCGGCGGAGAAGCTGATGAAGCGCTTCAGCCTGTCGCAGATCCAGGTCGACGCGATCCTCGATCTGCGCCTCTACCGCCTCGCCAAGCTCGAGATCCTCGTCGTTCGGAAGGAGCTCGCCGAGAAGCGCGCCGAGGAGAAGCGCCTCGTGGGGCTCTTGAAGAGCGAGTCGAAGCGCTGGGCCATCGTGAAGGAGGAGCTCTCTACCATCAAGATGACGTACGGCGACAAGCGCCGGACCAAGGTGGTCGGCTCGACGAACGAGCCGGAGTTCCAGGCGGAGGACTTCATCGCGGACGAGGACGCCACGGTGCTCCTCTCCTCCCAGGGCTGGGTCAAGCGCGTCCGCGAGGTCAAGGATCTCGGCCAGACGCGGCTCCGCGAGGGCGACGCGGTGCTCGCCGCCACCGCAGGCTCCACGCGGGCGAGCGTGGCGTTCTTCTCGAACCTCGGGAGCGCGTACGTCTGCCGCATCACGGACGTCCCTCAGTCCACCGGGTACGGGGACCCGGTGCAGAAGCTCTTCAAGCTCGCCGACGGCGAGCGCATGGTCGGCATGCTCGGCTTCGATCCTCGCGTCCTCGACGTCCCACCCGCGGACGAAGACGGCGAGCCGGCCGAGCCCTTCGCGGTGGCGGTGACGCGCAGCGGCCTCGGCTTCCGCTTCTCCCTCCGCGGTCACCGCGACCCCTCGACCCGCGCGGGGCGCAAGTTCGCCCGGCTGAACGAGGGCGACGAGGTCGCGTTCGTCGGCCTCGTCGAGGAGCCCGGCGCGCTGGTCGGGTGTCTGGCGACGGACGGGCACGCCCTCGCGGTCCGCGTGGACGACCTGGCGCTCCTCTCGGGGGCCGGCAAGGGGACCATGGTCATCAAGCTGGAAGACGCCGAGCGCATCCTCGGAGCCGTCCTCGGTGGCCCCAAGAGCTCGCTCGATTTCGTGACGGCCAAAGGCAAGGAGCTCACGATCGCGCTCGGCGCGATCGAAGGCACGCGCGCGTCGAAGGGCGGCGTCGTCTCGAAGCGCGGGGATCCGCCGGTGCGTCCCCTGCCCCCGGCGCCGACGGTCCCGTCCCTCAAGCCCGAAGAGGAGAACGGCTGATGCCCACGATCCCTCCGCCCTCGGGCGCCGCCTCGGCCAAGCGGGAGCGCTACACCGGCGCCGACATCGACGTCCTGGAGGGCCTCGAGCCTGTCCGGCAGCGGCCGGCGATGTACATCGGGGGCACGGACCAGCGCGGCTACCACCACCTCCTCTGGGAGATTCTGGACAACTCCATCGACGAGGCGATGAACGGCCACGCCCGCCGCATCGAGGTGACCCTCGACGCGGACCACAAGGGGGCCTGTGTGAAGGACGACGGGCGAGGCATCCCCGTCGACATGCACCCCAAGTACAAGAAGCCCGCGGTGGAGCTCGTCCTCACGATGCTGCACGCTGGAGGCAAGTTCGGGGACAAGAACTACTCCGTCTCCGGAGGCCTCCACGGCGTGGGGTCGAGCGTCGTGAACGCGCTGAGCGACCACCTGGAGGTGATCGTCCAGCGCGACGGCAAGACCTTCTCGCAGACCTACGCCCGCGGAAAGCCGACGAGCAAGCTCAAGACGGGCGCGCCCACGCGCAAGCGCGGCACGACCGTCCACTTCCGCCCGGACCCGACGATCTTCGGGGAGAAGCTCGCGTTCGACGCGGAGCACGTGCTCGAGCGCCTGGAGGCCAAGGCCTACCTGCACGGCGGCATCACCATCGTGTTCACCGACGCGAAGGCGGGCACCACGGTGGAGCTCGTCCACCCCCAGGGCATCGCCGACTTCCTCCCGAAGCTGGTCACGCAGCGCGGCAAGCCCCCGACCCACCCTGGGCAGTTCTTCTCCGCACAGGAGCGCCCGGGGGAGATCAAGCTGGAGGTCGCGCTCGCCTGGACGGAGTCGACGGACACGCACGTGCGCTCGTACGTGAACGGGATCCCGACGGGATCCGGCGGCACCCACGAGGCGGGCCTGTCCGCGGGCATCGTGAAGGCGGTGCGCGGGTTCATGGAGGCCAAGAAGGTGCAGCCCAAGGGGGTGACGCTGTCGGCGGAGGACATCCGCGAGGGCGTCGTCGCGCTGCTCAGCGTCTACGTGCGCAACCCGCAGTTCCAGGGCCAGACCAAGGACCGGCTCAACAACCCCGAGGTCGCCGGCCTCGTGGAGGGCCTCGTACGACCCGCGCTCGAGCGGTGGCTGCTCGAGAACGGGACGGTCGCGGAGGCCATCGTGATGCGGGGGATCCTCGCCGCGCGTGCGAGGGAGGCCAGGCGCGAAGCGACGCAGCAGGTCCTGCGGAAGACGGCGGTGAGCCACCGCCTCAACCTCCCGGGCAAGCTCGCGGACTGCGCTTCCACGGATCCGAGCGAGAGCGAGCTGTTCCTGGTGGAGGGGGACAGCGCAGGAGGCAGCGCGAAGCAGGGCCGAGATAGAAAGACGCAGGCGATCCTCCCGCTGCGCGGCAAGGTCCTGAACGCCGAGCAGGCCTCCACGGCGAAGGTGCGCGAGAACAAGGAGCTCCAGGACATCGTGAGCGCGCTCGGGTGCGGGCTCGGCCAGGACTTCGACGTGCAGAAGCTCCGCTACGGTCGCGTGTTCCTGCTGATGGACGCCGACAGCGACGGGCAGCACATCTCCACGCTGCTCCTCACCTTCTTCTACCGGCACATGCCGGGGCTCATCCGGGGCGGCCACGTGTTCATCGCCTTGCCGCCGCTCTTTCGCATCGACGCTGGCAAGGAGACCCACTGGGCCGTCGACGAGCGCGAGCGGGACCGGGTCCTGGCGAAGCTGCCGAAGAACGTGAAGGCCGAGATCTCGCGGTTCAAGGGCCTCGGCGAGATGCCCGCGGAGGACCTGCGCGCGACCACGCTCGATCCGAAGCGCAGGCGCGCGAAGCGGGTCGTCATCGAGGACGCGCTCGAGACCGAGCGCATCATGAGCGCGCTCATGGGCAAGGACCCGCAGGCCCGGTTTCGCTTCATCATGGAGAACGCGTCGGAGGCGGAGATCGACATCTAGTGGCCTCTGCGGCCGGCACCCGCGCGCGCCCCCCCCGTCGGGGCGCCTGCCGCGGCCGCCGGAGCGAACGAGGCTTCTCGCGTGACCTCCCTGTCACGTCTTGTGAACGGACCTTCACACCCCTCCCTGAGGTTTGCTCAATATCATTGGCCAATTCGGCAGCTCGCGCGTTTCGCGGGTAGGCCCACGAGTTGCAAAGGTGGAAGGAGTCCGGACGGGGCGAACCCGTACGGCAGCCATGAGGAGCGCCACCGTGTCGAGCCTTTCCTTCCAGTCCGCTGCTCAAATCCCCGCCGCCCCCGAGAGCCAGACCCAGATGCTATCCGCCGTCGTCAGCGCGGTGGTGTCGGACACGCGCCCGCCGCGCGACCTCGCGGAGGACGCGCCGCCCGACGGGTCCGCGCGGTCGACGGTCCTGCCGGGCACGATGCAGCGGCTCCTGATCGCGCGCAGCCGCATCCACGACGCCGCTCGGGGCGGGCAGCGCATCCGCACCTACGAGGTCGCGCTGGACCTCGACATGTCCGAGTTCCACTTCGCGCGGCAGTTCCGCCTGGCCTTCGAGCGCTCGCCGCACGTCTACTACGACGAGGTTCGCGCCGACACGGCCCGCGCGATGCTCGGCCAGGGCGTCCCGGAGGGGACCGTCGCCCGCCGGATCGGCTTTCGACGGCCCGCCGAGCTCCGCGCGCTCCTCTCCAAGCGCCCCGCCGGGACGCTCCCGCCCGATCTCGCGCGCTGACGTGGGCCCAGCCGCGACGCCGAGCTCAGGCGTTCGCGGCCGGCGTGAGATCGCCGTGCACCGCGTCGGGCTGGCCCCGACGCTCGGATGCCTCGGCGCCTCTGCCCCCGATCGACGTGAGCAGCTCCGCCACCGCCGCGTGGGATCGATCGCGTAGATCGGCCACGCGGCGCGCCTCTTTCCCGGTCTCGGCCGCGTGGATCGGCTGGCCGACGCGGACGCGCACCTTGCGGATGTTGTCCTCGCCCGTGTCGAGCGCGCCCTTCTTCATCAGATCGTAGGTGCCGTCGAGCGCCACCGGGACGACGGGGACGCCCGCTCGGACCGCCGCGTAGAACCCGCCCGACTTGAACTCCTTGAGCACGCCGGTCTCGCTCCGAGTCCCCTCGGGGAAGATCAAGAGGGGCTTGCCCGCGCCGAGCACGGTACGGAAGCTCTCGATCACCTGGGCGGCGGTGCGCGCCCCGCCGCCCCGATCGACCGGGACGTGCCCGCTCAGGCGCAGGTGCCAGCCGAGGAACGGGATCGAGAACAGCGAGCGCTTGGCCGCCCACTTGTAGTCGCCGGTGAGGACGCTGCCGAGGACGATGATGTCGACGATGCTCTGGTGGTTCGTGGCGTAGACGAACGCCCCGCTGGACGGCGCGTTCTCGAGGCCTTCGGCGATCACCTCGATGCGGAGCCCCTTGGTGCTCGCGCGGCACCACCGGCGCATCGCCCAGAGGCTCGCGCCGTGCTGCGGGGTCAGGGGCCCAAGCGCTACGGAGAGCGACCCGTAGAACGCCGTCCGAGCCGCGAACGGCCCCCACTGCTTCGCCGCCCGGTAGTACTTCATCAGCATACGACGGTCCGATCGGGTAGCAGAGGTGGGCGCACGCACCAAGATCGGGGCGCCGCGTCGCGCGAGCGCGACTGTTCGGTCATCGTGGTGCAGGCAACCGCGACCGGCCCGTCACAACGTGACCGGCGGCATCATGAGGCCCCCGCCCGACGTGACCCGCCGGCCCACACGCACCAAGCGCACGACGAAGAGCCCGGGGCGATCGACCTCGAGGACCGTGCCCGCCCGC
>CAZBJI010000208.1:0-12750 GCA_964492175.1 uncultured Polyangiaceae bacterium | reverse complement strand
AGGACCACTACGGCCTCGAGAAGGTGAAGAAGCGCATCCTCGAGTACCTCGCCGTGCGCAAGCTCAAGCAGGACAAGAAGGGGCCGATCCTGTGTCTGCTCGGACCGCCCGGCGTCGGAAAGACCTCGCTCGGCAGGAGCATCGCGCGCGCCCTCGGGCGCAAGTTCCACCGCATCTCGCTCGGCGGCGTGCACGACGAGGCAGCCATCCGCGGGCACCGCAGGACGTACGTGGGCGCGCTCCCCGGTCAGATCATCCAAGGCATGAAGAAGGCGAGCACCGTCAACCCGGTGTTCATGATGGACGAGATCGACAAGATCGGTCACGACTTCCGCGGGGATCCGTCCGCCGCGCTGCTCGAGGTCCTCGATCCGGAGCAGAACAACACGTTCGCCGATCACTACCTGGAGATCCCGTACGACCTCTCCAACGTCATGTTCATCGCGACCGCCAACGTGTCCGATCCGATCCCGCCTCCGCTCCGTGACCGCATGGAGATCCTGGAGATCCCCGGCTACACCCGGAAGGAGAAGCTCGCGATCGCTCGGCGGCACCTCTTGCCCAAGCAGCTCGGCGAGCATGGCCTCACCGAGACGAACGTGGAGATCACGGATCAGGCGCTGGAGCACATCATCGACCACTACACGCGTGAGGCGGGCGTGCGCTCTCTGGAGCGCCAGGTCGCGGCGGTCATCCGCGGCGTCGCCGTGAAGGTGGCGGAGGGCGACGACAAGAAGCGTCGCGTCGACAACGAGGACGACCTGCACGAGTTCTTGGGCGCGCCCAAGTACACGAGCGAGGTTGCGGAGCGGACCGCCGAGACGGGCGTGGCCACGGGCCTCGCCTGGACCAGCGTCGGGGGAGAGATCTTGTTCATCGAGGCCACCCGGATGTACGGCACCGGCAAGCTCCAGCTGACGGGTCAGCTCGGTGACGTGATGAAGGAGTCGGCGCAGGCTGCCCTGTCCTTCGTGCGCACGAACGCCGAGCGCTACGGCATCCCGAAGGACTTCCTCGAGAAGAGCGACCTCCACATCCACATCCCCGCGGGCGCGATGCCGAAGGATGGACCCAGCGCGGGCGTCACGATGTTCACGGCGCTCGTCTCGCTGCTCACCGGGACCAAGGTCCGTCACGACGTCGCGATGACGGGCGAGATCACGCTGCGAGGCCGGGTGCTCCCGATCGGCGGCGTGAAGGAGAAGGTCCTCGCCGCCCACCGGGCGGGCATCAAGCGCATCATCCTCCCGGAGCGGAACCGGCCGGACCTCGAGGAGGTCCCGAAGGAGGTCGTCGAGGAGCTGCAGTTCATGGTCGTCAGCCGGATGGAGCAGGTGCTCGAGGCGGCGCTGGAGACCATGCCCCAGCCGAGCCCAGCGCCCGAGGCGGCGCCCGCGGAGCCGAAGCCGGAGGCGACACGGAACTAGCGCCTGGCAGGCGAGCTCTCCGAGCGTGACGCCTCCAGGGGCCGTGCCGAGCGACCTAGCCGAGCGAATTCTTCCTGGCGGTCGTCGATCGATTCACACGGACCAGCCTCGTGAATTACCCTTCATGGTCTGAATGAGGCCCTGCCCGAGCTGCGGATGGATGCTTCAGGACGGCGACCCGGCCTGCAACATGTGCGGGAACGCCATGCCGGGAGGGGGAGCTCCCGGAGGCGCCAGCGGTGGGCCGATGCCGCCACCACCGGCGCCGGCCATGAGCGCGGGGTACCCTGCGCCTCCCGCCGCGGGCGGAGGCTACGCCCCGGCGCCACCGCCCGCGGGTCCCGCGGCCTTCAGCGGCGGTGACAACGCCCCCATCCCCGTCTCCCCGTGGGCGGCGATGGCGCCGCCGAACCCGCGCCCCGGAGGCGGGCCCGGGCCTTCCGCCATGGCGCAGCCCCACCTCGCGGGGCAGCAGATGGCGCCGCAGCCCTTCGGTGGCGGACAAGCGCTGGGTCCGCCACCGATGATCCCGATGTCGCCGTCCATCGGCCTCGCGCCGCCGGCCTCTCCCGGCTTCGGAGCACCCCCGGGGATGCAGCAGGCCGGGTATCCAGCGCCGCCCGCCTTCGCGCCGCCTCCCGGCGCCCCTCAGCACATGATGGGCGGCGCGGTGCCGGGCCACGTCCCGATGTCGGGCGTCGGGCCGGTCGCCCCGCCGCCGATCGTCGGCCTGGTCTCGGGCGTCGGCGTTGCGCCGCCGCCGCCGCCTCCCGTGGTCAACGCGCCCCCGATGATGCAGGGTGGCTTCGGCGCGCCGCAGTACGCCCCCCCGCTCGTCGCGCCGCCGCCGCCGGTGCCGCCCGGTCCGCTCCCGCAGTCTCCGGGCGCGCTCTCCGGGCCTGCGCCCGCTCCGGTCCCGCAGACGGTCGGGAGCGCCAACGGCATCTTGGTCGGCTTCTTGGTGACGTTCCAGAACGAGCCCAACGGAGTCTTCTGGCCCATCCGGAGCGGGCGCACCCAGCTCGGCCGGTCGGGCTCGGACAAGGTGGACGTCGGGATCAACGACGCGAGCGCTTCGTCGAAGCACGCCAACGTCTCGGCCGATCCGTCCACGGGTCAGGCCTTCGTGCAGGACGACGGATCGCGCAACGGGACGTTCCTCAACGAGCAGAAGCTGAACCCGGGGGAGCAGCGCCAGCTCCACGACAACGACAGGCTGCGCCTCGGCAGCACCACGCTCGTCATCAAGCTGCTGGTGTCGTGAGCCCTGGCGTGGCCGGGGTCAGGGCCCGATGCACTGGCGGATCCCGTCGATCAGCCCGCAGTTGTCGCTCTCGCAGTCGCCGTTGACGATGCAGCCCTGGTTGGCGCGGCAGCGGCTGGTGCAGAAGGAGCCGCCGCAGTCGACGTCCGTCTCGAGGCCGTCCTTCTCGCCGTTCGCGCAGAGGGGAGGGGCGGCGGGGATGCTGCACTCGAAGTAGTGGATGGGCTGGGGCGTGCCGTTCTCCAGCGCGCCCTCGAGCGGTGGGTAGTAGATCCGCAGGCGCAGCACACCGACCTGATCCACGCCGCCCGGGTTGTAGTCGACCTCCGCGTGCGGGAGCATCGCCTCGTACTCCGGGCAGGTCGTCACCTGCAGGCGATCGAACTTGTGCTGGACGAAGCCGTCCGGGCACGTCACGTCGAGCGTGTCCGTGAGCTTCCCGCCCAGCATGGAGAACTTCCCGCCGATGACGAGGTCCTCGTCGATGGGCCCCGCGTCGGGCAGCGGATCCGAGATCACCTCGATGGTGAAGTCGTACTTGGCGCCGAACTCCACGATCGCGCACTGCGTGGTGTCCGGGTTGACGAGCGTGAAGCGAATGGGCTCGGAGAGGTCGTCGGTGAGGGGCTTGGCGAGGTCGAGCGGCGGGTCGACGAAGACTTGGCCGCCGGCCTGGAGGAAGCACGTGTCGAGCTTGTCACGCCCCGGGAAGGCGCCGATGGGCGGGCCCGCGGCGGAGCCGCACCGCGCCTGGATGTCTTCGAAGAACGTGGCGTAGCAGTTGTTCGGATCCTTGAGGAACCCGCAGAGGTCGTCGTACTGCGTGGGGGAGTCGCAGCCGTAAGCGAGCAGACCGACGGGGGCGCACACGAAGGCTCCGACCCACAACGACCGAACGAGGAAGCGCCGCTGGCCCATGGTCTTAGTATCCGCTCGTGGGGTGGAAAGCGCCACGGTGAGGTCCCATCAGAACTCGTTGTAACCGCCGGCGATGACGAAGACGTCGTCGGCGCCCGTGTATGTGAAGCTGCCCCAGCAGACCAGCCGGTACTTGATCGCGAACCGGAGCGCGTCCGAGAGGCTGGCGCGCGGCGCCAGGAGCGCCAGGTTCCCGCGCCGGACACCCCACCACCCGGGCCCGTGCTGCAGCAGCGAGTCGTGGAGGTCCTTCGCGGCGCCGTTGCGGTCCTTCAAGATCGCGAGCCGGAGCCGCGCGGTCCCGTCCGCGGGATCGTCGGACGCCGGGAACTCGTACCACCAGAGGTCGTCCCGCGCGCGCTTGGGCTTCTGCTCCTGTCCGCGCGCCGCGAAGAACCGCGTGAGGTCCTCGTGGTCGAGCGGGCCGGTCACGTGGCGGGTGTCGATGCCCTCGCACGTCTTCGGCCCGAACTTGAAGTTGCCTTCGCTGACGGACGGGTTGGGGTCTCCCTCGGGCGTCACGAGGTAGGCGTCCAGATCGATGTCCGAGACGTCTGGGTACTCCACGCCCGCGTCGATCCCCACGCAGGCTGCGGAGAGCGGGAGCAGCAGCGCGAGCACGAGCTGTGGCCCCAGCAGGGGGCGGGACGGGTCACGTTCCATCGCTGTCCAATTCTTATTTCAACCGCCGGACGCCGGGCAAACTCCGAGCATCCTCTGCCACCGATTCGCGCGAAATTGGCGCTCGACCCACGGCTATCCTACTCTCGTTCCGCGTGGGCACGATCAAGTTCGTCGCGAAGCTCCTCCCCCTGGCCGCCGTGCTCCTCGGCTGCGGTGGCACCCCGTCCGCGCCGAAGTCCGATGAGGTGTTCTACCTCCACGGAGGCGGCGTCATCGACAAGGATCGCAGCTGGGAGGTCTACTTCCCGAAGCTCGATCGGGAGAAGACGGCCACTCTACCTCGGTACGTCGGGGTCGGCGTGCTCGAGGGTGACGTCCGCATGGCGCGGCCGATCGATTGGACCATCCGGGACGCGAGCTACAACCCCGAGAAGCGGTTCATCTCGTACCAGTCGCCCCGGCAGTTCACCTTCTCCATCTTCGAGCGCGTCGAGCCGGACCGGGAGATTTGGCCCGACGTGATGAAGCGGTACGAGAAGGAGACGATCGAGCAAGGCGCGACGTTCCACGCGCTGCGCCAGCCCGTCGGGACGGCCAACTCCCAGGGCCGCGCGTACCTCCTGAAGACCTCGATCCGGGCGAAGCCGTCGAACTTCGACGCGTACTCGACCGAGATCTTGGTGCGGAGCGATCTCCGCGTCCTCCTCGTGCAGATCACCCACCGCGGGCACATCGATCCGATCGGCGACGAGGTCGCGCAGGCGCTCGCGTCGATGGTCGTGTACTGAGACTCCTCGGGGCCTGACGCTGCGGCGCCAGGGGCGCGGCGTGAGCGTGACTACTGCGCCGCGTCCGCCTCCTCGAAGGGGTGCGGCGGCGCTTCCCCGCGGTCGTCGTCGTCCTCCGCGCCGGCGGGTGTCGGGTCGTCCAGCGGTACGGTGAGGACGAAGGGCTTCTTCGGTCCCCCGAGCCAGGCGGTCCGCTTGAGCGTGGAGGCGCGCGGCGACCCGAGCTGGAAGCGTGGGGCAGCGTCAGGCTTCACGTGGAGCTCCAAGAGGACGTCGTAATACCCGCGCGTGAACACGGCGCACACGCCGCGGAGGAGCGGGCGCTTGTGTCCTCCGGGCAGGAACGCCAGGTAGTCGTCGTAGCCCAGCGGCCCGAGCACCAGCTTGTAGCGGCTGGAGGCGTCGAACACGTACCGCCCGATCGTGAGGCTCTCTCCGAGGCTCGCGTTCGCCTGGCCGAGCTTGTTCCGGTATGGCTTCTCGATGAGGGTCCACGCCCCGACGAACTGCTCGATGCGGACGCCCAGGTTGCCGAACAGCTCCTCGAGGGCGACGCCGAGGCCGTGGGCCGTGCGGGCGCGCCAGGCCAACATGGGCGCGTACCGCAGGAAGAGGAACCTGTGGATCGGCGTCTTGTGCGCGCCGAAGGCGTCGATCCCGGACGCGCAGAGCATCCGCCGCGTGAACGAGTCGGCGCCCTTCGTCCGGTAGCCGACGTAGAGGCGGTACTTGGTCCACGCCTTGTAGATGAGCGAGATGATGCGGTGGTGGAGGACGTCGAGGAGCTCACGGACGGGCTCCTGGTTCCCCTGGTACTCGTTCTGCGCCACCGTCTCGATGAAGTAGTTCATGAGCGGCGACGACGTGCCGTAGAGGCCCAAGAAGGTCGTCGTGACGCGCGTCCGCTCGACCCCGTCCCCGCACTTGACGAGCTCCACGGCCGAGACGTCGCTCGACGCGAAGCCCATCGACGCGTCGGGGCGGAGCCGGATGCGCTCCGCGGCCACGGGTCCCGTCTCCCCGAGCGGCGCCGCGCCCGCGTGGGTGCGCTCCAGCAGGTAGAGCAGCTGGAAGAACGCGTAACGGCGCCCGTCCCGGAGGAACGGGCGCATCCGTTCGCTCAGATCAGGTACTTGTGGCCGTTCTTCGGTTCCCATCGGTACTCCACGCGGGTGCTCTGCCCGACCGCGGTCAGCTGGGTGAACGAGTTCAGCGCCACGTAGGACGCGAACATCTCGTTGAGGACGCTCGCGAAGAGGTACATGTCGCCCTCGCCCGCGAAGCCTCCTTCGTCGAGCTCCACGCGCGTCGCGATGCCCCGGATGGGAGCGCCGCGGTAGAGCCTGTCCGTCGGCTTGACCTCGACCGCCTTGATCGCCTGCACGCGGAGCTGGTTGGCGCGCGCCGCTTGCCGGTCGATGAGCGCCTGGAAATTGTAGATGTCCACCGTGCCGCGCAGCACCTCCAGCTCGGCGATCGACCGGTAGGTCATGGCCATGTGCGAGAGGACGCGCCACTGGAGCTCTCGACCGACGGGGGGCGGGAGCGGCTGCGTCACCTGCGTGATGTTGGAGAACGTGGCGACCGCCGGCGACGTGGCGGTCGAGACGCGGAGGTCTCCGAGCTTGAGCTGCGAAGGCAGCCTGCGGTTCGTGCAGGTCGCGTCCATGCTGATGACGTCGAAGTCGGGCAGCTGCGCGACGTCCTGGGCGGTCCCGAAGGAGATGAAGACGTCGACGCCGTCGCCCACCGCCGAGGGCCGGATGTGGTGCTGATAGAACACGCCCCGCTCGGCGGCCTCCGGGTCGATCTCGTGCTCGAAGGAGAGGAACGACGGGATGCGCACGCGCTGGCTGGTCTTGCGGGCGATGCCGATGACGCTGTCGATGCTGTAGAGCTCGAAGCCGTTGGGATCGTTCCCCGACGGGCGGGTGAGGAACTCGTGCTTGGCCGGGTCCGGCTTGATCGGATCGGTCGGGTGAGAGAAGAGGTTCACGACCGGAGAGCAGAAGAGGCGGAACGTGTCCTTCTGCGCGCGCGCGTTCGGCGGCATCGCGTCCTTGAACGTGATGAGGATCGCGAAGCGGTCCCCCACCTTCTCGTGGCTCACCATGTCGAAGCCGCCGACGTCGAAGAAGGCGAACTTCTGCGGGAGGCTGAAGTACTCCTGCAGCAGGCGGAAGCCGGGGTACACCGTCTCGGGGTAGGGGATGAGCGCCTCCGCCTCCGAGAAGCCGGCGAGCGCGAGGGAGCGCCGCGGCGGGACGGCGAGGACGGTGTCCTTGCCCGACGCGTCCACCGCGGCGATGGCGTAGCTCTCCACGTGCTCGCCCATCCAGAGGCGGATGTCGTCCTGAACGCGTCGATCGCCGTGGATGTAGAACCGCAGGGTCTTCAGGTTGAGCGCGGCGAGGTTCGACCCGCCCGTGAACTTGAGCTCGATCCGGAGCGTCTGGTTCAGGGTCTGTCCGGTGTCGACCCGCACGTCCTCCACCGCCAACGGCAGGAGCGTGACCTCCTGGGAGGTCCTGAAGCGGCAGGAGACGCCGTCCACCGGCACGCTGCCGACCTCCGAGCCGCGCGGCACGACGAGGCGCTCGCGCACGACGTTCGGGAGAGGCGTGAACTCCACGACGCTGGCGCTCGGGACCTGCCGCACGTAGTGCGGGAACAGCAGCGCGGCGACCGAGTGGATGACCTCGGGGAGCTCGTCATCGATCTTCTGCCGGAGGCGCCCGGTGAGGAACGCCGCGCCCTCGAGGAGGCGCTCCACGTCCGGATCCCCGCCGCGCTCCGCGAGCATCGGGGCGATCCCCGGGTAGGCTGCTGCGAACTCACGGCCCAGGTCGCGCAGATAGGCGAGCTCGTCCTGGTAGTACTTGTTGAACATCAGCCAAAGAGAGGCTTTCGAACCACGGCGCTCCTGTCAACCACCGAGAGCGTCCCGGCGACGACCGTGAGCGCAGCGGTCAGAGCTCTTCGATCTCCACGTTCCCGTGCTCGTCGAGGGACGTCCCGATCCGAATGGGCTGCTTTCGACCGTCGGCGAGCACGATGTGCCCGCTGATCTCGAACATCATGGCGTGCTGCCCTCCGGCGACGTCGTTCCGGGCGTGCCGGACCTGGACGTTCTTCAGCCGGGGCTCGTACACCTGGAGCGTGTGCTTGACCGCCCGCTGGGTGACGGCGACCGCCTCGGTGATGTCGTGCAAGAGGTCCGTGATGTCGGGGACCCCGTAGTCGGGGCAGGTGAGGGAGCTGCCCTGCCGCGTGCTGAGGAGCTGGCGCAGGTGCGACGCGACCGCCGAGGCGAGATCCTCCGCCTTCCACGTGTGCCTCTCCGTGTTTCCTGGGTCGGCCGCGCGCCGGATCCGCGTCAGGAGTGAGTTCGACACAAGGACATCCTACGGGCGCAGGGCTCACGATCCAACGGCAAGTCGCGCCTCACGCGCCGACAAAAAGGCGAACCGCCCGGGCCCCTGAGGCGCCCGAGCGGCTTGCAGCACGACCGCTCGAATCAGGCAGTGATGCCGGCGGTCCAGTCGTCGAAGGCCGACTTGGTGCCGTCCACGAGCCAGGTCCACTCGATCTTCTGGTAGACGAGCTCGACGCTGATCGTGTGCTCGTACTTCATGAGCTCAGCGTTCTTGTTGTTCGGCATGTGATGCTCGATCGACGAGATGAAGGCGTTCGTCAGCTTGATCTGGTAGGTGAGCGTCTCGACGCCCTGCCCGCCGATCACGCCGACCTTGTTCGGCGAGTAGCAGTCGATCGTGATCAGCTTGCCCGCCTCGTTGCGGGTGAGCGCCTGGTACATCAGAGGCACGGATTTGTCGTAGTAGTACCGGAGCCGCATCGGCTTGTGCCGCCGCTTGCCGGTCGCCTGGCCGCTGGCGGGATCCCGCGGGGACTCCACTGCGTGGCTCATCTCGATGACTTCGCAGAGCTTCTCCCGGCCCTTGCGAACGCAGCCGCCATTGATCCAGCCCTGCTTCTCGAACTCGAACTTAACAAACGCGTCCAATGCCATGACTAATCACACCTCTCCATCTCGACCCCAGCCGGTGAGTCAGTCTAGGCACCATCGCCCGCTGGCCTTCTGGTTTCGACACGGAGTTTGGGAAACGTCGCTCTAACTGCCTGATCCTACTACTGAATTGCGGTTTCTTGAGGCCGCCCCGGAGGCTGAAAACCTCGGGACTTCGAACTCAATTAAGGCTCCCACGGTCACCGTCAAGGGGCCTCGAGTCGATTTTGTTTTGCTTCGGGTCAGGTCGCACGGGGTCCTCTACAGCGTTCCGGCCGGGAATTTTTTCGTCCCGAGACCCCGTGATACGTTTGGCGTCGTGAATCTCCGTCTCTCCTCGGGCGTCCTGCTGCTCATTGGACCCGTGCTCGCGGGCTGCCCCGGCGCGGTGAATCAGGAGACGCAGGTCCCCGTTCGCTACGTCACGCCCGTGTCCGTCTGCCGGACGAAGCTCCCCGCCACGGGCTCGCCGGAGCGCGCCCGAGTCGCCGTGCGCGACCTCGACCCGGAGCAGTGGGTCAGCGTGCTCGTGCCCACGTACGACGACGAGAAGGGCATCGATCCGACGAGCCTCGATTGCACCGGGAGCTACGTCTTCGCGAACGAGTCGCTTCGCGGGGGCGCGTCGTCCCGGGGCTGGCCGCGCCCCCTCGACGCCGACGACCTCACCATCAACTCCGGACCGATGGGGATGCGGGTCGTGTGGCTCAAGGCGCTGAAGTTCGACAACGGAGACGACGGCGGTCCGCTCGTGCTCGGGCGCGCGTTCGGCGACGCCGCGGAGATCTACGGGGTGGGCAGCTTCCGGGGGCCGGCGGACGCGCAGTTCTCCACCGCGCGCCTGGGCAACGAGACGATCGTGACCGCGGAGACCAAGGAGTGCAGCCCCGAGGGCGATCTCTGCCGGAAGCGCACGCACTTCTTCCTGCCTCGGCGGGGCCGGCTGATCGGGAGCGCGGTGATCGATCTCGAGCGTACGCAGATCGTCCCTTCTACCACCGAGCGAGGTCTCTTCGCTGAGTACAAGCTCAGCACCGACGTGACCTACAAGCCGGACGGCATCCTCCTCCTCGAGCAGGTCTCGGTCCGCATCACGAAGACCGAGGTCCCCTCGCTCGACAGCGATCGCGAGCTCCGCACCGTCGAGTTCCAGCGCTTCCTCCGGCTCGAGCGCGACACGCTGTTCTCGAACAACGAGCCGCTCTGGGAGCGGGTCGTCGGTCGGGACTGACGAGCGCGGCGCTCTCTTCGGTGGATGCTCGCGTCGGTCCTCGCGGCGGCGCCGCGGGGAGGACGAAGGCTGCCCGCGTCGTCAGCCCTGTCGGCGGGCGCGTCCGCCGGAGCGACGACCGGGTGCGGCTCTCGCGTCGCGCTCCGAGCGGACGCGAGCCCGAGCGCGCTACCGTTCGGCGCGCGGCGCGGCGCCCTGGTGCGCCCCGGCCAGGGTGGCCACCTCTGGACGAACGGGCCGCCCGGGCGGGGGGGAGAGCGCCCGCTTGCCGGGTCTACCAAGGTCCCTCGGGGACCGCCCCGCGGCGGGAGGAGCGCTCTACCAGCAGACGACGTCGTTGCCGTAGCCGCAGTTGGGCTCTTGCAGCAGCGAGTAGGCGAGCCCGGTCAGGAAGCCCGTCACCATGCCCGCAGCGACGCCGATGCCGATCTGGGCCGCGTCCTCGTACGGCTCGGTGCCGACGCCGCGCGCCACCGACGTGAGCGTCGCGGCCGCGCCGGTGACGACGACGTTGGGGATCAGGGAGCCGACGTTCACGCGCTCCGAGTAGACCCACGCGTCGATGATCCAGATCGCGAGCCCCGCGCCGTGCGTGCTCCAGGCCGCGAACGAGTGCGTCGAAGGCATGCCGTACGACTCGCAGTTCGACCCCGGGAACCCGCTCTCGGACTCCTCCACCGTGCACCCGGGCCGGGTGCCCTCGGCGAGGTTCTTGATCGGACCGTCGACGAGGATGGTCGCCGAGGTGAGGGCGGCGGCGACCCCGAGCTGGGAGAAGTGGTACCGCGCCTTCCAGCCTACGGTGGCTTCTGGGTCGTTGTAGTAGACGCGCGGCATGAACGTCGCGGTGCCGACGCCGATGAGCAGCGAGACAGTCGAGACGGCCTCCCAGTTCTCATCGCGCTCCGCCGCGGGAGGAATTGCCTGAGCGTGCGCTTCGCGCGCGCCGAGCAGGGGCGAGGCCGCTCCCGCCAGGGCGCACAAGAGGATCAGGGATCGCCGAGCTCGCATGGGGATCTAAGCTAGGTAGCCTACGTACCTGGCCGTACGCGGCAAAGAAAACGACGCGGTCACTCGCGCCCGCGCCCGCCACCCGCCATCGTGAAGCGGCCCATCGGCTTGCCCGGTTCGCCCTTGTAGTTCTCGCCAGCCGTGGCCGCGTAGGCCCTCGAGAACTGCGAGCCGAAGATCACGAAGAAGGTCTCTTTGTCCTCGCCCGCGTAGTCGCCGTGGCGCACCTCGTAGAGCTTCCAGAGCTCCTCGAAGCGGTTCGAGAAGAGGCCGCCCTTCTTGCCCGCGCGGTCGAACTCCGCCTCGATCGCCTTCGGAGAGAGCTTCTCGAGGAGCTGTCGAACGCCCTCCATCACTCCGTTCATGAGCCCCACCTGGTGGCTCATGACCTCGACGAAGGTGTTCTGCAGCGAGCGCGCCGTCTCCTCCGAGGCCGTGTGACCGAGCAGCACGCTCCCGAGCTCCTTGGCGTCGCGGGCCGCGTTGACGGGCTCCCGCGCGGTCTTCTCGCGCGCGAGGACCTCGGTCTCGAACTCCTGGTAGCCGTCGCGGAGGCTGATGAAGCACTTCAGGAAGACGTCCAGCGAATCTCGGGTCCGCTTGGCGAACGCGATGATGCTCGGCACGTCGTCCGGCAGCTTCGTGCCGGGGGCCAGCGTGCCGGCGAGCTCGGACAGCACCGCGAGCGCCGCCTGGGCCGGGCCGGCCTGGGTGAAGGCCCTGAGGTCCACGCCGTAGTACTGGGCGATCTTTCGGAAATCGCTCTCGAGGCTCACCGCCGGGTTCTCGTAGCCGAGGCGGCGCAGATACGACGTGCGCACGTCCGGCGGCAGCCGCGTGAGGTGGTCGTAGATCACCCGGTAGACCTGCTGCCAGCTCTGCCGGTAGCTCTCGATGAACGGGGCGACCTGGCGGATGTACGGGTCCTCGGCGCCCGGCGCGAGCGGTCCGAACCGCAGCGCGAGCGCGCGCGCCGTCTCCGGACCGTGACCGAAGTCCAAGATGCCGAGGTCCTTCGAGTCCTCCGGGCGAGGCGGCTGCTGCTGTTGGGCCGCGACGAGCCCGAGCCGGATGACGACCGGGCCGATGGTGACCTCGGGAGCGCTCGTGATGTCGATGACCTGGTCGCGCAGCAGCCGCTGGCCGCGGTAGAGGGTGCCGTTGGTCGACCCGAGATCCTTCACGAACAGCTGGCTGTCGTTCTGGACGTCGATGGCCGCGTGAAACTGGCTCACGTACGGCCGGTCGATCGGCATGTCATTGAGCTGGTTTCGTCCGATGCGGACGGGGAACCGCTCAAAGGTGGCTTCGAAGCTCTGATTGGCCTGAGTGTCGAAAACCCGGGCGACCAGCGCGACCGGCATTGGCGGCAGCCTACCACCCTTGGGTGCTCGGCGAGGGTCGTAGAAAGTTGGCCAAGAAACACACACCATACGACACTCACCGACACATGAGCCTCG
>CAZBJI010000207.1:0-12883 GCA_964492175.1 uncultured Polyangiaceae bacterium | reverse complement strand
GTGGGGGCGGCGCGGCGCTCGACGCCGGCGGCGCGGCGCTCGACGCCGGCGGCGGCAGCGCGGGAGGGGACTTCGACGTCGGCGGCGGGAGCGGCGCCAAGCCGCCCGGCGGCTTGGACGTCGGCGGCATCGGCAGCGGCGTGGAAGTGGACGGCGTGCTCACGCCGGGTGGCGGGAGCGGCGCGGGCACGCCCATCAGCGTGCTCTTGTTGTTCGCCCTAGACGCAGGACCGCTCGCCCCCGGCGGCGGCAGCGGCGTAGAGATCGCAGACGGCCCAGGCGGGGGCCCAGGCATGCTCGGGGAGCGGCTGGACTTCTTCGCCAACCCCTCGAACACATCCAGATCGCTCCCACCTTTTTCTTCAGCCATGTTCTGGCGCTCCTCGACGACCCTGGCGCCCGAGACAGGCGACGGGGGTAGTAACTCACTCACGAAGCTGGCGATCGCTTCTCGCTCTTCTAGTCTCTGCTCGGCCTTCGCGCGATCGGCGAGCCCCGCGTGTCCGTTGCGATGCGAATCAGACAGTGACGTGGGACCCGCGGGTTGCAGACCTACCGACGAGAGGCCGCGAAGCGCCTCGAGGAGGTGTGCGGCTGTATCGTACCGCTCCGCGCGGCGATGCGCGAGCACCTTGCGGAGGACCGCCCGCAATTCCGCCGGCAGGTGCCCCGCGTCCCGGTCCACCTCGGGCACCCCTCCCCGGCTGACGTGCTCGAGCACCTGGACGGGCCGGAGCCCCTCGAACACCGGCTTGCCGGTCGCGAGCTCCAGGAGGACCACCCCGACGGAGTAGAGGTCGCTGCGAACGTCGAGGGGCTCCCCGAGCATCTGCTCCGGGGGCATGTAGCGGACCGTACCCTTGATCTCCCCGACGCCGGTCGTGGTGTTCCGGCCCTCGACCTTCGCGATCCCGAAGTCGATGAGCTTGACCGACCCATCCCGCCCGACGAGGACGTTGGACGGGGTCACGTCGCGGTGCAAGATCGGTCGCGGCCCCGCCTCGTCCTCGAAGCCGTGCAAGTAGGCGAGCGTCCTCGTGAGGGCGCGCACGATGGCGAGCGAGATGGCGAGCGGCATGGGCGCCCCACGCGCGCGCGCCGCCGTCGCGAGAGTCTCGAGGTCGGGCCCGACGATGATCTCGTAGACCACGAACGGGACCCCCGACACGATGCCTTCGTCCAGCACCTTGACGAGGCCGTCGTGGTCGAGGCGGCGGACGAGATCCGCCTCGGTCATCAGGACGCGCTGCGTGTCCACGTCGTGAGCAGCGCCCGCCAGCACGCGCTTGAGCGCTACGTCCCGCTCGTCCTTGCGGGCGCGCGCGCGGAACACCTCGGAGCGCGCGCCGACGCCGATCCGCTCGAAGAGGATGTAGGGGCCAAACGACAGCGGAGCAAGCACGCGCGGGGCCGCGCTCCTAGCACGCGACCGGGGCGAGGCGAATCGGAAAAGCTCGCCCTCGTTCGGGCTGCCGGCACGCGACCCGCCCGTCAGTCGTGCTTCTTGAAGTACCTGACGCGATGCTGCTGGAGGGGGTACCAGACGTCGCGCCCGACGACCGGAGTGTCCTCGAAGAAGCGGGCCCCCGAGGGCGCGTCCGCTCGAACCAGCCGGGTGCTGTCCTTTCGCGCGAGCCCCTGCGCGCCATCCAGCTCGGTCCCGTCCGCGAGCACGACGCCCAGCGGGTCTCGGAGCGCCGCGCTGGACGAGCAGCCGATCTTCGCGAGAGCGGCCGCCATGGCCCGCACGTCCACGCGCTTCCCCTGACCTGCGCCCGAGACCTCCGCGTAGTAGAGGATCCCCGACTCGTCGTGGACGCAGACCAGGCCGGCGGCGCTCCCGAGCTCGTCGGAGACGCCCGCCAGCACCGCGGCCCCGCTGGACGGCGGCTGGGCGTCGACGGCGAAGCTCCCGGCATGGAGGAACAGCCGCGGCCCCGTCGCCGCGGCGGGCGCCACGTACGCGACCGTCTTGCGCTCGTCGCCCGCCTTCGCCGGCGCGATCGTGCGCGGATCGACCGCGAGCACCCGGAAGCTCACCGCCGGAGCCTGAGCGTCGGGGCGCAGCTCGGTCACGGCCATCGCGTACGGGAAGCCCTGGTGAGGGAGCCCCTTCGTCCGCCACACCCCCTCGTCCTGGAGCGCAGGGGACACGACGGGCGCGAGGCTCGGGCCGGGCAGCACGTGGCGCAGCGTCAGATAGAAGAAGTCGCGCGACTCGCGCTTGATGTAGCGCGGGAAGCTCATCAGCCCCATCCCGTTGATCAGCGTCTTGGCGCGGAACGAGTAGCCGGGCATGTCCGGCACGTCCCCAGCGTCCTCCCACTTCGTCGAGAGGGCCCGGCTGATCGGGGGCAGGTCGTCGGTCGGCGCGACGTTGTAGAACTCGAGCCCCGAGTGGCCCGCGTTCATGTCGAGCGCGAGCCCGTACGAGCAGCGCGTCTGGATCATGGCTTGGGCGAGGGCCTCGGGGCTCAGATCCGCCCCGTAGAAGTACGCCACGAAGCGCTCCCGCGTGAGGCAGATGCCCGTCCGGACCGTGTGCGTCTTGTCCTCGGCCCCCGGCACCGTCCCGCCCCACCACGTGCGGTTGTACGGGTTGTACTTCTCGTCCTGGACCATGACGGTCATGTTCTGTCGGTAGGAGACGACCTGATCGGGGACCGTCGTGTCGGCCGGCCAGGTCCCGAACGCCGTGGTCCCGTCGCGCAGGCGGGCCACCGTCGCCGCGTACGGCTTGGGCGGGAGGTACACGATGCCGTCCGCCATCATCCCGTACTCGCCGTGCAGCGCCTGGAAGCCGGCGTTGGACGCAGCGACCAGGCGCTTCATGACGTCGGGCGTCCGAGGGATGAGCCCGGGCCCAGCCTTGCCCGTCGCGCCCTTCGGCTCGACGGTGCCGGCCATCATGTGGAGCTCGACGCGGCGCGGGTCCCAGAGCGCCACGTAGACGCGCGTGGCCTTGCGCGTCCGATCTCCGCGGATGAACGTCGTCAGGAAGACCGGCGGCAGGCCGGGCTGGCCGCGGAAGAAAGCGGGATCGTCCTTGGCGTTCCACTGGCCCTCCGCCTCGAGCGCGGGCGTCACCCAGGGCTCGAGCGGCGGCGGCGGCCAGCCGAGATCCGGATCGACCGGGATCTCGTGGACGACGATGCCGTCCTCTTGCCCGAGATCCGCGGCGATGGACGCCTCGCCGGTGTCCCCGGTGAGCTCCTCCTTGTTCCGCTCGAACAGATCCTTCACGTAGAACGCGGCCTGCTTGACGGCCTGCATGTTCGCGTCGCCGATCTCGGCGCGCACGCGATCGACCGACCAGGTGACGAGGTTGCCGGGCCGCGCCGGCGCGTCGACTTCGAGCGCGATCCAAGCCGGCAGCTCGCCGTCCCCGTCGAGCGGGAGCGCGGCCTCCTGGCCGTCGATGGCGACGCGCGCGTGCCCCGCGTGTTGCGACAGCGTGAGATCCCCCTTGCCCTCCACCACGAACGTGCGGCGCGCTACGCCGCGGAGCTGGCCGGTGGTCTGGAGGTTCGTGATCGCGTTCTGCGCTCGCTCGACGAGGGGCCAGTCGTAGGTCCGCTGCCCGTGGAAATCGAGGACGGTGACCACGCTCGGCGCGCCCTCGACGCCGCTCTGCGACGCGTACACGACGCGCTCTCCGAGCGCGATGGGGCGCGTCTCGTCCGCGCCGATGGTGTCGCTCAGGTTGCGCGGGGCGCCGACGTCGAGCAGCGCGCCCGAGGGCGTGAGCCGCGCCTCGACCAGGTACACGTCGCGCGGCTCCGACTCCGACGTCTGCGCCCGCACGACGACGCGCGAGCGCCCGAACGCGGCGCCGAGGAGCGTCCCGGGGCCGTCGACGAACACCACGTCGTCCGGCGTCGCGAGCAGGCCGAAGCCGCGGAGCTCCGCGCAGACCGCCTCCCGGCGATCCCCTCGGCTCTCGGGGCCACCCTGGGAGAGGCCGACCGCCAGCGCGCCCGCCGCGGACACGAGCAGCAGCCGGGGCCCCCACGCTCGCGCGCCCGGCGGCGGCGGGTTCGTGGCGCGATCCAGGCTGCGTGTCCAAGCCTTGGCCATGGGTCCTTCTGGAAACGCCCGGCAGGCGCGGACCCTGCCCGGCGCGACGCCTCCCGCGTACCACCCCGCGGGGTGGCCCGCAAACAAGTCGCTTCTCGCGGCCGCCGTGCGCGCCGCCGGCGCCACGTACGGCCTACCCCCCGCCGGAGCGTTCCGGTAAGGAGTGCCCATGTCTGCGACGAAGGACGCCGCCGCCAGCGCGGTCCTCGACCGAGCCCTGGTGGTTCGGCTGGCCTCGCTCGCGAGGCTGGACGTGACCGCAGAGGAGGCGGAGCGGTTGACGGCGGAGCTCGGCAAGGTGCTCGCGTACGTCGAGGTCCTGAAGGAGCTCGACGGCGCGCCGGCGCCGCCGCCCGCGGCCGCGGCGCGGCCAGCGTGGCGAGACGACGAGCCGGCCCCCGGCCTGGACCACGACACCGCGCTCGGAGAGGCGCCCCGCGCGGCGGAGGGTGGCTTCGCCGTGCCGCGCTTCGTGGACGAGGGATGACCTCCGTGGATCTCGCCGAGCTCGGCGCCGGGGAGATCGCCCGCGCGGTGCGGGAAGGCGACCTGCGAGCCGAGGCCGTCACGCGCTCGTTCCTGGACGTGATCGAGCGCGACGACGCGAGGCTCGGGGCGTTCCTCTCGGTGCAAGGCGAGCTCGCGCTCGAGGCCGCGCGCGACGTGGACCGCCGCCGCGCCGCGGGCGCCACGCTCGGGCCCCTGGCCGGCGTGCCCGTCGCGGTGAAGGACGCCATCCTCGTCCGCGGCGTGCCCGCGACGGCCGCCTCGCGCATCCTCCTCCGGCGCCGGCCGTCCGACGCCGCGCCCGATCCGGCCGACGGGTACCGCCCGCCGTACGACGCGACGGTCTGCGAGCGGCTCCGCGCCGCGGACGCGATCCTCCTCGGCAAGACGAACATGGACGAGTTCGCCATGGGGTCCTCGAACGAGAACAGCGCCTTCTTTCCGGCGAAGAACCCGCACGACACCGCCCGGATCCCAGGCGGGTCGTCGGGCGGCAGCGCCGTCGCCGTCGCCGCCCGCATGGCGCCGCTCGCCCTCGGCTCGGACACGGGCGGCTCGATCCGGCAGCCCGCCTCGCTCACGGGCGTGGTAGGCGTGAAGCCGACCTACGGGCGCGTGTCCCGCTACGGGCTCATCGCGTTCGCCTCGAGCCTCGATCAGATCGGCGTCTTCTCCCGGGACGTTCGCGGCTCGGCGGACGCGCTCTCCGTCATCGCTGGCCATGATCCACGCGACGCGACGAGCGCGCGGGAGGCGCTCGGCGACCTCGCGGGCGCTTGCGACGCGACGGTCCGCGGCCTCCGCGTCGGGGTCCCGAGCGAGTACTTCGCCGAGGGCGTGGAGCCGCTGGTCGCGGAGCGCGTGAGGGCCGCGATCGACGTCCTCGCGACCCAGGGCGCCGCGCCGGTCCCGATATCGCTCCCCTCGACCCGCTACGCGGTGGCCGCCTACTACGTCCTCGCGACCGCCGAGGCGTCCAGCAACCTGGCCCGCTTCGACGGGGTCCGCTACGGGCTGCGCGACGAGCGCCCCGGGGACACGCTCGAGGGGATGTACGCGCGGACGCGAGGGGCGGGGTTCGGCGCCGAGGTGAAGCGCCGCATCTTGCTCGGCACGTTCGTGCTCTCGTCCGGCTACTACGACGCCTACTACCTGCGTGCCCAGCGCGCGCGGGCCATCATCCGCGCCGAGTTCGAGCGCGCGTTCGCCTCGGTCGACGCCATCGTCACGCCCACCAGCCCGACGGTCGCGTTCGAGCTCGGGGCGCGCACGGCCGATCCGCTCGCGATGTACCTCGCCGACGTCTGCACCTTGCCGGCGAGCCTGGCGGGGCTCCCCGCGGCGAGCGTCCCCTGCGGGCTCGCCACGCCCGCGGGCGGGGGCAGCCCGCTGCCCGTCGGGGCTCAGGTCATCGCGCCGGCCTGGCGCGAGGATCGCGTCTTCTCCGTGGCAGCCGCGATCGAACGCGGTCTCCGGGCAGCGCGCGCCGGCGACGCTGGAGCCACGTGAGGGGCGACGAGGTCGAGGCCGCGGCGCTCCGGTGGGACGGCGGCCGCGCGCGGGACGTCGCGCCGAGCGACGGGCCGGCGCTGGCGCGGCTCTTCGAGGAGTCCTCCTGCCCCTGCTACTGCCGCTACCTCCACTTCGAGGGGGACAAGAACGACTGGCTCGCGCGCTGCGCGCTCGCGCCCTCCGAGAGCCGCGACGAGCTCTTCGCGGCGGTCGAGGCCGGAGGCGAGCAGGCCCACGGGGTGGTGGCCGAGACGCTCGCGGGCGAGATCGTCGGCTGGGCCAAGCTCGCGCCGGCCGCATCGGTGTCGAAGGCCTACGCGCAGCGCTACTACGCGGGCCTCGCGTGCCTCCGCCGGGATCCGACCGCGGTGCTCCTGCTCGCCTGCTTCCTGGTCCACCCGGCCCATCGGCGTCGGGGCGTCTGCGAGGCGCTTGTCGCGGCGGCCGTCCGCCGCGCGCACGCCCGCGGCGCCGTCGCCGTCGAGGCGCTGCCTCGAGAGGTCGCGCCGCCGCCGCGCGACGAGGATCTCTGGACCGGACCCCGCGCTGCGCTCGAGCGCGCGGGCTTCGCGTCGGTCGGCGGGGACGACGCCTACCCCGTGCTCCGGCTGCGCCTCTCCGCGCCCGGGCACGCATGAGCGACGTTCACGGCGTCTTGCTCGTCGACAAGCCCCGCGGGCCCACGAGCCACGACGTCGTGGCCCGCTGCCGGCGGGCGCTCTGCACCCGCGAAGTAGGCCACGCGGGGACGCTCGACCCAGCGGCCACCGGGCTCCTCGTGGTCGTCTGCGGGGAGGCGACGAAGCTCGCGCCCTACCTCACGGCGGCGGACAAGGTCTACGAGGCGTCGGTGACCCTCGGCCGCGCCACCGACGCGGGCGACGGCGAGGGGACCACGACCGACGAGGCCCCGGTGCCGCAGGCGCTCCTCGACGAGATCGCGCGCCACCCAAGCTCGAGCCCGCTCCTCGACGCCGCCCTCCGCGCCGAGCTCGCGCGCACCGAGCAGGTCCCCCCGGTGTTCTCCGCGGTCCGCGTCGGAGGCAAGCGCGCGCACGCCCTGGCGCGGGCGGGCGCGCCTCCGGCCCTCGCGCCGCGTCCCGTCCGGGTCCTGCGCCTCCGGATCGTCGCGGCGCACCTCACGCCGTACCCGACGCTCGAGCTCGAGCTCGAGGTCTCGAAGGGCTACTACGTCCGGTCGCTGGCGCGCGACCTCGGCGCTGGGCTCGGGGTGCCGGCGCACCTCTCCGCGCTCAGGCGGACCCGGAGCGGCGCGTTCGACGTCGCGGACGCGGTCGGGACCGAGGCCGTCGACCGGGCCGCGCTGCTGCCGCCGGTTGTGGCCGCGCGCCGCGCGATGCCCACGCACCCTCTCGACGCGGACGAGGAGCGGCGCGTCCGGTGCGGCCAGCGCGTCGAGGTGCCTGGACACCTCGCGGGGCCGATCGCCCTCACGGACTGCGCCGGCGCCGAGCTCGTCGCCATCGCGGAGGCGGAGCGCGGCACGGCACGGGTGCTCAGGGGCTTCGCCCAGTTTCCCCCCTCTGGCCCCTGAGCTCGAGGGATCTAGGCCCGTTTTACGGTGCGATCGGGCCGGGTCCGTTGCGGGTTCGGCCGAGCCCGGCTACCCTCGTGCCCGGCCGCGCGTGTCTCAGGGCTCGCGCTCAAGGGGGCCCGTTGGCCCCTGGTTCACGAGGCGCGCCACCTGGCGCGCCACCGGGACCGGAGAAGAAGTCCCTCGGCTCGGCGTGTTTGGTCGCCGGGCCCCGCCCGAGGTCGGCGGCTGAAGAGGAAACAAGGTAGGACAAGCGGGCATGCCGGTTCCACTCCCAGGTCTGTTGATCGCGCTCTGCTCGGCGATCCTCGGAGCTGCCTTCGTCTCGACCGACGCGGCGCTCGGCAGCCTCACGAACGCGCGGATCTCGGCCCTCCTCGAGCAACCCGAGCTCCCCCACCGCCAGGCCCTGGAGCGGTTCCGGCGCTCGTCGGCCAGGATGCGCGCGACCTACACGGTCGGGCGCGTCGTCTGCGCGTCCCTCACCGCCGTCGTCATGGCCGACGTGGTTTCTCCCCACGTTCCAGGGCTCGCCGGGGTCGTGCTCGCCGTGGTCGCCACGGTCGTCCTCTTCGCCCCCGTCACGGACGCTGCCACGGCGCTCGCTCGCAAGCGCGCGGACCTCTGGGGCCCCCTCGCCGCTACCTACCTGCGCCCGTTCGAGCTCTTGCTCTGGCCCCTGGCCGCGCCGCTCGCCCGGCTGACGGCAGCGTTCGCCGAGCGCCTCCCCGAGCCCGAGGCGACCGCCCCCGAGGTCGCGAGCGCGGAGGTCGAGTACCTCGTCGACGAGGTGGAGCGCAGCGGCGGCGTCGGCGCGGAGCCGGCGGAGATGATCCGCAACGTGCTCGAGTTCGAGGACATGCGCGCGGAGGACATCATGATCCCGCGGTCGCGCATCGAGGCGATCGACGTCTCCACCTCGCTCGCGCAGGTGAGGAGCATGGTCGCGGACAGCGGCCACTCACGCTACCCGGTCTTCGAGGGACAGCTCGACAACGTCGTCGGCGTGCTCTGCGCGAAGGACGTCTTCAAGCTCGGCTCCTCCGCCGAGAGCGGCGACGCGGCCGCCCTCGCCGAGGTCGTCCGCCGCGACGTGATCTTCGTCCACGAGCAGCAGAAGCTCGTCAGCCTGCTCCTCGAGATGCGGCAGAAGCGGCAACACCTCGCGGTGGTCGTCGACGAGTTTGGAGGCACCAGCGGGATGATCACCCTCGAGGACATCATCGAGGAGATCGTGGGGGACATCCACGACGAGCACGACGAGACGGAGGCGGCGCCCATCCAAGAGCTCGGCGACGGGCGGCTGCTCGCGAAGGCCACGCTCGGCCTTGGGGATCTGTCGGCCTACCTCGGTGTCCAGGTCCCCATGGAGTCGCGGACGACCGAGCTCGGCGCGTTGTTCGAGGACGGAGAGCGAGAGCCAGGAGCGACGATCGAGCGCTGGGGGCTCACGTTCGTGGCGCGAGAGATCGCCGACGGCCGCGTCATCGAGCTCGAGGTCGTCCCGCGCACGACGCTCGGCACGACGCTCCGACCCCCGGCCGCGGCGGTCGGGGACAGCACGGAAGACTGCGCGTAGCGGTCTCCTTCGGCGGCAACGAGGGGCCGGCAGCAGGGCCGCCGGCAGCAGGGGCCGCCGGCAGCGCGCGGGCCGCTACTTCGCGGCCTTGGCCATGTTCTTGTCGATGACCTTCGTCAGAGCCTCGCCCTCGCGGATGAGGCCCATGACCTCGCGCCCCGGGGTCTCGTCGCCCTTGAGCAGGACCCGCACGTCGAAGATCGCGCCTTGGAGGCGGAGGATCAGCTTCTCGTCGGTGAACCCCGCGACGCTCGCCGGCTCCACCGGGATGACGATCGGCGTCTCCCCCGTGAGCGCGTCCTTCACCCAGCGCTTGGCGGTCTTCTCCTCCTGGACGCGCTTCCGGTCGCGAATCGCAGAGACGATGATCTTGGGCTCGGCCGGCCACTCGGGCTTCGAGACCTCCCACGGCTCCTTGAGCTGGATCATCTCCGCCATCGTGTTCTGGCCCTGCTGTCGGAACGAGACGCCGAGCTTGAAGACCGGCTTGTCCGCCTCGGCCCAGGCCGTCTCCACCTGCTTCTTCGCGTTCTGCAGGGTGTTCTTGAGGGCCTCACGCTTGTCGTTCACGTTCTCGGCGCTCTTCAGGAAGGCCAGCGTGGCCTTCTGGAGCTCGTTCGGCATGCTGCCGAAGTACTTGCCGTCGAGGTTCGACGCGTTGAACGGGATCGTCGCAGTGAGCTTGTCGATCGAGGCGTCGGGGAACTTCCCCGACGCGAGCCCCTTCTCGATCTCGTCGAGGATCGGGCCGATCTCCTCCGCCCTCTTCGTGGCGTCCTGGACCTCGGCGCCGAGGCCCTTCAGCCCGGAGACGGCCTTCTGGTCCTGAACGTGGCGCTCACGGTTGCCGCCCGCGAAGAAGCCCAGGGCGCCGCCCGCGATCGCCGCGATCAGGGCGTAGATGGCGGCGCGTCGCCCCGACCGCTTCCGCTCGACGTGGATCTCCTCGCTGACCTCGACCTTGATCGTCTGCGCCTCGGCGCTGACAGGGGCAGCCTTGGGCTGCGGCTTCGGCGCGAAGGGGCTGCTGAGGGGCCCTCCCCCGATCCCAGGGGGCGGCGCGATGCCGACGGGCGGCGCGATGCCCATGGGCGGGGGCGCGCTCACGCGTCCGTCCGGGGACGAGGTGGGCGCGCCGGGCGGGGCGGGCAGGCCCGGGGTAGGAGCGCCGCCGGTCGCGGTCGTCTTTCCCAAACGGGCCTTCAGGTCGATCTTCGGCTTCTTCGACTTCTCTTCGGCCATCGGCTCCTCGAGCGGCCATTGCACCCCGAGGCGGAGATGCTGAAGCCTCGGTCGGACGGCACGTTAACGGGCCGCTCGGCGGGCTGTCAACGTAACGCCTACGCCAGGGGTGAACAATTTCACGTCGCTTGCCTCGTGAATTCAGGTGCCCACGACCTGAACAGCCCACGCGTGCGGCACCGAGCCGGACGTGCCAGCCCCGGTGAAGTCGGCGGAGCCGGGCGGCCTCCCTCACCTCGGCGCGCGGGGACCTGCCGAGTTTTCCCGTGAGCGCGGCGGCGGCGTCCGCTATGGATGAGCGATGGCGGAGAGCGCGCGGCGCGAGCCGTCGGGACCGATGCGTCGAGGCGTCCTCTCGGAGGCCCGCGAGACCGAGAGCGCCGACGGCACCCGGATCGCCTACTACACGACGCGCGCGCCGACGCCCGACGCGCCCACCGTGGTCCTCGCCAACGGCCTCGGCGGCCCGCGGCTCGCCTGGCGGGCGCTCGTGGACTACCTGGGCGACCGGTACCGCTTCGTCACGTGGGACTACCGGGGCCTGTACGCGTCGGGGAGGCCCGCGACCTCGGGAGACGACGCCTACTCCGTGGCGCGGCACGTCGAGGATCTGGCGGCCGTGCTCCGGGCGGAGCGGCTGGAGCGCGCGGCGCTCGTCGGCTGGAGCATGGGCGTCCAAGTCTGCCTCGAGAGCTTCCGCCAGCTGCCTGGCGTCGCGACGAACCTCATCCTGCTGAACGGGACGTTCGGTCGTCCGTTGGACACCGCGATCCCGACGGCCTGGCCACGCCGCCTGGTCGCCGGGGCGCTCGACGCCGCCGAGAGGCTCCACGTGCCGCTCGGGGCTGCGGTACGCGGGATGGCCGCACAGCCGGAGTTCGTGAGCGTGATGAAGCGGTTCGGCGTCATGGCCGAGACGGTCGACGAGGCGGAGTTCGCGGAGGTCGTCGGCATGTTCGCCACGCTGGACGTCGAGGCGTTCCTCCGGAACCTGCGCGCGCTGGGGAACCACGACGCGGAGCGCATCCTCCCCGAGATCCAGGTCCCCACCCTGGTCATCGCCGGCGACCGCGACAAGATGACCCCTCGGGGCCTCTCTCAGCAGATGGTGCGGCGGATCCCCCGCGCCGAAATCCTCGTCGTGCGCGGCGGCACCCACTACACCGCCGTCGAGTTCCCCGAGCTGGTCGCGCTGCGCGTCGAGCGCTTCTGGCGCGACCACCGCTTCTGAGCGACCCGCTCAGCGGGCGGCGGTGATGACGCTCGCGAGGCGGAGCTTGTCCGAGAGAGACTGCGCCACGAACCGGAGCGCCTCGAAGGGCCCCTGCCGCCAGACCGGCGCAGCGCACACGAACACGCGCTTGTCCGCCTCCTCCGGCACCCCCAGCTCGAGCGCGTAGCACGCGCGCTCGCCCTCGGGCCCGAGGATGCGCCGCACGAGGGCGCCGGTCATGGAGAGCTCGAGCGCTTCTCCGAGGAACGGCACCCCGTCGATGTACTGGTTGCAGAACAGCTCCACTCGGGCGCGGCGCGCGGATCGACGTTCAACCTGCATGCGTCGAACGGTAGTTCACCGCGCGACGGCAGGTGAAGTTCGCGTGGTTCGCGCGAGCGAATCAGGAGCAATATTTGCGGTGTGGCCCGAGAGCTGGCGGCCGCCGAGCCGCCTCGTCGTGCGGGGCGTCGCGCCCGCGCGCCGGCGGTTCCCTGCGTGGATATCCCGCGAGTGCGGGTGCCGCGCCCGCGCGGGCGGTTCACGCCGGCGCCTCACCGCGCCTCGGCGCCGGCGGCGCGGTCGGGGAGCGCTCGGGCGGAGGTGGATGCGGGCGACTCCAAAGACGCGCCGGGGCCGAGCCCGGTCGCGTGAAGTTCTGCTTTGATTCACGGCGCGCGCCATGGGACGGCTGGGCGAGCGAGGCTCCGCGCCCGGCGGTGCCGGGGCCCCGGATCGGGCCTGCCGATGAAGATCCTCGTCGTCGACAACTACGACTCCTTCACCTGGAACCTGGTGGATCTCCTCGAGCGGCTGGGCGCGACCTGCGTCGTCGCCCTGCACGACCGGATCACCCTCGCGGCGGCGGTGGCCCTCGCGCCGGCGGGGTTCGTCGTCTCCCCTGGGCCGTGTGCTCCAGATCGCGCCGGCGTCAGCCTCGCGATCTGCGAGGCGGCGCTCGCAGGAAGCCTGGGAGCCCCCCTGCTCGGCGTCTGCCTCGGTCACCAGGCCATCGCCGCCGCGGCCGGCGCCCGCGTGATCCGAGCGGCAGCGCCCATGCACGGCAAGACCTCGTCGATCCGGCACGAAGGCGCCGGGATCTTCGCCGGGCTCGAGCAAGGCTTCGTCGCCGCGCGCTACAACTCGCTCGTCGTCCAGCCTGGCACGCTTCCGGACGACCTCCTGGTGACCGCGACCG
>CAZBJI010000206.1:10860-13263 GCA_964492175.1 uncultured Polyangiaceae bacterium | reverse complement strand
GGACGGCGAGGGCGCTCGCGTCGATCTCCGCCGCGACCCACCCGGACCGCTTGCCACGGGCGAGGACCTTGCCTCCGCCGGCCAGCACGGCCGCCACGACCGGCTCGGACATCTCGACGGCCAGCTCCTCACGTGCCAAGAGCGCCGCCTCCCGCTCCTCCATGTGCACGGACATGTCCGCGAAGGACAGCTGCTGGAGCGGCATCGGGGGGACGTCCCACGGCGGAAAGTCCCGCACGTGGAGCACCACGGGCGCCGTCCCGCCCGCCTCGACCGCCCCGATAACCTCCGGCGCTACCCTCGGCTTCTCCGGTAGGGTGGTCTTGCTGACCGGAGACGGATTCGCGGTGCGGTACACGCGGTACCCGTGCTCGATGGTCCCGTCGTCGAGCTGACGGATCCAGGCTTGATCGTGCAGCAGGAAAGCTTCGTCGAAGTAGGACCACGGGCGAACGGCGCGCCGCTGGTCTTCGACGGAGAGCGCGCCCTTCACGTCCGTTTGGAGGGTGGCGCCGTCGGTCGAGGTGACGCGGACCGACTCGTAAACCAGCTCTGGATCCTGCGTATCTGCGCCGTCGAGGCTGAAGGCCGGGGTTGCGATCGGCAGAGGCGCCTGCGCCACGGTCGCGCTGCTCTCAACCTCGCAGGCCACCAGCGCAAGGCCGAGCACCGTCGTGCTGATCGCTAGGCGCCTGGGATGGCTGCGCGTGGGGGGGGGGGACCGCGGGGCGCATCGGTGAAATTGGGCCACGGCGGGCCGCACCCGTCAACGCTGCACCTACCTCATCACGGCGGAACGAGGCCTCACGGTGCGCGTCCGCGCACGGGCCCACACGACCGCTCCAGCCGCGTCCTCGCTTCCGCTCAGCGCCGCCGCGCGCGGCCCCACGAGCCAGGCTGGGAGGACGCTCGGTCGGCGGCGGAGGCCCAGCGCGCGAGCGCCGCCTCCTGCTGCGGCACGAACGCGCGAGGATCGAACGGATGCGCCTCACCCGTCTTGAGGACGAGCTCGTAGTGCAGCACCCGGCGCTCGGCCGACGGGAGCGCGTCGGCGTCGAGCTCTCCGAGAGAGATCGCCGGCGTGTACGGCTTGCCCCCGCGGTGGCGCTTCTCCGCCGGGAGCTCCCTGGGAGCAGGCTCCCCGTCCCCGGCGCGCCCCGCGAGCCAGTCCTCCCAGCGCGCCGCGTGGAGCGACGGCACGACGGCCGTCTCCGGGGCCGGCTCCGCCGGGAGGTCCCTCGGATCGAGGCGGCGGCCGAGCGGCTCCTTGGGCGGGAACGGATCGTCCGGCTCCTCCGGGTCGGCGGCCTCGATCTGCTCGGGTGGCACCTCCACGTCTTCCCACAGCGGGGCGCCGGTGATGCGGAGCAGCGCCCGCGAGGCGGCCAGCTTGAGCTCGTCGTCCTTCGACGTGCGGAGGACCCCGATCAGCACCGGGACCGCCTCGGGCGCTCCCGAGAACCCTACCGCCGCGAGCCGCTCGGGGGTCGCCTTCGCCGACGCGAGCGCGACGATTCGCTCGACGTCGCTGCGCTCGCCCGCGAGCGCGAGGGGCAAGAGCGCCGCCTCCTCGCGAGCGCCGCCGAGCCACTCGCAGAGCCGTGAGACCGCGAAAGGGACGTCGCCGAGCACCATCGCCCACGCGAGCTGGCGACCGAGCTCGGCGTGGCTGTGACCGAGCAGCTCCTCGACCCGCCCCGCGAGCTCCGGCACGCGCGCGAGGGCGGACGGCACGAGCGCGCGTGCGACGACCTCCGCCTCCGCGTCCCCGAGCGCCGAGGCCAGCTGGGCGGGACCGAGGAGCCCGCGCCGCGCGAGGACGTCCACCGCGAGGGCGCGCATCATGGGCTCTTCGTCCGTGAGCCAGCGGCCCAGCACCGGACCGATGTCCGGGTGCGGCGCGAGCGCGAGCCCGTCGGCGACCGCCGCGATCACCTCCCGATCCGCGACGCCGAGGTAGCGCAGCGCGCGCTCCACGACGCCGAGCGCGTCGCGCCCCTCGAGCGCGCCCGCGATCATGGCGATCGCGAAGCCGCGGGTGGGGTCCTTCGCCGGCGCTCCGGTGACGAGCGCCTCGAGACACCCGAGCGCCGACGGCCCGAGCGCCACCACGGCGTCCACCGCGGAGAGCATGCGCTGATCCAGCACCGCCATGGCGCGCCACGCGTCCCCCGTCTGCGGCGCGCGCATCATGCCGAGCCCGGCGACCTCCTCGAAGCAGAGCCGCGCCCGGTCCCGGATCGCCGACTCGGGCGGGGTGGCCGTGTGGGGGCCGGCGACGAAGCCGGGACGCGCCTCCTCCTCCGGTCTCCGGGCGAGCCGGGACGAGGACCGCTGGGCGGCGCGCCGCCCTTCCGCCGCTTCGCGAGCACCACGGCATTCGTCGAAGGCTGGGCGCTCTAC
>CAZBJI010000206.1:0-10850 GCA_964492175.1 uncultured Polyangiaceae bacterium | reverse complement strand
GCCGCTTCGCGACGAGCGGCCGCGCGCGCGCGGAGCTGCGAGGATCGCTCCGCCAGCGACGACGACGGGTCGACGGGCGGCGGCGCGCGCGGCGGAGCCACCGGCGCGCTCACCTGGTACGCGGGGCGGATGGAGGCGCGCTGGACACGGTGGAGGGAGGGGACGCCGACGCTCGCGACGAGGGGCGCGTGCGTCATGGCTCGACCCGTCGACGGTGCCGCGAGCGCCTTCCGGAGCCAGCCGATGGAGATCCGCAGCCACTCCCGGACCGGCGCGAGGCCCTCGTCGACGCGCACCGCCTCCTCCACCCCACCCAGCACGGACTCGCACGCGGCGACGGCGTCGTAGAGGGACGCGACCGTCTCACGCCGGCCGTCGTACGCGTCCAGCGCGCCGCCGACCGCCGCCTCGACGGCCCGCGCGATCGGGCGCAGATCGACCACCGTCCGCGGCGCGGCGACCAGCGCCTCCCCGATCGCGAACAGACCCTTCAGCGCGAGCTCGAGCGCCTCGAGCTGCTCGGGGAGCGGCGCCGACTCCGCGCCGCGGGCATCGGCGGCGTTCGAGCTCGTCATGACGCCTTGCTATCAGAGGAGCCCCAGCGTGACAAACGCCTCACCAGGGCACGACGCTGTATCGGAGCCCCAGCATCACCTTCGCTTGATCGACGGGCGCGAGCTCCGGCGCCCCGTCGTCCGAGAGAGCAGGGCCGACCGCGTAGGGGTGCCGGCTGCCGAAGGTGTAGCCTCCGGCCACGCGGTAGGTGAGCCCGTCGACGGCCGGGAACGGCCCGGACACCGTGAGCCGCGCCTCGACCTGCGGCGGCCCGAAGACCTCGCTCCCGTCCGCGTGGCGCGTCTCGACCGGGCGATCCCCGACGAACCTCGTCGAGACGGCGACGACCGGAAACGGATCCTCGAAGTCGTAGGCGATGCGGGCGTTGCCGAACACCTGCGCCGCCGCCGCGAGGGAGAGGGGCGTGGCGTCGCCGGGCTCGACGCGCCGGGCGTGCGCCCGGGTGACGCTCGCCCCGTACCGGAAGCGCCCGCGGTCCGCCGATCCGTCGACGGCCGCCGTGATCCCGTAGGCGTCGATCTCGGAGACGTTGCGCGTCTGCTCCGCGTAGTCCACCCCGTCGAGGAGCTCGCCCCGCTCGATGGCCGCCTGGATCTCCGCGGGCGACAGCGCCTCGGTGAGGACGAGCTCCCGCCAAAACTGCCGGAACACCCCGACCTCGAGGCGGTGGGACCCGAACCGCTGCTCGAACGACCCCTCCACGCTGCGGACGATCTCCGGGTTGAGATCGGGCGCGGCGATCTGGCTCGTCGCGTCCGCGTAGTACCGCTCGAAGGCCGTCGGCGCACGGAACGCCTTCGCGTAGACGGCCTTGAAGGCCGAGGTCTTCCACGGCGAGAGGATCAGCGCCGCGCGCGGAGACACGTGCGCGCCATACCGCTCGTCCACGTCGAGGCGTGCGCCGCCGTTGATCGTGAGCACGTCGGCCACGCGCGCGACCTGCTGCGCGTAGACGCCGATGGCGAGCTCGGTCTCGTCGTACTCGTTCTGCAGCCCCGGGCTCTCCTCGGTCACCCGATCGTAGATGTCGGTGCGGCTCTCCACGTTCTTCACGCGCCCGTCGGCCCCGACGAGCGTCGTGACGTTGCCGCGGCCGGTCCAGTCGAAGCTCCCCACGAGCTCGAGCCCGCCCCACCGCGCCACGCCGAGCAGGTCGTAGACGCAGCCGTTGCTCTGCCCCTCGAGGCAGTCCTCGGGCGCGGTCGACGGGTAGAGCTGGCGGTAGTCGTAGAGGTCGCCGTAGAGTCGAGCCGTCAGTCCCACGCGCGAGCCGATCGGGACGCGGTAGCGCGCGTCCAGCGAGACCCAGCGGTCCGTCTCGTCGTTCTCCGGGTCGTCGAAGTCTCCCCCATGAAACGGCGCGGAGCGCCGGAAGAGCGCCGCGCGGGCGCGGAGCTCGAACTCGCCGACGGCGAACCGGAGGAAGCCGGACGGCACGTCGGTCACGTACGAGTCGTCCGCGAGCCCGCCCCAGATGCCCGGCGGTGTCTGGTCGGAGAAGCGCCGCGGCTCCCCGGTCACCGAGTCCACCCCGTAGTTCTGGGGACCGAACGTGTACGCGGGCCCCTCGAAGCGGTACATCTCGGCCAAGAAGGTGACCTCTCCGGGCGTGCCGTCGATGTCGAAGACCGCGCCGACGCCAGCGCCGCCACGGACGCCCCAGCCGGGCTGAGACTCGGGGCCCGGCAGGATCTCCCCCTCGGTGATGAAGTGGAGCCCCTCGAAATCGCGCGCCCGCTTGGTCACGACGTTGATCACGCCGAGCATCGCGTTCGATCCGTAGAGCACCGAGCCGGGGCCGACGATCACCTCGATGTGGTCCACGATCTCGAGCGGAATCCCCGCGCCGCGCTCGAAGTACGCGGTGCCACCCCACACCTCGTTCACCGCGTGACCGTCGATGAGGAGCAGGACGTGGGAGCCGTAGTCCTGGGAGAGCAAGACGCCGCGCGCGCCGATCTCCGCGGCGGGGGTCACCGACTCGGCGACCATCCCCACCGACAGGAAGTTGATCGCCTCGTCGAGCGACCGGATGCCGTACCGTCGGAGGTCCGCCGCGGTGATGACCGTGGACATCCCCGGGGCCTCGCTCACCGACTCCGCCGTCTTCGACGCGGTCGCGACGACCGACTCCTCGAGGAGCGCGTCGAGATCCCTCGCCTCGTCCGCCTCGACCCGGGTCGCAGCGCCGACCGAAGCGGACAGGGCCAGCACGCCGATCCATCGCCTCATTCGTAGACCCTCGCGAGCTTGAGGAGCTCCGCCGCGAACGCGACCTTCTGCTTCTTGGCCTGCGTCAGGTGGACCAAGATCTTGGGCTTGCTCTCGACCAGATCGAAGCCCACCACGATCCCCTTCGGGACCAGCACGGGGTTCGCGCACACCGTGAGGATGCTCGTCCCGTCGAGCTCCTTGGCGATGGCCTCCGCGTCCGCCGCCGTGAACCCGGGCGTGAGGTAGACGACCGCGAGCTCGCGCGCCGCCACGGCCTTCTTGAGCACGCCGGCGCCCTCGAACTTGGAGGACGAGGTCTCGATGGGGAGCCCTGCGATCTCCTTCTCGTCTCCGAGGGCAGCCAGGGCCTGCCGCACGGCGCGCTGCGCGTCGTCGCTGTCGGTCCCCACGACGTGCACGCGCGCCTTCTGGCCCGCGCGCGAAGGGAGGTTCTTGTCGTAGGCGGCCACCTTGACGAGCAGCTTGATCTGGAGCGGCGTCGGGACCGGCGCCTCTTCGGCCGCCGCGACGGTCGGCCAGAGGGCGCGCGCCGCGGCGACCGCGGCGAGGCCGCGCGCCAGGTCCCTCCGCGCGACCCTCCGCGTCCCCATCGCTCAGCTCTTTCGACCCCGAGCGGACCGTAGGTCCTCGGCGAGCTTGCGCATGTGGATCGTCCGGAACGCTGCGTCGATCTGTGGCAGCAGCGCCTTGACGTCTCCCTTCCGGATGAGCCCGCCGTCGAAGCCGAGCTCATCGTAGGTGCGGGCGACGTCGACGTCCGACGTGTACAAGTAGAAGAGGCAGACCCGCGAGCGGCCCACCGCCGACCGGAGGGAGGGCAGGAGCTTGCCGCCGTCCATCTCCGGCATGTGGAAGTCCACCAAGACGAGATCCGCCGCGGCGGCGAGGCGGGAGGCCTCGGCGAGGTTGCTCGTGGCCTTCACGCCGAAGCCGCTCGCGCGCAGCGCGGTGGCGATCTGGTCCAGCACGACGGCGCTGTCGTCGATGACGAGGATCTGTCCGCGCGGGGTCGTCACGCGACCCCCGCGACGGGGAGCGGATCGCCGCCAGGCACGATCTCGAACCTGGCGCCGACGGCGGTGTGAACGAAGCGGACGTCGTACCCGATCCGAGCCGCCTCCCGCTTGGCCGCCGGCAGGCCCATCCCCTGCCCGGAGAGACCCGTGACCTCCGACGCAGTGGTGAAGCCCTCCTCGAAGATGTGGTCATGGGAGCGTCGCTGGCCGTCCGGTCCAGCCTCTGCCGCGAGGCCACCCCCGTCGTCCTCGACGCTGAAGCGGGCGCTCCCGTCTCTGCCCGTCACGCAGCCGATGCTCACGAGGCCTTGCTCGGGCTTGCCCGCCGCAGCGCGCTCGACCGGTGTCTCGATCCCGTGCGCGACGGCGTTCCGGACGAGGTGCACGAGGATCGCCGGCAACACCGCGGCGACGCGCGGCTCGACGAGCTCCGCGCCGCCCTGCACCTCCACCCTCGCTGACTTGCCGAGCTGCTCGGCCCAGCTCGCGCCTCGCTCGGGCAGGGTCGCGCAGACCTCGCCGAACGGGCGGGACCGTAGCCGCGCGACCAGCAGCGCGAGCTCTCCCGTCGGCTCCCCGACCAGCGCGACCAACCGCTCGACGTCCTCACGGTCGACGGTGACCCGCTCGAGCGCCCGCGCGCCGAACGGCGACGACGCCACGTACTGATCCCGCGCCGCCGTGAGGAGCGCTTCGACCCGCAGGAGCCGATCCGCGAGCACGCCCACGGAGGCCTCTCGCTCCTTCGTCGCCGCGTCGCCGTTGCCCCGGAGATCCGCGAGGGCGCGCTCCGCCTCCCGGGCGGCCGTCTGCAGCTCGCCGAGCTCGAACGTGAGCGCCTCTCCACGGATCGTGTGGACGTGCTGGAAGACCTCGTTGATCCCAGAGGGCGAGAGGGCGGAAAGAGCGTCCACGCCGGAGGCCACCGGCCGCGCTCCGGACTCTGCGCCTCGACCCTCGGTGGAGAGCTGCAGGAGGTTCTTGCACCGCTGGAGGCGCGTCGCGCTCTCGCGCAGGAAGTTGACGAAGGACTCGCTCGACCCGAGGACCGCCCGGAGGGACGCGAGCTCCTGGTCGCGCGCGGCCTTCTCCCGCACGAGGGCGCGCCGCTCCGTCACGTCGGTGGCGAGGAGCATCACCCGATCGAGCACGCCCGCTTCGTCGAGGAGCGGCTGAAACTCCAGATCCAGGCAGCGCCTGCTCCCCTCCGACTCGAGCTCGATCTCGCTCGGCGCGAGCCATGCGATCCGCTCCCACGACTCGGCGCCCGCGTCGAACGCGAGCTTGATCCACTCCTCCAGCGCTCTCCTCTCCACCTCCCAGGCCTCGGCGGAAGGATAGAGGATCTCGGAGACCTTGCGCCCGTCCAGATCGAACGAACGAAAGACGACCCCGGCGGCCGCCGACGGCGCGCCCACCACCACGCCCTCCCGAGAAAACACGACGATCGCCTGCCGCATGTTGTCGAGGACCTCCCGGAGGCGGGCCTCGCGATCACGGACGGCGGTGGCCATCGCGTTGAACGCCGCCGCGAGGTCCCCGAGCTCGTCGTTGCGGGCGAGGACCACGTTGGGCCGCGGCGCGCCCCGCTCCATCGCCTCCGCGGCCGCCACCAGCGCGCCGAGCGGCTCCACCCACTGGCGCCGCGCGAGGTAGACGAGGAGCACCGTCGTGCTCACTCCGAGCACCAGGCAGAGGCCCAGGATGCCCGCGCGGCTCTCTCGGAACGCCGCGTTCTCCTCCTGGAGCCCGAACGAGACGACGACCATGGCGAGGCGCTTGTCGCTCCGCCCGAGGACCGGCCGGACGACGTCGATCTGGTCCGCGCTCACCACCTCGGTCATGGCCGTCGCGAGCGATCGATCCGAGGACCCCGTCTCCGCGATGACCTTTCCGTCGGGCGCGACCACGATCGCCCCACGGACGTCGGCGCGCTTGGCCACGCGCGAGAGCTCCGCCTTGATCGCCTCCGCGTCCTCGAAGTCGAGCGGCGCCGCGAGGGCCCCCGCGAGCATCTCCGTGAGCGTTATCGCGGCCATCCGCTTCGCGTCCACGAGGTGCGCGCGCTCCCGCGCCGTGAGCTCGAAGTAGAGCGCCGCGGTCACCACGCTCATGATGAGCGCGACTCCGAGCCCAACCTTGGTCCCGATCGCGACGCGGCTTCGGCGAGACGTCGACATGAAAGCGGCCTCGGGAGGATACCTCATGCGCGTCCTGCGGACGGACACCGCGAACGTCGAGCCTCACGCAGCCGGACCGCGGCGAGCCGCCGCGAGGAGCTCGGCGAACCGAGCGGCGAGGTCCTGGTCGCGCGCCAGCCGGGGTGTGTGATGGCCGCTCGCCAGCAGCAACGCGTGGAGGGAGAACCCTCGCTCCGCCAAGCGCTCGTCGACCCGACCGCCCTCCTGCGTGATGACCATCATGCGAGCAAAATCCTCCAACGACGGAACATCCGCCCGCGGGCCGGTGCGCCCGGGGCGTGGGTCGGCGGGCGCCGCGACGGCCGCGCGCAGCGCACGATCGAACGCGGCCAGCGTCGGGGGCGCGACCTCCGAGTCGGACGCTGACTCGATCGCGTCGGAGAGCTCCTGCTCGGCCCGGGTGGAGGCCGCGTCGAAGGCCTCCTCGTCGAGCCCACGATCGGCGAGCGCGTCGGCGTGCGACCGCCCTCGCGCGATGTCCGAGGCGACGCCCGCGAGGATGTCGAGGTCCGAGGACGAGGCCTGGGCGCGCCGGCCCTGCGGAGCCACCTCCGGCGAGACGCCGGGGTCCACCTCCGAGCTCGCGGGATCCGCGTCCTTGGGGCGCTCAGGCGTCACCGACCTCCTCGAGCCAGCTCGTCACGAGCTTGCGCACGCCGGGCGTCAGGTCGACCTGGAGGAGACGCTCGTACGTGCCCCGCACCCGCGAGCGCAGCGTCGCGTCCGCGCGGGCGCTGATCCCGAGGAGGTCCACGACCGAGGTGAGCTCCTCCGGCTCGCGGGTGGTCTCGGCCAGGAGCGCGTAGATCGGGTAACCTCGGGCCACCTCACGCTGGCAGCGCGTGACCAGATCGGCGTCCGCCGCCTCCCCTGCGCCGATCTGGCCGAGGAGCTCGAGCAAGCGGGCGCGGCCCGCCGGCCCGCAGCGCCCGAGCGCCACGACCGCCACGGACGCGGTCGCCTCAGCGGCCTCGTGCAGAGCCCCTTGTACGACGACCGTGTTGTCGATACGCCAATAGGCGTCGCGCGCCGCGGCGGCGTCCCGCGCGCCGACCAGGTCCCTCAACGCGTCGGGGACGGCGGCGGCCGATCCGGCAGCGCCGAGCGAAGCCCACGGGTGCCGAGAGAGCTCCCACTCCACGCTAGGTCCCCCCGCCGCCTCCGCCGCCTCCCCCCGAGGGCGCGGCGTCGCTCGCGAACGCAGTGCCCGGTGGGAACGCGCCGCGACCGTAGCGCCCCTCACACCGCTGGCAGACCGGCACTTGGTTGAACGGGGGCGCGTGCGGGCGCGGCCGCACCGCCTCGGTGAAGCGGACGTTCGCGGGGTCCCCTCCGAGCTGAGCGCAGACGTCGTCCTCGGCGCAGCGGCCTCCGCCCGACTGCCCCGCGACGACCTGGCCGGTCTGCGTGTTGAACCCGCCCGTCACCGCCGCGGGCCGGGTCGGTGGCCGCTCGGGCCCGAGCGCTTCGGCGCGCGCGTCCCGCGCCTGCCGGGCCTGATCGAGGGGCGTCGGCTGCGCTCCCTCGTGCTCCGGCCCGAGGCCGTGTGGGTCCACCGTCGTCGTCGGGCTGCCCTCGAAGCCGAAGGGGCGCATCCCGCCGTTGATCTCCAGCGGGTCGGGCGAGAGGAACCGCCGCGTCCTCGGATCGAACACCCGGAAGCGGGTCCAGCAGAGACCGACGTGGTCGTCGGCCACCTGACCGAGCATGCGGAAGGGGGACGACGGGACCTTGCCGGCGCCCTCCCGCAGCGGGTCCGCGTAGGATCTCTCGACCACGCCCCAGGGCGAGTGCGACGCGGCCCAGGCGACGCGGCCCGACGCGTCGACCAGCTCGCGAGGCACGCCGAGGTGATCGGTCACGGTGAGGAACACCTCGCCGTGCTCCTCGTGCAGCAGGGGGACCATCGTGCCGGGCTTGTGGACGAACACGCGGGCTCGCCGATCCTCGAGCTCCGCGACGAGGCGCGTGTCGCTCCAGAGAAAGCGGGTGCGCTCCCGCGGGGCGTCACGGCCCGCGTCCACCACGGCCCGCTCCACGCGGCGCCCGAACGCGTCGTACTCGTACCGCACCGTCGCGCCATCCGGCAGCTTCACCGCGAGGAGGCGGTCGCGTACGTCCCACGTGTACTCGGTGATCCGCTCGGGCCCGGCGGAGGTCGACAGATCCCTGACGCCGCTCCTGCGCCCCCGCTTGTCGTGAGCGATCCTCGCGTCGCGCGTCTCGAGCACCGCGCCGCCCGGCGCGAGCTTCCACGCGGGTCCGGCCGACGCCCCCTCCAGCGCGCGCACGAGCGAGCCAGCCGCGTCGTACGAGAACGCCTCCCGCGGGCTCGCGGACGAGCCTCCGCGCTCGACGAGCTGGCCGACGGCGTCGTAGCCGTACTCCGTGAGGCCCCAGCGCTCGTCGGTCACGCGCGTGAGGCGTCCGGCTCGATCGTAGGCATAGAGCCGCCGGAGCAGCGTGGCCTCGGTGGTCTCCGCCGCCGGATCCGCGAGGCGCTGCTCGAGCACCCTCCCCATGGCGTCGTACGACGCGTGCAGCCGGAAGCGGCCCTCGGGGCCGGTGACGGACCGCTCCTGGCCCGCGGCGTCCCGCTCCAGGTCCACGCCGAACCCAGCGTGCTCCACGCGAACCGCGTCGCCGCGCCGATCGTAGGTGTAGCGGGTCTTCTGGCCGCCCGGGAGCGTCCGCTCGGACACGCGCCCGGTGGCGTCGTAGGCGTAGCGAACGGCGAGGTCCCCGTGACGCTCCGCCGCGATCCTCCCGAACGCGTCGCGCTCGAACGACGTCACGATCACCCGCCCGTCACGCTCGACGGAGGCGGAGCTTATCCGACCTGCCTTGTCGCGCTGCACCCGGACCACGCTGCCGTCGCTCCCTCGCTCCTCCAAGAAGCGGCCGGCGCGGTCATGCGAGAACTCCCGCCACGAGCCCTCTCCATAGGAGAGCTTGGTGACGCGCCCGCTCGGGCCGCGAGCGTAGGTGAGCGTGCGCCCGTCGAAGGTACGCTCCTCGACCAGGCGGCCCGCCTCGTCGTATCGGCATCCGTAGACCTCGCCGTTCGGCGCCTTCACCTCCGTGAGCCGCTCCCGGCCGTTGTACCGGAACGCCCACGCCCGCCCGTCCGCGGCGACGAGCTGCGTGAGCGCGCCCATTCCGGAGTACGTCATGCGCGTCACGCTCCCGGACGGATCCACCTCCCGGACGACCCGACCGCGCGCGTCGAACTGTCGCGACACCGTCGAGCCGTCGGCGAAGACGAGGGACGTCGGCCGGCCGAGCCTGTCGAGCGCGCGCTTCGTGACGCCGCCCAGCGGATCCGTCATGGTCGTGGGCCGCCCCAGCGCGTCGTACCCGTAGGTAGACCGCGCCCCCATCGCGTCCACCTCCACGACTCGGTTGTGGTGCCGGTCGTACTCGCAGGTGAGGACGGGGCCCGAGGCGTCGTCCAGCCGCGCGACCCGGCCTCGCTCGTCGTGAGTGACGGTGAAGCCCTGCCCGTCGGGGAGCGAGATCCTCACGAGCGCGCCGCGCCGGTCGTACGCGTACGACGTGGGCAGACCGTCCGGGGTGACCTGGGACTTCGGCCGACCGAGGTCGTCGTACTCCCACGCGAACACCGCGCCCTCCGGGTCGACCCTGCGGACCAGGTTGCCCCGGGCGTCGTACCAGTACTGGGTCCCCTCCCCGGCGCCGTTGGCCTCCGCGATGAGGTACCCGTCCGGATCGTACGCGCGCTCGGCGAGGACCACGCCGCTCGGGAGCGCCTCGCGGATCACGTGGCCCTGGTCGTCCGTCGTGTAGACGCGAGGCTCCTCCCCGTCAGCGAACGTCTTGCGACCGCCCTCCTCCGTGGAGAACACGAGATCGTAGAGGCCCTTGGGGCCCCACGTCCGCGCGCACCGGCCAGACCCCTCCTCGTACTCGTACTGGAACAGGACGCCCGTCTTGAGGGACGCACGCGTCATCCGTCGCTGCGCGTCGTACTCGAAGACCTCCGAGTTACCCAGCGCGTCGGTCACGGCGACGAGGCACCCAGACTCCGCGTACGTGTACTCGACGGTCTGTTCCGACACGCCGCCGACGCGTACGTCCAAGCGGGTGAGCCGAGACCCGCTCCACGAGAGGTGGATCTCGCGCCGGGCGGTGTCCACGATGACGACGGGCCGCCCGCCCTCGTAAGCGAGCTCGACCCGGTTGTCCCAGAGATCGCGGACGTGACGGAGCGCCGCCTGGCCTCCCGGCTCGAACGCCTCGAACGCGTACGTGAGGCGGGTGCCGAGCTGGAAGATCTCCCAGCGATCCTCCGCGAGCTTGCGCAGCTCCATGCGCTCGCCGCGATGAAAGGAGCGCCCGCCGACGGGGATCTGCTCGAAGAACACGCTCCGCCCCTCCGCATCTCGGAGGACGGTCACGCTCCCCTCCTCCCACACCGCGAGCTCCCAGCTGTGCGCCCAGCCGGGGCCGAGGTGCGCCCGCACGTCGTTCCGGCGCGCGGAGGAGTACATGCGCTTGAACGTCACGGGGATCATCCCGCCGAGCTCGAGGTCCACCGCCTCGTCGACCACGTCCCCCGTCGCCATGTCCACGGGGTGCCCGTTCTGGCACGTGTGCTGCGCCGGCGGGCCCGAGGAGCTCCCCGGTGGCGCGTCCGCGCCCGACCCGCGCGCGCCGGGGCTGGGCGAGCTGGAGCTGGCCCCGCTGTTGCCGCCGCCACCGCCGCCGCCGCCGTTCGAGGGGCCGCTAGGTCCGGAGGGGCCGGCGCCTCCCCCCCCCCCCCCCCCCCCCCCCCCCCCCCCCCCCCCCCCCCCCCCCCCCC